>JAVZLH010000005.1:0-64374 GCA_038883855.1 Bathyarchaeia archaeon
ATTGAGAGCCTCTCAAACAGGGATTACGGCGAATTTAGTAAGGAGCTGCGTAAAATAAGCTCAGAAATTTCTTGGGGAATCCCCTTGAGAAAGGTGATAATTGATTTTGTTAAGCGAACACGCAGTTGGATAACGCAGATCATCATGTTTCTACTTGTTGAAACGATAGATGTTGGTGGTGGAACAATAGCCATGATTGAGTCTTTGGCAAGGTTCAACAATTTAACTCAGGAGGTTGAGAAGGAAAAGAAAATGGCAGTGCGCCCATACATAATGATGCCGTATTTTGCCGCGATCCTTCTTGTGGCAACAACAACCATGATGATAGGCTTCACTTCAGGCACTTTAAACGTGACAGAAATTGGTCAAAAAAGGGATTTAGGACCAATAATAATAATATTTGTCACCTCAGCCATTTTCCACAGTTACTTGATTGGTATAGTGGCAGGCAAGATAAGCGAAGAATCTATAGCTGCGGGTTTCAAACACGCGTCAATTCTTGTCATAATCGCCGTTGTAGCCGCCAAAGTGGTGCCTATGTTTGTGAAGTTCGGCGCCTAAAAGAGGGGGGGAGAATGAAGGTCAGCCGTCCAGAGAGGATTAAGCTGAAAAGGGATAAAAATGGTGTTAGTCCAGCAATTTCAACGGTTATAATGACTGCGGCAACAGTGGTGCTTGTGTTGGTTGCAAGCCAGTACGCCTACCGTATTATGGAACAAAATAAAGGAGCAGCGGAATTTGCTACCGCGAAGAAGGCTATGCTAACGCTTGATGACTCAATAGAGTATGTCGCAGATAAGCCGCAAACTTCAAGGTCAACACAGTTTACGGCAAATTACGGAAGAATAGAGCTGATACCTAATGCATTGAACCTAACAATGACGGTAAATGTAGCCAACAACTCTACGTCTTATTCCACCACATTTGGATTGATTAAATATAGTATTAGCACTGCTTATGTCAACTATGGAGGCGATTATAGAGAGTACATTTTGGGAGACGAGAAAGTAATAGTCACTCGCGGAACCGAAGATCTTGGGCAAATAGTTGTTGAACAAAAATCCGGCTTGGTAAGTGTCATTTTAAGTTATAGAGTTTATGCAGCGAAAACCTATGAAACTGTCTCTCTTGGGCAGAATGTTACTTATGTGGATGTAAGGATTATAAAAATTGAAGTTCAAAGGGCTTCAGCCTATGCAGGGGAACTCGATATTATAGCAAGGTGTGTGGATCGTTCAGCTATATTTTCCCACGTGTTTGATGTACCAAGTGATGGAATCACAGCAACCGTAAGCGCCAAAATTGGTGAAAGCCCGATGGATTCGTGGACGAGTGCGCCGTTAAGGAAGGGCATTGTAGTTTTTAATTTCATCGTTTCCGTTGTTAGCATAAGCGTGTATGGGGGGAGATAACGTCGCCATCTCCAACGATAAGTCATCTAATTTGCACTGTAGCATTGTTGTTGTTGATCTTCGTTTTGCCCATAGCCTATTTTCCCATCATAGATAATGTTCAAGCTTATATGATGACAAAAGAGTTAAAAGAGGTTGCCGATTACGCAGCTAATACTTTTGAGAATTTATATCTTCTTTCAAGAAATTCCTCTGGCGGCTATGTTCTTTTTAAAAAAGAGTTGAAAATTCCTCGAATGATTAAAGATTCATTTTATACTATTGAGATCGTGAGCAACGCCACTTATCATGCCTTGGGTATACGCACTTATGTTAGTGATAAAAGGCAAATTAATGCGGATTCTTGGCTTATTAGGGGATTAAAGGTTGCTGGCCTACGGACTGTAAATAGCAGTTATAGCGAACTGGTTTTCGCGTGTTGTGAGTGTAGGGGTGGAGAGGTGTTTGTGTGGTTCTCACTTGATAGTGTATAGTAAGACTTAATACATACTTAATATAAATATAGAATATAGGTGAACCAAATGAACCCAGTCTTTGACCACATCTTTGCAATGATCGTCGTAGGCGCGTTATTCATTACCACAGTTGTCATTACGCCGCAAATAAACGCTGGAAACTTAAAAGCTGTTGAGCAACAACAGTTGAGAAACATAGCCTTAAATTTGTTCAACGCCATGCTTTTAGACGCTGGATACCCTGTTAACTGGGGTTCAAAAGTTAATGGAACCTACTACTTCCATCCAAACGTTGTGGAAAGGTTTGGTTTAGCAAGCTACATTGACCCCACACTTTATGTGTTAGATCCAGATAAAATCCAAAGATTGAATAAAGATAATCCGCTGGGATACTTGCCTTATGAGTATTTAAAAGACATCTTAAACCTACAAGGATACGGATTTAGCTTCCGGTTGATTCCACCCTTCAACGTGACAAATGTTGATGGAACAAAAATTAACGAAACCAATACACCGTTAAAGTATGTAAATTCAACAACGTTAATGTACGCCATAAAAGTTTCACATCTAGATGGGAGCCCCATACCCAATGCTTTTGTGGATGGATTTATTTTCCATTCGAAGGGTAAGGACTTCAGGCTTGGACCCATCAGCTCCACTGTAACGAATGCTTCTGGAATTTGTTCACAATTCATTAATTTGGCGTTGGCGTCTCCGGATTATGTAATAGTGATTTTGAGGATTTCGGTGGCTGACGTGGCTGCAATATTGGTGACTATGGGAAAGGATGCGTCTGTCTACGTCGCAGACATAAACGTTGTAGGAGATACTGTAGTGTTAACAAAGGCTAAAAATCCATCAAACGAGAATGTTTGGGTGGTTAGCGCCTATGTCTATACAACGGATGGGAAAACAATATCACTCTATAATGGTACGCAAAACGACCACTTTAACACGGGAGAGTCGGGTAAGTTTGCGCTTTGGAGCAAAACCTTCGATGGATTGCGGGAGCTTAACCCAGCAATATTGATCTTCGATTTTTCAGCTGTTGAAAAAGGGCGCAGAGAGATTGTTGTGGCTGGTCCCTTTAGGAACTTGTTGAGCTATAACGTGTTTGGATATGGCGATGAAATTCCAGTTGGCGGCGGTGCCGTCAAACTTCAGAGGAATGTCATAATTGAAAATATGATTTACACGGCTGAACTTTGGCTTTGGAAAAAGTGAGTTGAAAATGTGGAAAAACAGAAAAGGGCAGATGCGCGTCGTTGAGACAATACTAGCATCTTTGGTTATCATGGTCACTATAACTTTTGTCAACGGCGCCATGATTCCCCCCTATAGCCCCCGTTACGAGGCAATGGAGCTGGAAAAACTAGGATACAACGTCCTACACAATTTGGAGACTCGTGGAATTTTAACCGGTTATGTTTACGATTCGGACGTGGCTCGAGGGCAAAGCCTCCTCAGATCAGCGTTGATGGTTTCTCTCCTCCCAGACATCTACTTTAACCTCACCATTTATCGGCTTGACGAGTTTGGCGAGCTTCATGTAGAAGGACAAAGCATAGTTTATGGTGAACCTGAAGCCTTCGAGAATCCAAGCTTAGTTTCTACAGTAACATATGTTTTGGCAAGCTCTGGAGCCTATTATGACCCTAGAATATTGATTTTACAACTTACAAGGAGGTAAACCATTTTGCATCTCTTGAAGAAAACTCACAGGCGAAACAAATTTGCGGGAGAAAAACGTGGACAGTTCATCATTATCGCAGCATTGATGATAGCTATAATGATTGTTTCTCTAAGCATTGTGATGTACAGCACCGTGTCTTATTACCAATATGAAAGCTGGGAGGAATACATGGGCATAGTTGATAATGTAATGGCTGGCTCCAAACAAGTGCAAGTGTCACTGCTGGCTAACTATACAAAAAACTTTTACGAAAATGGTTTTGCCGACAAAGGTGTTGTTAGCGACATGCTTCTACGGTGGGCCACCGACTTGTACAGGGCTTTTCCAAGCTATGGATTAAACGTCTCATTTTCTGAACACCCTACATTGATAACCATCGGGTCTTACAAACGATATGTTAACGACTTCATAAAGTGTTACTGGAATTATCCAGAGGGCTTATCCAGCGTCTGTGCTGAGGTCAAGGTTGACGCTTTAAGATTTGGACTTTACGGATACAATACCAGCGCGTTATATTACCTCTACGCAAGAGTGAACATTTCATACATTAATGAAAGCCCGAATGAAATAAAAAATGTTAACGTTACAGTTATCCAGGAAAATGGTCCAGCGACGGATTTAACATGGGCCAATTTTGAAGTCTTGAGGTTTGACCCTGTTGTAGGCGACTGGAGAACTGTGGATTTAGTGCAGAAAGATACCAAGGATATGATGACAAGTGCTGGCACATATATGCTGGAGTTTTCCAATCCAAGCGCTGTCCCAAAGCCTTACTACAAGTGGCTTTTAATAACAGTCCGAGACGATAGAGGGATTTATGTTAGACTGTCCACGTACACCTTCATAGAGTTTGATGTTGAAAGGGCTACGCCAACCAGCCAAATGACAACAAGCGCGGATGAAATTTACACCTTAGAATGCGGTATTGGAGGCCACTGGTACTGGAATGGAAAAGAGCTTAACGTTACAAGCGAGGGTTCTGCTATCATGCCTCCTTTTCCACCGATACCCATCAAACAGTTCAGAGTTAACGTTACTGAAACTGGCTCCAGCGGTCCGCTTGTTGCGTCGCTATGTCAGTATGAAATTTGGGATAAAGTGAACTGGCACGAAAAGATAATTGAAGTTCCCAGAGGCTTGGCAGATCCATGGGCTAGTTTTAACGCCTCCAGCCGCATAGTGTTTCAGGTGAAGTTTCCGCAGCTTACAATACAGAGGCAAAAAGTACGTATACATTGGCTGGATGATTTAGACGCGGAGCCATATCAGTGGCCAAGCGACTTAACCTATGATTCAGCATCTTTCACGGCAAACACAAACAAATATCGTGTAGAGTTCATAGGTGTTGGACATACCCAGTCGTCGACATACCCATACGACTATTATGGCGTTGCAGCCCTTGTAATGATAAACCCAGGCAATGGATTATGTTTTGGACCATGGAACCTCCATGCCTTTGGAGTTTCGGGCGGCTCCTTGGGGGCGTGGAGACCTTATGGGCAATGGCAAATAAAATATTGGTACGGAAACTCAGATAAAAGGGCTGTTGTTCGCCTCATCGCCACTTTAAACTCCACGCAAGTTCAAAATAGATATAACCCTTCAAGTGGACCAAGAAGCAACTATTATGACACATACGCTTTCGTATTTATAACGGCTAATGTAAAATACCTTCAGCTAAACGTGCACATTTACTGGAAACAAGCGCAGACTGACGACGGTTTGTGGTTTGCATCAATCATGGGAAAAGGAGACCCTCAATACTACGCTTTCTTAAACTACACAACTGGTAGCGTCGCCGGACCTTATACATACAACTATGTTTACCGACAGCACCGTGAATACCGATACCCTAGTTATTGGGCGGCCCACTGGAATGACGCGTTTGGAAGAGGCTTAATCTTTAACGAGAAAAGCCTTCAAAGTCTTAGGAGCATAGATCCCTCCAGAACAAGATTTTCAGTAACTGAAGCAGCTACGGGTGGTGCAAATCAAGGGTCAATAGAATTTGAGGCTGTAAACTGCCAAGAAGACGCGTATACGACGTATGCTGGTCTAAATTATAGTTATGCTCTTGCTATGTGGATGTATAGTGGAGGCGGCTACACGGAAGTCAACAATTACTATTACATGTTTCTAGAATCTTATGCCCCAATAATTAGGCTGCGTGAATAAATGATGAAAAATCTAACGATAACAGCCATTGCAATTTTGCTTGTTTTCACCGCGTTTTCAACGCTTGCATATTCACAAACAACTTACACAATCATAATAACGGTGAAGGATAGCGACGGCAGACCAGTCAGCGGCGCAAGCGTAAGGGTAACCACCAAATATGGGCCGGATGACTATAGGGACGCCGCTTTCCCGCCATACTGCACGAACACTTCGGGTATGGTAGTTTACGAGAACGTGTATTCGGTGGATGGCTTAGTCCATGTAGTGGTTTCAAAGAATGGAGTAGAACTTGCAAGCGGCGATTACACGCTTACACTGGCAAGAACCTCTATCACAATTGTCTGCCAAAGCCTAGCAACTTTAACAGTTTACACCAAAGACAGCAGCAACCAACCCCTTAAAAACGCTGCAGTGATGTTAACTTGGCAAAGTTTAGACGACGTACAATGGGATACCAGCCAAACCACAGACGAACAAGGAAAGGCAGCTTTTCCTCAAATGAGCTACTGGACTTATCAAGTGCAAATCCTGTGGCAAGGTTTGATAGTACACGAAGGCACTTTCAGCTTTTCAGACACAACACGAAACTACAACGCAATATGCAAAGTGCATAACCTAACAGTAAACGTCTTCGACGCTGCAAACAAGCCCTTAACAAACGCGAAGGTAACGATTAATAGAGGAGGATGGTACAGTACAAAATACACCAGCGGAGGTTCTGTTGTTTTCCAGCAACTTCCAGAAGCCAACTACACAATCCAAACGCAGTATGAAATTTACACCAACACCACAACTATCAGCCTTTCCAACACCAAAACGGTCACTATAAAACTTAATTTTATAGCAGCATCAACATGCAGAGTCGCCGTAAAAGCCGTATGGAGCGACAATAAACCTATAAACAACGCTGAAATGAAAGTGACAAACAGCGAGGGCTATACAGTTTACAGCGGCACAACCAACGCAACTGGCTATTGCCTCATCCAACTATTAGAGGGAACATACACATTCACAGTTTCAAAAGAACAAGCCACGCAAACACAAACCGTCACGATAACAAGCCAAACAACCGTAACAATAACCATCGACACAAGTTATAGAATATCCAGAGTAAGAGTTGAAATATACAAAGACAACGCATACGCCAGTGAAGTGTTCATCGAAATCTACAAAGACGGACAACTGGTAAATAACACTCTGGCACCCAATGGAGAGGCCGCCTTTAACCTCCCAGACGGAACATACACATTCATAGCAAAACTACAAGATCAAAAACAGGAAAAAACAGTCACCGTAAACCAAGACATGACGATTCCAATAGTTATTGGAACAACCATAGACCCCGCGGCGACATACCTATTGTTATCATCAACGGCTTTCGCAATAATTATCGCAATAGTTGTTAAACTAAAACGTAAAGCTGAAAGCAAACCTCCTAGAATAATCCTTCAATAAATATAAACTAACTTACTGAAAATTTGGATTTTAAGTTCATAGAAGTTAAATAAGTAATCTTCAGATTTCATAAACAGCAAGGTGAAAACGTGACAGCCAAAAATATGTTAAAAACCAAAAGAGCGATATCACCCATACTGGCTACGCTCCTATTAATAGTTATAGCCGTCGCAGCTATAGCTGTAACTTACGCTTGGGTAATGACATATATGAGCGGCGCAGGACAACAGGCAGGCACAAGAATAAGGTTCGACTCAATAAGCATCAACGCTGCATCAGACGAAGTAACGCTCTACGTTAGAAACTGGGGCACAGAACCCGCAGTCGTGGACATAGTCTATATTAATGGAGCAAATGTTACAGGAGCGGTCACCACTGAGGCATTGCCACAAACAATTCCCGTTGACGGAGTGTTGCTGATAAAAGTGAACGGCACTGCGGCGGGAATAGATTTCATTGCAAACACGTGGTACACGATCAAAGTTGCGGGACCAGCAACTTACTGTCAAGAACAAGCGAAAGCCGCATAAAAGCTAGTGTACCCTTCATTTTATAAACAGTAAAGCACTATTTTTAGGTTAAATAAAACTAACTTTTTATCCTTCCTAGAACAGACCATTGAGTAAGGTGGAAAATTGCATCAAATATTTGCCATTGCACGCACAGCCTTATGCATAGCCTTCTTTTTTTATGCCTCTTGGAGCGATTACAAAACCCGTGAAGTGAGCAACAAAGTTTGGATTCTCTTGGCCCCACCAGCCTTTATACTAACCATAATTGACTTGTTTTTTGACGGAAACTTAGAGCAACTACTTCTCTACGGCTTATGCTTTGGTTTGACATCGGCTTTCGCCATAATACTTTTTTACTCTGGAGGCTTCGGCGGCGCTGACTCAAAAGCCCTAATGTGCTTGGCGCTTGCCCTACCATTCTACCCAGAAATATTCCAACCATTGACCGGGACGCCGTCGCCAATCTCACAGATCTTTTTTCCAATAACCATCTTTAGCAACGCTGTTCTGTTTGCAGCCGCAACAGCAATCTACCTTTTATTTTACAACATCGTTTGGCGTTGGAGAACTGGCAAAAGGCTTTTTGAAGGTTATGAAGAAGCATCTCTCGGCAAAAAAATTCTTGTTATGTTGACTGGGTACAAAATCTCCATTGACAAACTGAAAAGCAAGTGGCACATTTACCCTATGGAGAACTTAGAAGAAAACACATCCAAAAGAACGCTTCTACTCACGCCCAAAGACGAAGTAAGAGAAGCAATAGTTCAAAAGCTAGAAAAGGCTGTTGAAGAGAGAAAAATTGACAACAGTTTTTGGGCGACGCCAGGATTGCCCATGCTGATTTTCATAACGGTGGGTTTAATCCTAGCCTTAATCTTAGATAACATTGTCTGGCTTTGCATTCGCTTACTTATTGGATAAACTTGCTGTTTAGCGATAGTTAGACTGCTTCTGCCCTTTAGAGTATAAAATTGCAGCTATCAGCAACAACAGCGACGCGACGACGATTAACGGAAAAGCATAATCTTGGTATGGATAATATGTGCCAGCTATTCCCTCTGTTACAGCCTCATAAGAATAGCAAAAGGCACTTAAAATATAGAGCACTATAGACAGTATAATCAATGAAATTTCAGTTTTAAACTTCACAGTTTTATCCCCAACGTTCTTGTCAACGAAGTTAACCCTATACGTAAGAACCAACTAAAATACTTTATGAAAAATGCTATCTGCATGTGAAAATATTGTGCTTAGGTGAACATGTTTGTTTATTGAACTTTCTAATAAACTGAAAACATTCTTAGAAGGTGAAGCCATTAAAATAAGCGTTGTTGTCATGCCCGACTTTTTCACCGACCGCTTGGTAACATTTCCAAGCGACCCTAAAAATTTCATAAAGCAACTCAACGATGTAGTGGGGAGGAAGGGCGGGAGCATTGACGGAATATCGCAAACGGAGCTTAGAGGCGGAAATGCCGTAAACACAGCCGCCGCCCTCGCCGCCTTAGGCGTTGAAGTCATTCCAATAATATGTACAAACAAGCTTGGAGAGCATATGGTTAAGTTCTATCTTAGAAGGTGGAAGGTGGATTTTTCCCATGTCAAAATTTTTGAAAAACCATCCTTGACAACAGCCTTAGAATTTAAAACCGAAAGCGGCAAAGCAAACGTAATGCTCAGAGATGTCGGCAGCCTCGCAGATTTTGGGCCACAATGCCTAGATGAAGAGGACTTTGAGGCAGTTGAAAACGCAGATTACATTTGTGTTTTTGACTGGGCTGGAACTAGACACTTCGGCACAGGACTAGCAAGAACCGTTTTTAAGTATGTAAAGGAGAAGGGGAAAGGCGAAACCTATTATGACACAGCCGACCCGACCCAAAACAAGGAGAAGATTCCAGAACTTGTGAAAGATGTTTTGCAAAGTCGATACGTTGATGTGCTAAGCGTAAATGAGAATGAGGCTCACCGTTACGCATCACAATTAAGCGACAAAATAAAGAAGTTGGAAGGAAAAATTAGCTTTGAGGAGTTGGCGAAAGAGGCGGCGCGTATCCTTGCAAAAAACTTGTCTGCAAGGATTGATTTGCATGCAACAAGCTTCGCTGCCACCTTCACAAGAAAGGAGGAAACGGGCATTCCATCCTTTAAAGTGCCAGTTTTAAGAGCCACTGGAGCTGGAGACGCTTGGAATGCTGGAAACATTGTTGGGGATGCTTGTGGGCTTTCAGACGATTGTAGGCTGATGTTGGCAAACGCCGTCGCAGCCTATTACATATCAAATCCAGACGGTCTGCATCCTACACGGAGGAAACTCATAAAATTCCTTGAAAAAATGAGGGGGAAGCATGTTTTGACAGCAAACTTTGAATAGTTTTGTTAAATTATTTTAGGTGCTTTCGCACATTTAACAATAGCACAAATCACAGAGGCTTAAAATTGTCAAAGCTCTTTGGCAGCTCTGGAGTGCGAGGTTGGGTTAACGTTGATTTAACGCCATTATTAGCGGCGAAGATAGGGTTGGCGGTTACCACATTTTCCAAAGCCAAAAAGGTGTTTGTAGCACGGGACACGAGGGTTTCTGGTTTAATGCTTGAGGACGCGCTTGTCTCTGGACTTTTGGCTGGAGGCGCTGACGTTGACTGTTTTGGGGTTTTGCCAACTCCTGTTTTAGCGTATTTGACTAAATATCTGGGTACTGATGCTGGTGTGATGATAACCGCTTCTCATAACCCCCCACAATACAATGGAATTAAAGTTTTTGGCGGAGACAGCGCATCCTACAGTGAAGAAAGCCAATATGAAATTGAAAAAATTGTCAGGGAGGAAAGCTTTAGGCTTGTTGATTGGAAGGGTGTCGGTAAAGCGTCATTGAAAAATGAAAGCCGCTCCTATATTGATTTTCTAAAAAAGAATGTTAAGCTCGAAAGAGAAGGGCGCGTTGTTGTTGACTGCGGATGCGGAGCAACCTACAATCTTGCACCAAAAACCCTAGCAGAATTAGGATGTAAAGTAACAGCCATAAACGCGCAACCAGACGGTTTCTTCCCAGCGAGAAGCCCAGAGCCAGACTCTGAATCCCTAAAACCACTAGCAAGAATTGTGAAAGAACTAAACGCAGACTTAGGAATAGCCTACGATGGAGATGGGGACAGAGCAGCCTTCATAGACGAGAAGGGCAATTTTGTAAGTTTTGACCATGTTTTGGCAGCTTACGCAGCCTACGCTTCTAAGAAGGCAAGAGGAGGGACTGTTGTGACAAATGTAGAGGCTTCCATGTGCATAGAAAGAATGGTGGAAGCTCGTGGAGGTAATGTCATGCGAACTAAAGTAGGCGACATCTACATTACAGAAGCAATAAAAAGGCACGGCGCTGTCTTCGGCGGAGAGCCATGCGGGGCATGGGTGCATCCACACTTCCACTACTGTCCAGACGGAATATTGTCATCAGTTTTACTTCTAAAAGCCTTAGAAGACGAAGGGAAAAGGTTAACAGAGTTTGTTTCCGAAGTGCCTCTCTATCCGGTTGTTAGAAAGAATGTTGCTTGCAAAAATGAGGCAAAATACAAAGTTGTTGAAGAAGTAGGGGAGAAACTGAAGGCTGTCTTCCCAGACTATAAAGAATATTCAAATATTGATGGTGTGCGGTTGGCGTTTAAGAATGGGTGGGTTCTTGTTAGGGCTTCTGGGACGGAGCCGCTTATAAGGTTGACTGCTGAAGGTGAATCAATGGAAACAGCTAAAGAAATAATGGAAAAGAGTTTGAAATTGGTTAGAAGAATTGTTGGAGGATAGAAAAGGTGAAAGCTGTTGTTTTAGCAGCAGGAGAAGGTGTAAGACTTCAACCAATCACGGCAACAAGACCTAAACACTTAATAAAGCTTGGCGGAAAGCCAATACTTGAACATTGTTTGGACGCTTTAAAAGCTGCTGGAATAAAAGAGGCGTTAATTGTTGTCCATTACATGAGTGAGAAGATTCGTAATTATTTTGGGGATGGAAAAAATTTTGGCTTAAAGATTAAGTATATTGAGCAAGATGCAGTTAAAGGAACAGGCAATGCTATAGGCGCCGCTGAGTCACACGTAAAAGGCGAGTTTTTAGTAGTTTATGGGGATCTGCTCTTTACATCTGAAGCAATTAAAAGCGTGATTACTCTTCATAAAAAGGAGAAGCCAGCCGCTTCCATGGCTGTTGTTCCCGTAGAGAAGACAGAACATTATGGTATAGTGGAACTTGATAAAGATAATCGCGTAAGGAGAATAGTTGAAAAACCAAGCCGAGGCGAAGCCCCTTCGAAATTGGCAAACGCTGGCATTTACGTACTCACAGAAGAGATTTTCGACAAAATAAAGGAGACAGCGGTGTCAGTTAGGGGAGAGCAGGAAATAACAGACACAATGTCAATGATGTTGAAAGAAGAAATGCCAGTCTTAGCCACCCAAATCCCCGCTGACGATTGGATAGACATTGGTAGACCATGGGACTTGCTTGAAGCAAACCGCTGGGTCTTGACAAGAATGAAGCATGAAGTTTATGGGCTTGTGGAGGAAGGGGCACACCTCATCGGACCAGTAACGGTGGCTAATAACGCCCGAATACGCTCTGGAGCGTACATCGAAGGGCCAGCGTTTATAGACGAGAAAAGCGACATAGGGCCAAACTGTTACATACGCTCATGCACAAGTATAGGCAAAGAGGTTCGCATAGGAAACGCTTGCGAAATAAAAAACAGCATAATTATGGATAAGGCGCATATAGGACATTTATCCTATGTAGGCGATAGTGTTATAGGTGAAAACTGCAACCTCGGGGCGGGAACAATAACAGCAAACTATAGATTTGATGCTAACACAATTAAAATGATGGTTAAAGATAAGGTTGTGGACAGTGAAAGGAAGAAGTTGGGAGTCTTTTTGGGTGATAATGTAAAAACTGGAATAAACGCGCTTTTCATGCCAGGCGTGAAAGTTGGAGCTAAAACTTGGGTTGGTCCAAACGTCGTTGTAGAAAGGGATTTGCCGCCTAATACTGTTGTGCTGGTGCGTCAAAGCTTTGAGAAAAAAGAATTAAAATTCTAAGTTTGAACTCCGAAAGTGTTAATAGGTATTATTTCTTTTTGATGTAATGTTGAAAGAAGAAAATTTGTTGGCGCTCTTGAAGGAATTGCTTCGCAATTCGAAAAGAAGCGATAGGGAACCTGCTAAGGCAATTGGTTTATCTCAACCAACAGTGACTAGGCTTAGGAAGAATATTGGGAAATACGTTAAAAGTTACACAATCGTTCCAGATTTAAGTAGAATCGGTTATGAAATTTTGGCAATAACCTTTGCAAAGGCAACCATTTACAACAAGAAAAGGGTTGACGAAAAACTCACACTTGCTAAAGAATGGCTTATGAAACATCCAAACGTAATTTTCGCCTCAGATGGAGAAGGTTTAGGAAAAGACGCCGTCATGATTTCGTTTCATAAAGATTATTCAAAATACGCAGATTTTATGCGAGAGTTTGTTGTCGAACTCGCAGACTTTGTTAGCGACGTTCAATCATTCCTTGTGAGCTTAAAAACAGGAGTTATACTAAAGCCATTTAATTTGACATATCTGGCTGACGACGTCCAAACTTTACAATCTGCCACCGAGAAAACGTTTATTTAAAATCCTAAATAGTGGTTCTACAATTCCATATGCAGGGTGGAGGTTTAAAAGTGTCTGTGGCGCAAAGAAGGTTCTTCACGGAAGTTGCAGCATTAGTGGATAAAAATGTGATGGTTACAACCACAACAGGGAAAACGTATAGCGGTTCATTGATTGGCATAAACCCTGACACGTTAAGTCTTTGTTTAGCAGACGCAAAGGATGAGGAAGGCAGAACATTGCACAGGGTGTTTTTAAACGGTAGAGCGGTAGCCCAAATAATAAGTGTGGAAAAACCCTTTGACCTAAAAGCCTTGGCAGACCGTCTTGAGAAAGTCTTTCCAACAATGGTTAAACTTTACGAGGATAAAGGGTTCATATGGGTTATGGACAAGGTTAAGGTAACAGACAAAGGTGTGGTTGAAGGTTCAGGGCCAGCTGCCGAACGCGTACAAAAAGTTTACGAGCAATTCATTAGCGAAATTAAGGGTTAGACAAACCAGCGGAATTGCTGCTCCTCTTTCTTCTTTTCTTCTCCAACTGTTCTAATTATCCCAAAAGATTCCAATATTTTCTTTGTCTCCTCAGCCGCAGCTTCCAGCCTTGACAAGTCAACATTCAATTTTAAATGTTTGCAAAGCGCTGACAGAGCGTAACGTGCCCCGTTGGCATCGGGATACATACCTTGAGTTTCGACCAAAAGCGAAAAACCTCTGAAACCTCTTAATCTACCAAGCCCTATTAACAGACCAGCAACACCGAATATTTGTCCAACCATAACTTTTGTTCCGAGGCTCAAGGCTTCTTCTAAGGTTTCAGGGTCTGATGCGGCACAGTAAATTGTTGGAATTTCTTTTATTTCGTCTTGTTTGTATCCTCCCAATGTTATTAGAAAGCGGCAACCTAGTTCTTGGGCTATGTCCAAAACATGTCCGCAAAGCTCATATTGCCCAAAAGTCGTTAGGGCTTGTGTGTTTCCATACCAGATAATTAAATCACGTCCACCATTTGAGCTTTTATAATAGTAGAGTTCGTTTATCGGAGAACGTGCACCACCAGTTTCTGTTGTCACCGCCAAATCTTGAAAGGATGCAGATGAGATTTCAGCAAAAAGCTTAGCCTTTAACTCACTAATCAGGTGTAAGGCTGCAATGTTAGCTATGAACCCAATACCTGGTAATCCTTCAATTAAAACCGGGTTTTTAAGTTTCGGTTTTTCGTAAATCTCGATTATGCATGTCATTTTTAATTTTCCCTTTTTGCGTGCATGTAATGTGAGAAAAAGGGTATAAGTGTGTTTAGGTTGAATTGTGCGGCTAGAATTTAGTGAGAAGGCCTAACAAGACGCTGGCAACTTTGTCAACCATCTTCCTAAAGCCTGTTGGCAGAGTTCGCAAATAGACAAGTTCAGCGTTCGGTATAGCCTTAGCCAATATTGAACCGCTCTCAGGTGGAACGAGAATGTCGCGTTTGCCATACAGTACCAAGGTAGGCGTCTTAATATGCGGTAGCCTATCATAAGTGTTAAACCCGCTATGACATCAAGGAAAACTGTCCTTCGTATAAAGTTAATGTAAGTTACAATAAGCCTTAGAGGATAGTTTTATTAGGATTGGGTTTGTTGATTTTAAGTTTAGCCATGAGTTTTGAGGTAAAAGAAAAAGATTTGCTTGCAAGAATTGGAAGGTTAAAAACCAAAAGCGGTACTGTTGAAACCCCGCTGCTTTTTCCAGTTATAAACCCAGTTATGCAACTCGTACCGCCTAGAAGACTTCGTGAAGATTTTGGCTTCAAAGCCCTAATAACAAACGCATACATACTAAAGAAACATTTCCAAAATCAGCCCGCAGAAAAGGGAATACACAAATTCTTGGATTATGATGGAGTTGTAATGACGGATTCAGGTGCCTACCAAATCCTCGTTTACGGCGGCATAGAAAACAGCCCAGAGGAAATCGTCAAATATCAAGAACAGATAGGCGCTGACATAGCTACAATTTTGGATTTGCCAACAGGCTGGAAGTTTTCAAGAGAACATGCAGAAAAAACGGTGAAAGAAACTCTAAGTCGGGCTAAACAGTTCTTCAACATAAAAACTAGAGATGATATTTTGTGGGTTGGTCCCGTTCAGGGTGGAAGACACCTGGACCTTGTGGCATACTCAGCTGCTGAAATGGGAAAACTGCCATTCCACATTTATGCTCTGGGAAGCCCAACAGAGGTTATGGAACGCTACCGTTTTGATGTGTTAGTTGACATGATAATGACGGCTAAAATGAATCTTCCGTTGGATAAACCGCTTCACCTTTTCGGGGCTGGTCATCCCTTCATGTTTTCTTTGGCTGTGGCTCTCGGATGCGACTTTTTCGATTCTGCAGCCTACGCCATATACGCCAGAGAAGACCGTTACATGACTGAAACTGGCACTTTAAGGCTAAAAGAACTTGAATATTTCCAGTGCCCATGTCAAAACTGCACAAGCAAAACGCCTAAACAAGTTTTGGAAATGCCAAAAGAAAAACGCCAAATCTTCCTCGCAGAACACAACCTTCACGTTTGCATTTCAGAGCTAAACCGCATAAAACAAGCCATAAAAGATGGGCGTTTATGGGAACATTTGGAAGTGAGGGCGCGTGGACACCCAACGCTGCTTCAAGCCCTAAAAAAATTGAAGAAATACAGCGATTTCATCGAAAAGCACAGTCCAGCAACAAAAAACAGCGGACTATTTTTCTTTGACTCTCTTGGGCTTATCAGACCAGAGGTTGTGAGGCATAAGCGAAAACTCACAGAGAGATATACGCCTCCAAAAGATGCGGAGGTTCTTTTGCTTATGCCGCAAACCCAAAGCAAACCCTTTCACAAAGCAAAAGAATTTAGGAAAAACAAAAAGCTGCTCGAAAAAATGTTAAAAACAGACTTAGGCAAGGTTCACGTGTGTTTTTACGCTGCTCCTTTCGGTGTTGTTCCAATAGAGCTTGACGAGGTCTATCCGCTTTCACAGCATGAAACTGTGTTTCCACTTGACATGGAAACAATAATGCATGTATCTAACGATATCACGGAATACATTAACCGAACAAGTTACAAGACAATAATGCTTATCAATGACCCAGAAAAATGGAACAACACAGTTTTAAAAGCATGCAGGAAAGCTTGCAAACAAAAAGGTATCAAGTTCAAAGCTGGAAACATGAAAAGTTTAGGCTCTTCCAAGGAAACAACTTATAGCAATTTCTGAACAACTTTTCATAAAATCATGAGTGAATTAAAGTGATTCGCGCAGACCTACATGTTCACACAACACATTCATTTGACGCGTTAATCCATCCAAAAACCCTAGTGGACCAGCTCTACGCACATCCGTTTATTAAAGCCATAGCCGTGACAGACCACAACACAGTCGAAGGCTACTACAAAGTGTGCGAATTAGCCGCCCCATACAAAGACATTTTAATAATTCCAGGAGTTGAAGTAGCCACCACCGAAGGAGATTTAATAGTTTTAGGCGTTGCGGAACTGCCGCCTGAACCATGGACTGTTCAAAACGTAATAGATTTCACAAGAGAAAAAGACGGCGTAGTCATAGCCGCACACCCTTACAGAATTTATGGCTTGGGTGACGCTGTTAAAAAATACAATGTAGACGCCATAGAAGTCCTAAATGGCGCTTCGCCACCATATACAAACAAAAAAGCTGAAAACTTAGCTAGGGAGTTGAGGTTGCCGGGCGTTGCTGGTAGCGACGCCCACACGGTAAGTGAGTTGTGGACTGTTTACACGGAAATTCAAGCCTCCTTAGACGTTAACGAAGTTTTAAAGACCATAAAAATGGGGTTGATTAAGGCTTCTCCGATTAGAAGGTCAATACATTTTTAAAAGAGCAAAATGCATGATTAGGATTAGTGTAAAATAGTGAAGTGAGTCCATTGAAAATTAGGTTTTTAGGCGGAACCCGCGAGGTTGGAAGAATCGCGATAGCGGTGAACACGGAAAAAACGCAGGTGCTGCTTGACTACGGTGTCATGCTGAACCACGAACCAGGTTTTCCTATGCATATACCACCAAAAGAAGTTGATGCTATGGTGCTAACCCACAGTCACCTTGATCACTCGGGGGCAGCGCCCATTTTCTACGTCCACGACAAAAAACCCTTATACACAAATAAACTGAACCTGGAGTTAACCCAACTTTTAATTTCAGATTTCATCCACTTATCGGGTTATTATTTGCCATTCGAATATTTGGAACTGAGGTCCATGGCTAGAAGCATAAAGCATGTGGACTTCGGTGCTGAAGAGGAAATCGGAGACGTGAAACTTCAGTTCTTCAACGCTGGACACATACCTGGAAGCGCGCAAATAATCGCTGAGGCAGAAGGTAAAAGGGTGCTTTACACAGGCGACTTCAACACTATCGACACGAGACTTTTGAAAGGCGCCAAAATGGACTATGGCGACCTAGACGCCGTTATAATTGAAAGCACCTACGCCGACGAAGACCATACAGAACGTTCAGAACTGGAAAAACGCCTAGTAAACGAAGCCACAGAAATTGTGGAAAGAGGCGGTACGGTTCTAATACCGGCCTTCGGAGTTGGAAGATCCCAAGAAATCGCGTGTGTTTTAGCCGCCCACCATTTTGAATACCCAGTCGCCATAGATGGAATGGCACGCGAAGCAAGCAGGATAATGATGAATTACCAGCAGTTTCTCGGAGACCCTAAACTTTTCATGGACGCCATACATTCCGTCGACTGGGTTGAAGGCTGGAGAGACCGTAGAAAAGTGATAAAGAGGCCGGGAGTAATAATCGCTCCGGCTGGAATGCTTAAGGGCGGTCCGGCGGTTTTTTATACATCAAAAGTTGGTAAAAAAGCGAACAACGCAATTTTTCTGGTGAGTTATCAGATTCCTGGCACGCCTGGGAGGGAGCTGTTAGAGAAGGGTATATGTGTTATTGACGGTAAGATGAGAAAGGTTAAGGCACGTGTGGAACATTTCGATTTTTCATCCCACTGCGGGGCGACGGAACTTAGGGAAGCAGTTAAAAGCCTTGGTGGAAAACCAAAGGTTTATGTTGTTCATGGCGCAGAGGGAAACTGTGAACTTTTCGCTAAGTGGATAAGGGAAGAATTAGGCTTAGAGGCTTCAGCTCCAAAAGCCGGGGACACCGTTGAGGTTTAGAGGAATTATGCATATTGGAATTTTACGCATAGGTCAAGTAGACCAGCAAGTAATAAGCAGAATACTAGAAAACTTGCGCATGGCTTTCCCTGAAGCTACATGCACGTTAATTGATGAAATATTACCAATACCCGAGGAAGCTTTGAACAGCGCAAGGCAACAGTACCACTCAGACTACATACTAAACAAAATCCGCGTTTACGCCGAGAAACAAAAAGACTTCGACAAAATTTTGGGGATAATCGACGCTGACATATTCGTGCCAAACTTAAATTTTGTGTTCGGAGAAGCGGAATGCCCTGGGAAAGCGGCTTTGATAAGTTTGCGGAGGCTTAGACCAGAATATTACGGAAGCCCTCCAAAAAATGAACTTTTTATAGAAAGAGGTGCAAAGGAGGCTTTACATGAGCTTGGACACACTTTTGGTTTGAGACATTGCTCTAACCCTTTTTGCGTTATGTATTTCTCCAATTCGATTTTCGAAACTGACAGGAAACAAAGCTTATTCTGCAACAAATGCGTCATAAAACTTGAAAAAGCCTTAGAAAATCTTGGGTGAAAAGGCTTTGAGTGAGAAGTTTAAGGCAAGGCCGGTCCATTTGGCGCCAGTTTTGGCAAGCCTACTTTTTGGTGTTTTCTGCGCTTTTTTGATTTCAACCTCTTCTATGGAGACGTATAAGATTACCCCGTTCCAAGAAGATGTTTTCTTCGGGTCTTTCGGTAACGCCCTTTATTTCGTTATTCTCGTCGGCGTTGGCGCATCGCTGCTATATCTCCTTATAAAACGGGGAAACCGTAAATTGATTAACTTGATTACGGGATTTGCTTTAACAATAGCTGTTTTCATGCTATGTGTTGTTTATTTACTCGCAGCGCTTTCAAGAATCGCCTTCCCATACCTGGAAGTTTTAACCTTAACTTTGTCTCTAATACTAACCGTGTCTTCAAGCCTCGTAATATTCCGATTTGGCGGCAAGGTTTGCGATATTCTAATCATTCTTTTAGGAGGAGCCCTAGGAACATTTTTGGGAGTTTCAATACAGACACTAAGCACCATAACGATTCTGGTTTTTCTGGCAGTTTATGACGCCTTCACAGTCTATTACGGGCCTGTTGGAAAAATGGCTCGCATAGGACTTGAGCAATTCCGTGGATTAAGTTACTCCTTTAGAGGCATTCAAATGGGGCTTGGTGATCTGACATTTTATTCTATGCTTTCTGGGCACATGTTTCTAAACTTCGGCTTTACACCATGCATAGCCTCTATTCTCGGAGTCCTGCTTGGGTGTTTGTTGGTTTTTAAGATACTTGAGAAGAAGGGAATGTTTCCTGGACTTCCATTTCCTGTGCTATTCGGTTTGGCCTTTGGTTTTCTCGCTTCGCTTTTATGAGCTTGACAGAACCAAGCGTGTGGAGTTAACGTCAACTTCCACAATTTTGCTGTTTTTGAACTCCTTAGATTTTCCAAGCACGTCTTTTACTATTACCTTGTCGCTTTCCACTTTGGCATAAACTACGTCTTTGAAAACGGTTTTTCCGTTAAGGATTACATTGAACTCGCACATTCTTCATCACATCAACATTAACATACAAACTATTATAAAACTGTTTAGAAACAAGGCGTGTATTCAACAAAAAGTAAAAGAATTTATTTTCTGAATTTTTGCAGTCTTTCTAACAGTTCCTTATCGCCCTCGTAATCTCCAGCACATGTTGCAATTACACCGTCTACAAGACCGTCCAGCTTTTCCGCATATTCCTCAACACGATCCATAGTTGTTGTGACAGGCCATCCTATCATCTTCACGGTTTCTGCGTTTCTAGGTGTTCCCACTAGGAAGTACGTGTATATAGGCTTGTTTAGACGTTTACATTCCTTAGCTACCTGTTCCATGGTTGGAAAGGATTTGTCTTCAAGCCTCATGAAGAAGATGAAGTCCCAAGCATCTTTCGCCCGCGCAACAGTCTCCTCCACTGAACGACGTGCCGTGAGCAAACAGCCTAACTTAAGGTTCTTTAAACGCACTGTTGTACGCAGGAAATCTCGAGCTTCCTCAGAAGACTTCAACATTTTGATTGGTTCTCCATATTTAGGCACATCGCCCATGGTAAGCACAAGCCCGTCAAGACCTATGGCGTCCGCCGCTAAAGCTAAGCCTCCCACTTCAACTGGTCCCTTGTAGTGCAGTATGAATATGGGTATTACTATTTTCTCCGGGTATTTGGTTTTGAGTACACAGCTTATGGCTGTGCCGCTGGGGGCGGGTATGCCTGCAGCGCTGTCTGTGACATTCCAGCCATCAACTAAATCTTTGACTTCTTCGGCAAGTTTCAGAAATTTTCTTGTTGGAACGAATTCGTGTAATATTTTCATTTAACATCCCGAGTGGAGAGTGTTTGCTAGAATTAAAAAATCTTTTGCATGCGATCTCTCGGATTTTATGTGTAGTTTTGTTCTACACAAACTTTCTTATCTTACCACAAGGCTGGAAAGTTTTGATTAGACATGTAAGAGACTATGTCATCAATAATAACAACATTCATTGTGATTAGCGGCTACTTTACAACAACCGAAGGTGACAGCAAACTTGTCAATTTAACATGCAAATTATACAATGAGGAAGGTTATGCCTTAGCTAAAAACATGAGCATTTTCTGCGAAAACCTCGGAAGTTGGATTCCAATTAACGAATACGACAACCTTTCCATAGTGGACTATGGGAATGGAACATTGGCAGAGAAGGAAATTGCGTATGTTCCATTAGAAACAGTGCATGTTTTGGTAAAAGTTCACAATGTGCGTGACATACTTGTTCAAGCAGAATCTTTTTGCAACGAGCCCTAGCAAGCATTCTGATTTTCGAGTTGCTTAAATATACAGCATTCTTACTTTTAAGAGTGGCAGCGAGGCTTCCAAAATGGTTGAGAGAGACTCATGGCGCCATCTTTTTACACTATTAAAATTGGCTGAGATGGGCGCTCATCGTAGAACAGCCAAAATATCCACAGAATATCTAGCTAGAAAACTAGGCCTCTCTCAGCAAACAGCCTCGCGCTGCATGATTGAATTAACAAATAAGGGGTGGATTGAGCGCACCATAACGCCTGAAGGGAGCCTAATAAAAATAACAAACGTTGGCGTTAAAGAACTCCAAAAACTCTATTCAAAGTTGCGCTTTCTAATGGAAGCCACCTATCCGCCGTCCATAACATTGGAAGGCGTAGTTTTCGCAGGATTAGGCGAAGGGGCTTACTACGTTTCAAAGGAGCAATACAGAAAGCAGTTTATAGAAAAACTAGGTTTTGACCCATATCCTGGAACCCTAAACATTAAACTTGCAACAGATTACGACCTTAAAACCCGCTCGGAGCTTGAAGCCTACCCAGCCATCGAAGTGGAGGGTTTCAAAAATCAAGACCGAACCTATGGACCAGTGAAATGCTACCCAGCCATAATTGAGAACAAGGTTAAAGGCGCCATAATCTCGGCTTTAAGAACCCACTATGATGCTTCAGTCGTAGAGCTTATAGCCCCAGTTCACCTTCGGAAACACCTAAACCTCAAAGATGGGCATAAAGTGAAAGTTGAAGTCTTAACGCTTCCATGATTGCGATTTAAATCTGAAATGAGTGAACATAATAAACCTTGCGAAGTTTTGTCTACGCCTAAAAACCAAAACATATCCGATCAAAAGTCCACAACCAAACCGCCCAAGTGAACAAATTATCCGCCTCATGTCCAGCACTCATCATCAGCCAAAAAAGGGAGTACATCAAAGCGCCAACTATTGACTGGCCAAAAGCATAGCGAACATAAATTGTGCATGCTCCAAGCATGCCGAAGATAGCGCCTGAAGCTCCAACCGACGGCAGAGCAAACGGTCCAAACAGCAGCGTTAGGAGGTTTCCGACTGGTCCGCTTGGGAAGTATATGATTAAGTATTCGTGGATTTTGAACACTTCCTCTGCTCGAAGCCCGAAGATTAGTAGGAAAAGCATGTTGCCAAAAGGTGTAGGATGTCGGTGTGGATGAACATGGCCGTGAAAAGTTGCCAGTAAAACCCTTTCATAACAAGATGGTTCACTTGTCCATACTGCAAAATATATCATAGCTCGTTTCCATTAAGTCTCCGCTTAAAACTGAAGTGTAAACGTAAACCGCTACATTCAACAAAACAATAAGGTAGGTTTAGCATAAACCTTAGAAGCTGAAAACGTTAAACTTACCTTCTAAAATCTTCAATAATCTTCTGCTTAATCTTCGAAGAACTGTCCAACTCATCCTCACTAAACTTTCCAATCCTAATAACCTTTATCTTTAAACCATGCTCCTCCAAATACTTCTTCACAGTTTTCTCCATACCATCTTGGTCGTATCCAACGGCAATTATGTCTGGCTTTATTTTTTCAATAACTCCTCCAATGTCAAAGCTTTCATACCCAAGAATGGCTTCGTCAACAACCTTTAAAGATTCCACGAGTGCTCTGCGCTGGTTTTCCGGCATTATCGGCTTCTTACCTTTTCGGCTCTCAACTGTGCTGTCTCTAGCCACAATAACTATGAGCTCAGCATCTTTCCCGCCAGCCTTCTTCGCCTCTTCCAAAAACCTCACGTGTCCAAGATGCAGAAGGTCAAATACTCCAGAAGCCAAAACTATCTTTCTCTTCCGCTCTTTTTCTTCACCGGCCATTCAAACTTCACCGCACCAAGCAGTCTTAAAGCATCTAATAAACCTTCGCAGTAAGCAACCGCAGCTAAGCTAACTTCAAACCGCATCTTCTCCCTATAATATTTTGCGTCATCTAAATAGGCTTTAGCACACTCAATAACTTTCTCGATGTTTTCCAAATCCACATTTAGGGGTTTGTCAACAGTTTTGATTTCTTTAAGAACTTGTTCTGCAGAATCCACATAATTCGAGACAAGCTCCTCAAGACTCATTCAACAGCCTCCCTTATTTTCGGCGGAGCCCTTGCAAAGGCTATTAGAGCTTCAGCCTCCATAAAATGAAGCTTTCCAAGGAATATGAGGCTGTAAGGCGGCTCTCCAAAATTGTAATTTAGCAGCTCGTTTATTGTTGAAGCTTTAACTATAGGTGCGTTGCTTCCAGCTCTCGCTATGCCAACAGCAAACGTGGCTGAGGTAATTATGCCCTTCCTCTTTTCTTTCTCAATTTTTAATAAGGCTTCTAAAGCTTCGCGGATGCTTAAATAACGCTTTTCTTCAGCCTTTATGTCAAGCAAACAAAGCGTGTGAAGCCCAAGCCGCCTATTATTGGCTATAACCTTGTAAGGCGTTAATGGCTTGGTTTCTTCTGGAAACGGTATAGTAACGCTTTTACCAAACTTGTAACTGTGCAAGCCAGACAAGCCGACAACAGCAGAAATTATGGATGCACCGTGAACAATACGCGTCTTTATTCCACGTTTTTCAGCCTCTAACCTTAGGGCAATATGCGTAGTAGCTACAAGCGGGTCGCCTGGAACAAGCAAAACAACCTTGCCTTTGTTTGCAGCTTCTAGGATGACTTTTCCACTTTCTTCCTCTAACTCTCTCCGCGAAACGACATTAAGCTTCTTACCCGAAATCTCTTCAAAACGCTCCCTTGAAAATTCTGGCAGCAAACTCGTGTAAAATTCTGCGAAAACAACAGCTGCATCCCTTACCTCTTTTAAGCCACGCAAACTTATCCCAAACTCGTCATGCAATCCCAAACCAACAAAAACAACTTCACCCAACGCTTCCCCCCCATCAATCAAAATAGAAGACTAACCATAGAACCATTTAACTTTTCACAAAGCTAAATTTATTAAACCGCAATTCAATGCATATCTACGAAAACCAACGAGGGCCCGTAGCTCAGTAAGGTAGAGCGGCGGACCAAACCGCTGCGCGGGATGGGTTGAGGCTCTTAACCCGTAGGTCCCGGGTTCAAACTTGAAAGGGCTAATGCCTTTCAAGGAACAATTCCCGGCGGGCCCGCCATTCAGAACCTACGGTTCTGAAACCAGCATGTTCATAAGCGTCTATTAGGCTTCGGGTTAAGGTTCTGTAAAGGTTTAAGCCGTATTTTCAGGCTTTTTCTAGCAGTGTTAAAGTGAAAGTGTTAGAAAATAAATAAATAATGGAAGCCTTCTCCTTTCTCCCCTTCTTTTAGAACAGATGGTTGAATCTTATAAAACGCTTGCTATCTCAGTCAATATATATCCTTCATCAAAATATGCCACAACGCACAATTATTTCATCTACGGAAACTTTGCTTTATAGGTTGCCAGAGCAATTGTTCTTTACGGGGGAGGCTTAATATGTTTGAGGAAATGGCTTCCGACGCTGCCAAAATGCTAATAATCCTTTTCTGGATAGTAGTTGCCGCCCTAATGATTTGGGGAGCACTTTGGGTGCGTAATGCAAAAAATTCGAAGGCAAAGTAACCTAGGTAATTATTTACTTTAATAGCAAAACACGAAATGACCAGATGTTGCCGTTATTAATTCGGGTTCCCTTTCTTTACATATTTTCTCTGCAAATGAGCATCTGGGGTGAAAACGGTAACCAAGAGGAATTTTTATGACTGATGGTACTTCACCTTTAAGTTCTATCGCTTTTCTTTTGCGTTCCGGGTTTGGAACTGGTATGGCTGAAAGCAATGCTTGGGTGTACGGATGCAGTGGATTTGAAAAATTCTTCTTTTTCGCCCATCTTCACAATTTTTCCGAGGCACATTATCGCGATTCTATCTGAAATGTATTTGGCAACAGCCCAAATCATGTGTTATGAATAGATAGGTGAGTTGCAATTCCCTTTTAAGATCTAACATTAAATCGATTATTGTTGTTCTCAACGAAACATCTATCATGGAAACTGGTTCATCTGCTACAATAAATTCAGGGTCTAAAATTAAGGATCTTGCCATCGCCACCAGTTGCCTTTGTCCTCCATTTAGTTGGTGCGGATACAATTCTACAAACTTTTCTGGAGGCGTCAAACTTTCCCGTCTTCAGAAACGGTCCAAGAAGTTGCCAATGCAGGAACTATGTCTTCGGCCGCACCAGTGGCACCAGCACGATATTCAACCAGTCCGAACCCAAAGCTTGGATGATCTCCCATACAAAGTGGTCATAAGCCCTTGCAGGGTCTAAGCAAAATTCAACGGAATCTGTCGTTCCCATAATCAATATTTTTCAGGTGGTCGCAGCAAGTAAGTAATAACCAGCAACATCCATTCTACTAATAGCTTTAGTACCTTTCATTATTTCACCGTTAGTTATCAATTAGAATGATGTGAATATAAAAATTTAGGGCTAAAAAGGTATGTCTCTTTTAAAATATGGCCGAGACACTAGAGAAAACGCTACGAAACGCATAAATCTGATTTTCTATTCTTTAAAATTCTTGCTGAACGGCGGGCGGTAGCTCAGCTTGGTAGAGCTTCCGAGCTTGCTGGCAAAACCAGCAAACGGAGACGCTGTAGACGCCTGCCCATGGTGGGCGCCAACCAGCCTACCAAGCGCACACGCGGAAACCGGAGTGTCGCAGGTTCAAATCCTGCCCGCCCGACTAAATTTTGTTAATGTTTTTGGTGAACTGAAGTAATATATGCTAATTAAAAATTCTCTTAACACTCCATTTCGTTTTTATTTAATTTAACTGTTAAACATAAGCGATTGATTCTTCAGGAAAGCATCCTTTATTTAAATCTTCAAAATATGAATATTGGCGATTTATTTTCTAAATTAACCGAAAAACTATGGAATACGCACGAATTGCATTTAATTTTTGAAGTATTTTTCACAAAAACTTTTATATTTGGATTTCTTGTGAATATGAATAATTAGATAAGGTGCTTCCATGGAACCAAGTAAGAAACCATTAAACGTATTAATTAAACAGTTGAACGCCAACATCGCTGTTGTACTGAAAAACGGCTGCGAGTATAAAGGTAAAATGATTAAGTGCGATGGTCACATGAACATTCTTTTGGAAGGAGCAACAGAATGCAAGGACGACCAGCTAATCACCAATTATGGAAACGTTTTGCTGCGAGGCAACAACATTCTCTATATAATGTTAAACATGCATTAAACGGTGAACGTGTTGGCTTCTCCAGTCACATACATCAAGGCTTTGTTAAACTCGGTTTTCAACACGTGTTTACGTTCAAAAAATTGCAGGACATTCATCACATCCCGCATAAGGAGTTGTTGGGCGTTTGGATGCTCCTTGGTAACGTATTGAGGCCAATCAATTATCAAAACATGCATGTCCGGCTTCAAGATAATGTTGTATTCGCTTAAATCCGCGTGGATGACACCGGCTTTTAAGTATGCCTTTCGAACATTGCGCAGTATTTCCTCCAAAACCTTCTTTGGAGCTGGAATTTCTTTCCATTCGGCTAATTCTGCACCTTCAATCATCCCCATAACTATTGCGTGGCGGTTTTGGCTTATGGGTTTTGGAACAGCCACACTGCACGGAAAAACTATTTTTAAAGCTTGAAACTCCCTTTCCGCCGCAAGTCTTGATTGGTAAAGCCAACTGGCTTTTTCAGTTGTGTATCCTCTTTTCCTTTTGGTTTGGCGGAAGCTTATCCGCCCCAACCTATGGAATTTTACGGCTATTCTTTCGCCTTTAGGGTCTAAAGCATCGTAAACGTCAGCTTCCTTGCCAACTCCCAACGGTTTTCCGAAAGCTTCGAGGACTCCAGTTTTGACGAGGGCGTTTATGGCTAGGCAATCGTATCCAGCATAGTTCAGCGTATAGCCGACGTAGGCTCCCTTAGTTTTGCGGATAAGCCCCATTTTGTGAAGGCGGCTTAACCTAAAATCCGTTTCTTCCATGCTAAATTTGGAAAATTTCGCAATAACCTCCTTTGGGACAAACTCGTACTGGCTCATTGAAGCCTCTATAACCTGCAGTACCCTGATGTCTTCGTTCTCCAATTTACGAAACACTTGGACTGCGATTTCTGCTGAGGACATAGCTACATTAAAAAGGCTTGCTTTGCTAATTAATGTTAACTTGTAAAGCAATCTTGGAGTAAAAGCCTATGGAAGACAAGATATTGATGACTTTTCACGAAAAATTTAGCCAGTATGATTTGGGCGAGGCCCACCCATTCAGAGGAGACAGGTTCACCAATGCGATAAAGTTTTTTGAAGCTCAAGGCTTGTTTAACCTTCCACAACTAACAGTTAGGGAGCCCAAGCCCGCTTCAAAGGAAGATTTGATGAGAGTTCATGAGGAAAGCTATGTTAACTTGATTTACCGCTTGGCAAAGGAAAACAAGCCCTACGACATTGAAACGCCAGTTTCTCTAACAATTCTCGAGGCTGCATTACTTATTGTTGGCGGGGCAATTGAATGCGGCAAAGCAGTTTTTAACGGGGAGGTAAAGAGGGCGGTTTCCCTTGGAGGCGGATATCATCATGCTGGAAGGGCTTATGGCGGCGGATTCTGCCTCTTCAACGACATCGCAGTTTTAATCGAATATTTACGGGCCAAGCATGGAGTTAAGCGGTTTCTGGTTTTGGACTATGACGTGCATTTTGGGAACGGGACGAGCGACATATACTACCGTGACCCAACAGTGCTTTTCATCTCCCTACACCAAGACCCCCACACAATCTATCCAAGAACAGGGTTCACTTGGCAAATTGGAGAAAGGGCTGGTGAAGGCTATAATGTTAATGTGCCTCTCCCGCCTGGAACAGGTGACAGCACGTATCTTTATGCCCTGAGAGAGATTTTTGTTCCTTTGGCCGCGGAGTTTAGGCCAGAAATAATTGTTGCAAATGGTGGAAGTGACCCGCATTTTGCAGACATACTCGGTGATTTGGGCTTAACTGTTAAAGGCTTTTTTTCAATATCAAGTTTAATTAGAGAAACTGCGGAGAAGACTTGCGGTGGAAGGCTTGTTTTGATGCCTGGAAGCGGTTACAACCCGAAAGTTTTGCCGCCTTGCTGGTATGCGCTTGTAGCTGGCGTTGTTGGCTTAAAGGAGATAAGCGTTACAGAGCCTTATGCTCCGCCAGTTGAACCGCCGAGCTGCAGAAAAAAGGTTGAGGACACCATCGGCGAGTTGAAGAGGTTGTTGAAGGAAAAATGGACTTGTTTTAAATGAAGCCTTGACTATTTTGTTTCTTTCGGTTTTGCTATGACTGCTGTTCCGTAGGCTGCAAAGACTGTAGCTGTTCCTTGAAGTATGTCGCTTGTCTCGAAGTCCGCGCCGATAACAGCGTTAGCACCCATCTTTCTTGCGTTTTCAACAAGCCTCCTCAAAGACTCTTGCCTAGCCTTTTCGCATTCTGACGTGTATGCAGTTACTTCTCCTCCGAAAATTCCTTCAATACCAGCAACTATTTTTCCGCCAACCCCTCTGGTTCGTACCGTTAAGCCGTGAACTGGACCCAAAACCTTAACGATTTCGTATCCAGGCAGTTCTGGAGTTGTAACCACAATTACTTCGCTCATCCATTACACCCAAGATGCTTAATAACTGAGGGCGCTAATTTAAGTTACCGCGTGACAACAAAGGTTGCCTCAAATGGAAAATCTGGATAAAATTCGGGAACAGTTTCCTATAACACGGAATAAAGTGTTTTTGAACCATGCAGCGCATTCTCCGCTTCCAAAGCCGGTCGCCGACGCAATTAACAAGCACATTTATGAGTCTTCTAATTTTTGGAGACATCAAGCGAATGGAAAGACTATGGAAAACCTTTGTTTGCAAAGCTAATCAACGCAAAAACAGAGGAAATAGCCCTCGTCGAAAACACGGAGCCTACCTCATCGTGGACGCCATACAATCCGCTGGCGCCATACCAATAGACGTTAAAAAAGACGACGTGGACTTCTTAGCAACCGCCTGTTACAAGTGGCTTCTAAGCCCGCCGGGAGCAGGCTACCTTTACGTTAAAGAGGAGCTTATTGAAAGGTTTGAGCCGCCTTTTGTTGGTTGGGCAAGCGTTAAACAAGAAATTTTTGACACCATAGATTTTTGGGACATTTGGAGTTTGAAGCTTGCGGATACTGCAAGCCGTTTTGAAATAGGTTCGCCGAGTTTCATAAGTTTTGTAGGCGCAAAAGAAGCCTTAAAAATGCTGTTGAATTTCGGTATAGAAAACGTTGAAAGAAGGATAATTAACCTCACCGACCATCTTATAGAGACTGTTAAGGGATTAGGGCTGGAACTTCAAACACCAGAGGAGAGACAATATCGCAGCGGCATAGTCAACTTCAAAATAGACAAGCCCCGAGAAATAACGAGGAGACTTGTGGAAAAGTGCATAATTGTTTCGGCGAGGGCGCATGGAATAAGGGTTTCACCCCACTTCTACAACACAAAAGAAGAAATTGACAAGCTTGTAGAAGAAGTTAGAAAGAGCATAGCCAAGACATAACAAGTTAGTATTCGCTGATGAAACTTATTTCTGGAAAGTTTTTAACTTGCCTGCCATTTCCCTTCTCAGAAAGAATCTCCAACATTGCAATTTTGCACGTTCCAATTATGTCCTCTTTGTTCTCGCTTATTATATTTGCATACTTGCTCTTGCCAGCATAAATCCTCAACTTCTTAATTACGGCGTTTAATGGTTTCCGTTTCTCCGCCTTCTCACGCCTAACCTCATTTATCACAGCCACAACCAAGTCCCCATCCCGCTCAGCCTCCTCGTCAATCCTTTCCGCTTCCGGCTTTGGCCAAGATGTTAGTTGTAAACTTTTTTGTCTAACAACATCAGCGTAAAGGTTTTGATAAATTTCCTCAGTTATGTGCGGCGTTATTGGAGCCAGCAACTGCAGTATTCTGTAGAGAACAGTGTAAAGGGTGAACTGGGCTGCTTTCCGTTTTTCTTTTCCGTAAACTTCTGGCTTGTAGAGTCTATCCTTAACAGCTTCAATATATTGATCGCAGAAAATGTGCCAAGCAAAATTGCGTACCTCTTCCAAAGCAATGTTAAATTGACATTTTTCTAAGGCTTCTGTAACTTTCTGCGTCATCTTCTCCATCTTACTTAAAATCCACTTATCCAAAAGCTGCAATTCGCCTTTTTCGTCCACCTTATAATCTTTCAGTTGAGTGCCAACAAATTTAGCAGCGTTCCAAAGTTTAGTCAAAAACCTTCGCCCATACTCAACATCTGGCCAGCGAAACGGAATATCTGAACCTGTTGCCCCACCAGATGCAGCCCATTGTCTAGCAGCGTCTGTTCCGTACTTGTCCAGCACTTCTGGGGCTGCAACATAGTTTTTTAGCGATTTGCTCATTTTTCTACCGTCTGAACCTAAAACCATGCCATTAATGAGGCAGCTTTTGAATGGTTTCTCATCAAATAATGCGAGGTGCCTAACCACCAGATAGTAAGCCCATGTTCTAATTATGTCAACTCCAGAAGGATGCAAATCCGCTGGAAAAAGCCTCCTCCAGTCTTTTCTGTCAGGCCATCCAGCGTGCACAGCACATGATATGGATGAGTCCATCCACGTGTCAAAAACATCCTTTTCTGGAACGAATTCTTTGCCGCCGCACTTCGGACATTCGCTTATTTTGGGCTTTTCCAGTTTCGGATCCACTGGAACCCATTCCTCTTTAGCCACTATAATTTCGCCGCAGTTTTTACAATACCATACTGGTATGGGTGTTCCGAAAACGCGTTGGCGGCTTATCACCCAGTCCCAGTCCAGGGAGCGCGCCCAGTCTATTAGGCGAGTTTTCATGTGCTCAGGATACCAGACAATTTCGTTGGCTGCCTTCTCAACCTTGTCTGTTAGGATTCGGGTTTTCATAAACCATTGGGGAAGCTCCAGAATTTCAATGGGAGTTTCGCATCTGTCGCAGACGCCTATCTCTTGGCTAATTTTTTCAGTTTTCTCCAAAAGCCCCGCAGCCTTCAAATCTTCCACTATAGCCTTCTTTGCCTCTTCTATAGTTAAGCCAGCGTATTTTCCGCCATCACAAGTTATTTTGCCCTCTTCGGTTAAAAGCGCTATCACTGGAAGCTTATGCCTAATCACAGTTTTCACGTCTTCCTTGTCTCCGTAAGTGCATATCATGACCACACCTGTACCAAAGGAAGGGTCGACACCCTCGTCTGGGATTATTTCAACCGTTCTGTTGACGAGTGGGACTTTTATTTTTCTGCCAATGTGCTTGTTGAATCTGTCGTCTGCGGGGTTTACTGCTACGGCAACACATGCTGGTATGAATTCTGGACGTGTTGTAGCTATGAGTAAATGTTCGCTGCTTCCTTCCAAAGGAAACTTGATGTAGTGAAGCGTGCCCTCCCTCTCCTCGTAATCCACTTCAGCGTCTGCAATCGCCGTTTCACAGCGGGGACACCAGTTGACTGGATGCTTGCCTCGGTACATGAAACCCTTATTATATAGAATTATGAAACTCAGTTGCGTGCGTCTCCAATAATCAGGGTCCATAGTGCGATATTCGGTTGTCCAGTCAACGCTGCAGCCTAGGCGCATTACGCCTTCCTTCATCATGGCAATGTATTTTTCAACAAGCTTCTCGCACAACTTTCGAAACTTGTCAGGCGGCACATCCCTTTTCTTAATTTTGTTTTCCCTTTCCACCTGCACTTCAATGCCTAACCCGTGGCAGTCCCAGCCCTGTGGAAAATAAACGTTAAAGCCCCTCATGCGCTTGTAGCGGGCGACAATGTCAAAGTATGTCCAGTTGAGGACATTTCCCATGTGAAACTCGCCTGAAGGATAAGGCGGAGGCGTATCAATGCTGAAAGTTGGACGCTTATTATCTTCCCAGTCAAAACGGTAAACACCCATCTCTTCCCAAAGCTTCTGCCACTTACGCTCAATGGCTATAACATCAAACTCTTTAGGCAAAGGCTTCATAATGCAACATCCTAAACATGCTCTGATTTTAGGAAAAATAAATATACAACTAAATAACAATTGCTCTCAACAGGGTTTAGGGGAGCTGGGCGGTGACCCGGCTGAGAGGACGGCTGAATCGCCGTCGACCCTTAGAACCTGATCCAGGTAATGCTGGCGGAGGGAAAAACCATGAACGAAAAAAAGGAATCTAAAATTAGTTCTCCAACTAAAATAATAGCCGAAGTCGTCTCCTTTGTTGCCCTTGCAACAGCGTTAAGCTACGTTAAGGTTTTCAGTCTTCCAGAGGGAGGCTCGGTGACAGCTGGCTCTATGGTTCCTATTCTTTGGCTTGCTTTAAGAAGAGGACCAAAAATCGGATTATTTGCAGCAGCAGTTTATGGTCTGGTGCAGCTTGCCATTGAACCCTTCATATTTCATCCGGTTCAGGTGCTTCTTGACTATCCAATAGCTTTTGGTGCGCTTGGATTAGCTGGGTTTTTCCAAAATCGTCCCTTCGTAGGTGTTAATGTTGGCATTTGGAGCAGGTTCCTAGCACACTTTGTCTCCGGCGTAGTTTTCTTTGCTGACTACGCTCCTGAGGGAATGCATCCGACGATTTATTCAGCAATATACAATGGAAGTTACATATTGCCAGAGCTTGCAATAAGCATTTACATAATTTACCTATTGCAAGAAAGTAAATTGCTCAAAATGTTTCTCTAAGAGCGGACAAGGCATGACTAAGTTAAAGACGGGAATTAGTGGCTTTGACGATTTAATAGGTGGCGGTATCGAGTCTGGCTCACGAAATATCCTTTATGGACCGCCTGGAACTGGGAAAACGGTCTTTGCTATGCAGTTTCTTTGGCAAGGATTGCAAGAAGGAGAAATTGTTGCTTATGATGTTATGGATAAACCGTTTCCCCGTTTAATCGCCTACTTTAAGTCTTTCGGTTGGGACATTGAACCCTACATTGAAAGGGGCAAGTTCATAGCCATACAAGCCTTCCCACACTTTGAACCGTACCCAAAGGACCCGCGAGTCATCTATTTCAGCCTAGAAGATTTTGAGGAGATGAAACGTATTGATAGATTGATTTCGGAAAGGGGAGTTACACGGTTTGCTGCCGGAGACTTTAGTGAGCAATTATTCGCTTTATATGATTTAAAGTATATGGAGCCTGTTGAGGATTGGACTATTAACTGGTGCCACTATGACAACATTGTTAATATTGACATAATGACGACAGCAACACAAAAGGATTTAGCGACGCAGCGGGCTACAGACCTCGACCTAAACAAGGCTCACAACATTTTCCTTTTTAGATTCAACGAGGAAAAATGTAGAAGAGAATTAAGGATAGTTAAGATGGAGGGGTGCGAGCACCCGCTTGAGTGGATTCCATTCAAGATAACAAATAAGGGCATTGAACTGATAAGGAAAGAATAGCTGTAGGTTATGCATGTAAAATGGGAAAACTCGCAACAGAAGACCTTAAAAAACTTCTGAAATGCATAAGGGAAAATTCACGAGTTATTGTGCCACCTATGCCGGGCTTTGACTCTGGAGTACACTTTGTCAACAGCGAATATCTTGTTGTTTCAACTGACCCATGCATTGGTGTACCGCAAAAATGGTTTGGATGGCTCCTAATCCATTACGCAGCCTCTGACGTGGCATTGTTCGGTGCAAAACCGCAATTTTGCACAGTAAACCTCTTGGGTCCACCTTCAACGAAACCAGAAATTTTCTACGAGGTTATGGAGCAAGTTTGCGGGGCGGCGGATGAGCTTAACATGGCTGTTGTAACCGGGCACACCGGAACTTATGAGGGTTTGTTGACGCTTGTTGGAGTCTGCACAGCGTATGGCGTTGTAGATAAGGAAAGGCTGAGGACTCCGGCTGGCGCCAAACCAGGAGACTATATCTTATGCACTAAAGCCGTTGGTTTGGAAATTGCCGTAAACTTTGCGCTGACCCATACTTCACTTGCTGAGAAACTTTTGGGAACAGATGAAACAAAGAGGCTTTCAGAACTTGTTTACATGCAGAGTTGCGTTAAAGAAGCTTTGTTGCTTTCAGAGATTGAAGGAGTTCACGCCATGCATGATGCCACTGAAGGCGGATTAATCGCAGCTTTAAACGAGATGGCTGAGACTTCGGGAACGGGATTCAAGATAGAGTTTGAGAAAATTCCAGTAAATGAGGAAGCGCAAACCCTAAGCCGATGTTTCAATTTGACAGATGAGCAGACATTGGCTATGTCTTCAACAGGCACAATTATAGCTGCTGTCAGTCCAAATGCGAAGGATAAAGTTGAAGAAGAATTGCGCAAAAATGGCGTGGAAGCGAGTTTTCTGGGAGTTTTCACGAAGGACAAACAGCGCATTCTTGTAAAAAATGGAAAAGAACTAAGTTTTCCACGTAAAGCGGAAGACCCCTACGAAAAAATATTGGCAGGAAAATCTTTGACGGTTTAAAACGGATTATTTAAGAACTTTCTAAGCTAACCCTTTCTGGAGCAGTGTAAACGTTCATGCATTTTCCGCGCACAAACCCTATTAAGGTTATGTTTGCTTTTTTGGCTATTTCTATCCCAGAGTCTAGGGCTGCAGCCAAAGAGGCAACTATCGGCAGTCCCACTTTTGCTGCCTTGAAAACCATATCGCCTGTTAAGCGTCCACTTATAGCGAGAAAGCATTCTGAAAAATTAACCTTTGAAAATGCGCCTATACCTATGGCTTTGTCTACGGCGTTGTGGCGACCAACATCTTCAGCAAACGCCAAAAGAGCCCCGTCGCTTTTATATAGGGCTGCAACATGCACCCCGCCCGTTTTTCTAAAAGTTTCCGCTATAAAGTTTAGGTTGTTCACGCATTTTTGAACCGTTTCAGCTTTGACTTTTATGTCCGCCCTAATTTTTGGAAGTTTTGTGGATGGCTGGTGTGGACCGCCGCAAGCTGAAAGTATTATGCGAGACATCTTCTGTAAAAGTTTTAATCTGTTTTCTATGTTGACTTCTGGTTTCAGCTTGATTTGGTATACACCTTCTTCTTTGAAGTTTATTTCCGCGATTTCTTCAGTTGAGTTTATGACGCCTTCTGTTAGCAGATGCCCCACAGCAAGTTCTTTCAGGTTTGTTGGCAAGCAGAAGACGGTTGCATATCGGGTTCTGTTTAGGAATATGTGAAGCGGTTTTTCCTCCGCAATGTAATCCCTTACTTTTTCTGCCTTTTTGGCATCTGTGTCAATTCTAACTATTTCAACCTCACGTATTTTGGATGCCCCCTCTATTTTTTCAGTTCGGAAAGAACAAAGTTGACGATTTCGTCTGCAATCTTAACTTTTGTAACAGACTGCAGCCCTCTCCATCCTGGTTGGCTGTTAACCTCAACTATTACTGGACCCTTTGGACTTTCGAGTATGTCTACGCCCGCTACTTTGCAGCCTATTAGCTTTGCTGATTTCACAGCAAGTTCCTCAAGTTCACCGCTTAGGCTTATGGGCTGTGGGCGAGCGCCTTGGCTGTAATTGGTTTTCCAACTGTTTGCCACTCTCCGCATGGCTGCAACCACGCGGTCGCCTATGACGAAGGCGCGGATGTCTGAAAAACCGTGGGGAACAAATTCTTGTAGGTAGATTACGCCGTGATAGAACGTTATGGAGCGGAATACTGTATGGGCGACTTCAGGGTCTGTGACGCGTGTTGCGCCTATGCCTCTTGACCCGAAAAGGGGTTTAACAACAACATCTCCGCCAAGTTCGTTGAAAGCCTTTAAGGCTTCTTCAACGTTTTCGGTTACGGCTGTGCGTGGAACTGGAATGCCGTTGTCTTCTAGAATTGCGAGAATATCATATTTGTCGACGCAGTGTTCTATAGCTTCTGGAGGATTTATGACGAGTAAGCCAAGTCTTTCAAGCCTATAAAGCATATCCATTCTGAAAACTATTTCTTCCAGCGAACCGCGCCCAATTGGACGAATTATCAACGCATCTAAACCTTCCAGAATGTCTACGTCGGCAACTTTTGCGTATGGTTTGTAGCCGATGCGCGCGACCAAATAGGGAAAACTGAAGCAGATATACGGAATTTTGCGTTTTTCCAAGGCGTTTTGAAGTTGCGTGGAACTCCAAGAGTTCCTATTTCGCGTTGCAATCCCTATTTTCAAACAGAAACCTTCTGTGTTCCTCAATTTTGAGAGAGATGCTAACTGAACCGTGTTCTTAAAGTTTCCTAAAACTTGTGGATGAAAGGAATCAACTGCTCCGCATTTTCATATTTCCTAGAAAGTTCAAAATCCAGATAGGCGCCGCAAACGTTGAAGTATGGCGGCCCTTTTCGAGAAAACAGAGTTAAGACTTTTCCTTTATGATTAATTTTGTAGCCTTCCGTGCATGGCTCGTGTCCTCTTATCAGGATTTTAACGTTGAATCTCTCTAATGCCTCGTTCGTTATTTTTTCTCCAAAGAGTTTTCCTGCTCCTCTAGGCGAGGCGCAAACCTCTTCAACCATTTCGTTTGGGTCGCTCCAAAGCATCTCCTCAAGAAAACTCTGTTTTGGGTGCTTTACGTGAGCGTATGCTAAATCCTCTAATGTTTTTGCTTGCGACGGTGGTCCCCCATGGATTATTAGGCACAGTTCCCTAACAAGCACCGCATTGTAAAGATGTTTAAATAACTCGCGGACTTTAATGTAAGCAACGTTCCAATTTTCGCCAAACCTAATCTGAAATTGGTAGGGCAAATCGTGAGGTGAAGCCATGAGGTCTTCTGGACCCTCGTGGTTTCCCCGCATGAGAATTACTTGTTGTGGGAACAGAAGTTTGAGTTTTAGAACTGTGTAGTAAACTTCTGCTGAATAAGCGCCTCTGTCGCCGTAGTCGCCTAGAAAGATTAGAAAAGCCTGCCTGTTTTTGCTCATTTTTTGTAGGAAAATGCTGTCTTTCAGTATGTCGATCAGGCTTTCGATGTCGCCGTGAAAGTCGCTGGCTACAAGGGCTTCGCCGACGGGTTCGAGTTTGACGAGTCTTCCCTCAACTGTAAAGTTTCCAACCCTACCATTTTCGCCGCTGAGCATTTCTGTGGCTTTGTCAACAACTTCTCCAAACTGGTTATGCTGAATTTCTAAAGCCTCTTTGACAATTTGGTTCAGGAGCGACTGCAAATTTACCCCCTTCAACTATTGAATTTGAACCCTTTTTCCCGTAAAATCAAAAATGTTCCTTTCTATAGTAGTTTCGCAGCTTCGAATTTTCTCCTCGGTTTCGCTGATAGCTCGCTCAACAGCGTTTGCTTCAGAATTCACAACATCAATTCTCTTTTCCAATTCTTCAAGATGCGCTTGCAAAATTGACAAGTTGTGCTTTGCCTCTTCAATGCTTGCCGAAGTGAAAAGCTGCTTTTTCTGTAAAGCTAAGTTCACGCACTTCCGCTGAAGGTCTGCCAAAGAGTTTTTGTTGAGGATGTTGTCTATTTCTTGTTCAGACTTCCGCCTTTTGTCTGGTTTTAGGCTTACTTTTTCCTCAGAAATCGCACGCTTCAATTTTTGAAGAATGTCCCTCAACAGCGGATAATTTTCCTTTTCAGCGACAAGAGCGTTGAAAGGATTCATTATATACTCCTCTAATTTTTTCAGTTCGTCTTGTGTTAAACCGCTCCCACCGCCATGAAGTGACAGAGCTTGGAGCTTTATGAATGGTTTTTGCAAGTGCTGAAGCGCATGCCTAACCTTAGTGTTTAAGGCTTCAATCTCCATGTCTAGCTGGCTTAGTTGGCTTAAACTGCCCTCATTTTTTAAACTTGCAATCTTATGCTGTTTATCTGAAATTGCCCTCTCCAACGAAGCCTTTTCAGCCTCAACCTTCAATTTTTTCGCTTTCAAGTCTTCTAGCTGTTTCTGGAGAACAGCAAGCTTTTCTATTAGTTGGAAGGTTTCCTCCAAAGTTTTTGTTTTGACATACTCTTTTGTTAGAAAATTGGTCAATTCCTTTAGAGAAATCTTTGACTTTTCAAAAACTGCGAGGAATTTTCTTCTATCAAGGATGAAGAAAGGCGATATTCGTGGAAACCAGCTTCGCACATCAACCTCTGTAACCAAAAACACTTCTTGGATTTCTTGAGTAAAATCTCTTAGACTGTCATAGAAAACTTGTTCTGGAACCTTAATCTGTTTAAACCTATCCAAAAAGATACGCGCAAGCTTATTCAAGGCTCTTGCCCTACCATAGGTTTTCATGTTTCGCTTTTCAATCTCTTTCGCGCTGTTATCAAGAAGCATTTGACTGGCTTCCGAAAGAGTTCTTATTGCCTTTTGCATCTCGTCAAGCAGCTTCTCAGCCTTAGCGTGAACCGGAACAAAAATTGAGCCAGTTTCACGTTCAAGCCAGCTTTTGATTTCGCTTGCAGAGATTTTTGCAGCTTCAAACAAGTTTACATCCCAATAAAAATGTGTAGAGGTCATATTTATTTTTCAAACTTATCGAATTTACTCATTATTGAGTAGAAACTTATATATGAGTAAAACCAACAACGCCCTACAAAGTGAGTAATAATGAATACAGCTGAAAATTCCAAAAAAATAGTTTTCATTGCGCTTATGACAGCGCTAGGAAATGTTATGTTTATCATTTCACAGACAATTTTTAAGACGACTCAAATAGCCCTAGACCTATCCCATATTGGAACTTTAATTGCAGCAGTTTACGGAGGTCCATTAGTAGGTTTAGTTACTGGTCTTCTTGTAGGGATAGGACCTGGAATCTATTTTGGATACATAGGAGGAAGCCTGGGACTGCTTGGAGCCATAGGCTTGCCGATAGGGAAAGCGATGACCGGGGTTGCAGTAGGTTATTTGGCGAAAATGTTTAAAGTGGAAAATTCAAAATACTCTTCTTGGAAAATGACAGTTGCAACTTTGGTTGGATACATTCCAGAATGCACCTACACACTGTTCTTCTTTCAAGTTCTTGTCACCGTACTGCTTCCAGATGTCGCCGCATATTTCACATCCATTTTCGGCTCAATGTGGGTGCTGGCACTCTCTATTCTAGCCAAAGCATGGATTGAGATTGCCCTTCTAGGGTTTTTCATGGGGGCTCTCATTGGAAATAATGGCTTTAACGAATTTGTAAGTCGTGTGTTCGCAAAACCTTATGCAATTCCAAAAATCCAAACAAAAGACAAAGTAGACTAAAACCCTAAAGACTTCAGCAATATTTCACTATTGATTTCTCCGGTTTTAAAGGTTCTGCCGCTCCGCACATTGTTTACAATGACTACCGCTGGAGCGAACAAGTTTGGGTCAATCTTGTAGAAGTTGCATTCTGCTTTTTGGAAGATTTCTATGAACGGACGCCCGTAATCCTTTGAGGCTTTTGATGGAGCATTCTCCAAAATCCTCCTCAGCTCATCCTCATTTTCATAGTCAACGACATAGTAGGTTATTCCGCCATATAGAATTACATCGTTTGTCCTCGCCATGGCTTGGGCAAATTTTGGATGCACCGGCGAGATTGGGGCGCATCCCCAAGCGTAAAGAATCGTTTTTGGATCTAAGCCAACTTTGCTAAGTTTGTGCACTCCAGTCTCGACTATTCTGCCCGAAACCTGCGTTGAGCCTGCGATACTGGTTGTTGGTGTTAAAATTATGGCTAGATTTTCTATTGCGACTTTGCAGTCTTTTGCTAAGCGTTCCATTAGCGTTTCCGACGGACGCTTATCAGTTTCCAAAACCATAACAGCCTTTTCAGAATCATCCCTGTAGCCTATCTCCTCGTAAATTGCTTTTGGCTTCAAAGATAGTGCTCTTGCTGGTCCAGACCCCATCGCAAAGTAGTCGGCTTCTTTTATTTGCCAGCCTGCAAACTGCGAGCCTAAAGTGGATATTGCCGGGTGGTCGGTGTAGACAAATATTGCGGGTAATTCGAGCTCGCCGTATTTTCTCCTGGTTATTCTTGCCTTTCCACACCCGCCCATGCAAATTTCAGTGATTATTTTTCCAGCTTCGAATCCGCCTTTAGCGTTTATCCCAGCATCAACAACTGTTGCGCCAGAACTGGTTTTTTCAACCTTCACTCCATAATAATCAGCTTTTTCGCATAATTTTTCCAAAAGGTTCCATGCGAGGCGGTTCACGCTTAAACCGTTTCTCAAGATGGAAGCCTTCTCCTTCTAGCGGTTATTTGAGGAATCTTTCATAGTGGCTTAGGTGGGGGTTTTTCTCTTTCGAAATATAAAGTTTACCTTGCCCGTTTTCAGTTAAGTCGCCTATAAACAGGTAGAAGGGGGTTTCCACCACCTCGCCCTCTTCAACCTTAACCCTCTTTTTTAAACTGTCTATGGTGAAAGTCGGCATAACAGACTCCATGAAGCCGCTGACAATTATTGTGCCATCTTTCATACAAGCGCCAGCCCTATCCCCGCAGTTCCCTTGAACGTAGATAGTTCCTTTATGCATGCGAAAACCAACAAATTGACCAGCATTACCGTAAATTTTTATTATACCCTTCCTCATGTGGTTACCCACATCGTTTCCAACATCGCCGTGAACAACTATTTTCCCTCCGCTAATTCCTTCCGTGCTTCCGCGGTATGGCGCACCCAAATAGCCATCAGCATTCCCATAGATTTCTATTGTGCCGCCTTTCATCATGGAACCCGCCCACCCGCCAACATTGCCATGCACAGTTATTTTTCCACCCTTCATTTCTTCGCCTAGGTGCATGCCAACATTTCCATAAATTTTTATTTCTCCACTTTTCATGCCTGCGCCTATTTTTCTAACCTTGCTTAAATCACCCTTTATCGTTATAGCTTCGCCTTCGGACGGATTTGTTTCTCGTGTTTCTTCAATTTTGAAAAGCTCGCCGATGGTTTTCTGCTTGTTTCCTTCCCAAACCTTTAGCCCAGCTATCTCTTCAGGCTTTTTCTCAGCGAAAACGTTTGGGTTTATACACTCGGCGATTATTGGAAATTTAAACTCGCGTTTTGGGTATAGGCTTATCATTATACATCAGCCTTTACAGTTATTGGACGCGAAACCTCAAGATAATGTTCTGTAACAGGATAATTCTCGTATTCAACGGTCCAATACTCCTTAAACCTTCTCTTCATCTCTTCAGTTATCTTCGCTTGCTCAGATGTTTTCACATCCAGCCAAATAGTTGCGCCTTTTGCGTTTTTTATTACTTCGCCGTTTTTAACAACAACCTCTCCGCTTTTAATGGTGTAGGCGGCTCGTTTAAACGCCTTTCTCAAAGCCTTATACTTTTTTGACTGATCGGTTGTTTCAGGGTTAAAGTTGTATATGGCCATGTCAGCGTCCGCGCCCACGCCCAAATGACCTTTAGTTTCAAGCCCCAAGGCTTTTGCTTGTCCAGCCCTTGTCATTATGGCAATTTCATAAAAGGTTAGCTCACGGTCTATTGACGGAAGTAGGCTCTTGCTTCTTGCGCGCGGATGAATCTTTTTCAGAGTTTTTTCCCGTGCTTTTTTACTCATGAGCCAAGCGACAATCTTCGGGTAGGCGGTGAAAGGACCCGCATTTGGGTGGTCTGTTGTTAAGAAAATTTTCCACGGGTCTTTGATTAATAGGGCTAGTTCTAAGCCTATCGACCATTGGACAGCGTGGACATAGCTTTTTCGGCGGTAATGGAAAGGCACTATCCCACTGCTCGTCTCAGTTTCCACATCGTGGTTAACCCACTTGTTTCCGCTGAGTTTGTAAAGGTCAAATTGGAAAGGTCCATCCGCAGTCATAGTCGTTGTGTCCGTGAATATTACTTGACCCATATCCATGGTTAAATGGGAATGCGCGTTAACGTAGTTGGCGATGTCTTCGGCTCCAGACTCGAATGTTCTCCAGTCGTCGCCTTTGAAGGCGGAAAATTGACAGTGGGTTATGTGAATTGCTGGTTTGCCTTCTTCCGCCAAATCCTCAACGCATTTCAAAGTTTCCAGTGTCGTTATGTAGTTTCCAGGTTTTCCAAGGTTGTTTGTGTGAACGTGAATTGTGTGGGGCAGATTTAGGAGTTTATTAACTTTGCATAATCCGCGAATTATTTCGCGGGGGGTTATGCAGAAATATGGAACTTGATCGTCTAGGCTTGCGACGTTGCGGCCGAAACCCCAGGCCTCCAATCCCCCGGGGTTAACAAGTTTTATGGCATATCCTTTAGTTGAGGTTAGCATCCAAGCTACGTGCCTAGCGCATTCCTCGATGTTTCCTTCCCTCAAATATTCTAGGACAAACCACCAGTCGCCTATAAGGGGGTAACTAGCCTTATCAATTATGGGAGTGTCGTTAAACTCTTCGTGAGTGTGCTTAGCCTCTAAAGGCGGCATGGCAGGGTCCATAACTGTTGTGTAACCCATTCTTGCATAACGATATCCAGTTGTAAATGTGGATGGAATAGAGTAACCTACTCCAGAACGTGTTATCGGCGTTTTATGCTCATAATCCCTAAAGTGGTCTTCCGGTCTCAGAAGCCTTCCACTGTTCACTTTTCCACCGGCGATATGAGAGTGTATGTCAACTCCGCCGGGCATAACAACCATCCCAGAAGCATCTATTGTCTTTGCTCTAAACTCATCGACTTTTCCGACGATCTTTCCATCTTTTACAGCAATGTCCATTTTTTCTCCGTCAACGCCGTTAAGCGGGTCATAAACTAGACCGTTCTTTATTAGAAGCTCCATTCAGTCTTCCTCCGTTTCTTTTCCGCTCTTTTTCTTTATCTTTCGGACTTCGGCGAGGATTTCCCTCAAAATTTCCTCGTCCGGAGATATTCCGGGAGGTGGGTCAACAACTTTCTTTAGTGGAATGGGCACGTGGTCCATGCGGTAAGCTGTTCCGCTGGCTTCAATTCCAACAAAGGCTGAGGGGATAACTACGTCTGCCATCTGGGCTGTAGCGTTCATGTGGGGGTCTATCACTATCAGCGGATTTTCAACAAGATGTTTGACAGCCTCTTTTGGAAAGGTTGCCACCGGGTCTGAAGCAACAACTAAGGCTGCGTCTGACTCCTTACGTAAAAGCACGTCTACAACGGATGTTTCTCCAGGGTTATATCGAGGGTAACCAAGCGAAAAGTCAACTGCATATGGGTAGCCTGTCTGCCACGTGGAAACAGTGTTCGCGCCCGTAACGTTAAAGTGTCCCCTCATGGGCATTATGATGAATTTTGTATACATGTTTAAGTCACGGACTAGGGAAAGCGCAGCATCTATATTCTTAAGTTTGCCACCGCTCATTGTTAAGCCGACGCCGAAAAACAAAGCTCCGAAGTCGCAGTTGACCATGGCGTCGGCAACTTCCTCAAGATATTCTACTGGGACGCCGGCAACCTCGTCCACATCAAGTTCCTGATCACGAATCAAAGCCCTAAAAGCTTGGAGAAGCTCATAATCCTTGTTCGGCTCAACTTGAATGAAGTAATCAGCCATTTCCGCGGACTTCGTTTTTCTAACGTCAATAACTATGAGTTTTCTCCCTTCTCTGGGAATCGTCGGACAAACTTTTTCTTTGGGCGGTGAAAAAGATGGCTTTTTCTTTAGCACTAATCTTCTGATGGCGCTCTGAATTTTCTTTTTTCCAATTAAGGCTCTTATTTTGGCTACGTAGCCTCTCCAATCGCTTTTTTCAAATCTTCCTTCAGAGAATACTGTGTACCTTTCAATGTGTCTTGGATGGGCGCTCCAAGGGTCGCTTCCCCAGTAGATAACTAGGTCTGCCCTATGCCTAATCTGTCCAAGAGTGCATGAGGGAATGCCAACTTCTTGAACACTCAAGAGCGAAGGACCATGGCAAACTACAGACGTGTTGTCAATCACTCCGCCTACTTCCTCAGCTAACTCAAGTCCAACTCTTGTAGCCTCGCAGCTTGTTGAACTCCATCCGTATAGGATTGGATAGTTGGCTTGAGCTAGGATTTCGGCGCCTTTCTCTATTGCTTCTTTAAGCGTAACTTTTACGAGTTCTCCGTTCTTTCTTATCATAGGCTTTAAAATTCTATGCTCTCCGCAGTAGCCCAAAAATTTCGATTCACACATGGCGCAGCCGTTCTTAACCTTCACTATCTTTCCTTTATCAATCGTTAACTCGATATCGTCGCATAGGCTTCCACAAACTGGACATGTTACGGCTTTAACTACTTGCATATGCTTCCTTCCCAAACTGTGTTTTAAGAAGTTCTGTAAGGCTTAAGATGGGCTTATCTGGGGCAGGCTCAACTTCTGCTGGAATCCCCTTAAAGGACGGCGTGCCTATGCCGTTGGTTTCAGGGTTAACAACAACATTTGCCCATGGACCATAAGGAATATAGATTATTCCTGGATGGGGGGCTCTAAGGGATTTCAGAGCTTTCACAACAACCGAGCCATAACTCGTTGAAACCAAAACGTTTGTTCCATCTTTAACTTTAAGCTTTTTAAGGTCTTCTGGGTCCATGTGGCAGACGGAAACGCTTTCCATATACTCCTTTGATATTTTCCCCCTTTCTTTTCCAACGCCCTGCTCTATTGTCCTCCCGGTGACCAACGTAACTTTAAGTTTGTGACGCTCCTCCATCAGTTAAACCTCAAATTTTAAGGTTGTACGCTGAACCACACATGGCCTTAACCGTATTTGGAAAACTAGTAACATTTTAACCTTACTAATTGTTTAGCCGCGATTAATCAAGAACTTTTACCTTTCCTTCCATCGAGTCACAATCGAACCTAATACTATGAAGATGACAGCAAGCACTGCAATAACAGCCATGTTCACATACACTCCCTCAGCATATTTATAAATCATCGCGCTTCTGAGCGCGCTTCTGAGAAATATGTTAATGGAAGTACTCTGGAGATGGATTGTATATAGCTTGGCATTATTTCTATTGGAAAGTAAGTTCCAGATAGAAACATCATGGGAAAAGCGATGGCGTTTCCGAGGGCGGAAGCAGCTTCCACATCCTTAACCAACCCAGACAGCAACATACCCATTCCAGAAAACATGACGGAACCTAAAAAGATAAGAGTAATACATGGAATGTCGGGTATAACTTGCACATTGAAAACTATCCAGCCAATAGCTAGCATGAAAGCGGTCAGCATCAGATTTAAAATGGTTTGGCTAAGAACATTGCCGAGCACCCAGTCCATTTTTGAGAGAGGCGTTATTGAAAGCCGTTTTATTACGCCTCGCCTCTTAAACTCTGTCGTGTTCGCTGTTAACCCAATTATTCCATTAGTCATGATGAAAGCGGCGGTTATGCCGGGGACATAATAGTCTACAGTTCTGAAGTGGCTGTCGGCTATTGATTCCTCGGTAAATTCGATGATATTTTCGGCTCTTATCAGTTGGTAGTTAACGGCGTTTGCAACGTTCATCACAATGCTTTTGACTATGGCTGAAGACTGGTCTGCAGCGTCCAGAATTATGGTTAGAGAAGCCCGCGTGTATGGAAGGGTCTCGTTGTATTGGCTCATCAAAAATAAGCCTTGCTGAAAAATAGTTTTCTCATTTTCGTTTAGGTATGGTTCAATCACATAGTAGGTTGTGTTTAATGTGTTGTAGGATATGCCAACACGAACTTTCCATGCGCCATTCAGCAAATCCTCTTGAAAGCCTTCCGAAATCATTAACACTCGGACATATCCGCCGAATGGACCTAACGCGTGTCTGGCGTAATCTTTAACATCAACATCTAGGGGCACTTCTGTTATCGCAAAGGTTTTTGTCAAGTTTAAGGCGTCTATGAAAGCTTTTGAAAGATCTGTTGGTTTTCCTTCCGCTGTTATGTCAAAGTTTTGGATGAACAGGCGGTAGGTTGCTGCACTTCCGCTGCCGCTGAATATAGCTCCAAAAACCAGCAGTAGCAAAACTGGGAAGAGTATGCTGAAGAATACGCCAGAGCGGCTTCTAATCCAGTTCTTCGTGACGGCTTTAAATATTAAAATTGGCTTTCTCATTTCAGTTCACCCTCCTCTGTTATTCTTCCTCCAACAACTTTGAGGAAAACATCCTCAATCGTCGGAGTTTGTATCTCGACTTCGCTTTCCACTTTCAATTTTGTTAATGTTGAGAAGATATTCTACATTTCCTTGACATCGTTAACTTTTACGAAAACATCGCCGCCATGGTTTAACGTTACATCACCATAAGCGTTTTGGAGGGTTTCTGCAAGCTTCTTTCCTCCACCTCTTATAATCAGAACTTTAAGCCCACCATATTGGGAGATTAACTCCTGCGGGGAACCCATGGCGACAATCTTCCCCTTATTTATTATAGCGATTCTGTCGGCTAGAACCTGGGCTTCTTCCATGTAATGGGTTGACAAAAAAACTGTTTTACCTAAACCCTTCAAATTCTTGATAACTTCCCAAACTTCCCTTCTCGCCTTAGGGTCGAGACCAGTTGTAGGCTCATCTAAGAAAACAAATCCTGAATCGTTAACGAGAGCCGCGGCAACACCAACCCTCTGTTTTAACCCGCCAGACAAGTTTTCAAATTTCTCGTTCGTTTTATCTTCCAAGTCGAGAAGCTTTATAACTTCAAGCGAATCCAGTCGCTTTTCGTACATGCCTCCGATCAAATCTATGTTCTCCTTAACTGTCAGTTTCTCCAAACAACTGAAATCTTGCGGTAAAACACCTATTCGCCGTTTAATCTCCTTTACATCCTCTCTTTTTGTCACGTCATAGCCTAAAACTTTAGCAGAACCACTTGTTAAGGGCCTTATACATTCTAGGATTTCAACAGTTGTTGTTTTTCCAGCTCCGTTTGGACCTAAAAAGGCGAAGATTTCGCCTTCGTAAACTTCGAAGGAAATGTCGTTAACAGCCCTTAAGTTCCCATATTTTTTAACGAGAGATTCAACTTCTATAACAACGTTTCCCATATAAACTCCAGCCAAAGCGCCATCATTTTGGCATTGCCTAATTTAAAGTTTATGCAAAGTGAAGATAAGAATAGTTAGTTACGTGAGAAAGAAGAATTAGCGTTAGGGCCGGAACCCGCTCAGGATGTTTAACGCTATGGCGGTTGCTATTATATCTGCTGTAGTACCAGGATTTAATAAGCTGCCGGACTTCCTCAGTAGCGCGTCAAATTCGCGCAGCTTCTCCCTGCCTGTTGGAGTTGTGAGCCCACCTAGCTTCATGACTTCTTCAGCCATGAATGAGACTTCGCGGGCTTTTCCGATGCCGACCTTTCTTGCAATGAAAGTATCTGGGTATTTTGCCAAAACTTTTAGGAAAGTGTGGACTATAGCCGTGTTTAGGTTTCCATTTTTCTTTATTTCTTCCACTAAGTTTGGATAGGCAAAATCAAATGTTACTGGGTAATTGTTCACCCACTCGGAACAAACTGTGTCGTAGCTTGCGGCTATTTGAAAAACTTGGTAGAGCGAAACCTTTTCATTGACTATTCTGCTTGTTGAGTCTGGACTGTTAATGTCAAGATCTGGAGCTTTTCCAAGCCCGCTTGGATTGGCAATTTTTATTGCTTCGTAAACCGCAACAGCATCTTCCGGGGTTGTCGCTTCCACAGCGAGCTTCAAGTTTTTCCTAAGTTCAGAAAGTTTAAAAATAAATTTCTCATAAGTAGGGGTCATTCCAGCAGCAGCCGCAATTGGAACAAGCAAAATAACCGTGCCAAGCAAAGTATTGCCTCCGCTTTGCCAAGCGTTAATGTCTGCAACACAATCGCGTATAATGCTTCCTAAACCAACATCGCTTAGACTTATTTCTCCATGGGAAACGGCGATTCCCCTTTCTGCAGCAAGCCTAAAATGCGGCGCAGCAGCCACAGCTGAAGCCAAAAAATGCATGTGATTAGTGCCTTCAAAGCCAGCAACAAAATTCACGTTGCCAGGCTTGTCAGCGCCCACCTCGAAAAGAATCGCCAATTCCAGACACTGTGAAATATGTTCAGCTTTATCACATTGTAAACTACGCAATTTCAGCACCTTTTATTATTGTTTTGATGGAAAACCTTATAAATGTTGTGTAAAAAACTACATAGCAATTACCAAAAATACATAAGATGAGACAAATGAAAATATCGGCACAAGAAATAGCTTTGGCCGCTATCTTCGCAGCTTTATCATGGGTTGTTTCAGAATTTGTTCCCGGAATCCCGATAATAGGCGCTTCTGGCTCGAGAATCAGTTTTGACGCTGCTTTAGCACCAATTTACGGTGTGATAATAGGCCCTTATCTAGGTTTTTTTGCAGCGTTAATAGGAGGATTAGCTGCTGCTGGAAGCCTATTTACAATTTTAACATCTTTTTGCACAGGCATTTCAGCGTTCGTGGCAGGGATGTTAACGAAACAGAACGATAAGGGTGGAAAATTTAGAGGGTGGATTTTCTCAGCTATTGTCATCACTTTGCTTCTCGTTGGATGGTATTCTACAGAAGTTGGACGGATTGCGTATTTCTATCCCATTCCACACATAGCAGGTTTGTTAATAGTGTTAGTTGCAAGAGGATGGATTGCAAACAATATGCAAAAAGAGGAAAATGTTTCTGCACAAAAGCAGTTTAATTCACAATCCTTTGGTTGGGGAGCAATCTGCCTAATCATCGGAACCGTATGCTACTTTGCATTCCTAGATTTAGCAAACATTACAGGGAACTTGATGGTCCTTGGAGTTCTCCCATTTCTGGCCTACGCGATGTTAATTGTTGGAGCTTTTTCCATCATCTACGGAATCTTCAGCTGGATTAAGCCGGGTTTTGTAACGGCCGTGGCTTTGGCTTGTTATTGCGGTATAATTGCAGACCACATGCTTGGAAATTTGATATTTCTCAGCATGATAGGTGTTGTTGCTCCGCCATTACAAGATGCACCAAGCGAGGTTATAGCAGGCATTTTCATGTCTGTCCTTCCAGTATCGGTTGTGGAAAGAACGCTTTTTACGGCTATTGCCACAACTATTGGAATAGCGCTTTTGCCTACTTTACGTAAAACTGGTCTTTTACAACGAAAGACACAATAGAACATTCAACGCCATTTTAAAATGATGGCTTATGAGGAAGTTTAGAGAAGGAGACCTCATAAAATCCGTTGAGGACATAATCTTTGACGTTAAGGGATTGGTCCATCCGCCAAACAAAGTGATTGCCTTTCCACGTTTTATTCCAGATTTTAGAGGAAATCGCTACTTCAAAGATGTGAGTTATAGAAAAGTTTACGGCCTATCGGAGCGCTTTGAATTTCTGAAGCAAAATCACCCCAATTACATCGTTTATGATGATGTTTTTGACGAAACACTTTGCGAAATTCCAACATGTAATGTGAAACATCACTACAACCCAATAGAACGCCTAAGAGAACTAGGAAACAGCCAAGGTTTAGACGAACTAGAAAATGTCGCTTTAGAACTTTTCAAAGTCTTAAGAAACTCTGCAAATATTTCTTGGGGCAGTATGGGGATTTCAGGTTCACTTTTGGTTAAGTTGCACACGCCCAACTCTGACATTGACCCTGTTGTTTATGGTTCTGAAAACTGTCGGAAGGTTTATGCAGTTTTGCGTGAACTTTTGAAGACTCAAGAGACTCCCTTCAAACCCTATAACCGAGAAGATTTGCGTGTTTTGTTCGATTTCCGTTCGAAAGACACTTTCATGAGTTTCGAGGATTTCGTCGCCGTCGAATCTAGGAAGGTTTTACAAGGCAAATTCATGGAGAGAGACTATTTCATACGTTTTGTGAAGGACTGGAACGAGATAGGTGAGAAGTATGGCGATGTATGCTACAAAAATTGTGGTTACATGAAGATTAAGGCCACTGTCATTGACGATTCTGAATCCATATTCACGCCGTGCACATACAAAATTGAAAAAGTAAAAATTGTTAAAGGACCAAAACTTCAGCCAGTAGAGGAGATAAGCTCCTTCAGAGGAAGGTTCTGTGAACAAGCAAAAAACGGCGAAACAGTTGTTGCGCAGGGAAAACTTGAGCACGTAGCTGACAAAAGGCAAAATCGCGAATACTTTAGGCTTCTTTTAGGCGGAAAAACCTCAGACTACATGGTTCTCAAACGATAACTGAAATAAGGAATCTCTTCTTTCACATCGACTGTGAAACCCAAATCTATTAGAAAGTCTTTAACTTTATGGGTATAAGCGGAATGGGCACCGTATGAAACCCCAGCAAGCCCTACTCCACCAGCACACGAAATAATTTCGATTTCTGTCCCCTCAACTGAACGCTCTTCCAAAATGATTAAAACTGCAACATCGCTATTAACTCTGAAGAAATATTCCTCGCCTAAAATAATTCCTTTGGATGGTTCACGGCTTTCGCCAAACTTTTTGGCATAGAGGTTACCGAAGGCTTTGCTTAAGACTTCGAAAATGTTTTCGAGAGAGCCTTTAACAACACATTTTAGGTAATGAGATGGCATGAAACATCCCCACTATTATTTTGTTACATTTAGGCTTTTAATAACTTGCTCGTAATATCTTGGTCCATAGGTCAAGGTTATTTGATGGAAACTTCCGCGCTGGGTTTCTACTTCTTCAAGGTTGCCTTCAACATAGATTTTTTCGTCTTTCCACGCTTGCATCCTAAACTCTTCAAGATAAGAAACGACCTGTTCGATGTTGTCTACTTTTGGGCTTTCCAAAAGCTCCAGAACTTCTATCTGATAAACCGAAGGCATGAAAGGACTTTCCACATCGTTTTTTACGCGTGCTAGGGCTTTGACCCATCCCTTCCAAACAACCCTTTTAATTTTTCCATACTCGTTTTGGATTTCATTCCATTCCTTAACGGGTTCAAACTCAACTTTTACGGTTCGTTTTGAAAGCTTGTCGTGGAAAACTGCGTAAATGGTTTTTCTTTTCTGGTGCCAAACATACTCTTTTGGGCTTATGTTTTTGAAACGCCAAGTTTTTCCTCTAACTGGCTCGTCGCTTTCGAACTCGTTTTTCAATGGGGAACTGCTGTCTTTGTATAATTCTTGCAGAGTTTCGCGTATTTTAGCTATGTTTTGCCTTCCATAAACAATTAGGTCAATGTCCGAGTATTTCGGGTGATAAAATCCATGCAATAAAGAGCCAAAAACGCCGAAGCCCCCCAAAGATAAGCCAACGCGTTCATTTACAATGTCAAGAACTTTTCGTGTGGAAGCCAACAGCTCGTCTTTTGGCTCTCTTTCGAAAAGTCTTTTGAGCTTCTCTTCTGGTTTTCGCGCTTCCACTATGTTGGAGCATTTGACGCCTATAACCTTTTTATTGAGTGGTTTATGGAAAATCATGTGTTGGGGATAATTCTTTTCCAGAAACTTCCAGCCTTCATCCTCGTAAAACTTGTAGAAAACGTGTTCGCCGTTTGTTCTGAAGGCTTTCGGGTTTGTTGAAGCGAATATTTCTGCTGATGCGTATTCGGCGTCGCAAATGTAACCCTCAGGCGGGTGGGCGTATCCGAAAACTCGGAAGATTAAGCCTTCGCCGGTTACTATTGCATCTCGGTCTCTAAGCCTTAGAAAAGCCAAATGTATTCTTCCTCATGGACTCCTGTTCCCACAACAACTTGACAGTGGCTTTCGCCTGTTTCAACGTTTTCGACATGTTCAAGCATGCCCGAAACACAAATTTTATCGCCTTTCTTTGCAACGTTTCTGTAGCATCCAATCATTGAAACTACTGTTTCTGGAGTTTCCTCTTTGGGCAGGTTTGAGGACTGATTGGAAGGCGTGTAGCCTTTAATTTTGTAGATTGCTGGCCGAAACATGGCTTCGCTGTCGTCCTTAACTGTGCAGATAAACTTAACGGGTTTAAGTGGTTTAAACTTGTAAATGCCATATTTAGAGCTTATTTCTTCTAGTTTGCGAACAGCGTTATACATGAAAATTTTGCCTTTAAAACGCCCCTTGAATTTTCTCGCGGCGTCCAAACGATTATTGAAGACGTAGCTTAACGTGCCAGCTTCAACAAGCTTCTGTATAGTTTGTTCTAGTTTTCGGAAGTTTCTTGAACCGTAAACCACTATGTCTATGTCAGACTCGATTGTGTGCATGTTCAAGGCAATGGAGCCGTGAACCCCAAAATCTTCGAATGGAATGTTTGACTCGCTGGAAAGCAAATTAATGAACTCCAAGGTTAACTTCTGCAAACTGTCCTTTCGTTTGCGTTTGGCGATTAGATTTAGGCATTCTTTTGGAACGTAAACTTCTTTAATGGAGTTTAAGGGTGCGCTAATCACCTCTTTTTCCCTAAAAGGACAAAAATAAACGTAGTTTGGAAAGTTTTTCTTGAAGGTTTCAATGAACCTTTTATAGTTTTGTGCAGTATAAAGTTTCTCCGCGCGAAAAAGCTTCAATCGCCCTAAATTCCATGTTCTTTCAAGGTAATCGATCTGGAAAAGCGCCTTAAAACTTGACGGGATATATTTTAGGAATGCGAAAACGCGGTTTTCTGGATGTTCATATCCGAAAACGTTGAATATGAAGCCTTCTTTTGTTAGGAAGGTATCGCCGTCTACTGGAACCCATTGTTTGAGAGTCGTAATTGAACACCGCGATAGAGTGAAGATTTAGGATGTTAAAAACCTATTGCCACGCAAAAGGCATAAGGCTTAAAATTCTATACTGAGAATAGGGCATATGCAAGTGAGCAGTTTGAGCGAACATTTACATCCATATGTAGTTTTTCTTCCGCCAGAACAGAAAAGTAAAATATTAAGCGCCATATTCGGCTCAAAAGCCGCCGTTGACATACTGAAATTTTCGCTCGCTCAAGGAATTTCAAATAAAATCTATCAAAAAGACCTTGTTAGGAAACTTGCCTACTCAAACAAGACAATAATTGAAACGTTGAAATCCTTAACCACGCTTGGAATTTTGGCGGAAGCCATGGAGAAAATGGAGAAAGAGGGACGAACAACATGGGTTAAGGCTTATCAGCTTTCGGACACTGGCAGATGGTTTGCTCTGCTGTTGGCGGAGGAAAAAGACTTGTCAGACGAAGAGAAGGCGGAAATACTGCAAAACATTTTCAGAAAGTATATTAAGTGGGTTAAAGACCTTTCCAAAAGGCTTAATGTAGATAAAAAAGTGTTAGAAAAAATCTTCAAAGAAGAAATAGTGTAGAAGAGGTATAATGTTGAAGACAAAAACAATTGCCGTGGTTGGAAGCAAGAGTTCAGGCAAGACAACAACGATAGAAGTTCTCACAAAGGGATTAACAAACCTAGGCTACAAAGTTGCTGCAGTCAAACACATTTCCGAGTCCAACTTCACAATAGACACGGAGGGAAAGGACACTTGGAGGTTCGCCCAGTCTGGAGCAAAAACAATTGTCAGCGTATCATCTAAAGAAATAGCTGTAATAGAAAAAGTCAACGAAGAAATCCTACGATTAAAAGATATCCTCAAAAAATGTAGGGGGAACGACGTAATTTTCCTAGAGGGCTTCAGAAAACTTTTAGGCAAAAAAGGGGACATACCGAAAATTGTTGTTGTAAAATCTGGAGAAGAAGCCCGCGGAGCTACAGAACTGTTTAAGCCAATTTTGGTTTTTGCCGGCGTCAGTACAATTGAAAAACTTGATTTGGAAATCCCCTACGTGAATGTATTAGAAAACCCGGAAAAAATTGTGGGAATTGTTAAAGATTTCTTGAGAAAAAGTTAAAAAGGATTTTCTGGGTTGTGGGGTTTGGAGATATGTTTAGAGGGGGAGAAAGGAGAGTTTCAAAAAATAACATTTTTCTCCAAACCTTTCCACCCAGTTAGAGAGCCTTAAAGGCTTCAAACCACCTGTTGTAGAGGGCTAGCATGTCAAGCGAGACGCTTGGTTTTCTTTCCTCGAGTATCTGCCTGAAATCGTCCATTCTGAGGGGCCTCGGCTTCGCTGTTTTGTTGGTTGCTTGACCAGACTCGAAAAATTCTCCTATAAGCTTCAAGTGGGCTGACTGGCAGACGTCCCTTATGTCGCTTCCTGAGAAGCCTTCTGAAAGCCGTGCTAGTTCGTGAAGGTCAACATCTGGGGCGAGTTGAAGGTTGCTTGTGTAAAGTTTGAACATCATCAGGCGAGTGTGGTGGTCTGGAAGTGGCACCAAGATTCTCTTTTGGAACCTTCTGATGAAAGCCCAGTCCAGATCCCAAGGCTTATTTGTCGCTCCAATAACGTAAACGTGAAGTTTCTTCCCCTTGTCAACAATGCCATCCATCTCCTTCAAAAACTGGTTGCGGACACGAACCTCTCCGCCAACCTCGTTAGAATGTTTTCCCATTAGAGAATCCAGCTCATCAATGAAAACTATTGCTGGCTTCCCCTCACTGGCAGACTTCCTAACTGAACCAAAAAGCCTGGCAACATTCTGCTCCGCTTCCCCGAGCCACTTAGACATTATAGAAGCCGCATCAACAGAAATAAAAGTAGCATCTATCTCAGTGGCAACGGCAGCAGCCAGCAAAGTCTTCCCACATCCGGGAGGCCCGAACAAAAGTATGCCTCTGGGCCAGCCAAGCGGGAACAAGTCTGGTCTCTGAACTGGATAGACTATGGCTTCTTTCACAGCCCTTTTTGCTGATTCAAGCCCTATAACTTCTTCCCACTTAACATTTGGTTTTTCTGTCACTATTAACTCTTCATAACTTGATTTTTCATTTTGTGTTGCGGTTTCCTTTTCAGAACTTTTGTTAGCATTATCCATTTTTGGTTCGAAAGAGGCAACGGATCCTTGCAGCACCTTTATTCTCTCTTGGTAGGCGATCGCCCTTTGTATGTAAACTTTGTTTAGGCTGTATTCGGGATACAATTGAACAAGCCGCAAGAGGGTTTCTATCGCCTTTTGATACATAGTTATAGCCATGCCCTTTGCTCCTTGCTTATCCAAACGGACTGCTTCTAGGGCATAGTTTGTGGCAGCTTTCTCAAGTTCTTGGGAGGCGCTCATAATTCTCACCTCGAACTCTTTTTCAACTCAATCTTTACTTTTCCCTTGGAAGCCAAACTTTCAAGAGCTTTTTCAACTTCTAAACGCGGAATCTTTAAATCATCCGAACAACGGGTTATGTCGATTTCACCATCACTTTTCCTAACATACTCGAGAAGCACATCTTCCAATGATGGCTTCTCAACTTTTAACGAAATTTCCTGAATCTCAGCCTTTTTATAAGAAAGGAGGGTTGTGGAGGGTTCTCTGCCAATTTCTTCAACCGTTTCAAATCCAGTTGCTTGCGAGTTGCTTGCCGCTAGGGCCACAAGTTCCTTCAGCGTTGTTGGTTCAGGCTCTTTTAACGGTTGAGCGGCGGGCGGTTCAGGAAGTTCTTCAGTTAACTTTTGTTCAAGGAATGAGGAAACCTCTTTTAGAATCTCTTCTCCTCCGGGCGTTTTCATGCCAACCGGAATTACAGACTCGTTTGTTGTTATTTTTGTTGAATACAAAGTTTCGCTTATTGCTTCGTTAACCTTTTCTAGTTCTGAAGAAACATCTGGCAGAATTTGGAAAAGCTCTTGTGAAACCCCTTGAAGAAGTTTTAATGCTGGTTTAAGGTCGATGACTATGTCGCCTAATTCCTTTATTGTTTCAAGTCTTAGGATTACGCGTTCAATAGCTAACTCTACATTGTAAAGAAACTTTATTAATTTGCGGATTTCGGCAATTTCACTTGCGAATATTGCTGCTCTTTCTTTGTTGTTGTCCTTCAGCGAAGTTACACATGTTCGGAAAAGAATCTTGTCTCTTTCTTTAAGTCTAAAAGTGGCTTGCTCAATTTTGCTCTGTTGAAGTTTAAGTGTATGCATTGACTTGGTGACTATTTCGCGGAGTGGTGGAGGATTTGGACGAGTGAAGATTTTGATTTTCCTCCCCTCCGCCCGCCACCATTTTTAGTTTAAATCCCTGCTTTGCCTATTTCCTTCACGTAAACGACAACCGGGGGTTCAGGAAGATCTGGAACATAGGGGTTATCTGACTTTGCCTCTTTTATCTCTGCTTCCCGAATTTCTGTTTTCTGCACTTCTGGCCCAGGTTCTTTTACACTATCATCACCCAACAGCATGTTTGAAAGCTTGTTTTTGGTGGTTTCTAAATCGCTTTTCTCCTTGTTAACGCGCTTAAGATTTTCTTGTATGATGTGGAAGGCTTTCTGGTAGGAGTCATCGTCGATTTTGCCTATTTCATGCTCGATTTCAAGGTTTACCAACGCGTAGTTAAGCATCTTAACCTCTTCATTGCATCTTACAATCTCCTTATCGATTTGCTCCATCAAGGTTCGTGTATCATTCTTAAGCTGTGTTAGTACCCCTTCAAAGCTGCTGTGAAGTTCTTGATAAAGTTCAGAGGAAATTTTATTTTTGTCTACCAAATCTTTGAGGACTTGGTCTTTCCTCCATATTAAGGGTATTTGATCGCAGAGCACATTTGCTTTTGATTTAACTAATGATGTAAGTGTTACTTCTCCACCGTTAAATTGCAGATTTTCTAGGGAGTATTTCGAAAATTTACCGTCAGTTTGTTCAATGAATGCGGCGTCTATCTTCCCGTTTGGTGTTACGGCGAAAGATGCTATTTTGCCCACTATACGGCCGTATTCGTCTTTAATTTCTTTCCCAACTGAAAAAAAGGGATTGGAGTTTTCTTGCATGTTTTCTCCCCCAAGTTTAAGATGTTTCTGTTGATGATTTCTCGCTTAATGGAGCTGTTGGGATGCTCGGTATTCCTGCTGGCAGTTCTGGGAACTTTTCTTTGATTCTTTGTTCTGCGACTGTTGCTGCTTCTGTGAGAATTTTCTGCGCGTCTTCGTTTACGGTGTCAAAGTTTATTGTCATTCCTGAGCTTTGCCCAGCTTCAATCATTATGCCACTCAATATATTGCCTATTTCGCCAAGCTCGTTTTCTGCCTCTGGAAAAACGCTTACAAGCCCCGCTCTTACGGTCCTTAAAACGCCAACCGCCGGACCCAATGTGGAGACAACGTCTCCAAGTTCTGACACAGTTCGTAACCTTAACACGATTTGTTCAAGGGCAAGTCTCGCATTTATTATAAGTCTCTCCATTTTGCGAATTTCTGCCAATTCATTTGCAAAAACATTTGCACGGGCTGTGTCATGCTTTGTATAGGCATCGACAATCCTTGCAAATATTGCTTTATCTCTTTGGCTGAACCTTTCAGTCGCCTGATCCAGTTTCTGAATTTGCAGTTCAATGCGTCTTATAGCAAAGTCTAGGCGTGGCTTTAAAGGTCCTGGTGGTCTGACTGCCTCCTTTATTCGTTCTGCGAGTGGTTGTTCGTCGCGTTTACTTTCCCATTTTTTACTAAACCTTTCTGACATGGTAATACCTCCGCAAAAAGAGGTGTAGAAAACTATCTTATGCATTGTTAATATGCGGAGCTATACAAAGGGCTATAAGTAGAGCTATATGTCTAATTAAAAGCTGTTTTTAGCTTTAAGTGGAAAATTAAAAGACAATATTGCCTATTCTTCAGTAATAGACAAAAACTTGTAAGTTAGACTAAAAAGGAGGCTTATAACCAAATGCTAAGCAAAAGGTGAAAGGCATATGGGTGAAAGGTTAAAAGTGTTCGGGTTAGTGGCTCTCTTAGGATTCATAGCGGGGATAATAGCCCAATTAACATTTGATTACGTGATCCCAGCGCTCCTAGCGATATTACCTGAACTTGTTCAAATAAGATTCCTAGTGTCAGGATTTGCAGGTGCTTGTCTCACGGTGCTTATGGTAAGCGTTTGGGCTTACATAACAGCATCCACAGAACGCTAAAGAGACCATTACCGCCCTTCTCTTCTTTACCCCTAACACAAAATCTTAGTTTAGATGCTCATTTTTGGACTCGGGAGCGGAAAAAGCAATCACCCCCTAGAGACGTCAGTGTACCTCGAAAAGGTAAGTAGTTAGTGAGATTATCGCCTCTAATACCCTACTTTAGTCGCAACACTCAAATTTTAGGGAAGACTAAAACTTAAGTGGACAATGAAGAAATCGAGGTACGAGTACACGTAATGTGGATGACTTCTTTTTCCGCTTCTGAGTCCCGTCTAGGTGCATGGAAAAAATTAAAAGTTTATAAGCCAGTTTGCAGAACAGTGCAGAGATTTCTCCGAAACTTCAAAAAACCATGCCTCATAATACTTGTTTCATTCGTTCTTAGTATTATAGCGACTCTGGTTTTACAATATGTAGAAAGTACTCAAATTAAGCAACTCACATTTACAGCTACAATAACTATCTCAGGAAATTAGGTTTGGTTCTCCATTCAAGGCTCTTATCGAAAGAAGCTATTTCGATTCTCTTGGAGATGTGTATGTCTACATGCATTCTCCATATGCTGATTATTGGAGCACATTCCAAGTTTGGATGTCTTTAGACAACTCCTCGTGGGAAAATGTTCCCTTTCTAGAAGCCCCAACTGATAATATAAGTAAAATGGCATATCTAGGATGCATAAATCTATATGACCCTCAATTGGTAATCTACGTGAAGTACTATATTCCACCACAAACAATACTTCTTCCCTCTAATGTCACAAAGGAAGAGTTTTCAAATGTTTTTGCAAACGTTTGGGTTAAACGGCATGCTACACCAGCGGATACTGTCCAGTGGATTGCGATTCTCTTTATGTTTTTTACAGGAATTGGGTTTATTTTAGACCTTTTCTTAAGAAAAGAATCCTGACAATGTAACAATAAAAATTTTCTAACTGTTAGAAATTTCGATTGTTCGAAGCATAAACTCCATAGTTTTAACATATTAGTTCGTATATTCGTAAAACTTTATTAGTTAGGGATAGTGTGTTATATCTTAGGTGATAATATGCCAGACCAAGATTCATATCTGATCAGACTATCTGAAGATCACCTCATCGTCCAAGAGTCTAAAGTGATCATTAAAAGTTATTTGCATTTCGCATCTTTTTCGACTGGCATGTTTTGGTCACGTCAACTGTTTCTTTGTCTGTTAATGCATAAACCAAGTTTATGTCCTTGTTCACTCAATGGCGTACATGGACGGTTGGTTGATTCTTTTTTCAGTTGGGTCCACGTGAATCCAATGGTTGTTTAGGAAAATTTCAACCCAGAAATGGTCTCCAGCCGCTTTCTTCGACTTGTCTTTTAGGGGTGAACAGTCGACGACTATGCGGCTTTTGTAACCTTTTGCCAAGAGCAATCCGTTGTATAATAACGCGAATTCTCCGCATCTTCCCTTTTCTTGACGAATTATTTCTATGGGGAGTTCAGCTCCGGGTTTTGGCAATTCTCCTTTAGTATATTGGAGGTGCCTGTGTTCCCATTCCAGCAGTTCCTTCCAATCTAAGTTTTCGATAGGGCCGTGCAAAACAGACCTTGCAAAATTGATAAGCTCAGTTTTATACTCCTGTTTTGCCATTTCCCCATAACGCTTCTTGTAAACCTCCACTATCCGCGGATATTTACTACTAGACCGCCTTATTAATAGGGTAATCCTCCATCTGCTTCTATTCTTTACTTTTGGAGGGGGATAAAACTTAATAATTGCTCCATCTCAGAGGGTTCTCTAAAATGCGGTGCGCCCATGAAAAAAGAGAGTTCAAACCAGTGTGAGTTTAAGCCTACTTTGGGTTTGTTGGACGCCGTATCCATAAGTGTCGGCGCAATAATAGGTGCAGGCATATTTATTGTAGTAGGCATTACGGCGAAGGCGGCGGGTTCAGCTCTTATAGTTTCTATGCTTTTAGCCGCTGTTATCGCGGTTTTTACCGCGCTAAGTTTTGTTGAATTAACGGCTTGGCAACCCCGCGAAGGGAGCGTTTACGAATACACTTACCAGTTGATATCGCCGTTTTCTGGTTTTCTCACTGGATGGATGTGGATTGTATCTAACACTTTTGTTGGTGCAGCAGTTTCGCTGGGTTTCGCAAGTTACCTAACGGCTTTGTTTCCATTTTTACCAGTCAACTGGGTTGCTGCAATTCTCTGCATCACTTTTACGGTGTTGAACTTTATCGGCGTCCGCCAAACAGCCATGCTCAACAACATTCTTGTTGCAACAAAGTTACTAATACTCGTGTTTTTCGTTGTCTACGGTTCGTTACACTTTAAAGTGGCAAACCTCACGCCCTTCATGCCATTCAATTTAGGCGTTTTTTACGGCGCCTTCTACATTTTCTTTGCCTACAGTGGCTTCGCAAGAGTAGCAGTCGTAGCAGAAGAAGTTAAAGACGCAAAGCGCAATGTTCCAAAGGCTATATTGCTGTCGCTGGCGATATCCGCCATAGTTTATGTTTTGGTCGGTTTTGTGGCTGTTGGACTGGTGGGAGCTTATGAACTCGCAAGGTCAAGTTCGCCGTTGGCTGATGCCATCAGCGTAACAAACAACATTTTTGCGCGTTACTTTGTTTCTGTCAGCGGGTTGCTTGCCACGGCAAGCGTATTGCTTTCAGCTATTTTGGGGGTTTCCCGCATGGCTTGTGCAATGGCTAGGAGAAGAGACCTTCCGGAGGCTCTGTGCAGACTGCATTCGAAATTTAACACACCTCATTACGCGATATGGGTTATTGGCTTATTAATGGTTTTACTTGTGTTGTTTGCGGATTTAGATAAGGTTGTAGCCATAAGCACCTTCGCACTGCTATTTTACTATGCTTTAGCTAACATCTGCGCTTTCCGAGCAAGGACGCAGAGAAGGATGTATCCACGCATCATCCCAGTTCTTGGAGCATGCACATGTCTAGCTCTTTTAATATTCGCGTTTTTCGCTTCACCGCAGTCTTGGATAACGGGAAACATTTGCCTAGCAGTCGGTGCTCTTTACTATTTTGTTAAACAGAAACTTTTCAAATAAAGAAAGAAGCGTTAAGTAATCATTTTGCTTTCTTTTTCAGCATGTTTTCAAGCAGTGGACGTAATTTCGCATTTTCAGCCTTAATTTTATCTTTTCCTAGAGCACGCATCTGCTCAGTCATTTCCTTAACTATTTCTGCAAACTTAACGCCTTCAGCAGCGGAAACATACTCAACCCTAAACCTTTCATGGCTTAAACCCAGCTTATGTAGCATTGGCGCTAAAGCATCCATTCTGGCTTTCATCTTCCAGTTTCCACTAATATAGTGACAGTCGTAAGGCAAGTGGCATGCTGCAACCAAAACCATTCCAGCGCCAAGCCTAAGCGCTTCTAATACGAAGTCGCGGTCAACCCTTCCAGAACACATAACACGAATGGGTCTTATGGTTGGCGGATACTCAAACCTGCTTGTTCCAGCCAAATCCGCGCCCGCATAGCTGCACCAGTTGCAGAGGAAAGCCAAAATTTTGTCTTCAGGGTCTTTTTCCAAAGCAGCCCTTATCTGCGCCATTATTTGGGCGTCTGTGAAATGCATCTGTGTTATAGCGTCTGCTGGACATTCAGCCACACATGTTCCGCATCCGTGGCACATGGCTGTTATAACTTCTGCTGGCTTCTTTTCCTCTGCCCTTATGGCTCCATATGGACAGCGTTCAGCGCAGATTCCACATTTGACTGAAACGTTTCTGCATTTGCTTGGGTCCACAACCGCTATTATGGGTTCAATCTTCCATTTCGTTTTTGAAAGCACTGTTGCGGCTCTTGCCGCTGCACCGGAGCCTTGCGAAACGCTGTAGGGTATGTCCTTTGGCGCTTGACATGAGCCAGCTAGGAACACGCCGTCTGTCGGCGCGTCTAAAGGTTTAAGCTTTGGGTGGCTTTCCATGAAGAAGCCTTCTGCGCCTCGTGTTAAGTTGAGGATTCGCGCTATTTCCTCTGAGCCTTTCTTGGGTATGGCGGCTGTTGCCAAAACAACCATTTCGGCTTCAACTTCCATTGGTTGTCCAAGCGTCATGTCTTCAGCGTGTATAATCAAGTTCTTTGTTTCTGGAATTTCTAAAACGCGGCTTACGCGTCCGCGGATAAAGTTTACGCCGAGTTCTCTTGCTCTGTGGTAGAATTCTTCAAAGCCTTTGAAGTTAGTTCGCATGTCCATGTAGAAAACGTAAACCTCCACATCTTCCTTGTATTTCTCCTTAAGTTGGACAGCGTGCTTCAAAGTGTACATGCAGCAGAAATTGGAGCAGTATGGATACTTGTTTGTGTCCCGTGAGCCAACACATTGTATAAAGGCTACGCTGTGGGGTTTCTGCCCGTCGGAAGCCCTTACAACTTTTCCACCAGTTGGACCGGCGGCAAGTATAAGCCTCTCAAATTCTAGGGAGGTTATGACGTTTTGGTATTTGCCATAACCATAAAGCTGGTTATCGTAGGGCAGATAAATATCATAGCCTGTTGCAACGATTATTGCGCCGACTTCAAGTTCGATTTCTTCGGGTTGCTGCTCAAAGTTTATGGCTTGTCGTGCTCCACAAGCGTCAACGCACTTGTAACATTCGATGCAGTAATCACGATTTATGGTGTAGACAAGCGGCACAGCTTGGTCGAAGGGAACAGATATAGCCTTTCTAACGCCTAAATTCATGTCCCATTCGTTGGGATACTCGATTGGACAAGCATCTTTACATTCGCCGCAGCCCGTGCAGTTTTCCGCGATAACATAACGTGGGTTTTTTCTAATTTTAACCTTGAAGTTTCCTATAAACCCGCTGACGCTTAACAAATCTGCATAAGAAATTATTTCGATGTTCGGGTGTCTTCCAACATCAACCATCTTTGGACCTTCAATGCATATGGAACAGTCAAGGGTTGGAAAAGTCTTGTCAAGCTGCGCCATGTGTCCGCCTATGCTTTCGCTTTTCTCTAACAGATAAACTTTGAAGCCCATCTCAGCCAAGTCAAGAGCGGCGTTCATTCCAGCAATTCCGCCGCCTATGACAAGCGCCTTGTTGATTACTGGAACTTCTATTGTTTGGAGAGGCATTAGGAGCCTAGCCTTCGCAACAGCCATCTTAATGAGGTCTTTGGCTTTTTCCGTTGCCTCCTTCGGAGTGCTTGGATGACACCATGAAGAGAATTCGCGGATGTTCGCCATCTCAAAAAGGAATGGGTTTAAACCAACATCCGAAACCGTCCGCCTAAAAGTTGGCTCGTGCATGCGCGGTGAACAAGCAGCGACAACCACGCGGTTCAGCCTATGCTCTTTTATCGCCTTTCTAATTTCCTCTTGCCCCGGGTCTGCACATGTGTAGCGGTTGTCTTTAACATAAACAACATCTGGCAAAGTTTTAGCGTATTCAACAAGCTCTTTTATGTCTAAAACGCCAGCTATGTTTAAGCCGCAGTGGCAGATGAAAACTCCTATCCGCAGTTCTTGATTTTCACCTTGTTTTTGACTCATACGTACGCGGACCTCCACTTCAATCTTCTTTCAACAGTTTCCTTCGTTTTCCGAGAGCCTTTAGCCTTCAACTCCTTAGAAATTTCAATAGGCGAAGCCAGTCGCTCTAAGGCTTTGTTCCATGCTCCAGAGCGGACGGGCGTATGCCTTATCCTTGTTCTTTTGAGTTCTAAAGCCTCCTCAACTGGACAGACAACTTTGCAAGCGCCACAGTAGATGCAGAACAACTCGTTAACGTGAACCTTCTTATCCTCGTCAGAAAGGTATAGGGCGCCAGTTATTGGGCAAACGTCTAGGCAGTCTGTGCACACTTCTGGACATTTTTCCGTGTGGATTAGGATTTTTCCGAAGAAGAACTTTCGCACATGTACGAGCCCTTTTGGACATTTAAACTCGCAGATTCTGCAGCATGGGCAATGCTCCTTTGCAACGTCCACTTTAGCTTCAAGCCAAAATTTTTCTCTCTCAGTCAATTTGCTTGTATCCTTGACAATTTTTCCGTCACGAGTGGTCATCGTCACCTTAATCAATCCTAAAGGACAAGCTTTTTCGCATTCCACACAATCAAGTGGACATTTGCTGGAGTCTATTTGAATTTCGCGAATCAACTGGGGGAAGCTTTCCTTTTCAACGACAGACAGAATGTGCTCGCCGTTTAGGGTCACCTTTACTGCACCATATGGGCATAGGATGTCGCATATCCCGCAGAAGTTGCATTTTGCCAGGTCGATGTCAACTTTGGCTCTTTTGGCTTTTTCTCCTTGAATT
>JAVZLH010000006.1:0-53564 GCA_038883855.1 Bathyarchaeia archaeon
ATAGCCAAGGAAACTATTCGTCTCTTACCAAAAATATTCATAGCGCTCATAATCATTATTCTTACTTTTTTAGTAATTAAATTGCTGAACTTTTCCTTCAGAAAACTACTTAAACTTGCAAAACTGGATGCCATGTTCAAACAGCTTTCTGGCTTTACTCTACCATTTTCAGTGGATAGTTTAATAATATTCTTAGCCGATTTAGGCGTGGCTTTAATAGCGCTTTATGGTTTGGTTAATCTCTTTTGGGGAGCGCAATATCTTCAACTAATGAATGAAGGTGTCTATTATGGCGCCCGTGTTGTAAGCGTTGTAGCGATCGCGCTAGTAATTTTCGCAATTTTCAACGCGATCATTGGCAGAATTAAAGTTGAATCGAGACTTAGAAGCTACGCTATGCTTATAGTTCTATTATTGATTACTGCCATGCTTATTGACATAACAGCGCTCAGCGATCCCGTAAAAAGCGCATTGACATTGGGGCTGTCGATTGGTGTAGGAATAGCCATTGGCGTTTTTGCGATATGGTTCTTTTTCCACGAACACCTCGACAGAAGTTTCAAAATTGAAAGTGTTAAACCACATGAAGAAAACCAAAAAAGTGGCGAGTATAAGCAATGATCGAGATTGCTGGTATAAACATTATCCAGGTAGTTGAAGTAATTATCGCGCTTGTAGTCACATATATTATTGCGAAGATCATAGTTAGAACTCTAGAAAAAATTTTTGAAAAACACCGTTTCCTGAACAAATTGAAAAAGGAATCGTGAAAATTTCGAAATATACCGTCTACATCATCGGATTTTTCGTGATAGTTTCTTTTTTCGGCTTTGACTTTTCATCAGTGATTGTGGGTTTAAGCGCCTTCAGCATCGCCATAAGCTTCGCAACAAGCACCATAATCCAAAACCTTGTTTCAGGAATACTAGTTCAAGCAGACAAAGCCTTTAAGATTGGAGATGAAATAAAAGTCCAAAATTTTGAAGGAAAAGTCGTAAAAATAAGCATAAGAACAACAGTTCTCGAAACCAGCGAGGGACACACAATCTTCATACCTAACTCAATTTTCATAAACAACGCAGTCATAAGAAAAAACAAAGAAAACCAAAATACTTCAAACTAAACCTAGTTCTAACACCCTAGCGTATTATAAAATCAAAATACCAAATCACCTAGCATTAGTGAAGAAGCAACTATAAAACCAACTCATCTGTGTACAATTTAATTTTAAGGTTTGATCACTATAACTATCTTTTTGACAGCTAACTCGCAGATCTTTCTAATTCCTCTTCTACCTGGCTCGTAACTCACCTTCACCAGCTTTAACTCCTCTAAACGATGAATTTGTTCACTAACGTAGGCTTCACTCAAATTCAGCCTTTTAGCAATCGTCGAAACATCAAGGCGCTCCTCAGAAATCAGCTGAAGAATTCGGAAACTCGATTCGGTAAGAGCGTCAGCTACCTTTAAAGCCTCCTCTCCTGAAACTATTATCCCTTCCGACGTCAAGACACGCCCCATTAACTCACTCATTTTAGTGAAGAAGTCTCTTATAACATTTGCTAAACTCGATTAATATAGGAAAAAAGAAATACTTTATATCATGTAAAAGCTAAAATTGGAAATCGTCTTCCATTCAAATGTTTTATTAACACAACTATATTAACGATCTTGGCTCTATGACGTTTTCCTACACCATAATTTTCAAGCTTTGCTGTTAATAAGTTTAACCGAAATTTTGTTAGTTTTCGCGTTTTTGTTTTGCGTTGTCTCGTCCAAATTATGGTGCGGCCGCCGGGATTTGAACCCGGGTCGCCGGCTTGGGAGGCCGAAGTCCTAACCAAGCTAGACTACGGCCGCAGTCTCACGCTAAAACATTAATTATTTTGGTGTTGTAAATGTTTTTGTTAACTATCTCCTGGTTTGGAGATATTCTAAGCGTTGGATTAGGGTTGAAGGGGTTTTTATAGCTTTTTCCAGCATTAGGATAAACTGGCAACTCGCTTCTAATCCAACAGCTTATGTCTAGATCTCCTGTTGGATGCGACATTACAAGCATCCTATGTTTTTAACTTTCCCCATAGTTTTAAGCATTGCCCCGAAGGATCTTCTCCAGCAAAAACTTCTACTATTATAACTATAATGGCTCGTATTTATAAACGAGTCGCCGGCCTTGAACATCACATCAAAAATCGAGAGTGACACTTGCCTAAAAGGGAAGCGCGCAGTTAACCGCTTAAGGATAAGGTTTGGACGTAATTCCCATTTATATAAAAAGGCGCGAACCTCTCAAGTCGAAATTCATGCAACAATTATTCAAAACGAACAACTTCGCGAAATTTTAATATCAAGTTTAAATAAATCACCTTTATGTTGCGTATTGGCGTTGTAGGTCCAACTTTTCCGCCTATTGACAGTATAGCGAGAGTAGCTAAGAGAGTTGAAGAGAAAGGCTACGATTCTATATGGTTTCCAGATCATTTAATGGGGTGGTTTCCCCAAAATATATGGACGCCTGAAATTGTTGGTCCGCTTGCAACCTATAGTCCCCACACTTTTTTTGAGACAACACTTTCCATAGCGGTCGCAGCATTTTCGACGCAGAAAATTCGCATGGGAAGTGCGGTCACAGAAGCTATAAGGCATCATCCAGCTATGTTAGCTCAAAGCTATGCGACGCTTGAACACTTAACTAACAGCAGAGTTATCCTGGGGATAGGCGCGGGAGAACTTGAAAACGTTGAGCCCTACGGCTTAAAATACGAAAAAATTGTAAGCAGACTGGAAGAAGCCATAAAGGTGATAAAACTCCTTTGGGGAGCCAAACGCGATGAGCTAATAAACTACAATGGAACATTTTTTAAACTGAAAAACGCTGTTTTTGAACTCCCACCATTAAACAAAAGACCGCCAATATGGATAGGCGGGGCTGGAGAAAGAATGTGCAAAATTACGGCGAGATACGCGGAAGGTTGGCTTCCGGCAGTTTCAAACGTAGAAGAGTACCGCGAGAGACTAAACATTGTAAGAGAGGAATGTGATAAGATCGGGAGAAACTTTGGGGAAATAGAGAAAGGTGTGTACCTAAAACTTATAATAGATGAAAGGCGAGAAGAGTGTTTAAGGCTGATGAGGAAGACGCCGCTAATAAAGGCTGGGGCGTTACTAACCCCTGCGATTGTTTACGAGAAACTTGGTTATACGCACCCGCTTGGGAAAGGCTTCTATCCGCTTACCGATTATGTACCAGCAATTTATACAAAAAAGGATGTTATGAAGGCCATAGAAAATGTTCCATTAGAGGTTGTTCAAGAAAGCTTCCTCTGGGGAAGCGTGGAAGATGTCATTGACAAACTGGACAAGTATAGGAAAGCGGGAGCTCAAACAGTTGTCTTCTGGAATTTCACGTTCTTCGGCGACTCGACTAAGGTGAAGAGCTCTTATGCATGTATTGACAAAGTTGTGGAATATTTCAATGAAAAACTGTTAAAACCACCATGGACTAAATAGCACTATGGACTGGTCATATGGCAATGCTAAAAACCAAAAGAGTTTAACAAAATATTCATTAAAGAAGTCGGTAAAAGTTGAGGCTATGTATTTCACATTCGATACAACTGTATCTCTACAAATGTCCTAAGGCTTCGATGCATCTTTCAATTGAAGAATATACGTGAACTTTCTCCTTTTCGAGCTGTGTTTTCCAAGAATCAACCATTTCTTTGAATCCAAGAGATACGCCAATATCGGTTTCCTTTCGCTGTTCTTCTCCTTAAGATATTTTGCAATATTTTCCAAATTGAAAAGATGAATAAACCTTGGACACCGCCAACTGGTAGGCTTTTAAGTCCAAAACTTCATCAGAGTTTGGATCGATTGGTAAATTCTTCCATAAAACCCAGGTCTAGAAAATTTTTCAACCGGAATTGTCAAATTTAAGCGGTTGCGTAACCCATTACAACTGCTACGCTTTCAGTCCGAAAAACACTTTAGTTCGTTAAACTTTTCGCTTCTTTGGTCATTTTTGATCATTTAAGCTATTGACATTACTTAGCGAAGTCTTGGGTTTCAATACGTTTAGGAAGAGCTTCCTGTTTTTACAACGATAAGCATCCATAAAGCAAATTCCAGTGGTATACTATATGGTTTTGGTGAAATTTTGATTTAAAATGAAGCCTTTAGCTGTATTCTCTGAATGTGTAGCCGCATTTTGTGCAGCGCAAAAATTGTGTTGAAGATTCGTCGGCGCCTCTTGTCTGCACTTGCCAAACATAGGCCAGGTTATTTCCGCATTTTGGACATTCAACTCTAACCGTGGGCAATGTCCGCAGTTTTTGTTCTTCCTTGCCGATGACTGCAACAAGTTTTTGAGGGTTGTGCTGTATTACCTTTGCAACCTTTGGCTCAACTTTTCCACTTTTTTCCTGTTTTTTGTAGCCGCATTTTGGGCATACAAGCATTAGGGCTGCTCCCTTTTGGGTTTTCCCTTTCTTCGGTTCAAGGCGAGAACCGCATTTTGGACAAAATTCCATGGCTTTGTACTCCACTGCTCGAATGTTTTCCCTTATCATTGTCCCTTTTAAACCTTTTCTTGTTTCAATATTTATTAGGGCTAAACTGCGGTAATTCCAGAGGCAATAAGATGTGCCACACGCAAGGCTTCAGGGATGTTGCTTCGGGTGGATGTTAGTTTTAAAATTTTCTCCGCATCTTCTTTGAGTATTCCTGAAATTTGCATGAAAACTTTCTCGTTTTTGCCTTTACATTGAACTTCAAATATTTCACCAGCGTTTAATATTGCTTTCCAGCGTTCCTCGCCTTTCGGCAGATTCTTCAAAGCCTTATGGATTTCTTCGAAGTTTGGCTTTTCACGTGTGACTGCTATAACTGGAAGTTTCGTTTCTACGTTTAACCTATTTATGTCAACGACGTTAAAACCAGCGAAAGTTACACCGTCAAGCATTATCACCCTCAACTGCTTGTAGTGGGGCGAGTTTTTTATCATGGAAGTTATTTTATCTGTTGCGTCAAAACCGTCTATTTCAATTTTTGTGTGCATTACGCCGTCAAGCCAATATCCGCCTCGAAAAACAACTCCAACAACAGGAACAAGCCTTTTCACTTGAGGAGTAAATATTCCATCGTCAATTCCTAAAACACGAATTTCAGGCTTAATAACCCGAAGTTTTAGGCAACTCAAAAACTATCCCTCAACAACGCTGTTAAAGATATTGTGAGGAAGCGTTATAAGTTTAGTGAAAATGGTTTCTTTCGGGGATGCCAAAATTGGAAGACAGCGGCAAATATTCATTCTTAAAAGTATACAAAAGTTTGACTGAAGTATTGACAGATCATGGACTCGCATCTTTTGGAGATGCATACACAAATTTTGTTTACTCTCTTGCATTGTCCAAAAGGAGGGGAAAACCTTGCGGGGTAAAAGTCAAAGGAAGCATACTTGCGCAAGCATTCAGAAAGGCTGGGTTAAGAGAGAGTTTAGGATCTAGAATTGATAGTCACGCGTTGGCTGACGCGGTTGAGGCGTTAATAGTTTACGCTTGGCTCCGCAGCTTCGTAACGTTAGACGAAACAGTTTCTATCCTCGAAAAGGCTGATGAACCACTTGAGGGCTTCACCCATTTACTCAAAACTGTAAAAGATAGAGTTAAGCTTTTTTGATGGCCTTTTCGAATTCTTTTCCAAAATTATCGTTTATTTCACGTGCATTTTTTAAGGCTTTAAGCAATACTTCCCTAGGTTTTGTGTCTCCCTTCGTGCGAATGTAAATTATTGGGTTTGATGCTAGGGGGTGAGGTATGTCGTATCCAGCTAAGTCTACATCCTCTTCCTCCAATAACCTCTTCTGTATTAAGTTACATAAGCCATGTTCGATTCCTTCAACTTCTATTTTAAGCTCGTTTGAGGTTTCCTTTAACACGTTAACCTTCATTTACAAATCTCCTTAACTCCAAACTATCCTATCCCAATTGCATAATCTGATGCTATTTTACGCTTTTCAATTTTTCCACATCTAACACATATCATGCTATGCCTTCTCGGCTGAAGCAAATAGCCACACTGCGAACAGAAGGCGAAAAGCACCCCCAAATTCTTGTCTTTGGTGGATAGATGGTAAATTCTGTTTTTTTCGCTGATAACCTTTGCCCTCATTATGTCACCTGGCTTACAAACGTTGAACATGGACTCTATATACCTCAACTGTACATCAGATATGTGAAGAACTCCTGAAAAGAAACTTGAAAGTTGTTTTTTACCTATTTGAAATATCCGTAAAGTGGCATTTTCAGATTGCACATTGGAGACTTGCCCGATGACGATGCTTCCAACCTTTGGAACCTTCACCCCAGGAACCAGCGGATAAACTGAAACGCGCTTGTTAAGTAAGTCTACAAGGGCACGGCCAATGAAACTAGAATAAATTTTTCCGTCTTTTACGTAGGTTCCAGTGTTCGGAGTGAACTCTTCAATTACACCTAGACGCTCGCCTGGAAAAACTAGGTGACCGCTTCTGTGTTCAATGGACTTTGTGCTCATTTGAATCCCGTTTTATCCTAATAATCGTTAGGATGCGTTGTTTATGAAAGAGCATGACTTTAGTTTATGTGCTCCTCAATAAACTTTTTGATTTCTAGAGCATAAGCTTTAATGCATCCAAGCTCTTCATTCCCACCTCAATTCCGAGATTCTTCGCTTTTGAAGTAACAGCTTTAACCTCTGCGCCTAAAACATCTTCAAATGTTTTCACTCCGCTAACCATGGCCGCTGGTGCACCAAGTTTTTCGGCAACATCCATGTTCAGAAAACCACACATGATAAAACCTTTGTTGGCGATTATTAGAAGCATCGGAGGGGAGCTCGGAAGTTCAATTTTCACTCCCAAGCATAACTTGTCATCAACCTTTATTGATGATATGTTAATCAAGTCAAGCGCCTCTTGTGGCAACTATTTTATCCATCAAAACCAAATAAAGATTGTTAATGCAAGGAGCATAGAGCTTATGCTAACGAAGCTTAAGCAAAAAGTTCAATCGACGATGGCATCGCAAGCAAGAGTAGCCCATAACATGGGGCTGATACCAAACGCAATAAGCATCTGTGGCGTCATCCTATCTTTTCTATCAGCTATACTATATGCTTATGAGCATCTTTTACCGGCAACTTTGCTGCTTCTTTTTTCAGGATACTGCGATGCTTTGGATGGAACCTTAGCCAGACTTTATAAGCAGGCAACATCGTTTGGCGGTTTTCTGGATTCGTTGTTGGATAGGTATGCGGATGCCGCCGTATACGCGGGCATAATTGTAAGCGGGTTATGCAGCATTCCATCAGGTATAACAGCCCTTATAGGCTCTTTACTTGTAAGTTATGCTCGTGCAAGAGCCGAGGCAGCCAACGTTAAAATGGAGTCTATTGGGTTTGCAGAGAGAGCAGAGCGAATCATCATTTTAGTTGTTGCAAGTTTGGCAGCGATTTTTTGGCAACAAGCCATGGAAATAGCTATGATCGTGCTTGCGGTTATTACAAACCTAACGGTTTTGCAAAGGGCGATTTATGCCTACAACAAGCTAAAGGTGGAAGCTAACTAGAATCTCCTTCTTATGCGTAGACGCCGCTCATCCTTAGCCCTAACTTTTACAATGCCGTAATGCACAGCGCACGAAACACAGTAATACTTCGTGTCCACTGGAGCAGAGATAAACGTGCCCTTTTGGCGAAGCTCCTTAGCCAACGCTGGGTCAACCAGAGAAAATCTTCTAGTAACCTTTTTGGCTTTGTCCCGCGGCACCAGTTCCCCGCAGTTTGCGCACTGAACGAAATCGCTTTTTCCTTTACCGCCCTTTGACCTTCCGCGGCTTTTCCTTTTATATGGCATGAATATGCACCTTTCTCGTCATAGATATTGCGCACTATCCACCTTATATATCTGTCCTCAATTTTAGAAGCGAGGCGATGTTGGCTTTCGCGTCGATTCTTGGAATTATTTTTCCTTTGGAAGATGTGAAGAGGGTTGTGACGCCTGGTCCATGGCCTGACGTTACGCAGTTTGTATGCACAACTATGCCTACGGAAACTGCGCCCTGCCTGTAAATTCTTCCATAGGAGTTGTCGGCGTCCAAAATTGCCACTAAATCGCCGAGTCTTAAATCGTCAAGCCCATACTGCCTTCGCGTGTTTTCATCAAAAAGTTGGATGTCGTAGTCGCCCGAATGAGAAGTGTTTGAGCCCAGTCCAGAACCCATGATGGAGGCGGGAACAACATGAGTGACTGGAATTTCAAGTTTGTCTTCCTTTGGCTTCGGGTTTAGGGCTTCGAGAAAACGTGGGTCCATATTCATGACTTTTACTTCTGGAAAATCCAGAAGCTTCAAACCAACACCGAAAGCCTTAACGAGAATTTTGTCGCCAAGCATAAGCTTATCCAAAACATCTGGCTGAAAATCCACAAGAACATGTTCTATTCCACCATGCTTTCCAGTTACAACCCCCTTTGCCCCTTTAGCGTCTCCGGAAACCACCACGGCCTCGTTTCCAACACATGAGAGCACGTTCAACGCCGTGTTTGCGCTCTGTCCAAAACGCGGGTCGTTCTCCTTGTTTTCTATGCTTACGCCGGGTTCAACGTGGTCTGCCTCCCATCCGCATGCGGGGTCGCCGACCCTAACATTGTAGGTTATTCCTCCAACTCCCGGCAAAACTATTGGAACGCCTTCTGCTGAAATGTTGTATATTCCCCGTCCGAAAATTGGGCTGGCCACTTCGCCAAAAACTGAAAGCTTCACCAATTTGTCAATATTTATCTTTAACATTTGGTTTTCCTCCACGTTGGAACTACATGCATTAGGCTATTACATGCTAATAAACTCTCTCGGAAAAGGTCATTGTAGTTCCACGAAACATAACAAGTTTTAAATGCGAGCTTTTTATTTTGAGTTGAATGAGCACTGTTTCGATGAAAAATGTGGTTTAAGGGCGGAAAAATGTCAGAGATTGGGTTAAGGTCGAGGATGCTGGTTAAGGACGTGATGAGCAGCCCAGTTGTAACTATAGAGGAAGATGCGCCAGTAAACGAAGTGGCGGAGCTCATGGATAAACAAGGTTTGGGCTGCATCATAGTTACAAATAAGGAAGGAAAACCCATTGGAATAATCACAGAGAGAGACCTTGTCGTAAGAGTTTTGGCGAAGAACGCAATGCCAAGCTCCATCAAAGCAGGCGAAGTTATGACTTCTCCCCTCATTACGATTGAACCAGACGCGACAATACATGAAGCAGCGAGGAGAATGAGCAGATTAAACATTAGAAGGTTAGGCGTTGTTTACAAGGGGCAACTCGTCGGGTTGCTCTCAAGCAAGGACATTTTAGCCGTCGTTCCAGAACTCATCGAAACCATTCAAGAACGCGCACTTATAGAGGGAGAAAATAGAGCGCAAGAAGCGCCCGAGGAAACATCACCTCTCGCAGGATATTGCGACCGCTGTGGAGGGTGGTCTGACAACCTTAAAGAAGTTGATGGAGAATTCCTCTGTGAAGACTGCAAGATTGAGTTAGAGGAAGAGGAATAGAGGCGATTTTTTGCGTGTTAAAGAAATTATGGATGAAAAGCACCCATCTATTTATGATTATGAACTTGCAACCAAAGCCCGCGCGGTCATACGAGATTTTTCTTTAAGAATCCTTCCAGTTGTGGATGACGACAGAAAATTGTTGGGTGTGATTTCCCGTGGAACTATTATGGTTATTTCATCCTCTGTTTCACCAATAAGCGTTAAGGGCATAATGCTAAACCCGAAATTTGTCGCCTCAATCGATGATGATGCAACTTCGGCTGTTAAATCAATGATAAGCTTGGATGAATGGCAAGTTCCAGTTGTAAACTCGAGCCAAGAAAAAATTTACGCTAGAGTTTTCGGGCTGGAAAACTTTATTGACGCCGTAGTTAGAACAAGTCTAGAAAAACTTGCTAAAGAAGTTTCACATATAATGTCTGAAAATGTCGTAGTTTGCTCTCCGGAAGACGAAATTGACAATGTTTGGCGTTTAATGCAAGACAAATCCTTGGCTGGACTGCTCGTGGTAAAAAAGGATAAGCTGGTGGGCATTGTCACGCAGAAAGACCTCCTGGACAAGGGTGCTTTACTGCCTACGTTTGAGTCGGCGAAGGGGCGTTTTAGGGCAACTTCAAAAATTTCTTCTGTGATGAAAACTCAAGTTATAGCAGTCAAACCCCAAATAAAGGCTATTAGAGTCGCTAAAATTATGGTTTCGAAAAACATTGGAAGAGTTCCAGTGGTAGATGAAGATGGCAGGTTAATTGGAATAGTTGACCGTGAAGACATTGTTAGGCTTGTTGTAAAATAGGAAGGGGTTAGGCAATTGGGCAGAGAAACCTTCAGAAGGTATTTGAAGGATAAAGGAGCACAGCATTTAAGGGAGCAACCTCCGAGAAAACGCGAAAGCGAAATTCTCAAAATCGCAAAAAGCCCCGTTGTCACAATGGCTTCTACAACACCCATTTATGATTCGGTCAAGACTATGGCTGATAAAGGGTTTCGCCGCATACCAATAGCCAATCCTGGAACAAAAGCCTTAGAGGGAATTGTGACAGCCACGGATATTGTGGATTATCTCGGTGGTGGAAGAAAGTTTGAGCTTGTCCAGCAGAGGTTTGGCGGGAACTTTTTCAAAGCAATAAATGAGCCTATAAAGCTGATAATGACGAAAGACGTTTTAACTGTAAAAGCAACTGCAAAAATTGGCGACACAATTGGGCTTATGAAAGAGAAAAACCTCGGGGGCTTGCCAATAGTTGACGAAGAAAATCGTGTGAAAGCGATAATCACGGAAAGGGACATCGCAATTTTATTCGCCGATAAAATAAGCGGAGTAAAAGTTGCTGATGTAATGTCTGAAAAGGTTGTTACAGCCCTATCCAAAACCACAATTCTTGAAGCCGAAAAAACCATGGTGACGCAGGGATTTAGAAGATTACCAATAGTTTCAGACGACAAACTCGTAGGCATAATCACAACCATGGATATCATACGATTTTTCGGTTCAGGCAAGGTCTTTGAATATTTAAGGTCTGGAACCATAACACAAGTTCTGAACACACCAGCCGTTGAAGTGGCAACAAAGGAAGTTTCAACAATCGAACCAAACGCGGATGTTGGTCAAGCAGCAAAAATTATGCGGGACAAAAACATTGGAGCATTGCCAGTTGTAGAGAACGATAGACTTGTCGGCATATTAACAGAAAGGGACTTCTTCAAAATAATAGAATAGGCTTTTACCATAGCCTCAGATTTACAATTATCTAGGCATAAGAGCGGTTAGAGAGCGGCAAACTTGGTTGACTTAATCCTAAACAACGCGAAAGTCTACGTGAACAAGGAAATAGTGGAATGCAGTATCGCAATTGATAAAGGCAAAATTTTAAAGATAGGTAAAGAAACGAATATGCCGAAAGTAGAGTCACAAATGGATTTGAAAGGTCTTTTAGTTTTACCAGGTTTAATAGATGCCCATGTGCATCTTAGAGATGAGGGAAAATCCTACAAAGAAGACTTTTACACTGGAACAGCAGCAGCTGCGGCTGGCGGAGTAACAACTGTTTTAGACATGCCAAACAACAACCCCGTAACGATGAGCGCTGAAGCCCTTAAAAATCGGATGAAAATTGCTGAAAGAAAAATTTTGGTTAATGTTGGCTTTTTTTCTGAATTCCCCAAGAACGTGAAAGAGATAAAGGAGATAGTGGCAGAAGGAGCTGTGGCGTTTAAGCTTTTTATGGCAGAACAGATTGGTGGCTTAGACATTGACGATGATGACGCGTTGCAAAAGGCATTCAAAATGACTGGCAAACTAAAGACACCAGTGGCTGTTCACGCTGAAGACAAGGCTTTGTTGGAAAAGGCGAAGAGCGAACTTGAAGACTCACGCCGCAACGACATTGAAGCTTTTCTCGAGGCACATTCTGAAGAGGCTGAAGTAAAAGCCGTTAAACGCCTCTTAAACATCGCTAAACGCGCTGGCGCACATCTACATTTCTGCCATATAAGCACAGATAAAGGTTTGAATGCAATAGTTGCAGAGAAAAACTCCGGCATGTCAATAACATGCGAGGCGACACCCCACCATCTCCTATTGACAACAAATGACTTGAAAAAATTGGGAACTTTGGCATTAACCACACCGCCTGTTAGGGAGAAACATCATTCCGAGGCGCTTTGGAAGGGCATCTTAAACGGTTGGATTGACACTTTAGGTTCAGACCACGCCCCCCACACCTTGGAGGAGAAGAAGGCGAAAAGCATCTGGGATGTTAAGGTGGGCATACCAGGACTGGAAACAATGCTCCCCCTTATGTTGACTATGGTTAAAAACGGAAAACTTTCAATAGGTGACTTGGTCAGTTTGTTGGCGGAAAAACCCGCCGAGATTTTTAACTTAAAAGGCAAAGGTTATATCAAAATTGGGAATGACGCTGACCTTGTGGTTGTGGATTTGAAGAGAAGGTTTAAAATAGACTCTTCAAAGTTCCATTCAAAGGCGAAGTATTCTCCCTTTGAAGGATGGGATGTTGAGGGGAAACCAGTAAAAACGTTTGTTAATGGTAAACTAATAATGGACGGAGATGAAGTTGTGGCTGAGGCTGGAGGCGGAAAAATAGTTCGAGGGAAGACTGATTGAAATTTATTGCTGATGGGATGCTTGGAAAACTGACAAGATGGCTTCGGATGCTGGGGCACAACGTGAAATACTCGAATAGGCTGGATGATGCACAACTGATTGCCATAGCCAAAAAAGAGCGGCGAGTTCTACTTACCCGAGATTTGGAGCTTTACCAACAAGCAACAGCAAAAGGAGTTGACGCCTTCTACTTAAACGGTGCAACAGAAGAGGAGCGGTTGGCTGAACTGGCAAAAAGGTTTAACATCAAACTTGACATAGATATGCAAACCTCCAGATGTCCAAAATGCAACGCCAAAGTCAAACCAGTGCCAAAAGACAACGTGAAGGATAAAGTTGAAAAAAGCACTTTCACCTACTACAACGATTTTTGGGAATGCTCAAAATGTGGACAAGTTTATTGGCAGGGCGCCCATTGGACAAGAATAAGGAAAACACTCGAAGCTGCAAAGGAGAACCTGAAAAGAAAATAAAATGTGGTGTCCCGCTGGGTTCAGCTTTCCTTCAGAAGCCATTTTAATGGGATATCTTGGTATGTTCCATCTGGCAAAGTGCGCCTTATAGTTATTGGCAGGATGCCGCTCTCAAACTCCTTTAACGCTATGTCTATGGGACTTGAATACCCTTCAGAAATGTCAACGAGCACTGGTGCGCCCATGGATATTTGAAGAGCCCTAGCTCCCACTATCCGCGCTTTCTCGAAACGGGTAATTTTCGGTGGACCAATCAGAATTTTTTCTTCTTCAGGCGTAACCTAATACTCCCCAGCGCCTGGAGGTTGACCACCGGGTGGCATTGGAGGAGTTTTCGTTTTTCCAGCAGCGATCACGTCGTCGATCTTTAAAATCATTGAAGCTGCTTCGGTTGCTGATTTAATTATTTGTTTTTTGACTGCGAGAGGTTCGAAGACCTCAACTTTAAGCATATCTTGGATTTTTCCATCGTGAACCTCTATTCCAGCCCAAATCTCGCCTTTTTCATGTCTAGCCCTAAGCTCAGAAAGTATGTCTATCGGATCTAAACCAGCGTTTTCGGTTAATGTTGTGGGAATGACTTCAAGGGCTTCTGCGAAGCTTTTAACTGCGAGTTGTTCTCTTCCCGGAAGTGTTTCCGCGTATTTCTTCAACATCCGCGAAACTTCAAGTTCTGGGGCGCCGCCGCCTGCAAGGACTTTTGGTTCCTCTACAACATCTCGCACTACGCAAAGGGCATCGTGCAAAGACCTTTCAGCCTCGTCTACTATGCGTTCTGACCCACCCCTTATCAGGATCGTGACAGCTTTAGGATGCTTGCAACCTTCCACAAAGGTCATTTTGTCGTCGCCTATTTTGCGTTCTTCCACAACTTCGGCGTAACCTAAATCAGCAGGTGTTATAGCATCCAAGTTGGTTACAACTCTTCCACCAGTGGCTTTTGCAAGTTTTTCCATATCTGATTTTTTAACCCTTCTGACAGCCATTATTCCCTTTCTTGCCAAAAAGTGCTGAGCCATGTCGTCTATGCCTTTTTGGCATATAACTACATTTGCCCCTACGGATGCCAGTTTGTCAACCATCTCCCTTAGCATTTCTTCTTCTTGTTTGAGGAAAGCTTCCATCTGCTCCGGGCTTTCAATGTTGATTTTGGCGTCAAACTCTGTCTTCTCGATTTCTAGGGAGCAGTCGAGCAACGCTATATTCGCCTTTTCCACGCGTTTAGGCATTCCAGAATGCACAACTTCCTTATCTAAAACTATGCCGTGGATTAGCTTTGTGTCCCTGATTGATTCGCCTGGCTTCTTTTCAACTTTGACATCATCCACATCCACCTTGTATTTTTCGCCTTCCTTTTCCGCCACGGCAAGGATGGCTTTAACAGCTAAGTCGGCTAAGTATTCTCTGTGGTCGGCTACAAGCTTGCTTGCCATAGAAGTCATGGCAACCTTCTTCAAGTATTCTTCACTGTTCTGCCCCGTGTGTATCGCGATTTTCTCCAAGACTTCCAGCGCTTTTTCTGCAGCTTTCTTATAACCATCAATTATAATTGTTGGATGAACATTTTTCTCAATTAATTCTTCAGCTTTATTTAGGAGTTCGCCTGAAATTATAACGGCTGTTGTTGTTCCATCGCCAACCTCGTTGTCTTGTGTTTTTGCAACTTCAACCATCATTTTTGCTGCTGGGTGTTGAATGTCCATTTCATCAAGTATGGTTCGTCCGTCACTCGTGATTGTGACGTCGCCGAAGCTGTCAACAAGCATCTTATCCATTCCTTTCGGGCCTAAGGCGCTTTTCACGCTTTCGGCGACTATTTTAGCCGCCATTATGTTTGTGTGTTGGGCTTCTTTTCCCCTAGAGCGGCTTGAACCTTCCTTTAATACTAGAACTGGTACTCCGCCGGTTGTAGGTGATGACAAACCTTTAACAACCCCCTTTAATGTGTCAACAAGAGAAACAGCATTACAATATAAATTTTTCTAACCTATACCCTTAAAACATACCCTTCCTTGTAAGCGTTCAAGTTATCTTTCACTGTTTTTTCTGAAACGCTTTCCTTGACGGCTTTTTCCACAGATTTTGCGGTAACTATTTTTGTTATTTTCGTTAGCGCCCCCAACATAACCATGTTTGCATATGTGCTTTCTCCAAACATTTTTTCGGCGATTTCTGTTGCTGGAATTTTGAAAGTTTCCGCCTTTGTTGATGTAATGGTTTCGACATTGGTGCTGTCAACCATTAATATTCCATCTTCTTTCAAGTCTTTAAGGAATTTGTTTAGCGATTCTTGGTTCATCGCCACTAGAATGTCGCATTTTCTAACCGCTGGAAAACCTATTCGGCTGTCTGAAATTATCACTTCGCTTCTGACTAGACTTCCCCTCGCCTCAGCCCCATAATACTGTGTTTGCAAAGCGCTCTTTCCATCATAAACAGCCGCCTTCCCCAAAATTTGCCCAGCTAAAACAACCCCTTGCCCACCATAACCGCATATCCGCACTTCAACCCTTTTCGGCATGGGCTTGCACCTCATTTAACATGGCGTAAACGTTTTCAACCAGCGTTGGACGCTTTCTCTCAACAAACTCACCAACAACTATCCTTTTTTCAAGTTCTTCCTCGCCCATCTTTTCCGCTTGCCCGACGGGAACAGCGCTTTCTTTAAACCATTTAAGCATCTCTCCAACATCTTTAAAGCCAACTCTCCTTCCAAAAGCCGTGGGACACTGGCTTACAACTTCAATAAAGCTGAAACCACGGATTCGTAAAGCTCTCTTGATTGATTCCTTTAGATTTTGCGGGTGAGCTGTTGTCCAACGGGCACCGTAGGCAGCTCCAGCCGCAACCGCAAGCTTTACAGCGTCTAAAGGCTGTTCAAAACTTCCGTAAGGCGTAGTGGTTGTCTTTGCTTTGAACGGAGTTGTCGGAGCAACTTGCCCACCAGTCATGCCGTAAATCATGTTATTCACCATTATAACGAGGATGTCTGTGTTTCTTCTCGCGGCGTGGATGAAGTGGCTTAAGCCTATTCCGACGATGTCGCCGTCTCCGCCGAAAACAACCACGTTAAGGTCTGGACGCATGAGCTTTATGCTTGTAGCCACGGGAATGCTTCTTCCATGAAGCGTGTGGACTGAATCTGCCAGATAATATGGTGAGGGAATCCAAGAAGAACAGCCTATCCCGCTGCAGAAGACAAATTTGCTCAAATCCTCATAGCCCAACTCGTAAACAGCCCTCAAAAAAGTGTCGCTGACCAAATATAACCCGCAGCCGGCACAGAAAGGAAACTTTAAGCCTCGCAAATATCTGCGAACTGAAAAAGCTTCACTCAACCGCCTTTCCTCCTTCAATTTGAGATAAAATCTCTTCCGGAGTGATGAGTTCCCCGCCCCCAATCTTATTTAAAGGAACAACCTCTATGGAACATGCCACCCTTTTAACCTCGTAGAAGAGTTGGCCCAAGTTCATTTCTGGAACAAATATTTTTTTCGGCAGTTTCAGCCAGTTTTTTCACTGGTTTTTCTGGGAAAGGCCAAATTGTTTTAAGCCGAACATAGCCTACTCTTATGCCCTTTTTCTCTGCCTCTTCTACGACTTCGTAGACTGCGCGGGACGTGCATCCATAAGAAACTATGCCCACTTGGCAGTTTTCGATGTTATAGGTTTCAACTTCCGCTATGTCATCCACGTTCTTCCTTATCTTGTTGTTAATGTTTTCAACAACCCGCCTATGAACTGTTGGGTCTGCGGTAAAACGTATCCCATACTCGTCGTGGGATGACGCTGTAACGGCTACATTAAAGCCTTCGCCGACTGCTGGCATGGGCGCCACATCTTCCAAGCCAAAAAACATTTTGTCTTCTGGCTTAGGCTTTTTACGGTTAACTATTTCTATGCTCTTCAACGGCGGCAATGTTACTTGCTCTCTCAAATGGGCTATAATTTCGTCTGTTAATAAAACAACTGGCGTTCTGTATTTTTCAGCCAAGTTAAAAGCCCTTATGGTTAATTCAAACATTTCCTGAACAGAGTTCGGAGAAAGAACAATCGCCGAATAATCCCCATGAGTCCCCCAACGCGCCTGCATAACATCCCCTTGAGCGCACTTCGTCGCCTGCCCAGTTCCAGGTCCAACCCTCTGAACGTCAACTAACACGCAAGGCGTTTCAGTCATGAAAGCCCAGCCTATGGTTTCCTGCATCAAACTGAAGCCTGGACCAGACGTTGCAGTCATAGCCTTTGCGCCTGTCCAGCTTGCGCCGACAACAGCGTTTATAGAAGCTAGTTCGTCTTCCATCTGCACGAATATGCCGTTGACCTTTGGTAAGCGTACAGCCATGTGTTCGGCTATTTCGTTAGCTGGCGATATTGGGTATCCGGCGAAGAAACGGCATCCAGCGGTTATTGCGGCTTCTGCGCATGCTTCGCTTCCTTGCCAAAAAAGTCTTTCTTGTTTAGTTTTTTTCATTGTGTTTGTGTGCCTCCCGTTAATTATGCGGTTGCTTTTCACCTAAAAAGCCTCTGCAAACTTTCGTGTGAGAAGTCAATTTTATGTTTTGCCAGCGGTGTAAATTTGATAGCTCTCTCTAGATTTTTCGTTAGCGTTTAGAGGAAAAGTGTGTTTTATAAGGGCTGTTTATTTGTAGGGGATGTAGTCTTTTCCGAGGAGTTCTCTGGCGATTACTATTCTTTGGATGTTGGTTGTTCCCTCTGCTCCAACACAGTAGGACATCATGCTTCTGAAACCCATCTCTATCGGGCATTCTTTTGTGTAGCCGTAGGCACCCATCCAAATCATCACATGCTTGAAAACGTCGAAAGCGAAGTGAGGCGCAATAAGCTTGCAAGCAGCAATCATTTTACATACTTCTAGCGGCGTGAACCTCTTTTCTTTATAGCGTTCATCGTTCATCCAAGCTGTGCGGTAAACAAGCGAGCGTAAAGCTTGCAGTTGCGCCCAGTCATCAGCTAACTCGAACTGGATGCCCTCAAACTTGCCAATAGGTCTTCCGAAAGCCTTCCGCTCCTTAATGTACTCCATTCCAATTTCAAGTGCTCGTTGAGCTGCACCAACGCAGGCTGCGGCTATTAGGATGCGGGCGTTGTCGAACCCCTCCATTGTTAGGTAGAAGCCCTTGTCTACTTCGCCTATGACATGGTATTCTGGAAGCTTCACGTCGTTCATGGAGATGCCGCCTGTTGAAATTGCCATTCTTCCCATGTCTTCGAAACGCTTGTAGACTTCCACACCCGACGCGTTTATAGGCAGATAAAAGGCGGTCAACCCGCGGTGCGGCGCGTCTGACGGGTCTGGCGGGGCTGGCGAGGTTCTGGCTATGACGAAGTAACCGCCGCCCAATTTTTTTGCCTCTTCTGTTCCGCTGATGTAAATTTTCTCGCCGTTCAGCACCCATTCATTCCCTTCTTTCCGTGCTGTTGATTTGATGGCCGCAACATCTGAGCCTCCTCCGGCTTATGTTGAGCCTATGCCTATGAAGGCTTCGCCCTTCGCGGCTTTTCGGATAACGGCTTCGCGCACTTGCTCGCTGCAGTATCGGTCAACTACAAATCCCCAAGAACAGCCTAAAAGCCAGAAGACTGGCAATGCGATGCTTATGTCAGCGTAACTAAGTTCTTCTGCCGCAATGCAGGCGGTAACCCAGTCAGCTCCAGCTCCACCATGCTCCTCGGGTACTGTCATGAGCAAAAGCCCTAAATCGCCTAAGCCCTTTATTATTTCCCTCGGGATTTCACCTTTACTGTCCATTTCTCTAACTTTTTCCAGGGGCAGTTCTTTTTGGCACCATTCGCGAACTGCTTTGCGGAAAAGCTCCTGTTCCTCAGTGAAGCTAAAATCAACCATGCTTCAGTTACCTTTGACGCCTAACTACGAGTTTTAATGAATATAAAGTTGCCTTCACTTAAGGCAACGAAACACCTTTAAATATCAATTAGTTAAACCATTGGAAGGTGAAAGGTTTGAACTTTTTTATCTTTTTCCTCATATGGGCTGTTTTATGGTATATTCCTATTCCACCGAAAAAGTCGGGATGGAAGAAGCCCGCACGTATAATTTCGCTTTTGGTAGGCTTGTTTCTTTTCTTCATAATCCAGTTTATGCATCCGCCCCTAAGCATCTTTGTTTACCTATTAATATTTCTAAGAGGTTTTGCCGCCTTTATTGAATCAGTTTTTTCGCTTAAACCAGTAGAATCCGAAAGCGCTGAGAAGCATTATTATCCTCGTCGACGTTTTCCATGGAAAATTTCGCCTAAAATAAAAGCGAAAATGGTAGGTGCTCTTTTTATCCTGTATTTGTTGGCAGTTTGTATAATGATCGTTTTTGGACAAGTTCAAAGGGTAACCAACGCCGCTTACTTCAATAGTTTTGTTATCGTTGAGCCAGAAGGCAAATTGCCATTCAACAAAACAATCGAGGATAAAATGGTGCGGCTCGTAACAGAGGAGCTCGCCATATCTATAGCGAGAAGGCACATGTCCGAGTTTGGAAGCAACACTCAAGTCCTTGGTTGCCACATCACAAAAACTCCAGACGGAGAACTTGTTTGGGTAGCCGTCATAGGCTCAACAAACGTTTTAGCCGAAAATTATGTTAAAGGCTTTGTTATAGTGGATGCAACAGACCCAACTGCTACGCCAGAAATAGTGAGGAAAGAGTTTGCTGTTGGAGAAGCGTTATGGTGGCTTAACAACATTCATTTCCGCTCTTATGTCAACGACATGGTGAGAAGCTATGGCATAGCATATATCACGTGGGACTTTACAACGAACGAAACTGCTTATGTTGTGGCACGCTACAATGTAGGCTTCGACCTGATTAGAAGATATGAAACGCCTATGGTTTATGACGCGGGAGGCAATCTCTACCATCAATCAGAAAACTTGTCTGACATCCCCTACTGGATTACACAAGTCTATGATGAAGATTGGCTTGAAGAAATGATAGACGAGATGGGCAACTTCAAAAGAGGCGAAGGCTTCGACTACTGGGCAGGCGGTTTCTTATGGATAATTCCACCAAGCCGAGAATGCTTTGAAATGACCGAAGACACACGCTATATCGTTGACCCTGAAACAAACGATGTGGTAGCCCTAGTCTGCGTGAACCCCGTTGGAAATCAAAGGACGCTTTCGGGAGTCTTTAAGGCTACAAGAAACGGCATCTTCTTCTACGACTTTAGACAACACAACTATATTTCAGGCATGACCGCCGAAGACTTTGTTGAGGGAAGACTGCCAAAACCAGCCTCGGGCTACTATGATGCTGAGATGCCACTGCTGTATCCGGTCAACGTTTCAGAAAACCAGTATAGACTTGCGTGGTACGTGCCCATCTACTGGCGGGAAGGCACAGGCACAAAAGATGAAACCATATACTTGGCTGGCTTTGCGATAATTGACGCGGAGGAAACAAGCAAAATTGCCATAACAATTAACGAGGAAGGCTTAACAAGCGAACAACTGGTGCGCAAAACCGGCTGGACTTCATTAAACTCTTTGGTGTAATAACCTATCCTGAAGTTAACGCGATAGTTAGAGGCAAATATGAGTATTCAGAGGACGGAACCACACACATAGTCTTGCGTTTGTACAACGAAACATACGAGTGGGTGGAAGCAACACCAAAAGACCTTCCGACACTCCAATGGAACGAGTTAATGGCGACCGAACCTTTGCAAAACGTCACCATGCACCTCGAAAAGCGTGGAGATAAGTGGATAATAACATACTTTGACAACTTAGATATCTAATAAACCGAGACCTTAGCCACACCCTTAACCTTTAAAAACTCTGAAATCAACTCGCCTGGAATCTTCTTTTCCGCAATAAGCGTAAGTTTGGGTTCGGGCGAAAGTTCAGGGTCATCCACAATAGCCTGTCTTATACTCAAACCGTTTTTTGCAAGAATCATAGCCGCATTCGCCAGTATGCCTGGAATTCGCGCGTCAACAGGCGTTATTTCAACAACCCCCAAATCCAAGTGCCTCGCAACCTCTTTCAATGAGTGCCCAGCAGACCTTAAATCCTCGAAGATTAGGCGCAGTTCACAGTTGGCTTTGATGGCTTTTAACGTTTCATTCACGGTTCTGCGGTCGACGTTGGCGACTCGTGCCACACGCACTGGTGGGACCTCAATTTCGTTGAGGTAAATTTTTCCGTTTCTGACGCTTAATCCGTTTTCTACGAGGACACGGGCTACTCTAAGCCTTTCGGGATAATCCTCAAAATATTTTTTGATGTTGTTCCACATTTCCAGTTTTCCTTCATGTGCAGTTTTGCGCAATAAAGTATAAATAAGTTTATCTTATTCAATTTTGGTGAACATAACTGTACATTGAGGTTCAAAATTGAACAATAAAAGTTCAACGAATCTGCAAATACACACACCACAAGACGTTAGGAAAACAAGAAGATTGCACTATTATTGATGTTCGCATAGTTGACATATCCCTCTTGAAAGGACACGAAAGAACAGGATGCCCAAAAACTTGCCAACCTCAAATCTGAAATTGAAGCAGATGGAATCTTGAAAAAACCAATAGTCGTCGATGCCGGCACGAACATTGTTCTTGACGGACACCACAGAATAGGGGCTTTACAGGCTCTGGACTGCTCAAAAATACCAGTGGTTTTAGTTGATTACCAGTCTCCTAAAATCGGAGTTAAAACAGCAGAAAACGGCGGAGAATATTCAAAGAAAAAGTTTTTGAAACTGCCTTGAAGGGCGAACTGCTACCGCCAAAATCCACATGGCATTATATCACATTTTCAAAGGAAAAAGCTCACATATCCACAATACAAAACCCGGTTAATGCGCCGCTTAAAGATTTACGATAGCGTTCGTCCACGTATAAAAGTATACTCAAAAGAGTTAAATATAACATTTAGGCTCTGTTTTTTACCTAAAGACTAAGGGGAGAAACATCTTGCCAGTAACAAAAATATTTTTAGATGAAGAAGAAGTGCCAAAACAATGGTACTGCATACTACCCGACCTACCAAAGCCACTACCACCATTCATAGAACCAGATAAAAAGGCGCCAGGCGGAGGGGTAGCCCCAAAAATATTCCCAAAGGCAATCTTAGCCCAAGAGTTCAGCAAAGACAGATGGATAGACATACCAGAAGAAGTGAGGGACGTTTACAGACTTTGGAGGCCAACCCCGCTTTTCAGGGCTGTCAGACTCGAAAAGGCGCTGAAAACTCCGGCAAAAATCTACTACAAATATGAGGGAGTTAGCCCCCCTGGAAGCCACAAACCCAACACCGCCGTAGCCCAAGCCTATTACAACATGAAGGAGGGCATCAAGAGGCTAGCGACAGAAACAGGAGCTGGACAGTGGGGTTCCGCCCTAGCCTTTGGCTGCATGCTTTTTGGAATAAAATGCACCGTTTACATGGTCAAAGTAAGCTATCAACAGAAACCCTACAGAAGAATTATGATGGAATCTTATGGGGCGGATGTTTACGCAAGCCCAAGTGAACACACTGAGGCTGGCAGAAAAATCCTAAGAGAAAACCCGGACAGCCCAGGCAGTTTGGGTATAGCCATAAGCGAAGCCGTTGAAGACGCGCTTACACACGAAGACACCAATTACGGCATAGGCAGCGTTTTCAACCACGTCCTACTACACCAAACCGTAATTGGGCTGGAAGCGCAAAAACAAATGGAAATCGCCGGAGACTACCCAGACGTGATATTTGGGTGCATAGGCGGAGGAAGCAGTTTCTCAGGAATTTTCTGGCCTTTCTACTACGACAAAGTTTCTAAAAAAGCGCCGAAAGACACTCGGTTTGTAGCTGTGGAGCCCACAGCTTGTCCGTCCGTCACTAAGGGCGAATACACTTATGACCATGGAGACACGGCGAGGATAACGCCGCTGGTTCCGATGCACACTTTGGGACACGATTATATTCCGCCGCCGATTCATGCTGGAGGCTTACGCTATCACGGGATAGCCCCAACAATAAGCCTTTTGGCTTCAACAAAACAATTGGAAACCGTAGCCTACAACCAAGTGGAAGTTTTCGATACCGCCAAACTTTTCATCCAAACCGAAGGGATAATACCCGCACCAGAACCAGCCCACGCTATAAAGGCAGCAGTTGACGAAGCCTTAAAATGCAAGAAGACAGGCGAGAAAAAGACTATTCTCTTCTTGCTGTGCGGTCACGGCTACTTTGACATGCAAGCCTACTCCGACTACTTCAGCGGTAAGCTGCCGCCCTACGAGTATCCAAAAGAAAAAGTTGACGAGGCAATGCGGAAACTAAGGAAACTTTATCCATGGCTTGACGAAGTTAAAAAGAAATATATCGGATAAGAACGTTCACAACACCCTCGTTTTTATTTTTACAGAACCTTTGCATCAGCAAAAATCGAAGCATGCAGGTGGTCGCAGGCATATTTTAGTCTAACAATATGAACTAGTTACCTGATTGCGAAAGCAACCTTACTGAATGAGCCTTTGCAAACTTTAATGCTTGTTTTGTATAACCTGCTTCTGATGCAATTATTTCACTTATCTTGGGTGTATTTCGTTGCGTGTTTAGGCAAACTTCTATTACACACCCAACGCAATGTTTTGGAGAGGATAAAGCGTTTTGAAAAGAGGCTGAAGAATGTTTAAGGATAAAATTTCCGCTAAAAATGTTGGTTTTATTGTTAATCCAATTGCTGGGATGGGAGGGGCTGTTGGGCTTAAAGGCACTGATGGAAAGGAAATTTTGGAAAAGGCTTTATGTCTCGGGGCTAAATCCATAGCGCCAGCAAGGGCAGAATCCTTCCTATCTGAACTAAAACCCGTTCGTGGGAGGATACGGCTTATTGTGGGGGCTGGAAGCATGGGAGAAGACGAAGCAAAAGACTGCGGTTTTTCTTGCACGGTTTTAGGTGAACGAAAAAAGGAGACAAGCGCCGAAGACACCATAGAAATCGCAGAAAAAATCAAAGAAATAGGCGCAAGCCTCCTCGTTTTCTGCGGCGGAGACGGAACAGCCCGCGACATTTTCAAGGCAATTAACATCAGTCTACCAGTTTTAGGTGTCCCAACAGGAGTGAAAATGCACAGCGCCGTTTTTGCCACAGACCCAAAAGCTGCAGCAAAAATAGTCACAGCCTTTTTGTTTGAGGGATTGCCCCTTAAAGAGGCGGAAGTTATGGATGTTGACGAGGAGGCCTTTAGAATGGGACGGGTTTCCGCAGAATTGTATGGGTATATGCTTGTCCCCTACGAGCCTAGCTTGATTCAAAGTGCCAAAATGGCGAGTCCAGTAACTGAAAGTGAATTGCGCAACCAAGCGGCAATAGCAATTTACATAATTGAAAACATGCAGCCAGACGTAATTTACATTGTTGGTCCTGGAACAACCACCCGCACCATCGGAGATCTCTTAGACGCGAAGAAAACGCTTTTGGGAGTTGACCTCTTCTGTAATAAGAAACTCGTAGCCAAAGACGTGAACGAAAAACAAATACTGGAGAAAATACGCGGAAAAAAGGCGCAGATTATAGTTACTCCCATAGGGGGGCAAGGCTTCATTTTTGGGAGGGGAAACCAGCAAATAAGCCCAAAAGTTATTAGGCAAGTAGGCATAAACAACATTATTGTGATTGCTACAAAAAGCAAAGTGGAAAACCTAAAAAGTTTAAGAGTTGATACAGGCGACCCAAAACTCGACGAAGAGTTTCGAAAACACCAATTAAAAGTTATAGTCGACTATAAAACAGAACGCATAATGCGTGTGGAATAACAATTATTATAGACAAGCTACAACTAGCTAGTAGCCTAGAAGGCGAAAGGCATGATCCCAATTAATGCTCCACAAATCGGAGAAGAAGAAATTGAAGCTGTTACTAAAGTTTTGAAAAGCGGCATTCTAACACACGGGCTTGGCGCTGGACCCATGGTTAAAAAGTTCGAAACAGAGTTTGCAAATTTTGTAGGGGCAAAATATGCAGTGGCTTTCAATTCTGGAACAGCGGCATTACACTCAGCCTTGATGGCAGCTGGCATAGGAAAGGGGGATGAGGTGATTTTGCCGAGCTTCACTTTTGTTGCAACAGCAGAAGTTGTAGCCTTAGTTGGGGCGAAACCAGTTTTTGTGGACATAAACCCGGAAACATACAATATCTCCCCTGAACTAATCGAGAAAGCTGTAACAAAGAAGACTAAGGCGATAATACCAGTAGACCTTTATGGTTTGTCAGCCAACATGAGACCAATCAGGGAAATAGCCGACAAACATGGCTTATTCGTTATTGAGGATGCAGCTCAAGCTCATGGCGCAACATACAACGGTAAACCTCCGGGAGCGTTTGCAGATGTCGCTTGCTGGAGCTTTTACGCAAGCAAAAACATGACAACTGGAGAAGGCGGAATGACTACGACAAACAATGAAGAAATTGCCGAAAGATTGCGTTTAATAAGAAGCCATGGAGAGAAAAACAAGTACGTTTCTGTTTCAGCCGGATACAACTACCGCATGCCAGAAATCGAAGCCGCCATAGGATGTGTCCAACTTAAAAAATTGCCAAATTTTCTTAAAAAAAGAAGAGAAAACGCAAATAAGCTTACAGAAAAACTCGGAGAGGCGAAAAGGCTGCAGTTGCCAAATGAGCCTAAAGGATACGCGCATAGCTGGTATCTTTACACTGTAAGAATTAGAGATGCGGATAAAACGCAAAGAGACAAAATCATTGAGGAACTAAAACAAAAAGGAATAGGCGCCGAAGTCTATTACGCTACGCCAATCCACCTCATGCCATACTACCACAAACTAGCAAAGTGTAAGCTTCCAGAAACAGAAAAAGCCGCAAATCAAGTTTTCTCACTACCAGTACACCCGAGCGTAACAGACAACCAGATAAGCTTCATTTGCGAAACTCTTCTCCATCTCATAGAGTAATCTTACACGTTAAGGTTTATATGAAATGATAAGAAAAGTATTGCGCGCCATCAGGATTTTGTTGAGGAATTTGTAATGCAGAAAATTAAAGTTGTCATAATGGGTGCAGCTGGAAGAGACTTTCACAACTTCAATGTATATTTTAGAGATAACGATGCTTACGAAGTTGTGGCTTTCACAGCCACGCAGATTCCGGGCATAGAGGGAAGAATGTATCCGCCGGAGCTTGCAGGTTCACACTATCCTAATGGCATACCGATTTATCCAGAGGAGGAGCTACCAAAGCTGATAAGGGAGTATGATGTCGACAAGGTGATTTTCGCCTACAGTGATGTTTCGCATGAATATGTTATGCACAAGGCGTCCATAGCACTAGCCAACGGAGCAGACTTCCGCCTAATGGGACCTAAAACAACAATGTTGAAGGCTAAAGTTCCAGTTGTTTCCATAGGTGCTGTAAGAACGGGATCTGGGAAAAGTCAAACTTCAAGGCAAGTTGCGAGGATTTTGAAGACGAGAGGCTTAAAGGTTGTGGTCGTTAGGCATCCGATGCCTTATGGAGATTTAAAAAAGCAAGTCTGCCAGCGCTTCGCTTCCTACCAAGACTTGGACAGATACATGTGTACCATCGAGGAAAGAGAGGAATACGAACCGCACATCAATAATGGGATAATTGTTTACGCAGGAGTTGATTACGAGAAAATTTTAAGGGAAGCCGAAAAAGAAGCGGACATAATCGTTTGGGACGGCGGAAACAACGACCTACCTTTCTACAAACCAGACTTACACATCGTTGTTGCAGATCCCCACAGGGCGGGACACGAGGTTACATATCATCCTGGCGAAGCGAACTTGCGCATGACAAACGTTGTGATAATTAACAAAGTTGACACAGCAGACCCAGAAAAAGTGAAATGCGTAAAAGAAAATATAAAAATAATTAATCCAGAAGCCCAAGTACTGGATGCCACATCACCAATAACAGTTGACAAGCCTGAGTTGATAAAAGGAAAACGCGTATTAGTCATAGAGGACGGCCCAACACTTACACATGGCAACATGCCTTATGGAGCCGGAACAATTGCTGCAAAGAATTTTGGAGCCCGTGAAATCATCGATCCCAAACCTTATGCAGTGGGATCAATTAAGGAGGCTTTCAATAGATACACATATTTGGGCGCTATACTTCCAGCCTTGGGCTACAGCGAAAGGCAAATAGCCGAACTGAAAGAAACGATAAACCGCACTCCATGTGATGTTGTGGTTATCGGAACGCCAATAGATTTAAGAATGATGGTGGCGTTTGACAAGCCAACGGTGAGGGTTAGGTATGAACTTAAGGTGCTTGGACCATATCCCTTGAGCAAGTTTTGGAGGATTTTATTGATAGGAATGTAAGAAAATGAGCGCTGAAAAAGCAGATATTTCACGCGTGAAAATAAAATTCGTTATTGAAGGATTGGGAGAGGCAGAGGGAGAGCTTGTGCGGTTTTTAGCCCCTCGAACAGTGGACATGGTGGTTAGAAAACTTCCCATAGAGGGCAGGGCTGCCTTATGGAAGAAGGAGGTCTACTTCGAAACACCTATTAAAATGGGGGAGGAAAAGGCAAAAAGCACAGTTGAAAAAGGGACAATTGCCTTTTGGCCCATGGGGAACGCTTTATGCATATTCTATGGAGAGTCGCAGCCATACAGTCCAGTGAACGTGCTAGGTAAAGTAACCAACAACCTTGAATTGTTTAGGCAGGTTAAAAGTGGAACGAAAATTAGGGTTGAACTTCAATAAACGAGCGCGCTTTCACTCCAGAGTTTAAGGAGTTTTTCGCATTCTTCTTTCACTTTCTTGTTTCTGCATTTCTTTTTTAAGGTTTCGAGAAATTCTATGCGCTTTTCGGTTGAGCGCTTTTCTGCGATGCCGCCGTAGTAAGGCTTTCCATCCACATATTCTTGCATGTGAGTGGCTTTCTGTATGAAGAGGCTGGCGGCGTCCACGGGGTTTTCCACAGCGTATTTATTTGCCCAAATTGATGCTTCGGATTCGCGGAGCTGCGTTAAACCATCAATCTCTTTAATACTGCGGATGTATGTCCTTAAAAAATCGTAATAACCCGCAGACTTAACAATTTTAAGCGCTTCCCTTACTTTTCTTTTGAAATCGGGGCTTCCCTTGATCCTTAATCTATGCTTATAGCCTTTATCGATAAATTCTTTGGCTTTTTCAACTTCCTCACGTGTGTAGACTCTTTCTGGAAACTTTTCCAAAGCACAGTGCCTCAGGACGTTAACCTAAGGTTTTGTATATTTTGATGTCGTGGTTTCCAGAGACTAGTTGAATTGCTCCCTCTTCTTCTAACTGTTCTAGGAAGTCTTTCGCTGCGCTTATTCTCAGGTTAAATCGTGAAGCCACAGAATACGGTGTTAAGACCGGCATTTTCTTCAATTCGCTAAGAATTTTTCCATCCTTTGGGTTTGGGGGAATTATCCCGGACGGTTTTTTCTCTTTCAGCGGTGCTGCTGCCTTCTCCTTCTTCTTTCTCTCTTCCTCATCCTTTTTTGCTTGCATACGCTCCATTTGTTTTAAGCTTAGCTTCTTTTTTCCACCCATAACTTTCAGCCTCATTAAATGAATGGGTCTTTGCGACTCTTTAGGTTTTCCTTGCTAGGCATACTGGGTTATTTCAACCTTATGCCTCTTTTGCCACTCTTTAATCGGAATTCCAAGCCTTTTTTCAATTTCTTGACGGTGGATGGAGTTCATGGTGCAGAATGGGATTATGTGCCCGTCTGGAACAGCATAATGTATTACGCATCTTTGAACTCTTTCTAAGTCAAAGTTGTATGGGTCCATGAAGTGCATTGCAGAAATCAATATTGACTTTCTTTGCAGGTCGCCTAAAGCTTCATAGCTTCCCTCTCTAAGAACGCGCCAAACATGTTTCCGCAGAAAACTGAACTTTATATACCTCAAGGCTCCTACTAAACGCAGTTTGGCTTTGCGTTTGCTACCTTTTGCAGCATCATTGTAAACGTTTCGCATGGTGCCTATGAACTTGTCAACGTTGCCGTAGCGGGTTATGGGAACAATTTCTCCGTTTTCAACGAAGATATATGTTGCCATGCCACAGTGCGGGTGCGCCGTGAACTCCACGTAACGCTTGTCTTTTAAGGCGCCGACAGCCTTTGAAACTGGCACAACTGTTGGAACTGGGTAGAAGTCTGAAACCTTTATCTTTCCATTTGTCTGTTCCTCAACCAACCGCATGAAGTCGGGGATTGTGATGCGCATTTTTTCCCTTTCTTGTTGCGGAATTCTTCCACAGAGGGAGACTGGTTGAACGTTCACGCACCTTACAATGTCGAAGTTTTGAACTGCGAAGCGTATGATGTCTCCGAGTTGGTTGTCGTTCACTCCCTTAACGAGTGTGACAACCAAGACTATGCTTTGGATTCCCGCTTTGCGGCAGTTTTCGATAGCCTTCAGCTTGACGTCTAAAAGGTCTATTCCTCTTGTGAATTTGTAGACTTCTGGTGTTAAGCCGTCAAATTGCAGGTAAACGGTGCTCATGCCAGCCTCTTTCAAGCCCCTACAATAGTCAACGCTTTGCGCAAGGCGAATTCCGTTCGTATTAACCTCAACATGGCGGAAACCCAGCCTTTTTGCCTCTCGAATAAGCTCAAACAAATCCTCACGAATTGTTGGTTCGCCTCCAGAAAACTGGAGGGCTGTCGCTGGCACGGGTTCATTTCTGCGAAGGTTCTCCAACATCCCCACAATTTCTTCTTTTGTTGGTTCATACACGTATCCGGCTGCGGCGGCGTTTGCGAAGCAGACTGGACATTTGAGGTTGCATCTGTTTGTGATGTCGATTATGGCTAATGCTGTATGCGATTTGTGTTGGGGGCATATTCCGCAATCGTATGGACAATCGTTAACGGTTTTTGTTCGCGGATTGCCTATGCCTTCGCCGTCGTATCTGAACCCTTCAGCCCGCATGTACTGTTCATAGTCGGACCAATAAAGTTCTTGGAAAAAGCCGTGTTCTGGGCATTCCTTCTTTATGTAAACTTTTCCGCCATCTTCGAATATTGTGGCGTCCAGCACTTTTAAGCATTCGGGGCATAGGCTTTTTGTGGTTTTGATGACTTGCATGGTGGTCACTTTTTACGGTTATATTTTCAAAGTCGAATGGGAGGGTATAATAAGGTTTCCACACTTTTCATAAAGTGATTAGGGTGATTAAGTTTGGTCATTAGCGAAGAAACTAGAAGAACTCTACGCGAGATAGGCTTAAGCACCTATGAAATTGAAATTTACAATGCTCTGCTGGAAAGCGGGCAAATGACAGCCCTAGAAATCATTAAAAAAGCTCAAGTGCCATACTCGAAAGTTTACGCTGTTTTGAACTCGCTTAAAAACAAAGGATGGATAAAAAGCACAAAAGGTCGACCAAGCAAATATTATCCAACACCTCCCATTGAAGCTTTAGTCACCGCGAAAAATATGCTGGAAGAGCGATACAAAAGTTGGGAGAGACAAATTGTCAGCGAGCTTCAACCCTTATACGAAAAACGCGAGCTTGTTGAACATCCAGAAATACTGATACTGCACGGCCAACAAAGAGTAATAGCAAAATTAGAAGAGATTTTCGGAAAAGCCAGAAAAGAAATAATGATTGCCTTGCCGCAGTTCGTAAAGAACTCAGTAGCCACAGCCCCGATTTTTCTGGAAAGTTTACAGAAAGCCCATGCGGATGTAAAGTTAATGGTTGCCAGCGAACCTGAAGGTTTAAGCGAATTAGAGGTTTTTGCCAGTGTCGGCGAACTGCGGATTAGAGACCAAATGTTTGGTGGAGGCATAATCGTAGAAGGAAAGGAGGCTATGCTTTTTCTCGGAGAGGAAAAACCTAGTCTTATCATTTGGAGTAATCATGCTGGCTTGGTGAGATTTGCGAGAGATTACTTCCAGTATCTTTGGGATTCTTCAAAGAAAATTAGGTAATTCAAAAAGAGTGGAAGCTAGAAAGAGGCTATTTGCCCATAATCTTTTTCGCAGCAATTTCAATGTCTTCAGCCTTTATGGTTTTTCTTCCAGCATGCATCGCAAAATCCAGAGCTTCTTTTGCAATTTTCACGCCAACTTCTTCTAAAGCCTTAGCTAATTCCTTTGCCGCTGCTTCACTTACTCTGTCGGCTCCCGCTTTTTTACATATTCTGTGCATAGGAGCAACGGCTAACTCTAAATCAGCCATAAAGATTCCTCCGTAGCCCTTTTTCTATTTAAAGCAATATTTAACAGTTACGAAATTTCAGGAGACGCTTTAAACATTATTCCTAATAAAGAGCCGAAATTCACAAGATATTCTAGGAAAACAATAAAAATACAATCGTAAGGACATAGCTAAAAGTTGAAACTGTCGAGACTATTGCGGTTATTACTTCCCTCAAGACAAAATTATAAATGCCCTTTTAAAGCGCATAATCAAAAAACACGAAAGCAACATATAACACCTATGAGAGCAGAGTTGCTTCGCCTTTCTACATGGTTTGTCGCCGTATATAGTCATGGTTCTATGGTGGATGTTCTTTGGCGAAAGGAGACATAACTCAAGGATTGATAAACACAGCGATGAACGTTATCTTAATTGTTAAATTAGGGCTTGCACACGAGAGAAAAGCGTTAAATTGTCCAATAGGAGCATATAGTTAAGTTCCATTTAAACTGACTTTTCAAAAATTTTATGACATCCTCCTCCTCTAAGTAGCGGTTTCCATTAGCGTCTCTTCGAAAAGGAATATTTGTCCCCTTTAAGGCGTCGCCTCTTGCAGAGTCTATGAAAACATAGTAGGCTTCTCCGGCTGGCAGTATAAGCCTAAGATTTGTAAGTTCTCTTTTCGGCGAAAGCCCCTCTTGTTCAATGTTGTAAACGATGGCGCTGGGCTTAAGTTCTTCGGCTAATTGCTTAAATTCTTCCCATGTTCTAATTTTTCTGACACTTTCGCCCATTTCAACCAACATCCTCCTATAATTATTCAAGACATATCTAAACTTTGTTAAGAAGTCTTTTAGGGAAAAAGCTCCATTTCCTTTGTCGCGCCGCATTTGACACAGACAAGTTGCACATGAGACTTATCGGGGGTCAGCTCTTTAGCTTTCCATTCGTGGTCGCATTTACCTTCTTTTCTTTCACTCATTTTGTTTTCGCCCAAATCCAACAACTCCTAAATGCTAATACATATTCAGAATTTAAATCTGTTGTTATGTTTTCCATACGTAACGGTTATATATGTAACATTGTTGTATATCCGATAAGAATGTGCAAATCACATAATTGCAGATGTTGGCACAACTATCCAGAACGCGGATGGATACAATTCCTAATAATGCGAATACTTTACGAAAAGCCCATGCACGGCTACCAACTTCTCGAAGAAATTGAGAAACGAAGCTGCGGATGCCATAAACTCGAGTCAGGCTCCATATACACGCTCCTAAGAAGAATGGAAGAAAAAGGACTGTTAGAGTCAAAATGGGAGAAAGTCGAAGGCGGCCCAGACAGGAGAATCTACAACCTAACAGCTAAGGGCGTTGAAGCCCTCAAAATGGGACTCGCATCAATAGTTAGGAGGAAAATGCTCTTCGAGGACTTAGCAAAGTTCTACCATGAAAAATTTGAAAAAATCGAGGAGAAAGGAGAAAAGTAAATGTGCAACGCAATAGAAGTTCAAAACCTAACAAAACGCTACGAAGATGTGACGGCAGTTGACCACATAAATTTCGAAGTCAAAAGGGCGAGATCTTTGGTTTTCTAGGTCCAAATGGCGCTGGAAAAACAACAACCATACGGATTTTGACAGGGCTTTTAAAGCCAGATGAAGGAAAAGCCGTTGTAGTTGGTTATGATGTTGCTAAAACTCCAATAGAAGCCAAACAGCGTATTGGTGTTGTTCCAGAAGTTCAAACGCTTACATAGACCTTACTGCATGGGAAAACCTCACGTTAATAGGCAAACTTTACGGCGTTCCAAAACAAAAGCTTCAAGAAAACGCCACTAAACTTTTGAAAGAATTCGGGTTACATGAAGTTAAGGATAAGCTTGTCAGAGGCTTCTCAAAAGGGATGAAACAAAAGCTCCTATTATGCATGGCTTTAGTGAACGACCCCGAGGTGCTTTTCTTAGACGAGCCAACTTCCGGGCTTGACGTTGAAAGTGCAAGACCTCTAAGAGAAAAAATCACACAATTCAATAAAGAGGGAAAAACCGTTTTCCTCTCAACCCACAACATGGAAGAAGCAAACCAGCTATGCAACCGAACGGCGATAATAAACCATGGAAAAATAGCAGCCATAGACACTCCAGAAAACCTCCGAGCCCAAAGCATGGAACTCCAATACATCGAAGTCCTCTTCAACAAGAGTGTAAACATACAAGAAATCTCAAAACACTCAAGCATAAGCAAGGCTTCACTTGCAGGAAACAAAGTGCGAATTTACACGGCTGACCCCTCGGAAGTGACAGAGTTTTTAGCCGATTTTGCCAAGGAAAACTGCATACGAATTTTAAGCTTAAACACTATAATGCCCTCGCTGGAAGATGTCTTCTTAAAACTAATAAAAGAGAAAGAGATTTCTCCAAAATGAGCCAATTTACAGAACAGTTTAAGCGTTCTCTCGCCATAGCGAAAAAGAACATAAAAATTTACTATTCAAAAGGACCAGTCATCATCTTTGGGCTGATATTCCCGCTGTTTTTGGCTTTGGCTTACGTTATAGGAAGGAACATTCCTCTAAAAGAGGTTTTGCCTGGAATAATAGCTATGACAACGTTTTTTACTGCTACGTCGGTTGGGCCATCAATTGTTCCTTGGGAAACGCGTTCGAAAACCCTTGAGAGGCTCTTGTGTTGTCCGGTTGCTTTTTGGGCGATTATTTTTGGCGACATGTTGTCTTCTTTCCTTTTTGGACTTATTATATCAGTGATTCCGCTTCTGCTAGTTCTAACATTCAACGTAGAACTGTTAAACTTTGCAATGCTATTCTTTGGCATGGTCATCGCAAACTTATGCTTCTCCGCCCTAAGCGTTCTTCTTTCATCTTACCCGCCGACAGACATCCCAGCAACATCCATGATGTTATCATCCTTGGTCAAGTTCCCGTCAGCATTTATAAGCGGCGTATTCATACCAGTCGAGCAACTGCCCGAATGGGGAAGAATCGTTGCCTACTTCTCGCCGTTAACGTATTTTGCAGACTTAACTAGGCAGTCCATCTTAAACACCAGTTTTTACCCAATTGTATTAGACTTTCTGGCGATCGCAATTTTTGCAGCGGTTTTCTTATTTGCAGCCATAAAATTCATGAGAAAACATTGGCGAAGCGAATAAGTTGAAAAAGCGGCGCCCTGTGAGTGACGTATGAAAAATTTTAATTACAATGACACTATAATATTTGTTTAGGAATCAAGTTTGTGGAGAATGAAAAGGTTTGGCTTCCAAAACATTGTTGGAAATGCTGAATCAGGCAATCGCTAGTGAAATGCAGGTTTCCATACAGTACATGTGGCAGCATGTTCAATGGAGCGGGGTTAAGGGATTCGCCGTCCAAGAAGAGCTGAAGAAAATAGCCATAACGGAAATGAAGCATGCAGAGGCTATTGCGGAAAGACTATTTTATTTGGGTGAAATACCCACAACGAAGCCGGCGGAAATATTTGTGGGAAAAACCCTTAAGGAAATGATAGAACGAGACATAAAAGACGAGGAAACCGCCATAAAACTATACAAAGAGATAATAGCCCAAGCCCGCACGGAAAACGACGTAACCACAGCATTCCTGTTCGAAGGAATATTAAAAGATGAGGAAGAACACCACGACACCTTCACAACTCTGCTCGAAGAAATATAAAGAAACTTTAAAACCCCTCTTTTTATACAACCAAACGCCTAACTTGGAGTTTTGCAACCGAATCTAAAGGAATATGCGTGCAAAAGAAATTTTGAGAAAACAACAGAGCCAAAAGGAGAACTAAAAATGTGTAAAGGAAACATTTACGTGATTCAGAAACATGCAGCGACGCACTTGCACTATGACCTTCGCCTTGAAATGGACGGTGTGCTAAAAAGCTGGGCAATTCCAAAAGAACCACCGAGAAACAGCGGTGTTAAGCGTTTGGCTGTGCAGGTTGAAGACCACCCAATTGATTACGCCAATTTTGAAGGCACAATCCCAGAAGGTGAATACGGCGCTGGAACTGTTAAAATTTGGGATAAAGGCTTCTATAATTTAATAGACCGTAAGGAAGATAAAATTGTCGTGGAAATTCACGGCGAAAAATTAAGAGGAACATATGTTCTTGTTAGGTTTAAAAATAAGAAGAATTGGCTTTTCTTCAAGAAAGGCTAAAATTTATTAGGGCTATTCTTCTTCGGTTTCTGTCTCTCCTTCTCCAACAACTTCGGCTTCAGCAAACCTTCTGCTTATCCTTGTTATCTTTATTTTAACATGGTCTCCTGGTTTTGTGTTCGGTATGAAAGTAACTAAGCCTTGGATTCTAGCTATGCCTTCTCCTCTGCGACTTGTCTCTTTCACGTCAACTTCGTATTCTTTTCCAATTTCCACTGGTTTTGGAGCAAATACTCCTCTTCCGCTAAAGCCTCTTCTTTGACCGAAGCCTCTTCTTTCTCCCATACGTTTTCACCTCTTCTTCCGTTAATTTAGTCTTATTCCGCGGACGGTTCAACAGCCAGTGTTCCGTATTTTCCGACGTTCAGCTGGATTTCGCCCCTAAAGCTTGTCACGTAACCGTTTTCCACTTTAACCACATCGTTTACGTTCACTTGGTTTATTTGTTCATTCCACAACGTCAGCTTTATTGTCCCAGTTTCGTCAGCAATTATGGCGGTTGCAACCTTGTGGGTTTCGTCTTTGAACCTCGCTAGCACCTCTCGCGGGTCGGATTTTTCCAGAACCTTGGCTTTTATGCTGACGCGCTTCATTCCATTTCTTAATTCCTTTATCTTCACTGGCTGATTCACCTACTGGGCTATTTTCTCCGCGACAGCGAACTTTTCTCCAACAGACAAAATCCTGACTTTAACGCGTTCACCTACCTTAACGTTTGGTACAAAAATCAGAAAGCTTTGAATCCGGGCTATACCATCTCCTCTGCTTCCAATGTCGTCTATAACAACCTCCAGCTCCTGATTTTCCCTCACCGGCCTAGGAGCGAAAAATGGTCTACTCGCACGGAATCTTCTCTGACTTCCAAACCTTCTAGGTTTCCTTTTGGCATTTTTTGTTTTTTCTGGCAGCCTTCTTGGCATATGATGTTGTCGTCCTTATCGCGGAACCAGCCTATAACCGCAACCCTTTTTGTCAAGATTTGACACGAGGGCTTTTGGTTTAGGGCTAGTTATGAGCAGAAAAGCAATTAAACAATATAAATGTTTCTAATTTATTATTCATAACGTAATGCTTCAACTGGGTTGAGTTTAGATGCTTTTCTAGCTGGGTATAAACCGAAGATTATGCAGATAATTATTGCGAAAACTATTGCTACTATTGTCCATTCCATCGAGAAAACAGGATTCACAGCCAGTCTTTGGGTTTCTGGCGTTTGAAGAACCGTTTCTCGACGTTGAGGTTGCATAAAGTTCGATAAGATTTGCGCTAATCCATAAGAAAGCCCGTATCCAGTAAATACGCCTATTACACCACCGATTATGCCGATTAAGACAGCCTCAGCGAGAAACATACCCAAGACTGTTCGGCTTTTTGCTCCAATAGCCTTTAAAATCCCAATTTCACGGGTTCTTTCCATAACAGCTACAGTCATGATATTCATTATGCCAACTCCAGCAACAAGAAGCGAAATTGAACCTATAGCCATCAAAAACATTTGAACAATATTCAACACATTGTCAACTTGACGCATTAAAGCGGAAGGAACAAAAACCGTAACCGAATATGGTGGAAAAAGATTTTCAATGTCCTCGCCGACGCTTTCTGCATATTGAGGATTAGAAACCTTCACAAGAATAATTTGGTACGGCTCTGAATTTTCTTTAAAGAAAGGCATTTCAAGAGCAGTTTCAAGGGGGATAAAAGCCCAATAATCAAAGTTTGTTATTCCAGATGTCCCTCCTTTCTCCAACACGCCACTAACCGTGAAGGTGTTGTTATAAATAATATATCCAATGCTGTTTCTCACTATTAGTGAGACATTATCTCCGACACCGGCAACTATTGTTCCATTAACCACGCTGGCTTTATAACCGAGAACTATTGATGTATTGTCGCCAGTTTGCGGGAACGTGCCGTTTGACAGTTGAAATCGAAGGGGAAGTATTTTCTTCATTTCAGTAAAGTTTACGGCGCCAACTGTAAAGGCGCCAAGCTTAACACCGGTTTCATTGTAAAGCTCGGCTGTAGGCAGTGTAATTAAAGGTGTTGTAGCATTTACATTATCTATTTTAGTAATGTTTTCAATGTTCGTTTGGCTAAACCCTCCACGTAAGCCAGTCATAAAACTTCCTGGAAAAACTATTAAGACATCGAGTTCGAAGCCTTGTTCCATATGTTGCCTCACTTCTAATCGGAAGCCTTCGCCAAGCGAAGCAATGGCTATTATTGTTGTGATCCCGATGACAACACCAAGTGTTGTAAGGGAAGCCCTTAGTTTTCTCTGTTTCAGATTGCCCCATGCTACAGCTAATAATTTACTCGCCTTCACGTGTTATTTCCTCCTTGGCGCTTCTTTTATTCCTTCGATTAAGCCGTCTTTTAGGTGGATGATGCGGTCAGCGGTTTCTGCGACGTGTGGATCATGTGTAACAACAATGAAAGTTTGTTTTCTTTCCTCATTCAGCCTTCTCATAAGCTGAACGATTTCCCAACCAGTCTTGGTGTCCAAATTGCCAGTAGGTTCATCAGCCAAAACAATCTTTGGATTATTAATTAGGGCTCTTGCGATGGCTACCCGTTGCTGCTCTCCACCGCTCAGCTCTGACGGCTTATGATTCATGCGGGCTTCAAGCCCGAGGGACGTCAGCATTTCCCTAGCCCTATTCAACGCTTCCTTTTCTGGCACGCCGGCAATCGTCAACGGCAGTTCCACATTTTCCAGAGCCGTCAACCTAGGCAACAGATTAAAAAATTGGAAGACAAAGCCTATCTTTGTTAAACGAATCTCAGCCAATTTATCATCGCTAAGTTTAAGAACATCGGCTCCATCAACAAAAATGCTGCCTTCATCTGGGCGATCTAAACACCCTATTAAATGTAGTAAAGTTGATTTTCCGCTGCCAGACGGCCCAAAAATCGTTAAAAACTCGCCTTCTTCCACGTTGAAACTTACATCTCGCAAGGCTGGAACAAGAACCTTACCCATACGATAACTCTTTTTTACATTTTTTACTTCAAGAATCGCCGCCACGAAGATTCCAGCCTGCCAGAAACACTTATCACATGTCCATCTTTCTTAAAAATTTTGCTTACCTTTTTCACGTTCCAACCAAAAAGCCTTCTATAAGCGTTGTAGCGAAATAAGCCACAACAGCAATAAGGAAACTTTTTGTCCATGAAAACTCGGTTGTTGAGCGAACTGCAAGGGTGCATAGAACTATAGTCCATATGAGCACTGCTATTTGGGCGTAGTTGTAAATTTGGTTTACAAGCCACGTTTCTTCTAGAATTTTGCTGTAGGCATTTTCGCTTTCGCCTTTAACTCCGCCTATAAGCTCAAAGGGATAGCGGATGGTTGACATGGTTGAAAATGCTGCAACGTTTATTATGGCTTGCACAAACATGGTTATCAATGTGAAACCGGCCAAAATTAAAATAATCTTCCAAACAGTGTTAGCCTTAAACGCCTTAGTCATAATATAGATTATTCCACCTAGTAAAACCCATCTGACAAAGAACTGCATAAACGTGTAAACTGAATAGTTAACTGCATAACTCACAACGTTTTCCACCGCTGGCTTAAAAACGCCTCCGAAAAAAAGTCCATCAACCAAAACCGTTATGTTTGAGGCTTTAAGCCACATGAAATTTAATCTTAATCCCTTGATGTTTCCCCAGTCTGCAGCGGTTCCCATTTCAGTCCAATTTTGGTTTGCAAGAGGGATTGTTAAGTTGTTCCAGACGTTAACTGTGAAGTTAGAGAAGTTTTCTGTGAGATTGTAGTAGAAATAGTCTGATGGGCTTGAATACAGGTAGATGGTGACATTTTCAGGACTATCATCGGGACTTAGCAATTTTATCCTCAAATAAAGATATTTGTAGCCGCTAGGATCCGAAGAACAGTTTACTGGTCCAATGTTATCTAACTGCATGAAGATTTCATTGCTGTTTATTGCTGAGAATTCTATACTTCTGTTTCCGTAAATACTTCCTTGTATGCAGTCAGTATAATTTTCTGTAGCCGCCAGTCCGCTGGTCGTCCACAAAGTTGCATTTTCAGTCCACTCATCTAATTGTTTTGACGTTGGCAGAGTGTCTTCCATAAAAGTCTTACTCATAAGGGTGTACATAGAACCAACGTTTGCAGCTGCAAAAAGAATCATTATTAGAATCGGTCCGACGTATTTTGGGTTTTGAGCTATTTCCTTGAATGCCTTGTGGGGTGCGTATATTACTTTAAAGATTCCGTAGGCGAACAATCTTGTTCTCCGCTCGTATATGTTTCCCGCTGGTTTATTAAGAATTTGCTATAATCCAAGTTTTAGCCGCCTATAAGTGGTGTAGTCAACATACTCAAGGAAGCGATTTTCCGCTTGATACTTGACAGTCATTTTTTGGCGTTTTCGCTTGTCAAGTATTTGGCTTGTTGTTATAAGCGAGTAAGCGTCGCTTCCCGCTCCAGAACCATAACTGACAATTAAAATGCGTTCTTCAGGCTTTGCTACATCCAAAACTGCAGCTAAACCCAGCGGCGAAGAACCTGAGTAAGTGTTGCCAAACTTGGCTACTTGAAGCGAAGGCAAATACTGCTCCTCCTTGAACCCAAGCTCCTTTGCGACCTTCACCGGAAACTGGACGTTAGGTTGGTGAGCAACGAAATAGTTGATATCGCTTGGTTTTAGGTTAAGTCTTTCCATCAATTTTCTGGCAGCCTTCTTTATATGTTTAAAATACGCTGGATCCCCAGTGAACCTTCCACCATGCATGGGATATGGCTCGCCGTCGCGGCGCCAAAAATCAGGCGTGTCGGAAGTGCAGGAGTACCAACCTTCAATTTCAGTTATAACATCATGCTTTCCGAAAATGTAGGCACACCCGCCGAAACCAACAAAGAGGTCAAGTTCTCCACCTGGACAGTCTCTGGGCGCTGCTTGTGAATTGTCTGCACCTATAACCATGGCGTATTGAATGTTTGATTTAGGATAGTTGACAAGCGACGCGGCGTCCTTAAACATGCTTGTCGCTGCCTTACATGCAAACTCTGTGTCTACAGCGTCAACGCCTTGTACATCTCCATCAGCCTCTCCAAGCCGCAAAACCTGTGCAACTTTTGAGGCTATAGGCTTGACGGCGTAAGGATTCGACTCTGAACCAGCGTAAACCTTACCTATAAGAGAGCAATCGACTCCAGAGTGTATTAGCGCCAGTTTTCCAGCCTCAACGGCAGCGGTTATGGCGTCCTCATCTAGGAATGGAACTGAACGCTCTATTCCGCCTTCCCTTATCCTAAATCTCGAAGTATAGAAACCATAGCCAACAATTCCGGGAGTATCATACTCCTTATTCGGCTTGACAACGTTGTAGTTTTGATGCAGATAAAACTCGTCTGCGAAAGTAAAAGTCAAAGAGATTGTTGGGATGACATCGCTTTTATCAACAGAATAACGTCTCCTAAATCTTGGAATGACCTCTCTTCCTTCTAGGGATGAAAAGTCAATTTGCTCGTCATTCGTTATTATTTTGTCAGTCAGCCTTCCAGGAACTCTTATTTTCCCGTTGTGAAAGGAGACTATTCCATAGATGAAGCTGCCGAGTTTTCTGAACTTGTTTGTTGGTTCGCTGATTAGTGTGCATATTTCAAGCGTTCCTTTCTCATAGAAAAGGTCTATTTCAGCCATTTTTCCAAAGCTTTTCCTTCCGCATCGTCCACAGTAATCTCTAACTTCAAAATACTCTTTACCGCATAGTTGACAACGGCTTCCTCGAAGTCTGTCTCCGAGGTAGGAGACTCTTCTCTCTATTGGTTCGCTGCTCGTTTCTAATCCCTCCCAAAAATATGGACGTAACCTTTTGTTCCAAAACCTTCAAGCTCCAGCACACACCCGTATTTCAGCTCACCGTCGCCTTTAACTTGCCGTTCTCCAGCTTCACCTCGAAGCTGTTTGAAAACCTCGAATGTTTGGGCGCCGCCAGTTGCACCTAGAGGATTCCCGTCGGCTTTTAATCCTCCATTCATGTTTACAAACAGTTTTTTTCCATCTATCTCGTAATAGCCTTTATAGTCCTCACAGCTTTCATACACGCTTAACCATGCTTTTCCACGCTGGCAGAAACCCAAATCCTCGAGAGATATCATCTCCATGACTGATGATTGATCATAAAGCTCAACAATCTGTATATCCCACAGATTTATTCCAGCCGTTTTTAGGGCGTTTTTCATCGCCATTTTGCTTACGAGAAAATGCGTCAGGTTTTCCCTAGCTGGAAATGTTAAATAGTCTGTTGCTGAAGCGCTGCCAAGGATGTATACTGGCTTGTCTGTGAATTTTTCTGCATAGTCTTCGCTTGTGAGAATTACGACAGCTGCCCCGTCAGAAATTGGCGCATAATCATAAAGCCCGAGAGTTCTCCTAGCTTCTTTTCTTGCGTTTATAACTTGTTCCACAGTTATCTTTCGCCGATATTGGGCGTACTCGTTTTTTGTTGCGTTTAAATGGTTTTTGACGGGAATCTGGGCTAGAGCGATATAAAGTTTTTCAAGGTCTTCGCCGTTTATGCCGTACCGTTTTATGTAAGCCCTTAGCATAAGTTCATGATTTGCTTCTGGAGTGCACCCGGCATAATAGCTCCATGGATCTTCTAAAAGCATAAGGTCGTCGCGGATTTTATCCCAACGATCCGTCATTTTTTCTATTCCACCGACCAAAACAACATTGTATTTCCCAGCTAGGATGGCGTTGCAAGCGTTTAGAAGAGCTGAGCTGAAGGAGCGGGTTGCTTCCATTGGGACATGAAGTTCTGTGAGTTCTGAAAGGAAGCCTTCCTCTAACCCGAGCTTGTTTGTTATTGGGAGAAAATAGTCGGATAGGTAGCAGGCTTCAAGGTCTTTACGTTCTACATTCGCTTCTGCGGAAGCCTTAATCCAAGCCTCTTCGATAAGCTTTTCCGGTTCCTTCTCATAGTGTTCTCCGAACGCGGTTCTTCCAGCCGCAACTATTGTTGGGCGACCTTTCATCAAACTGCACCGTTTGTTATCAATTAGCAAATATCCCTTTCATCATGACTTTTAAGTGTTTGCTATCTCCGAGTTTTCAAAAATTCATAAAAATGCAAATAAACATAAGAGGCAGCAATGGGTGGAATCATGAGCGAAAAAGAGGAAAAATATCGTTTAATCATAACTGTTAACGAGATACGTGGAAATTGCCCAGTCTTTAATATTGGAGACAAAATAGTTATAGAATCGCCAAAAATAGTTATAAAAGAAACGGACAATTTTTGCGTACACGCTTTTGGATGTATGCTTTCCATGATTGTTCCCCTAAGCCACGGCATAAGCTTCAAACAACTTGGCTTAGCAAAAGAGGAAGATGAAAAAGGCTATGTTCAATGTTTAGACCCGGGAAAACCCTACACAAACGGCGGAACTGTCCTGTTTGAGATAAAACGCGAAAGAATCATTTCATAAAGTTTTTATTTTGCTTCACTGCAATACGGCAAGTATTAGTGATCAGAAATGTTTGAAGCATACTTGTTTCAGACATTGTTTACGCTGTTACAGAAGGCTAACGGAAGAGGGTTATGGGAGCATATCCCAGCAGCGCTTCACCTAGTCTTCTTTTTAGCCTGGTTTTTCATTGAACTTTTTGTCATGGCTGGAGTTTTCTACATCGCTGGACTGATTGTGGTAGGAGGAAAGCGCGCTCGATTCTCAGATGCCTTCATAATTTCCCTTATAGGAACAGTTTTGTCAACGCTGTTTTACCTTTTCATCCCCTATAGACTGATCGCCTTGTTTCTCAGTCTATGCACTTGGCTTCTTCTAATAAAGCGTCTCTACGAAACTGGTTGGCTGGGCGCTATTGCCGTTGGTATACTGGCAGTAATAGTTTACTTTGTAGTGCTGGTTATTCTAGCGTTCATTATCCTAGGAATTCTCATATTTGAAAATCTTCTTTCTCTAATGGTTCTAGCGTTCTAGGGGTCATTGCGATTGCTTGGTGAGAGAAAACATACAGTTTTGCTAGGCTTAGCCTTTCTATTCTTTCTAATTGTTTCCACGGTTGAAAACAACCTCTTCTTCAACATCGCAGACAACATTTTTCAAAATCCACTTTTGGCGGTTGCGATGTTCTTCATACACAACGTGCTTGTAGTCTCTCTAATCTTGTTGGGGATGACCTTCTGCATCAATCTAGTGCTCACAAACTTCTTCAAAAGAGAAAAATACGGAAACATTGTTCTTGAACACCCGCGAATCTTTGCCTTAGTCTTCGCCATAATCATTATTTTCCTGAGTGTTCTGCGTGGAGGAAGCCTCTTGGGAGGGATAAAAATCGAAACCTTCCTTTGATATTGCTCATGATTACGCCAGTTAGCATTGTTGAGGGCTACGAAATTTACTTTACAATAAAAAAGATGTTGAGCCGAGAAATCTCATTAAAGGACCTCATATACATTTACGGTATTTCCCTAATTGCGGCTATAATGAAAGCGGGTTTCATAAACCTCTTGGCATAGATTTCAACGAGTTGAATCCTAAAAACGTTTATTCCACAAACCTTCAATAAATTATTCAAGTTTGAGGTCGATTGCAAATGAGACTGTTCCACTGCGCGTCAGATGAGGAGATAAAGAGTGGCGAAACAACAGACATCTACTTTGTAAGAACAAAACAAGTTATAGAAGCCAAAGGTTTGAGCCGAACACTTGCAATAGCAGACGTTACCTCCGGTAAGCTACCAAACGAGTGGCCTTGGGGGATTTTATGCGGAATTGAAGAGGTGGCTCACCTTTTTGAAGGTGTGGCTGTTGACGTTTATGCTATGCCCGAGGGAAGCGTGTTTTATCATGAAGACTGCCGAGGAATAAGAGAGCCGGTTATGCGCATAGAAGGCGCCTACGGCGAATACTGCATTTACGAAACGCCAACGCTGGGTTTACTATGTCAAGCTTCTGGCATAGCCACACGTTCAGCAAGACTGCGGAAGATTGCTGGAGATAAAACTTTAATTTCATTTGGAGTTCGCCGAATGCATCCTGCACTGTCGCCGATGATTGACCGCGCAAGCTACATAGGAGGTTTCGACGGAGTTTCAAGCCTAAGTGGAGCGAAGCTTTTAGGTGTCCAGCCCACTGGAACAATGCCCCATGCCCTCATAATAGTTTTCGGAGATCAAGTTAAGGCTTGGAAAGCCTTCGACGAAGTTATCTCGCCAGAAGTTCCAAGGATCGCTTTGGTTGACACTTATTTTGACGAGAAAATGGAGGCTTTGATGGCTGCTGAAGCCCTAAAAGAACGCTTGTACGCTGTTCGCCTCGACACCCCAGCTTCAAGGAAAGGAAATTTTGCCGAAATCATTCGGGAGGTGAGATGGGAACTTGACATAAGAGGCTTTAACCACGTGAAAATCTTTGTTTCCGGAGGCGTAAACGAAGAGAACATTAAGGAGCTAAGCGACGCTGGAGCGGACGGTTTTGGGGTTGGCACTTCCGTCAGCAACGCACCTACAATAGACTTCGCCATGGACATAGTGGAAATCGACGGCAAGCTATGCGCAAAAAGGGGGAAAATGGGAGGCAGGAAACAAGTTTGGAGATGCCCAAAATGCCTAACGGACTTGGTTTTACCATTCAACAGCCCTCAGCCAAAATGCCCCAAATGCAATAGCAAAACGGAGTCTATGCTCAAACCCTTAATAAAAGATGGGAAAATCGTGGCAAAACTGCCCGAGCCAAACCAGATTCGGCAATATGTGCTGGAACAACTAAACAAAATTAAACTTTAACATTTTCATGAAAGAACCGGTGCTGATTTGAAACTTTTATATATTGCTGTGACAATTGTTAAGTTTGAGCATCATGGCTGAAGTTTGCCCAATCTGCGGGCTTCCAAAAGACCTTTGCGTTTGCGGCGAGATAGAGAAAGAGCAACAAACCATCCGCATAAGGCTTGAAACACGCAAGTTCGGAAGACCAATGACGATAATTGAAGGCTTAAACGACAAAAACACAAACTTATCAAGCATAGCTCAGAAACTAAAAAGTTTCTGTGCATGCGGAGGTACATCAAAAAACGGTCAAATACTTCTTCAAGGAGACCATCGTGAAAAAGTTCGCCAATACTTGGTGAAAATAGGATATCCGAAAGAAAACATAGAAGTTCAATAAACGATAAAATTGCCGCATGGAAGCGCGAGCCCAAATGCGATTCCTAGAAGACTTAGGGGAAGTATTCAAGGCTTTAAAACGTAGAAAACCTTCAAAAATTTACTGTCCAAGATGTGGAAGCCCGAGAATTCACTTGTCAAGCAGTTTAGATTATTGGCTGACGCCTAAGAAATATGTTTGCGACGAATGCGGATACAAAGGACAAATAGTGATGGAACTTGAAAAAGAATAGCGATACTTTTAGCGTTAAACCACTGCCGCTATGCTTCAGTATGGGGTGCGTTTAGTCTGGAAGCTCCAAGTTCAACTGCTTTTTCAGTGTTTTGTAGCGGTTTCTCACCGTTACTTCTGTGACGCCGGCCGCCTCTGCAATATCCTTCTGAGTCTTCTTCTCGCCATTTTGCAAGCAAGCAATGTAGAGAGCCGCAGCAGCTAAGCCCATAGGGTCTTTGCCTGCAGCCGCACGTTTGTTTCTCGCCTCTCTAAGAATTTGGATTGCAATCCCCTGTGTTCTGCCTGAAATTCCAATTCTTTCAGCTATTTTTGAAACATATGTAAGCGGGTCTGCAATGGGCATTTGAACGTCAAGTTCCCTGAGCAGAAGCCTATAGCATCTGGCGACATCCTTCTTATCCACAAGGCTTGCCTCAGCAATTTCCCTTAGGGTTCTTGGCGTCCCACTTCCGCGGCAAGCAGCATAAAGTGCAGCAGCCGCTATCGCTGCAATAGATCTTCCTCTAACCAATCCTTTATCCAGAGCCTTGCGGTAGATAACCGCCGCCTTCTCCTTTATTGGCGGTGGAATGTAAACCTTATCGGAGAGGCGGTCAAGCTCCGCCATTGCTTGGGCCAAGTTTCGGTCTATTGAAGAGTGCACTCTGGACCGTATTTGCCATTTTCTTAGGCGCCACATCTGCAGTCTTGTTGAAAGGGGAAGTTTCCTTCCGAAGGCGTCACGGTCAACTTGGCTTATAGCTGTTGACAAACCTTTATCGTGAACGGAATATGAGGTTGGCACTCCGACACGACTTCTTGAAGCTTTTTCCTCTTGCGTGAAAGCGCGCCACTCAGGCCCCTTATCCATCATTTGCTCATATAAGACTAGTCCACAATCTCCGCAGACAGTTTCGCCAGTGTCGTAATCATGTATAAGGTTTAGGCTACCGCATTCCGGGCATTTGTCAACTAAACGTTGACGCGCACCGCTATCTTTTTTACTCAACTACTCTCACTCCAGCTTGTTCTGCGTAGAACCGTCACTTTTCATCTTCCGCTGGATGGAGCAGAAAACAGTCCATCCGGCCCCGCGCGCCTATAGGGTGAAATGATTTAATATATAAGTTTTACGGTTTAAACACGTGGATTTTATTCGCAACTTTTGAATACTTACACTAGCTATTGATTCTGGAGGGAAAGACCTCAGATGTTAACACTTCCCGAAAAAATTCGAAGAATACTTGAGAAAGTTGTTAATGAGATGATAGCGGAAGAAAATGTTTATGGCGTTGGCCTATTTGGAAGCTGGAGTCGAGGAGACGCTTCAGCCTCAAGTGACGTAGACTTGCTAATTCTCGACGGAGCAGAATTCGCCTATGAGTTTGTTGAGAGAAGAGAAACAGGTGGTTTATTCATAGACTTAGACCACATCCCGAAAAAGTGGCTTCACAGTTTGATTCCTCCTGAAGTTGACCAGAAATTGTATGAGATGCAAATTCTTTACGATAGAGACTGGTCTTTAGCGAATGCCAAACTTTTAATGGCAAAGTTTTACAGTTCGCCAGATAGAGTTGACATCAGAACAGAATCCCACATTGTTGACTCGGACATTTACCTAAGCCGCGCGACCTCAGCCCTCTCAAAAGGCGACTTCCAAAGCGCCTCAATTTTTGCCATAACAGCTTTAGAAAGCATCTTGAAAGTTCTTGTTGAAATAGCCTTAGAGCCTTTCTCAAACAGCGGAGTGGTGGCGAAGTTTGGGAATTCAGCTGCAAAACTCGACGTAAAAGAAGTATTTAAGGAATACATGCACATAACAGCTCTAAACACCGTTGACGGCGCAAAGGTCCAGGAAAAGCTAAAGCTTTACAAGGCAATCTGGGAGGAGATTTGCGCTGTTGTTAGGCAGAATTTCCAAGCGCTTGAAAACGCTCATTTTAGGGTTAAAACAAAATTGAGGTATTATCTTAATCTAGCCTTTCTACAAGGCTTCGTCGCCCGCGTAAAATCCTTAATAGATTCGGGAAGAGCGGCGGATGCATCCCGCTATCTAGACACTACGCTTATAGACCTTGTTGAAAACTACGCTTGGTTCAAAGCTTCCACAACAAAAACTAAAATAGACTGCACAACACTAATGCGCTCCTTTAAAAGCTTAGAAGGAAAGAACCCGAAAAATTATAACAATGTGATAAAGTTTCTAAACCTAAAGGATGTAGACGAAAAGGCGGCAAAAGAGAAAATAGAGAGAACCCGCCAAGTGATGCTTAAGATACGTGGTGAGAGGAAAGTTTTAATCAAAAATCACTTATTAAAGAGGTGAAACACAAAATAATTTCGGATGTGAAGCCCGGTGGTGTAGTGGACAAGCATAGCGGGCTTTGGACCCGCTGACGAGAGTTCGAATCTCTCCCGGGCTACCAAATAAAGTAAGCAAAATGTAAGAGTGTGATGAAAATTGAGTGAATGCCCAAATTTAGGGACAAACTTGAAAGAGTGCCACTGCACATATCCGTGCAATTTGAAAGGTAGATGCTGCGAATGTTTAAGGAGGCATAGAGCGCGCAACGAGTTACCGGCATGCTATTTTCCACCAGAAGTTGAGAAAACATATGATAGGTCCATCAGAAAGTTCGTTTCTATTCACACGCGATAACCGAGAGGCTTTAGCGATTAAATGTGTTTCAGCAGGCGCCTTTTCTTTGTTGTAACTGACTAAACCATCACTTTTTAGAAAAGCGAGCAGCAAATTGATTGTTGGAAATTCGGGTATAACGTTGGCACCTATTCCATAACTTCATAATTTACACGGTTCTCGGCGACGATGTCATATTTTAGTTAACAAACATCGGCTTGAATTAAAAAATCTTAAGTCATATGCAACAAACTCTAGGTTCGGCTTAAATACTTATTGAGTGGGGTATTGCCAATGAAAAACGTTTACTTAGTTGCTGTCAATGCTGGCACAACTGGATAATGCACAATGCTTTTCGACAAAAATGGAGATATTGTTGTGCAGCAAGGTAGGATTAAAGCTAATAATGGAATAGTAACATTCATACATTATTCACAGACATACCCAGCTTCAGCTAAGAAAAAGGTTTTTACGCAGTTGCCGCATAATTCCATGGAAAATGGATTCGGAAACAAGCCTCATATTTTCCTTTCTTTTCTTCCGCTTGGCGAAGAAGTCGCTCAACGCTCAAGCCCTCAGGCATACACGCAAACCCAAAACAGTTAAGAATATACCAAGCACATTCTCATTAAAACAAACACAAAATAAATAAGGTTCATCAGTAAAGTTTACATGGTGCTTAGCTATGGCTCAAATAATAGTTCTAAAATGTCCAAATTGTGGGGCTCTATTAGATAAAGAACAAATGAAATGCCAGTATTGCGGGGCTGATTTAGTTCTATCACCTGACGGTTCTTACTTTATATTTAGGGCAGAGGCAACGTGCCCAAAATGTGGAGCTATAAACGAAAAGTCCAGCTGGTTTTGTATGGGTTGCAATACTATACTAACGAAAGATACCGATATGCTAAAGGAACTCCAGAAAAAAATTAGATTGGAACAAGAGAGCATGATTTCATGTATGCCTTCTTGGATGGGGGAAAAACTAGAACCTGATGAGTTCATTTATTTTGTTCTGTACGAGGAGATTGGTGGAAACAATTTCTACGCTATAACGGACAAGCGCATAATCAAGAGTAGGCATGGAAAATATGAGGAGGCATTGTTAAGTGAAGTTGTCAGTATTGGTCCAGTACGGACCAAACAAGTAGTTAGAGCTTTTGTTCCACCAGTAATAGGTTTCTTTCATGTAGAAATAGGTTTCTTTAAGGTTAACACATCTCGAGGAACGACTATTTTCGAATTTGAAGGTTATGAGGTCCTTGCCTGTGGAATATTTCATGCTTGGACTACAATTGCTTTAGAAAACTACACCGCTCAAAAGAAAGATGTCAAAGCATTAATCCTTAAGTTGCCTTTAGGCGTTGAACAACAATAAATAATAAAATTGGCATTTTTCTGTCCTTTTCCCGGTTTTTGAATTTTATTTTATGAATAAACAAACTACCGAACTTATCCATAAAGCCCCTAATCAGAAACGCTATTTGTGATTTTAACCTATTTTTCTAAAATAAGCTATTTTCTAAGAGATTTATCCCGTCAAACACCAGCGAGATAATACTACTTCGCTCAAATACTATTTCAATTCAACTAACCAAATAGTAGGTAATTTGAATATTTGACACGATACAAAAATGTAGGTTGAAGCGGATTTTTAAGCGAAATCATTAATTTTTAATACTTCTGATCTTGCACGATTCTTTATTGTCAAAGATTTCGGAGTTCTTGGAAATTCTGTGGGTGAAAACACTAGAGTCGGGAGGTAGTTGAAACTGCTACCGCATGGAGAACACCCCACAGATCCCTCTTTTTCTGTTAACAGCAACTAATTGGAAAGGAGCTTTAGTATGCATATTTAGGCTTGTTCCTCTGATGAATACGTCTTAACTGTGCTAATACTGTTCGATGTCTCTTTTGAATTGTCTCTGTAGAATTCTTGACTTTTGATATACTTTTACGGTAAAGTTTTTAGGTTGGCGTATGTCCGCAGTCTTTTGGGCTAAAAGCTTTCAGCCCTTTCAAGTTTAAGAGGAGGCGATCTGCTTTGCCTAAGAAGGGAAAGAAGAAAGGCGAGGAGAAGAAGACTGAAGAAAGTAAGCAAGCAACAAGTACATGACACCCGGCTTAAAAGCCCCTCACATCTTCTTTCCCTTACTTTTTCTTTTGTCTTTGAAAGATTTCAGTTAAAAGAAAACGTGCTCCATAGCCTGCCAGTATGTTGAACACGCCTCTTTTCCCTTAGGAAGAGATTCCATGGACAACGCAGACATGTAGAAAGAGCAGAACCGCACCTTCTTTCCAGCTTATTCTTTTGCTTGAAATGAAATACCACAGGATTAAACATGCTGTAAGTGCGAATGTGGCTAAGCCGGTGTAGGCTGCCATATTCACTCCAAAATTTTGGCCTATTAACGCAACTCCGAGGATGAGTGTTACGTCTATGAAGCAGCTTCCAACAATGTTGCCTAAAGCAAGCTCAACCTGTCCTTTCATGGATGATTTCAAGCTGTTTGCAAATTCTGGCATGCTTGTTCCAAAAGCAACTATGGTGGCGCCTATCACCACACGGGGTATTTCCATCCATTCGGCAATGTATGAGGCTGAATCCATTATGAGATATGCGCTTGCTACAACAATAATCACTCCAGCTATTGTTAAAAACACATGACGCTTTAGTTTTCCATTTCCTAGATGGGGAAGAGTTCCGTCGTCGGCTTTCTTCCTCTTTGAGAGTCTGTATATGTTGTATGCAAAAAATGCTATGAGGATTACGCCTATAACCATGCTCGCATATCCAATGTAAATTAGAATTAAGGGAATCATAGAAGCTGCAAAAAGCCCAAAGTAAAGAGCTTCCACCTCTTCCCTAATCGTAATGGAACGCGCTTCCGAATTCTTTAAGGATGCTAGTAGAAAAGCTGCCCCAAGTATGAGGCATATGTTCACAACATTTGAGCCTAAAGCGTTTCCAATAGCTATGCCTACATCTTCCATCCCCAAAGCTGTTAAAACAGAAACGCTTAGTTCAGGAATTGTTGTAGTCATTGCAACAAGCACAAAACCTATAGTTGTCTTTCCCAAACCCGTTATCTCCGCAACCATAACAGCGTTATCAACCAAATCACTTGCACGGTCAAGAATAAAAAGTGAAACCAAAAGAAGGAGCACATTGCCAAACAAACCTAACCGCTCAAACAATTCAATCAACCCAAAATACCCAGTTTAGACATTGTGAACCTTTAAGAGGGCACTGCATATTATCAGGGCTTTCCCCACATGTATGATTTCAAATAAAAGGCTTACATTAAAAAATAAAAGTTCCGCCCAAAAACTCAAAAACATTTCAAGCCACGATACTTATTTGAGGTAGAATCTTGCCAAGCCTCAATCACATGCCCCTACGTCATCCACAGAAAAGCAACATCACCCGCAGACTGAGGTTTGTCTTATAAGCCAGGGGTGGGAGTTGAACCCACCACAGCATGGAGATTTCTCCCGCAAACCCCCTCTTTTTCTATTTTTACTATAATTATCACTCAAATATTCGTTTATCTGCAACTAACAGAACAAAATTTCCATAACATAACAAAGCTTATTTAAAATTCCTATAAAGGTTGGTGAGAGAATACGTTGTAAGGTTTAAAAATCGGTTTAAAGTCTCAGAATTCGGCAAGGGAACTACGCTCAAAATAAGCTTTATTATCGTGCACTTTATAAAAATTTACTGATAAACTTATGAGTGGCTATGTTGTTAAAAAGTTTTGGCATCTTGGCAAGTATCGCTACGTTTTTTACCGTTTCTTAATTGAACAGTTCTGTCAACAGCAATTTAAAAATCAGTGCATACTACTTTGATGCGGGTTGCGGGCCAAATATATCTAGCCTATCTCATGTGCCAAACAATGTTTTTGTTATAGGGGTAGATATAAGCCATTGGAATATTCGTGAATCGCATCGGAAGGCTAAGGAAAAAGGTTATAAGAATTTTGATTTTGTGGTGGCAAGCATAAAGTCTTTGCCTTTTCGACAACAAATATTTGACTTGGTTATTTGTGTTGACGTTCTGGAACATATACCAAATAATCAAAAAGCTGTAGATGAAATTTCACGCGTTTGTAAATATGGGGCTTCATTTGTTGGTTCAACTTCAAATCTTATGAATCCATTGTTAATTTTTGACTCTTTCGCGCCAAAAAGCATGGTGAGAATTCTTACCGCAAAATTTGCAGGAAGTCATTATGAAAGACATTGCCGATTAAGTTTTAACAAATTAATTCGAATCCTCAACCATTCTGGTTTTCAAGTTTGTGATGCAAAACTTCTAGGTTTTCCACCATTCCGACCTTGGGTATACGAATTTTCTAACAGAAAAATACCTTTCTACGCTTACGTATGGATCATTTTTAATAAATTAACAGAGAGAAAACCATTAAATCTCTTAAAAGAAACGGTAGCGTTTCGCGCGATAAAAAAGGGCTAATTTACTATGTTTGTGCATTCCCTTTTCCATATTCTACATTTTTGGTGCGAGATGTGATATGTTCCTTATCTCGTGATATTAAAAAGTATTGGAAGAACCAAAAACTCATAATCACTTTACATAATTTTAATGTTTATTCCATTAGTAACGTATAACCGAAAATGCTTTTATTTCGGCTTTTTCGCGTTTTTGTTTATGTTTTTGACTGTTTTCGGTTAACGCCTATTAAGCGAGGCGCAACAATACTATTGTTGCGTCATATCGTCGGCGCGTGCACGCGCAAAAAGACTTTGAGCATGATGAAAGAATAGTATTCTTTCGCTTCTTTTATCAGTTTTTAACCGAAAAATTGCTTGTTTTTGAAAAATAAGCGCAAAATTTAAGTTTTTTGGCTGAAATAATTTTTGTTGAGGTGATTCATGTATGAGTGAAGAGGAAATTGCTGGCTTAATGGCTGGCGAGATAGCCAAGGACGCGTGTGAGACGGTTAAGGGCGATTGTAAAGCAAGGTGTGAGGCTGTTCTGCGCAAAATCATAGTCGAG
>JAVZLH010000007.1:0-49311 GCA_038883855.1 Bathyarchaeia archaeon
CACGGTAAATAACCACGAGGTACTTCGGTCCAATATGGAGGTTGGCGTAAAACTTTAAAGCTTTAAACTCACCCCTCAACCCTTTAATAATTAAATCAGGATCTTGAACCGCCATAACTATTTCATGTGTGTAACGTGCAACTTCCGGATGCCTACTAACAATATGATTAAGAACTTTTCTGGATATTTTTATGCTCAATGCTTTCATCTCATATGCTACATTATTTAGGTTGCAATATTTCTAAGCTGCAAGAGGTTATCTGGCTTACGTTATTTAAAAGAGAAATATGAATTTAGCATTGACTTTTGTAAAATTTAAATGGTCAAACTAATCCCGGCGTCTCGTGTTAGACCATTGACTTGAAAAAGGCAAGTTTCTTACTCTGTTTTTGCGAAGCCGCTGCCTAAAAGTTGCTTTGGAGTTGCTCAAAAATGTGGGGCCGGTTAGATGAAAACTTACGTTTAAATTTTAAAATTTTAAGATGACCTATTTTCTCTTTCGCGCAACATGCGCGTGATAAATGAGAACCTGTTGGGGTTGCCATTTTATCTTAATAGAACTGTTATAGGCTTCGTTCCTTCATAGACTATTGTGTATATCTGGAAGTGGTTTGGTTTTCCGTGCTCGCTTATCCACTCGCCATATCTTACTTGTCCTTCAAGCCATTCTTTGCTTGCAAAGCTTCTATGCTCCCTTATCCATCTGACTGGTTGGGAACCAAGCTTTATTGGACCGAGGTAGCATCGTTTTCTTGGCTCAAATCGGAACATAGATACTATTTAGCAAGGCTTATGGTATTTTTGTTTAATGGTATAGCCTTTTGGAATATTCCAAAAACTTAAATATCCCTACAACAACATAGAGAGTGAGAGACAGAGAGACTGTGAGTAAATTATGATTGAAATAGTGGAGATAAGAAAGAACCGAAGAGGCGAAGAGTCAGACGAAATCTTACTGGAAACTATAAAGCAGTTTCCAGGGCTTTCTCAATATGAATTGGGGAAAAAGTTGGGGTGGAAGACTGGCCGTGTTGATGGTTCAATAAGGAGGCTTTTGAACGAAGGGAAAATTGTAATTAAAGTTTTGGAAAGAAATGGTAGACGAGTAAACCTTGTTTATCCAAAGGAGGAAAAACCTAGAGGCGTAATAGAAGTATCAGCCGAACTACTAGAAGCAGCCAACCTACTACAAGCAGCCAACCCCGCATGGAATGAATACGCTTACGTTTACGCATTAGACAGTTCAACAATAGGAATTTCTGGCAGCGAAATGCCAGAATGGAAGGAAATCTCTTGTTTTCTTGAAAAAACTCCGATACAAAAAGCTGACAACAAAATATTGCTGAAAATTCCAGAAAGGTTTTGGCGATTCTACAACATGGAAAGAAAACATAGCGTAGTATCAATAAACGGAAATAATATCTTAATAACTGTCGCAGGAAATATCATTGAAGAAAAAAGATATCCAGCCTAACCTGTTTGTAAAATTTAAACAGCCAAACTATTTCTTGGTTCCTTGTATTGATTGCCGAATTGAAAAAGGCAAGCTTTTTGCTCCATTTTTGCGAAGCCGCTGCCTAAAAGTTGCTTTGAAATTGCTTGAAAATGTGGGGCCGGATAGATGGAAACTTACGTTTAAATCTTACAATTTTAAGATAACCTATTTTCTCTTTCGCACAACATGCGCATGATAAACGAGAATTTGTTGGGGGTTACCATTATATCTTAATTAGATTTTGGAAATAATGCACCAATAAAAATTTTAACCTCAAACAGCCCAACTCTACTTTTATACAAATTTCCTGGCGCATGAGACTTCAATTTTTTCTAGTATTGGGTAAAGTTCTTCTATGGTCTTGGCAGCTTCTTCGATAATATTGTTAAGTATTTGTGGGAATTCTTCCGAGTTTCTATCAATGACCCTACCTATGAGAAATTTGTTTGCTGTCAAAGGCTTTCCTTCTAACAGTTTTGTTTCTCTGATGGCTTCTTCGATTTTCTGCTTTCCGGTCATGTCAATCTCAAAGTACCATTCTAGTGGCCTAGTATTCCTAATGTGATAATACCAAAATGTGTCATAGAAAATATATCTTTGGCTGCTAATCCTAAGAGACTTCAACTCCTCTTTCAGTTCCTCTTTCAAGAGCAGTTCATAATATTTTTCTCTGTGAAGGTGAGCTTTATTTCCAAAATCTAATCCTATCCTTATGTTGATTGGGGTAAAAGCAATTCCTAGGCTTGCTCTATGTATATGTGCTCTTTTGTTGGGTATTTTTTCTTTTACCCATGGCAGCCATATTCCCCCTGAATTAGGAATGAAACTTGATATTTGCTCGGGTTTCAAACCTAGTTTGCCTGTAATCAGTCTGTTTATCTCACGCTGCAATGCAGCACATTTTTTGTACAACATTATAAAATTGTCAAAATCAGAATCATAAATACCCCTAAACTCTTCAACGCTTATAGTTGAACCTTTTCCAAAAGTCGATATATCTTCAAATGTTGTGCGTCGAAGTTGTTCATCAAAGTCTATCCCTGCTTCTTCACATAAGAACCTTAGAATCTCTTTAGTTACAAGATCTATTTGCTCTTTGCTCATTGAAGAGCGTGTATGCATTATAGCGTTACGAAAATCCCAATATCGTCTTAGCTTTTTTGCTTTTGCTTTGTCTATTTGCTCCTTTTCTTCTAAGAAATTGATGATGTCAGAAATTTTTACATCTCTTGGGTTAATGTTCCGGAATTTTTCAAATTTCAGTCCAGTTTGAAACATTACTCTCTCGAAGGATAACGCAGCAAGATATTTCACTAGATCCTCAAATCCACTTACGTAACCCCTGAAATTGAATAATGCAAGCGAATACATGAGCATGTTTTCTGTATCTTGGTCGAACTTAAACAGGGGCATAACTACACACCGTTCCATACTGCATTGTTCTCTCTAAAAATTATTCCCTTAGTTTTACTACATAAATCTTCTATTGAGCATTTTACGCATTTCTTTTTGCTACATAGCTTTGAGCCTATTGCCCAATTTAATACTGACTTTCGTAAAATTTAAACGACTAAGTTTTTCCTAATCCATAACGGAAAGTCTTATCTTTCTGGCAAGAGAAAGAGATATTTTTACTTTCTTTTCCTAAAGATTTTGGCGTCGTCCATTTCTGTGACGTATTCGAACCCTGCTTCTATCAGCTGGCAAGCTTCTTCAAGATTTGTTTATCTTTAACGTTTTTAGGTAATATTTGATAATTTTGTTCGTATTGATTATCGTGAGACTAGCGATTAGACATGTTAGATGAAGACTTACATTTTAGTTTTTTAAATTTCCGAGATTTCATAAGAAAGACGAATATAACTGAAAAGTGTGGCTCATAAAAATTAATGAGAGATGGATATTGTTAATTAGGATAAAAAAGACAAACTGGGAATAGTATGATTATCAAATCCTTTGGAGATGAATGGGAATCACTAAAGAAAATTTATGAGAATGGCTCATTTGAATATAACGATACCTCACACACTTTCAGTTCTCGTGTTGACCTGCACTTCCGAAGTGTTAAGCGACAACAAAAATACGGAGTCTATCTTGTGCGACAAAGAGATACAGGGGAAATTCTGTATATTGGCAAGAGCGGAACCATTAATTCAAAGGGACAGTTTCTGGGACAAGATATTCCAGACAGATTGAAAAATGTTAAGGATGGTCGCATTCCAGCAAACCAATGGTTTAAGGATCTTTGCGTGGAGAAAGGACCATTAGTTATCGAATATATTTTTCTTCCCGTTTCTAACTCTCCTGCGCTGATCGAAGCGATTCTCCTGCAAGCTTACCTTAACGAATACAATCACTTGCCTTACAAGAACAAGAAACTATAAGGCGGGCACAATAGCGCTTTCGAATACTATTTGTAAAATTTAAACGGTCAAAGCATTCTCAGTCTTCTAGATCGGATAACTGAATCGAAAAGGCAAGGTTCTTGCCTATTTTTTACAAAACTTTTGCCAAAATGTTGCTTTAGAATTGCTTAAAAATGTGGGGCCGGCCGGATTTGAACCGACGACCTTTCCCCGAAACGGCCTTTAAAGGCTGTTTCTACGGGTTTCTTCTTTGACCGCTCCAGAACTTCTTCATTCCGCTTTTTGCGGTCCGCAAACCCGTTTATGCGCTTCTGGAGCCCGTCGTCATACCTGCCTAGACTACGGCCCCTTGTCTAGAGTGTTTAAAAATAAACTGCTGTAGAAGAGATATATGCGTTATTCTCCCTTTCAACGAGAAAATTCTCTGTGGGGCTGTTAGAATAACACTTATTATTTTCTTTTTACACTAAAGAATGGGTAGAACATGGGTTAAAGTATTTATGGTAGATATCTGAGTCAGGTTGTGTTTGTTGGAGGTTTCGGAAACGGCAAGTGAACGTGCTGACACCCCGAAAAGGTTCGTGCTTTACAGAGACTTGGATGGAACAGCTTATGATGTCGAGCTACCCTTAACCTCGAACGTTAACCCAGAAGAACTGCGGGAACAGCTTGGTTTGCCATCCTACATCGACTTGAATTATTTTCCGATGCGAAGTGCCATGGTTACTTTTTGGGCTTCTGCCAACGCGCCTAGACTTCACGAGTTGTATCCGAAAGCCTTTGAAAAAAGGGTTAGTAAGAACCCTATTCCAGCTTTGTTGTTTGGCGGAGCAGCGGTTAAAATCCATTGTCCAAGCGCGAATTCTAATGGTCCATTGGCTAGGGCGATAAAGGACACGGATTACATTGTTCCTAAAAAGCAGGGAATGGAATTTTACAAGCTTCTCCTAAACATGGATAAGGCTTTTGGAACGATGTATAAATCCTTTGCGACGGCGAATGATAGGCGTTTCAGCGCTTGGAGGCATGGCGAAAGATACAGAGTTACAACAATTAATGGTGTAACAGAGGATGGATTACCTACAATAACTGTTCTAGACATTTTCTGCGACTACATAGATTTGAGGCATAAAGTGGAAGTTAAGGACGAGTTTGAGAGATACAAAGAAAACCTCTTCACCATCGGCTTGGAGCGTCTGCTTCTTTCTAAAGCACAGTTCATTTTTGACATGCCGAAGGAATGTGTGAAGGAGCTTGAGCGTTGCAAACAAGAGTATAGGATTCTCTCTTATCCCCATTATGCAAAGGACAAAATCATAATTGGAATGGAGGAAAAAGATGTTAAGGACGTTTGCGCAGTCTTTTTAGACCACGAAATTGGAGAGGGCGCAGAAAAGATAAATGCTCGTAAAATGCGAAAGATTTTGGATAAGGATAAGAAGCTTGCCCTAACTGTTACACTTAATCTTAAAAACATTGTTGAAAAGCCGGATGCCTTCAAAAAGTGGATGACAAAAAGTCAAATCTCAACAGTGATTGACAGGGTGGAAAGCCTCTTGAAAGAGTTGCCGGTGATTGACAAGAAATGGGATAAACCATGGTGGAATACTGCTGTGGAAACCCCCGTAATAGAGTGAAAGCTTACTCTCTTTTTACCAGTTGTTTGATGGCGTTGTAAGCTTCCTTCCTTGACATGCCAACTCTTGAAGTGGGCAGGTCGAAGATTCCACATTTGGAGTGCAGTCTTAAATAAGTTTCCTGTTTGGAGGAGACGTAAATTGTCACATCTTTGTAATCGGACCATTTTCCCTCCGTCACTTTTTGTCCCTGCCGAAGTTGAAAACCTTTGCTATTCAAGGTTAGGGTTGTATGGTAGCGTGATTTATAAACTCGATGCCCCAATACAAGGGATAAAAGCGTTAAAATCAAGAGTGTTAATGGTTGAATCGCTTGTCGCAACCCAGAAAGCGAAATTACTACTAATATTAACACGCCCAGACCAAACACTACAGTGAAGCCCTTTAAGTAGCTGGGAAGGTCGAATGCTTCAAACTTAGGTTCTGTCAACTTTAGTTGTTTTGCCAGTCCTTTTCCGAGGACATTATCAGATGAAATAGTTTCCTTTGACGAAAGACTGAAAGCAGTTATACCAATGTTTTTGTCAGTCACGCCTTCAATTGTTTTTTTCAATTCTTTTTCTAAAGGTTTGTTCTGAACCAAACCTAGAAAAACCCAATCGTCTTCTCCAAACTTGTTTTTAAATGACAAAATGATTTTTCTTAAGAACTTATAGTCAACTTCTTGAGATGCATAAAAGAAAAGGTGAATTTTGTACTTCGGAGTTACAAGTGCAGAAAATATTTTCGAAAGAAAGAAGCCTTTTTCTTGGAGACTTCCAGAAGCATATATTGGAAAGGTTACATCACCTAAGGTATAGTCCTTGTGGATCTCGTTAAAATTAGCTAACCATCTTAAATTTCCACGAATTATCTGTTCTTCCACCATGTCCGTTACGAAGCCCAGCTCATACATTTGTGAAGAACCTCATTAGTTTGATGTTTGAGAAATAAAAAGAAGAGGATATTTAAGGCTATTCTGGGGGTATGCTCAAGTACAGTGTACGCATGTCAACGCCTCGGGTCATGTTACGGTACATGAAGCCCACGTAAAGTAGTATTCCGACAATAATGCATCCAAGGAAGCCGGATGCGCTGACTACGTCTGCCGCTTTTGCGCCTGTGGTGAACAGCGACCATATCCATGGAGACTCTTTTATGAAGATGTACAGACAGAAGGCTCCACCAAGCGTGGCTACGAACCCGAGCAGAACAACAGCTCCAATCGAATGCTTGACCGCCGCTCTGTCATAAATATCCTTTCTCTCCAACGGGAGCAACATGCATGAAACACAGAACATCGTTAGGAAGAAGGCGTCAAAAATATCGGTTCCAACAACACCAGCAAATGCTAGGTAACTTACTGCTCCTGCAGGAAAGTCTGCCTCAGCCATGCATGCAGGAATAGCAAATACAGCAGTAATTATTATTGACCAGACCGGCGCATGCCACCTTTCGCTAACATAAGAGAAGGCCTCAGGCATCATTCTGTCAAATGACATGGCAAAGAACGTTCTTGAAGCGACAAGCAGGAACGGTGGAATGTCATTGGCAACCCATAACATGCCGCCTAAGGCGATCAGCCAAGAAAGCCAATCAAGCCCCATGCCTCTAGCAATGATGGATGCAAGTCCTGTGCTCCAAGCAGACTGAAACCCTGGTATAGCAGCTTTTACAACATCACGATCAACTGCATAGCTTAGCCAAGAATAGTATTGGAAGAAGCTCCATTTATGTCCAGCAGGGTCTGTGTATGGCTCAAGGCTCATGGCGGCAATTGCGGAAAGCGAAGAAGCCAACAGATAAACTATCATAATTATCAATCCCGAAACCAAGAGAACTAGGGGAAGCTTTTTATTGGCTTCTTTCACCTCGCCAGCCAAAAATGTTGTTGCATACCATCCCATGTAAGCCCAGAAAGCCCCTCCAAGAGCAAAGGAGAAGGCATCAAAGAAACCAGCAACATTTTCTGAACTGGTCATCCCCGTGGCAATTGCTAAATCCTTAAATGTCGAGGGGGGAGCACCCAAAACCTGTTCAACTCCGGTTGCAAGTGCATTTGGATTCATTGCTCCGGCTACCCACATGGCAAAGAAGAAAATGGTAATAAATGCCGGTATGTAGAATAGCACTTCCATCAGTCGCCCATACAGTTTAGTTCCCAGAAGGGCGATGATTGCGAATATCCATACTATCACTAGTCCACCCACGAAAAGCTCAAGTGCTCCAAAGGTTATTCCTCCGGGTGCCATTGCAATGTTAAAGAATATCATGATTGCCTCGAAAACAGCGACGCCGATCAGCCCATAAGAAAAGGCTTCGGCGAGGAACATTAGCCATCCTGCTGTGTAACCGATCACCGGATGGATTACTCTTGAGATCGTTACGTATCCGCCTCCCGACCTTGGCATAGCAGCTGCAACGTAACCTGCCGCATAACCAGTAATAACCACGATTATACCGCAGACTAGAAAGGCCCAGAACATCGCTGGAAGCCCGAGAGGCATTAAGTCTGTTGGCATTGGTTTTGGTCCTGTGAATTGGAAGACTCTTTTCTGCCAGCCTAGGCCTATGACATGACTAAGGATTATGATTACACCGAGCGTAAAGCCTATTTCGCGTACTAGTCCAGTTGCTTCTCTTGCAAATAATCTTGGTTTACTTGAAGGCATATGCTTTAGTCACCCAAACCTTCATTTTGTAGCTTTGTCTAAATTTAAAACTTTCCGTAACTCTAAGCTTAAATACCATTTCTGTTATGTTAGCCATATAAAATACTAGGAAATGAGTATAAATGTCGTTCCTATTCAAAAAAAAGAAGGAAGAACGCGTCACAAGGATACTGTTCGCGACAGACATGCACGGTTCGGAAGGTGTTTGGCGAAAATTCCTAAACGCCTCCGCAATGCTGAAGGTTGATGTGGCTATTTGTGGCGGAGACCTAACTGGGAAAATGATAGTGCCTGTTGTCAGACAGAAAGATGGAAAATACTCATATTATCACTTGAAAAAAATTCACACGGTCGATGCGAGCGAAATAGAGAAAGCCATGAAGGAAATAAAGGGTATAGGCTATTATCCATATGTGACCAACGAAAGCGAATATGAGGAAATGATTAAAAACCCTAAAAAAGTTGACGAAGTCTTCCACAAAGTAATGATTTCAACAATAAAAGACTGGCTTGACCTAATTCCGCAAAAAGTTCCAAGCGAAACAAGAGTTGTTGTCTGTCCAGGAAACGATGACAGACCAGCAGTTGACGAAATAGTCAACAACCACAAACATGTGATAAATGGAGAGGGGAAAGTAATAGAAATTGATGATTCCCACGAAATGGTAAGCTGCGGTTGGGTGAACCCAAGCCCATGGAAGACAACCAGAGAAGAGGAAGAAGACAAACTTGAGGAAAGACTGGAAAAGTACATTTCCCAACTGAAAAATACTGAAACGGCTATATTCAACTTTCACGCGCCGCCATACCAATCAAAACTTGACGAAGCCCCACTACTGGACAAGGACCTTAACCCTGTCATCCAAAGTGGAAGCGTCGTCATGGTTCCCGTAGGCTCAAAAGCCGTGAGAAAAATGATTGAGAAATACCAACCCTTCCTCGGACTTCACGGACACATACATGAATCTTCGGGTTCAATAAAAATTGGGAAGACATACTGCGTCAACCCTGGAAGCGAGTACGCAGAGGGAATTTTGAGGGCTTTCTTAATAGAATTCAAGGGCAATAAAATCTCCAGACTACAAAGAATAGAGGGATGAGGGATTCGAAAATGAGTTGGCTTATAGAAAAGGAGATTACTCGCGAACTGCCAAAAGAATGGAAGGGAATTGTTCCCACAGAAATTTTCATCCAAGAATCCCAGAACATTGTTAAAAAAGCCAAAGACGAGGGGATAACCCTAAGAATAATAGGCGGATTGGGCATAGCAATACACTGCCAAGAGCACAAGGACTTTGCGAAAAAGCTGGGCAGAATAGGAACAGGTGTGGTTGAAGGGCAAGAATACAGCGATATAGATTACGTTTCTTACCGTGCGCAAAGAGAGAAAGTTAAAGGTTTATTTGATAAAATAGGCTATGCGAAAAGAAGGGCAACTCTCTCCAGCGCAGCATCTGAAAGGCAAATATATTATCATCCTAAAGGCTGGTTTTACGTGGATGTTTTCTTTGACAAGCTGCTGGTGGCAAACCACCCAATAGACTTCAAAGGAAGACTTGAACTGGATTATCCAACAATCACCGTTACAGATATGCTTTTAGAGAAAATCCAAATGTGGGAAGCCTTCAGCGTAAAAGACCTAAAAGACTGTCTACTCCTCCTAAAAGCCCACAACATCGGCGAAAAAGGCGAAAAAGAACAAATAGACGCCGCCTACATAGCCAAACTCTTAGCCCAAGACTGGGGATTCTGGTACACAGCCACAACAAACCTCAAAAAACTCAGAAAGTTCACCTCTGAAATAGACAAGCTTGGAAAAGAAGCGGAAATAGATCCCAAACAAATTGACAAAAAAGACAGAGAAGAAATAATAGAGAAAATAGACGCTCTCCTAGAAAGAATAGAGAAGGAACCAAAAACCTTCGGGTGGAAAATGCGGGCGAAAATAGGCACAAAAAAGAAATGGTACAACCCGGTGGAAAGACCGGAAACCGTCGGCGGATTCGGAATATGGGAAGCCCTACTAAAAGAAGGCTAACATCCATATAAAAGCGAAAAGTTAATGAGCAAAGGCTTAACGTGTATTTTGGGGTTTGCCGGCCATAGGGCGCGGGACCCACCCGATCCCATTCCGAACTCGGAAGTTAAACCGCGCTCCGTTCCCGGTTGTAGTGTGGTCTTCGGCCACGCGAAGCCGGGAAAGCTGGCAGCCCCGCTTCAAGATTTGCTTGGGAATTTGTAGTGGAGTTACCTAAAATTTATAACTAAGCGTTTGATAGTTTCTCGGAAAGGTGAGTTTGTGAACATAATAGCGGTGGCAACTGCGCAGAGCAAAATTGCCCAGCCGGACATCTTCGGCGAATACTCATGGATATTTAACTTGCTCTTCTACATAATTTTTGTAGTTTTCATTTTTTATGGACAAAGAATCCAGATGTATGTTATGCTTAGGGAAGTTGAAGGTTCGCTTTACAAGCTGAAATTTATTAAGGATGAGGGGAGGAGGATAGCGATAGAAACTATAAAGGAGATTGGGAAGCCGCAGACAGACCCAACATCCAGAGTTGACAGGTTTTTGGAGTATTTCACAATAGCGCCTCAAAGTTTAGACCCTGCAGGTGTGGTTTGGAAGCTTGAACATATCCTTGATGTTAGGGATACCCGATTTAAAGATGAAGTTAAATTAATGGCGCCAGCAGCGGATGAAACGCAAACAAATAATTTGGAAAATACGCTTGAGGCTGCCATGGCGTTGAACTATATTTACAAAGTGATAAGACACTATTACTTGCTGGGTAAAAAAACCCTAAGCCTCTACATAATTATGCAAATACAGATGATACTGCCCCTTGTCATGCGAGAAGCAGAAGCCTACGCCAGCGCGTTAAAGGCTTTTGCCTATGGACAGCCAATAGGCGATGGTGTAGGAGCATTGGTGGCGGCAAAACTCATGCATGGACACGAAAAGAAGAAGATATCAAAAGACTGTGTTGTTGCAACTGTGCCAATAGAAGGGCGAATAGCGTATGTTATCAAAGCTGAAGGCCCCGGGGGAAACGTCGGCAAGCCTGGAGACGCCATTAAAACGGTTATTGAGGAGAATGAAGGTAAAATTGCGAACATAATTATGGTTGATGCTGCTTTGAAGCTTGAGGGTGAAGAGGTTGGCGAGGTTGCTGAGGGGGTTGGCGCAGCTATAGGCGGACCCGGTGTTGACCAGTTTAAGATTGAGGAGTCTATTCTAAAGTACCGTATTCCAATAAACGCGGTTATAATTAAGGAGGATATTGGCGACGCGGTTTCGCCGATGCGTAAGGAAATTTTTGACGCTGTTGACAAGGCTATAGAGAGGATAAAGCAAGTTATTTTGGAGAGGACTAAAGAGGGTGATAAAATAATCATCACTGGGGTTGGCAACACAATTGGCATTGGGCAATAGGGAGGGTGTGGAGTGAGTAAGGCTTCATCTTATGCTTCAACTAAAATTTCCTCGTTTGTTCTGGTGATAATATTCGTAACTTTGGCTTTTTCGTTTGCAGCTCTTGCCCTTGCAGTTTACGCCTATCCGGAGCATCCGGACTTTGCAACGTATTTGATAGTCATAGGATTCTTTGCCGCGTCTATGGCTGCCTATATGCTGCTTCAAATGAGAAGGCGTTTGTTACGTTTAAGGATTGAGTTGCCGCCTATAACAACAACTATTGAATGTAGGAAGTGCGGTTTCAAAAGTGTTAGGGAGTTTCAGCGGGGTGACTACATTTTTAAGGAAGTTGAACCTTGCCAAAAATGCAATGAAAAGATGCTTATAACAGCGATTTACAGAGAGATTAAGGAGAAACCAAAGGAAAGCTTCCCTTTTTAGGTTAGGATTGTGCATCCGTTTTCGGTTACTAAAATCGTGTGTTCTACTTGGGCTACGGGTTTTCTGCTTACTTCGACGAAAACTGGATAACCCATTATAGCCCTTGAGGATAAAAGTTCTTTGAGGGCTTCTTGACGCTGCTGTTTTGGCATTATGTTTGTTAGCCAACGCTCAGTAAAGGGCAACGTCTTAAAGTTTTTTTCTATATATTTTAAAAGCTGTTTTGCATACGGGTTTTTAGCAGGTTTAGATTTGAGACAACGGAAGATTGTGACTTCCGCGCCATCTTCAACCCTACCCACTGCTTCTGGGAGAGTTACGAATGGTTCGATGGCGTATACTTCGCCGAGTTTGATTTTGGATAGGGATATTTGTGAAACGTTTGGTATGGATGTGCCAGCATGCACGAGATATCGCCCAACTTGGTGGCCAGTCAGGTTAGAGATTGGCTTGAAGCCTCTAGATTTTATTGTTTTTTCTATTAAGGCGCCTATTTTTGAAGTGGAAACATTTGGGCGAATGTTTTCTATAGCTGTTTTCAGGGCTTTTTCGGCTGTTTCTACTAGGCTTTCATATTCTGAGTTGAAGCTAATTGTTATGGCTGTGTCTGTAACGTAGCCGTCTACGTGAGCGCCTATGTCAACTTTCACTATGGAGTTTTCTGGTATTCTCCTACTATCGTTTGGCGTTGAAGTGTAATGTGCTGCAACCTCGTTTATTGAGACATTGCATGGGAATGCTGGTTTTCCTCCTTTTTCGCGGATTAACTCCTCGGCTCTTTCGCAGACTTCTAATATTGGCATACCTTCTTTGACGAAATGTTTTATTTCTTCACGTGTTTCTCGCAGGATTTTTCCAGAAAGCCTAAACTTTTCAATTGCCTCCGCATCGTAATTACTCATTAGTTTCACTCTTTATTTTTAATGTTAAACGCTAAATGTTTAATAATTTAAAAAAGTGTTGGTGAAGTGGGTGAATGGCATGGCTAAGGTTACGTGGTTTGGGCATGCGGCTTTCAAAGTTGAAGTTGCTGGAAAAACGGTTTTAATTGACCCGTGGCTTGATGGAAACCCCTTGTCTCCAATTAAGGCTGCGGAAATAGCTAAAGCAGATGTTGTTTATGTTACTCACGACCACGGCGACCATTTAGGTGACGCGATTAAAATATGCAAGAAAACAAAGGCTGTTTTTGTAGCCACATTTGAACTGGGCAATTACGCGCAAGAAAAAGGTATAAGCAATGTTGTTGGCTTAAACATTGGCGGCAGCATAGAAGTGGACGGGATTAAGCTTACAGTTGTCCATGCAACCCACACAGCCTCGAAAGGCGCGCCAACGGGAGTCATAATTGAAGGCGAAGGCAAAAGGATTTATCATATGGGCGACACTGGACTTTTCAGCGATTTAAGCCTTTTCGGAGAACTTTACAAACCAGACTTAGCCATGGTTCCCATAGGAGGCTTTTACACTATGGGCGCGCGGGAGGCAGTGGAAGCTATTGCATTGCTTAAACCTAAGGTTGCTGTTCCAATGCACTTCGGAACTTTTCCAGTTCTGGCGCAGTCAGCAGACGAGTTTGTTAGGCTTGCTATGGAGAAAACGCCGAGGGTTAAGGTTGTTGTACTAAAGCCAAGCGAAAGTTACATGCTTTAGAGTTCTGTTGTGCGAACTTTTGGTTCCAGGGTTGCAAAGTTGCTTTCGCCTAGATGGAAAGTTTGCATTTATGATAAGCGCTGCATTCTTTATTATTGGCGGCTTAACCTTTTGGACAAAGGTGCTAAAGGCGGTTTACTTAAATTTTCGCGGTCTCTTCCACTTGTTCCTACCCTGTAATCTCCGAAGCATTTTATAGCATCAAGTTACGCAACTTAAAATGCGATTAGCGTTTTATGCGATATTTTTCTATTTTGTTTTTTGCTTTCTCACGTTTTCTTCTATGCTCTACAAGAAACTTATTTACCCTTTCAGCTAATTCGGTTTTGCATTCGCCACACAAGAGTTCTCCACTTCTACACCGCTGCTCTCTCTCCGCTAACCGCTTGTCATCTTCTTCAAAGAGGTAATAGTAATACTGGAAAATTGTGCATATACTTGGGGCTCCGCCAAGCTTCCTCTGCTCTTCAACGGTCGCCCTCCCACCCGAAAAAGCGTTCCAGATTTTACGCTTAACCACTTCAGGCGGGTCAATAGTAAATATGGAGGTTTCAGGCTCTGAAGCGCTCATTTTCCCGCCCACACCTAGTCCGGGCAAGAAGCGACAGTGCATTTGCGCTGGCTTGTAGTAGCCAAGTTTAGAGGCTATGTCGCGGGTTACACGCCAATAAGGGTCTTGGTCGATGGCGGCTGGTATAAGCGCTGGAACATTTTCGCCGGTTAATTTCGCATGAATAAAACACGGCACAGCTTGTATTGCTGGCCAAAAAATCCACCCTATGTTTGTGCTTTCCTGAAATCCAAACGTGGCTCTTGCCGTTGAGTAGGTTATGCGCTTCGCAACTTCTAAGGCGATGTCATAAAGCAAGCCCATGTCCTGAACGTCAAAAATTATGAACGTATTTTCTGGCTCGAAGCCCAAAGCAATCAAATCCAAAGCGTTTTCGTAAGCAAACCTTTTCGTGTCCTCAAGCCCAAGCTCGTCATCAACCAAAAACTTCTCATCATCAGTCATCTGAAAATAAAGCCTCGCATCAAACTTCTCCTGAAGATACCGCGTAAAAATCCACGGAACCAAATGCCCGATATGAACCGGTCCAGACGGACCCCTACCAGTGTATAAAACAAATTTTACTCCCTTATCGTAAAGGTCAAGAACAGTGTCCAAGTCGCGGTGGGAAAAGAAAAGCCTTCTTCGGAGCTGAAGATGAAGCTCACCCGTATACTTCGCTATTCTTTTTAGTAACTCGTCCGTGATGGGTTGCGTGCCAAACTCGCGTATCAAGCGTTCATAGTCAACTTTGCCCCTAACTTCCCACGGAGTAACAACCATCTCGTTCCTTTCTTCGCCAGCCAAACCATTCGCCGCCCAATTCTCAATGCAGCTTCTTTATACAATTCCGCGAAAACATATTAAGTTTTATGCGAAAACCAAGCGAACAGACCGCTTTTCCTTCCGAAAAGAATAATCCATAAATATTATTTTCGCATTTCTGATTGCTGATGGTGAAGGGATGCCCCGCCAATTTACATAATTCCAAACAAGTTTTCTCGCGGCGGAAAAGAGAATAGTTTAAAAATTTTACAAGAGCTTTTAAGTCAACAACACCAAAACATTCAGCCAAAACACACACCAAAATCTAAAGGGAGAAAAGAAACATGAGTGAACTTCGCTTACGCTCGCATGAGCAAAAAACGCTTCTAGCTCTAAAAGAGTTAGGCGGCAAAGCCCCTGTTGACGGAGTTGTGGCAAAAAGCGGCTTAGCCCACGCCGCCGTCATGCGCGCAGCCCTAACCTTATCGACAAAGAAGCTTTTAGCCATCCACGAGCAAAAGAGGACTATTGCCACCCTAAACAAAGAGGGACAACAATACGCGCGAGTTGGGCTGCCAGAAAGACGTTTGCTCCGCGCCATACTAAAACTAGGCGAAAAGGTAACTGTGGAGGAAGCAGCAAAAGAAGCAAAGCTTGAAAGCGCATTTATACCAATCGCGTTGGGATGGCTAAGCCGCAAAAACTGGGCTTCAGTAAATGGCAAAAGTTGCATCTTAAAATTGGATAAGGAGCCGCCGTTTGGAAGCGATGAAAACCTTCTAATCTTAATATCGGAAAAAGGCGCGGTTACCGTTGAAGAACTAAGCAAGGAACAAGTAGAAGCGCTAACTATGCTGAAAAAACGCAAACTAATAAAGCTGGAGGAGAAGGCACAGCGCACGCTTGAACTCACACCAGAAGGCTGGGAAACCATCCAAAAAGGGTTAAAGGTTGTTGAGGAGATAACCCAACTAACACCCGAACTCATAATAACCAAAAAATGGCGACAAACAAAACTCGCAAAATTCGACGTAACAGCGCCAACACCAGCGATTTTTCCAGGCAAAATGCATCCCCTACAACAGATTATCCAACGCGCCCGCGAAATCTTCCTAGAAATGGGCTTCACAGAAATCCGCGGACCCTTAGTGGAGACAGCCTTCTGGAACTTTGACGCGCTTTTCCAGCCTCAAGACCACCCAGCCAGAGAAATGATGGACACCTTCTATTTAGATAATCCAAAGACTGGGCGGTTACCAGCAAAAACAATAGTGGATGCCGTTGCCAAAACCCACGAGGACGGTTGGATAACGGGCTCTAAGGGCTGGCGTTACAAATGGAGTCCAGAGGAGGCGAAAAGGCTTGTTCTCCGAACGCACACAACGGCTGAAACCATAAAATACCTTTCAACACACAAAAAACCGCCCATAAAAGTTTTCTCCGTCGACAGGGTTTATAGAAACGAACAAGTAACCTACAAAAACATAGCTGAATTCCACCAAATTGAAGGCATAGTCGTAGGCGAAAACGTCACCCTCAAAGACCTAATGGGAACACTGAAAACTTTCTACACAAAGTTCGGATTGGAGAAAATAGAGTTTTGGCCATGCTACTTCCCCTACACTGAACCTTCAGCCCAAGCCATGGTCTACCACCCGAAACTTGGACGTTGGATAGAGCTCTGCGGAATGGGCTTGTTTAGACCAGAGGTTCTTGCGCCTCTGGGTATTAAATGTCCAGTTTTGGCTTGGGGCGGAGGCTTGGAGCGGCTAGCCATGATTGAGTTGGGGTTGGACGACATTAGACTTCTTTACGCCAACAATTTAGAGTGGCTTAGGAGGACACCCTTATGCCAGTAATCACGCTTTACGAGAAGAAATTTTCCAAGTTTTTGGGCAGAGAAATAACAGTTAAAGAACTTGTTAGGCAGCTGCCATGGATAGGCTTCGACATAGAGGAAATAGACGAAGACTACGTTAAAGTGGAATACAACCCGAATCGCATAGATTTCTGCAGCTACGCTGGAGTTGCCAGAGCTCTAAAAGGCTTTATGGGTTTGGATGAAGGACTTCCAAAATACGAGGCGAAAGAGCCTAAAATCACACTTTTTGTGGACGAGGAAGTTGCCAAAGTTAGACCTTTCATGCTTGCAGCCGCCGTCTACAATGTGGAGTTGGACGAGGATTCCATTGTTGAATTAATGGATATGCAAGAGGACCTCCACTGGGGAATAGGCAGAGATAGAAAAAAGGTTTCTATAGGAATTCATAATTTGGATGTTGTTAAGCCGCCTTTCACTTATACGGCTGTTGAGCCTACAAGCGTGAAGTTTGTTCCGCTTGGAAAAACTGAAGCAATGAATTTGAAAGAAATTTTGGAGAAACATGAGAAGGGAATAGCCTACCGCCACATAATAGACTGGTCTCCGAAATACCCGCTTCTAATAGACAAGAACGGAGCTGTCTTGTCAATGCCGCCCATAATAAACGGCGAACTAACACGCGTAAGCAGCGAAACAAGAAACCTGTTTTTGGATGTTACGGGAACAAGCTACGAGGCTGTGGAAAAAAGCCTAAACATACTGGCAACAGCCCTAGCCGACATGGGAGGCACGCTAGAAAAGGTTTATGTAAAATATCCAGACAAAATAATCGTTTCGCCAAACCTAGAACCAGAAAAAATGACTTTGAGAATTGATTATGCGAATAAGCTTTTGGGCTTGAAGCTTTCAGAGGTAGAAACCATAAAATGCTTGCGTAAATGCAGACTGGACGCGAAAAGGGCGGAGAAGGGCGTTTTGGAAGTTTCTTATCCAGCCTACAGAATTGACATAATGCACGAGGCGGATTTGGTTGAGGAAGTCGCCATAGGCTACGGCTATTATAGGCTTAAGCCCACAATCCCAGTTGCGACAACTGTGGGAGAACAGCACCCCGCCAACAGGCTAGCGAACACTGTTCGCCAAATAATGGTGGGTTTAGGATACTTGGAGGTTATGAACTTCACCCTAACAAACGAACGTCTCCACTATGATTTCATGAGGATAAAGCCGCAGAAGCCAGTTAAATTAGCCAACCCAGTTTCAAAGGAATACACTCTAATGCGGCAGCTTCTCCTACCCAGTTTGATGAAGAACCTTGCTGAAAACAAGCACGAAAGCTTCCCCCAAAGGCTCTTTGAAGTTTCAGATGTCGCAAAAATAAACTTAAAGTTGGAAACCATGTGTGAGAGAAGACTTCATGTGGCTGCAGTCTCATCGCATTCCACAGCAAACTTTACAGAGGCAAAATCCACGGTTGAAGCTTTACTATCAAATCTAGGCTTGAAAAACTGGCAAATCAAAGCTGCAAAACACCCAAGCTTTTTGGAAGGCAGAACGGCAACAATACACGTAAAAAACAAGCAAATAGGCTTTTTAGGTGAAATTCACCCCGAAGTCCTAAACAACTTTGAACTGGAAAACCCAACAGCAGCCTTCGAAATAGACCTAGAACTGCTTATCGCTAAAAATCGTAAGTGATCAAAATTTTAATCAAACCGCATAAGAAAACGAAAACAGCTTTATTTTATGCTTTCACATCTTCGATGACTAATTTTTGATAAATTTTTTAGTCAAATAGCCTTAAATGACGCCATAATAATAGTTATTGTTGTTGCAGATTCGGGGCTGGAATAATTGGGTGTGGATTTTGGATCCCTGAGTGATGTCTTGAAGCACCCAGTTAGGCGGAAAATTATTCTTGCACTTTTTGAGCGGGAAAATTTGTCTTATGTTGATCTCATGAACTTTGTAGGTGTTTCTAACACTGGAAAGTTTAATTATCACTTGAAAATTTTAGGCGATTTAATCGAGAAGAATCAGAACGGTCGATATGTTTTAACGGAAAAAGGGCGGATGACTGTCCAACTTCTTCAAAAGTTTCCAGAGAAGCAGCCTCAACCAACAATTTTGTCCATGGCGGACCCCGCAGTAATCGGTTTTGCAGGCGTAGTTTTAACGGTGGTTAACCCTGTTTTCTGGATCTCTGCCATTACAGCATTATTGAAGGTAGAATTAGATGTGCCATTCTTCTTTTTAATTGTATTTTCAAGCGTTGCATACACCTTAATAGTTCCTGGCGCGGTGATGTGGCTGCTAACTACTAGTCGCACACATTCCCATGACATGTATGACTTGATGAAGCCGCCTCTGATAACGTTCGTTCTCCTGCTTGTTCTTTTGGCAATTATGCTTCTCCTGAACGTAAATTTAGTGATAGTACTTAAAAGCCTAACCATCCAAGGGCGGTATTCCCTCATGCAAACAAGTCTACAAACACTACTATTCCAAGGCCTAATACTATCCTTCTTGGGAGTCCTCATTGCAGAACTGGCAAGCAAACTAAGAAAAAGAATGACACTTTAGCCGCCAACAAACCTCTTCTATTAATCACCGTTAAAAGGAAGCATGGAAACCTATACCTACAAAGCTTTTAGATGACACTGCGTTTGTGACTGAAAACCGCCCACAAACATGCCACGCTTTAACAGCAACATTTAATTTTCCATAAGGGCTTTAGAATGTTTTGGCAATGAACAGCCACTGCGAGCCTTCCTAATCCCACCGGCTAAATCCATGCAGACGGACCCAACAGAGGCGAAAAGCCTATGAAGACGGGTTTACCCAAGCATGGGACACGGTGGGCGCGGGCGCAAAACCCTCCCACGCCGGAGAGAGCTTAACCAAGAGGAGCGCATGGCTCCACAATGAAGTTAAGTGATAGGTATCGTGGGAAACAAACGCCCGCGAAACAACTTTTAAGTTTGGCTTTTGCATAAGTGTTGAAAGGCTTGATGCATCTTGGATATAGAAACAAAGATTGATTTGATTAAGAAACCACCAACCGAAGAAGTGCTCGTTGAAAGCGAGCTACGGGAACTTTTAGAAACTAACGAGCATCCTGGACATTACATAGGTTTCGAAATTTCGGGCTTACTGCATTTGGGAAACCTCGTAATTTCAGGATTCAAAATAAACGATTTCCTAAAGGCTGGAATAAAATGCCAAGTTTATTTGGCGGACTGGCACAGCTTCATAAACGATAAGCTCGGCGGAGACTGGAACAAAATTTTGATGGCGGCAAAATATTATGAAAAGGCGTTTAAATTTTTCTGTCCAGGAGTGAAAATTGTTCTAGGTTCGGAATTATACCGCAACAACGACGAGTACTGGCGGAACCTCATCCGCTTTGCTAAACACATGACGATTGCAAGAAGCAGACGGTGCATGACAATAATGGGAAGAAGCGAATTTGAAAAACTCGACCTATCCCAGTACTTTTACGCGCCAATGCAAGCAGTCGACATAAAAACCATAGGCGCCGACATTCCCCATGGCGGAATGGACCAGCGCAAAGCGCATGTTTTGGCGAGGGAAATCTTTCCGAAAATGGGATGGAAAAAGCCTGTGGCGGTCCACCATCACCTTCTTATGGGAATAGCCAAACCAGTCACGCTTAAGGCGAGAACAAAGCTTGAGCAGGTTGAGGCAAGCAAGATGAGCAAATCAAAGCCTTGGACAGCCATATTCATCCACGACAGTGAAGAGGAGATAATGACGAAGTTGCAAAAGGCATGGTGTCCAGAAAGACAAGTGGAATTTAATCCAATACTGGAAATAGTGAAGTACGTGATATTTCATGAAATGGAAACTTTCGAAGTTGAAAGACCAGCGAAGTTCGGCGGCACCCTACGGTTCCAAAATTATGAAGAGTTGGAGAAAGAATACAGTCAAGGGAAAGTTCATCCTCAAGACTTGAAGAATGCTGTGGCAAAAGAATTAGCCAAAATCCTTGAGCCAGTCAGAAAATATTTTGAAGCAGACAAAGAAGCAAGAGAATGCTTAAAAGTTGTAAAAAGCTTTGAAGTTTCAAGGTAAAAACTTGTCGATTCATCTTAAAGAGAAAGAGGAAAAAATTCTCAAAGTCTTAGAGCAGTTAGCCGAGGAATCCGCGAAAGGGACGCCAATAATTGTGGAAGGAAAAAATGACATAACCACGTTAAGGGCTTTAGGCGTTAAGGGAAAAGTCCTATCAGCGAAAACCGGCGGAAAATCCTTGTTAGAAACAGTCTCTCAACTAGAAAAACAAGAGTCAAGAGAGGTTATTCTTCTACTGGATTTTGACAGACGAGGAAGAGAGTTGACTGAAAGGCTAAAACAGCAACTGGAAAAGGTTGGAGTAAACCCGAACCTCTCGTTTTGGCGTGAACTTTTGCTGCTTGTCCGTAGAGAAGTTAAGGACATTGAAGGCTTAGCCTCTTATATGGAAAACTTAAAGAGGAAGATTTGTAATTCATAAAAGTAATATAAAGCAACAGTCAACTGTAAAAGTTAGTGGTGTTGAGAGCAATTCTCTCATCACACAATTGAAACTAACCAGTATAACAGTAGGAGGTGCACGCTTACGGGTTCATCACAAGCGTTTACCGTAAAGTATGTCATACACGCAAAATTCGAAATAGAAGGAGTAGTTGAAAAACCAGACGTTATAGGAGCAGTCTTCGGACAAACAGAAGGACTTTTCGGCCCAGAACTCGATCTAAGAGAACTGCAAAAATCTGGAAGAATCGGAAGAATAGAAATCGAACTTCACTCAAAAAACGACAGAACAACAGGCACAATAACAATTCCAACAAGCATGGACAGGGTCTCCACAGCATTAATCGCAGCAAGCATAGAAAGCATAAACCGAGTTGGACCATGCGCCGCGAAAGTGACCCTAGAAAAAATTGAGGATGTAAGGGAAGCCAGAAGAAAAGCAATAATTGATAGAGCCAAGGAGATTCTGCACAAGTGGACAATTGAGGCAATGCCATCCGTTGACGAGGTCTTCAGAGAAGTCGCGGAAACCCTCAAAGTAGCAAAAGTTGAAAAATACGGGCCGGAAGAGTTGTCTGCGGGACCAGAAGTCGACAGTTCAAAGGAAATCATAATAGTTGAGGGAAGAGCAGACGTAATAAATCTCATGCGGTGCGGGCTGCTAAATGTAATAGCTATGGAAGGAGCTAAGGTTCCGGAAACAATAAAAAGACTTTGCAAAGAGAAGGAGGCAACAGCTTTCCTCGACGGCGACAGAGGCGGAGACCTAATCCTGAAAGAACTTTTGCAAGTTACGAATGTAAAGTATGTTGCAAGGGCGCCAAGGGGAAGCGAAGTTGAAGACTTAAATTGCAAGGAAATTTTTGAATCCCTCGCAGCAAAGGTTCCAGTTGAAGAACTGTTTAAGCCAAAAAGGGAAAAGCCCAAACTGGAATTTCCAAAAGAGGTTGTTCAAACAGTAAAGGAACTTGAGGGAACATTAGAGGCTGTTCTTCTGAACGATAAGTTAGAGCGGATAGAGCGACTGCCTGTAAGTCAACTAGCCGAGAAACTTCAGCAAGTGGAGGATGTTGACACGGTTATTTTTGATGGTATAATAACGCAGAGAATTGTTGACATAGCAAGCGAGAAAAACATAAAGACAATCATTGCATCTCGCATTTCAGAAGCTGTAAAATCGCCATTAAACGTTCAACTGATAACGTTCTCAGAGGTCGCTGAAAGCTAAGCTGCGAAAAAGTCTGTAAGCTTTCTAACTTCCTTCTCCTCGACAGTTGGGGTTAGCAATTGCTCTTCGGTTATGCCGAAACATTCGAGAATTCTGGCTGCGGCTGGCACAACTTGCTTAGTCACGTAATATTCTATGTCGACTTCGTCATAGGAAGCGAACATGTAGGGTTTAACCCTCTCATATAAGCGTCCACCGCCCGCAACAACAACATATCCTACTTTGTCGCCAACCGTAAGTTTCCAGCCCTTCTCCGCCAACATCTTCGCAGCCTCAACATGTGAAGCCCTGACCTCATATTCTTCCGGAGGCTTTGTCAATGTTTTCCAGATTATTAAATTACGGTAGGGAACGCGTTTCTGCCTAAGTTCATAAACGAATTGCTGCACAAACTTTGCGGCTTTCTTCGGCGACTGCTCCTTTAAAACAATTTCAAGAACTTTTTCCTGAACATTTTTCGCTACAACAGCCCAGTCTCCCCTTATAACCTCTAAACCAACAATATCAAGTCTTCCATCGGGTAAAAGTCCAGCATAACGCTTTTTGGCTTCAGTGAAGAAAATGCGGGTGTAAACCTTGTCGGGCTTAATTTCTAATCCAAGTTTCTCTTCAATTTCCCTCGAGAATTTTTCAACCTTGTCGGGTTCATGCTTTATGAATATGCTATCCGTGTCGCCGTAAACAACCTTCAACCCCAGCTTTTTGGCAATTTCAATAGTCGTTAGAATAGTGTGTCGCCCCCACGCTGTTGCGGCTTCAGCAACAGGCTTAATGTACCAACGTGCCCCGACCCATCCAGCATAACCATAAGAGGCGTTAGTTATCACTTTAACAGCCTTTTGGCGAGCATCCAAAACACGATATTCAACACTTCCCACAGAAAGAGCCTTCATCCTTGAGCGAATTTCGTTCCGAACATTGATGAGGTAGGATAAAACCTCCTTGTAGAAGCCGGCGGGCTCCTTCCGGAACTTATGCTTAACCTCTGGAGCTTCATAGACTCCGCATGGTGGGATGGGCTCTTTTGGCGAAACATAAGTGTCTGGGGATAGGTTGTAGGTTATCATTATATTTGGGTACATTGCCGCAAAATCCAGAACAGCAATATTCTCATGGAGTCCGGGTTCTGGGCTTAGCACTATGGCTCCAGCGTAGGGGCGGTAAGGTTGCTCTATCCTTTTCGGTATTAGTTCACCTATTTTTTGGGCGTGTTTTATAAGGAACCATTCAACCCTAAAGCCTACAGCAGCTGTTCCAACATGGTCTAGAGGCAGCCCAACAAGGTTTGAAAGTTGCATGGCAAAATCCATTATGGACTCGGCTATTCCCATGATGCAACGGACGTTTTCCATCGAAAACTTTTTCAGAATTTCCCTTTTCTCCAGGTTATCCCAGTAATCCGCGAAATCTACATCATCAATTATTGTGCGTTCCTCGATTTTCATAACGCCCAAGTAATCTGCCAAATTCTCAAGAGTTTTAACCTTAACCTCTGGGAACTCGTCTGCAAAATCAAATATGTCAATGTTGGCGCGTCCAGTCAGCGAAACATGTCCGTAAACGCTTGTATGGAGTTCGGTTTTTGCTCTGTCAACCGTTAAGCGTAACCCAAGTTTTTTGCACCTCTCTTTTAAGTACTGCCAGTCTTGTCTATTGACGCCGTACCCGACAATTATGTCTGGGTCGAAGTTTTGAACATAACTTATGAAAGATTCTAGGAGTTGCTTGTCATTTTTGTTTTCATCTGCCAGAAACTGCCTCTGTTCGCCAGTGTTCGTCGCCGCAGAGATTATAACAACAGGGTTTCTGTCTGGTTTGGGAGAGCCTTCACGGCTGTAACAGATTGTTGAGAACCCTAAAATTCTCAACTGTGGAGTTTTGGCTTCTTCAACAAATTTTGGGAATGCTTTCGCCGTGTAAACCTTGTCTACTTGAGCATTTATTTTTGTTGTTTCCTCAGCAACTTCAAATTCGTGCCATCCGCATGGAACAATGTTGTTGTCGATTAAATAACGCATGGAATATCGAATGTCGTCTTCGAGGCATTCTTTAACTCCTTCGAGTTTTCGAAAGGCTTTAGCGTATTTCGGTATCAAATCTGGATTTTGGCAGTAAACCTTCACGGCTTTCACAGGCTTTCCAAAGAATTTTTTATCCACAACCTCAAGTTTTACAATAAAAGGATTATGCCCCTTTTCAATTTCCCTTACAACTTTTGCTGGGTCAAAACCCTCTTCGACAACAACATAAAAGTAGGCAAGAAAACTTCTATCAACAACAAGCACTCTTTCGCCGGAGTCCTTGATTCCCCAAAGCCAAATCTCGGACACTCCATTTTTAACTTCGTAGTTCACGTCTAAAAGCCAAAACTTAACCTTCATGAGCGCTTCCGTTCCCAACTATCTAATGTTGTTAAACAAAGTTTTTGAATTCTTCCTAAAATCACCGCTCGTTTTGTCTGCGCCCCCTAAATAGGTGCAAATGAACTCGTGATAAATAAGGTTTAAGTAACTTTTGCCGCTCACCACAGCATATGGAAGAAAAAGTAAAGACAAAACCCAACCTCTCAATACTCGCTTTGGCTTCCTTCATAGCTTCTTTCATAATAGCTAGAACATTCACAAGTTCATATCCAAAAATAGTTTGGGAAGTCAGCGGCTACCACATTCACCATTTCTGGTATGGACTGGCAATGCTCGCCATAGGTGGATGGCTTGGGATTAGCATCGAAAACGAGCGGCTTAACAGAATTGCAGCAATTCTTTTCGGTGCTGGTGGCGGATTAATAGGGGATGAAGTTGGGCTTTTGCTCACTTTTGAAAGCGAAGGCTATTGGGCTGAAATCACCTACACACTCGTGATAATGTTTTTAGCATTAGTTTCAGCAACAGCCTTAGCGATTAGATACTCAAAAACTATACGTGCAGAGTTTGCACAGTTTTTCGGAAGCAACATAAGCCTCTACCTCGGAGTTTTTCTAGTCGCAGTTTCAATAGCTTTCATTTTAGAAGCCGAGGACATAACAATAATTGTCATTTCAAGCGCCGTAGTTTTGGCAGCATCCGTCATGATTTTAGTTTATTTTGCCAAAAGAACAATGTTCAGGCTTCGAAAACGCAATTCACGGTAAAGTTGAAGCCGAGCCTTCCCGCTTTAAATGGAACCTCCCAAGATTAAAGAAGCCAAAACTGCGATTATGACGATTGCCAGGGTTTCAAACAACGTTATTTTCCAATGCACCCGAGTTCTTTTTGAGCGGTAGCGGACGAGGAAAATACCTACAACTGCGCCGACAATTGACAATGACAGGATTATGTTGTAGGGCCTGGTTAAAGCCAGATAGGCAATTATGGGGATGCTGCCTGCAAGGAAGGTCGTTGTGCCACAGATTGTCGCCGCGTAAATGTTAGATTTATTTATTTCACTATGCAACAAAGTAAACAACTGTTTAAGCAAAAGGAGAGATTTGTCTCGCTCTTTTTTGTCAGGTATGTCGCTTAGGCTGTAATCCATCAAAGTTTGAAGGGTCATTATGTCAGCTAAATCCTCTGTTATGCCGCCGAGTAGAAAGCTAGAGAAATTCGTTATCGCCACAGATGCCAAAGTTAGAAAAGCCGCAAAAGTCGCCGCTGCGGTTGAAAGCCCGGCAACAAACTCTGAGATGACAACAACGAGGCTTGTCACTGAACCGTCGACAAGCCCAGCAACAACTTCAAATATCGGTTCCTTCTTTAAAAGCAAGCTTTCCCATTCTTTGCCTAACTTAATACCTTGCTCTGTCAGTTGAACCATTCCATCTTTCTCGAGAATTAGACCCTCGGAAGCCATCTCTTTTAAAGCTTTTTCAATGTCGCTTGTTTCAATACAGACATGCCCGCCGCAAATTTTGTCCACTCGGTTTTTGAGAACATTCTTTTGCAATTTTATTCTGTTGCTGAGGCTTAAAAGCACAATTATCCTTATAACGTCTGGGAGTTCTTGTATTTCAAAGGACACGCTAAACGGTCACCGTTTGCGATTAAAAAGAAAAGCCCAACTAATAACTTTTATGCGCATTAATCAAAATTGGAAAAGCTTTTATCATAATCAGCAAACATAATTTTGGAGGAATGTTGTTGAATGTTAAACTTCTTGTAGATGGCGAGGAAATAGCCTTAAACGAATTTGTTGTTAAAATCCTAAGTGGCGTGATCGTTGGCGCCGTAACCTCTCTGCGGGGAATAAAAAAGGACTGGAAGAAAATCGAAATAGAAGTAACGAAATGAAGCTCTATGGGAAAAACTAATATCCTAATTGCCACAATTGACTAGCTTGGTGAATTGTTTGCCAATAGACCCAGACTTCCAAAAGAAAAGGCAAGTTGCAGGCGAACATCAAGGTCACAAGGTTTGGGGACCAGTAGAACCGCCAAACAAACTGGGCATTCATGGGACAAATGTGGCTGTTGACTGGGACATCTGTACTGGAGACGGTGTCTGCATAGAAGTTTGTCCTGTAAGCGTTTTTGATTGGGCAGACACTCCAGGACACCCCACATCAGAAAAGAAGTCTGATCCTGTTCGAGAAGCAGACTGTATTCAGTGTCTTGCTTGCGAAACCCAGTGTCCAGCACAAGCTATAAAAATAACCCCACCATAACAGAGCAACACGCGTATCTTTCTCCTGATTTTCACCATTCAACAACCACTCCGGTTCTTAGACATATTTTAAATACTGCCGTGGATAATAATTAGCTCTAAGCTATGGGAGGTGAAATTTTGGAAAAGTGGGAATGCAAAGTATGCGGTTACATCTACGACCCACAAGTAGGCGACGCAGAACATGGCGTGAAACCCGGAACACCTTTTGAAGAACTTCCTGAAGACTGGGTTTGTCCAGTTTGCGGTGCACCGAAAGACCAGTTTGTTAGAAAAAAGTAACTATCCAGCCTTTCTTGGAAACGTGGTTTTTAAAACTTTATTTACTATGATTAGGTAATTTGATTGACCAGCTATGGTTTTAACTAAAATAAGGAAAAGAGACGGGCGAATAGCTGATTTTGATTTAAACAGAATAAAAAACGCCATTCACAAGGCTTTTGTCGCCGTTGATTTAAAAAATGGAGAAAGAGCCGAAGCAATAACCCGCGAGGTTGTTAAACGCTTAGAGAAAAGATTCGTTGAAGAAATTCCTTCAGTTGAGGATGTTCAAGATGCTGTTATAGAGGTTTTAAGGGAATTTGGCTACGAAAAGGTTGCAGCAGAGTATCAAGCCTACAGGAAGAAGAAGGATGAGATAAGAGCATTAAGGGAAAAGCTTGGAATAGTGGAGCCAAAATTAACAGTGAACGCCCTAGAAGTTCTACGGAGAAGATACTTGCTAAGGGATGAAACAGAGAAAATAATAGAGACTCCAGCTCAAATGTTTAGGAGAGTTGCCAAAGCCATAGCAAAAGTTGACAAAAGATATAATGAAGACCCGAAAAAAAGCGAAGAAACCTTCTATGAAATGATGACGCGCCTCGAGTTCATTCCCAATTCCCCAACCCTTTTCAACGCTGGAACAAAACTTGGTCAACTAGCAGCATGTTTCGTCCTTCCAGTCGAAGACTCTTTAGAGGGCATATTCACCTCCGTGAAAAACATGGCGATAATAGAGAAAAGCGGAGGCGGTGTGGGCTTCGACTTTTCAAGGTTAAGGCCTAAAGGCGACATAGTTATGTCAACAAAAGGCGTGGCATCTGGACCGGTAAGTTTCATGCGTGTCTTTGATGTAGCCACAGAAGTCATTAAAGCAGGCGGAAAAAGGAGAGGTGCCATGATGGGAATTTTACGCGTGGACCACCCCGACATCTTAGAGTTCATAACTTCCAAGCAAAAGCCGGGTTTTCTCTCAAACTTCAATATTTCAGTTGCTGTTACTGACGAGTTTATGGAAAACCTTGAGAAAAACAGCGAATACTGGCTGGTTAACCCAAGAAACAAAGAAAAAACTGGAAAACTAAAAGCAAGCGAAGTTTGGAATCTCATAGCTCAGTCCGCTTGGGCAACCGGAGACCCAGGAGTCGTCTTCATCGACGAAGTTAATAGGCATAACCCCACACCAGAAGTTGGAAAAATAGAGTCAACTAACCCTTGTGGTGAGCAGCCGCTGCTTCCTTATGAGTCTTGTAATTTGGGCTCCATAAACCTTTCAAGGATGGTTGAAGATGGAAGGGTAAACTGGGAAAAACTTAGGGAAACTGTTAGGAACGCGGTTCATTTTCTTGACAATGTTATAGACGCGAACAGGTTTCCGTTAAAAGAGATTGAGAGGATGACTAAGGCTAACAGAAAGATTGGTTTAGGCGTTATGGGTTTTGCAGACATGTTAATAAAGCTTGGAATTCCCTACAATTCTAACGAAGCGTTGGAGCTTGCCGAGAAACTGATGAAGTTTGTAACAGAAGAAGCGCGGAAAAAATCCGTGGAAATCGGCGAAAAAAGAGGGTCGTTCCCAAACTTTGATAAGAGCATTTGGAAGGACAAGTATTCGGCGATGAGGAATGCTACTGTAACGACTGTTGCGCCGACAGGAAGCATAAGTATCATAGCTGGATGCTCTTCGGGAATAGAACCTATTTTCGCAGTTTCCTTCATGCGTAATGTTCTTGATGGAACAAGACTTTTCGAGACAAACCCGTTGTTCGAGTTAATTGCAAAAGAAAGAGGATTTTACAGTGCCAAACTCTTAGAGGAAATTGCGAGGACTGGTTCGTTGCAGAATGTTGACGGTGTTCCAGAAGATGTTAAGAAAGTTTTTGTTACGGCGTTGGACATAGCGCCTGAATGGCATGTGAAGATGCAGGCAGCCTTCCAAAAATACACTGATAACGCCGTTTCCAAAACAGTGAACATGCCAAACAACGCAACAGTTGAAGATGTTAGGAAAGTTTACGAGTTGGCTTGGAAACTAAAATGCAAGGGAGTAACAGTTTTCAGATATGGCAGCAAGCCAGAACAGGTTCTATACATAGGCGGAATAGAAACACCCGAAGGAAAGTTCATCTCAGCAGAGTCTGAGTATGCTGGCGGCTGCCCAACAAAAACATGTCCATTCCCATGATAAACAGAATCTTTTACTGGCTTTTCTATCGCCTGCTTCTTTAAAAGACAGTTTTTCTATGTCTATAAGCTTTAATGCTTCAGCTTTGGCTGGTTCTAAATAAACTGGTTCCAAACATTTTTTGGGTGTAGTTTCTGTGGCATGGATTGAAGTTACAGTTATGGGCAATTTTTCCTTCCATTTTTAACACTTTATTCAGGTTTTAAAACACAAAACGTTATTGTTAGGACTTTTTATATTTTCGTATAAAAATATCTAAAACTAGGATAGAATTTTGCGAAAACATTGGTAAGACGGCTAAGGCATCAAAAAGTCAACAATATTAATATTCTGAGAAAACATAAAATGTAAATAAGCGCGAAACAATCCAACTATTATTCTGGAAGAAAAGTTAAGGTAAGTGATGGTAATGGGCTTAATACCAGAAGATCATAAGGATCGTGTGAAAAACGAGTTCGCCCGAAACCTAGAGAAACCAGTAGAAATTCTTGTGTTCACTCAAGAAGTGGAGTGCAAGTTCTGCGCAGAAACAAGACAGTTAGTGCATGAAGTGGCAGCCCTAAGCGACAAGATTAGCGTTGGAGTCTATGATTTTGTGGCAAACGCAGACAAAGCCAAACAATACGGGGTTGACAAGGTTCCAGCAATCGTTATACTCGGAGAAAAAGATTACGGCGTTAGATTTTATGGAATGCCTTACGGGTACGAGTTTCAAACACTCACGGAAGGAATAGTTAACGTATCGCGGGGCAGAACAGACCTTTCAGAAAAAACTAAGGAAATGCTAAAGAAGGTTAAAACGCCAGTTCACATACAAGTTTTTGTAACCCTCACATGCCCCTACTGCCTAACACCCGCGAGCACAGCCTACAAATTCGCAATAGAAAGCGACTTGATAAAGGCAGATGTCGTTGACGCCGGCGAGTTCCCACATTTAGCGCTTAAATATGGCGTTACGGGTGTCCCTAAAACTGTTATAAATGAGAAGATAGAGTTTGTTGGCGCTCTTCTTGAGGATTTGTTTTTGGAACACATTTTACTTGCAACTACACAATAGCACTAAAAGTTGAGCTGCTAAGCTTGTATAAAGAAACTTTAACCTTAATTTTCATTTACAGCGGGGAATTTGCTGAACGCGTTGTAAGAAACTTGATAAACGACCCGAGTTTCTGCAAGTCATGCGGGCTATACTGCGACTCATGCAAATACAATGTCTACAGCTTTGTCCGCAATGTTCGAGCAGCAATCGAGTTACCAAGCCCATCTGACCTTCCAGCATTTGTTGACAATCCAGAAAATTACATGCCTAAAAAGATTCCAAACGCTGATTTATGCGTGACCTCTGGGCTGCATAAAGACCTTCTGTTAGAACTGCCGCATCATTTGCAAAAAGCTGGCGTTAAAGGATTAATCGTGCCAATAGAAGATTTCAACGAGGTTCCTTCTGGTCTCAGAAAGCAAGCAAAGGAAAAATGCGAGGAATTGAGTTTGGAAAGTGCGTTTCCAAAACCTTTCTGTTCCCTTAAACCGTCGAAAGATAAGCCTACAATCGCTAGGTTCGTGGATGAGTTAATGGTGGGGTGTCCCTCATTAGAAATTTCAGTTGCAAAAATGGGAAAAAAAGAAGTTATAGAGGCTGCTGTCGTGCGGCGAAGCGCTCCATGCGGGTCTACATGGTATGTGGCGAGAAAACTGTTGGGTGTCGAAACGAAAAAGGAAATCCTATATGACGCCATAGCCAAAGCCCACCACAGTTATCCATGCACAGCGACAATGAACGTTGACCCAGAGGAGAAAGAGCCAATCCTCCACTTAGGCGGTTATATAATAAGAGAGGCTGTTGAAGAGGCACTCAAAAAGGCTAAAATTTAAGAAGCGTATCTCGCTGGGTTTTTGTCAAAAGCTGCTTTGCAAGTTTGGCTGCAGAAGTAGTAGGTTTTGCCTTTGTGTTCTGATTTAAACTTTGCAGTTTTTTCATTCACGTTCATGCCGCAAACAGGGTCTTTCGCCATGTGTAGTTTCACCTCCCTTCTGCTTTTGTTATAGTTTTAGAAATTTTAGGGTTGCCGAGTTGCTTACTACAAAGAGTGAGCTGAAAGCCATGGCTCCAGCAGCTATAATTGGATTGAGCAGCCCAACGGCGGCTATCGGAATTGCAACCACATTGTATATGAAAGCCCAGAACAAGTTCTGCTTTATCTTCCTCATCGTCGCCTTGCTCAGCTTTATTCCCCGCGCAACATCACGCAAATCATCCTTAATGAGCACTATTCCACCCGTTTCCTTAGCAATGTCTGTTCCGCTGCCTATGGCTATACCTATGTCTGCCTGAGCCAAGGCTGGCGCGTCATTAACTCCATCCCCAACCATGGCAACAACTTTGCCCTCACTTTGCAGTTTCTTGATTACGTCGGCTTTCTGCCACGGCAAAACATTAGCAATAACCATGTCGATGCCAAGCTGTTTGGCTATAGCTTTGGCTGTTGTTTCATTGTCGCCCGTGAGCATGGCGATTTCAAGCCCCATATCTTTAAGCTCTTTTATGGCTTCTGCCGCACTTGCCTTCGGCGTGTCCATAACCGCAACAACTCCAACTATTTTTCCATCCACAGCGAGAATCATGGCGGTCTTGCCTTCCTCCTCGAACCTCGCGATTTCTTCCTCTACTTGTCTCGGAATAGTCATGCCATTAACGCTCATCAATCGTCTGTTTCCGAATAGAATTTGCTTGCCTTTGTAGGAGGCTTTGACTCCATGCCCGGGAACCGCTTCAAAAGAGTCGGCGTCTGGGACTTTTAATTTTGCTTCGTTGGCGGCTTTCATTATCGCTTCGGCTAGCGGATGTTCCGAGCCCTTCTCTGAAATTGCCGCCAACATTAAAACATCGTTTTCCTTGTAGCCAGCAAAGGCTTTTATGTCTGTTACTGAAGGCTCGCCCTTCGTTAATGTGCCAGTTTTATCAAAGATGACAGTTGTTAGTTTTCTTACGTTTTCAACGTATTCTCCGCCTCGAAGCAATACTCCAAACTCGGCACCTTTGCCCACGCCAGCTAGAATGGCTGTTGGTGTAGCTATTCCCAAGGCGCACGGACAAGCGATAAGCAGTATAGCCAATAAAACCAGAAAAGCCTTGGTAAAACCGTCAACGAAAAACCAGTATGAGAAAGCTATGGCTGCTGTTGCGAAGACTGCGGGAACAAAGTAGCCTACAACACGGTCTGCAAGCCTTTGCACTGGAGCGTTTGAGGCCTGGGCTTCCTCAACCAAATGAACTATCTGCATAAGAGCCGTATCTTCACCAACTTTTGTTGCCTTAACTTTTAATACACCTGTCTTGTTTATTGTTGCGCCTATTACCTCGCTGCCAACCGTTTTCTCAACCGGGATGCTTTCGCCAGTAATTATCTTCTCATCTACAGAGGAGTAGCCAGCCACAACAACGCCGTCTGTCGGGATTTTTTCGCCTGGCTTAACAACGAGCACATCGCCAACTTGAACTTCATCTATTGAAACTTCAACTTCTCGCCCATCCTTTAATATTCTGGCAACTGTCGGCTGAAGCTCAAGCAGTTTTCGGATTGCCGCTGCCGACTTTCGCCTTATGGTTTCCTCTATAAACTTGCCAAGCAAAACAAAAGCCAAAATTCCTATTGCAACTTCCATGTAACCGAATCCTTCTGTTCCAAACCATGGGAAAAATGTTCCTATTACACCGTATCCCCAGCCTGCCAAAACACCAGTTGTTATCAGTACATCCATGTTTATTGAACGGTTTTTAAGGGCTTCATATGCTCCCTTATGTATGCTCCACCCAGCAACCCAAACAATAGGCGTTGACAAAACAAAGAAGGCCAAGTCCCATGCGGATATTCCAACTATTCGAAAAGTCATTATCGCTACAGCCAAGCCGAACATCGCTATGACGCGGAGGGCGGCGACGCTTATGAAGCCGGCAAGCGCTAAGGCTACTCGTCGTTTCATTGCCTTCAACTCTTGTTCTGGCTGCTCGTAGGTTCTGGCGCATGTTTCACTGCAGAAATAGTATGTTCTATCGCCAATCTTTCTTTTGATGGCTTTTTCCTTGTCTACTTCCATGCCGCAGACGGGGTCTCTAGGCAAACATATCAACTCTTTTTGGCATGTTCAGAATTGCAGGACCGCTACAGAAGACTTTTTCTTGGGGAGAAAGGAGAGAAGTTGGAAAAATCATGACTTTTCTGTAGCGGTCTTTCTGCTCTCGGCAAAGCATTTTTATACCTTTACGTATACTCTATTTTGTGTAGGATATAAATATATCGTTAAAAGATATATCGGAATAACTATGAAAAAAGGAGAAATAGAAAACATAATTTCAGACTTCTCCCGATTCTACATACTCACCATCCTCTACGAGGGGCCATGCCACGGCTACAGCATAATCGAGAAATTCAAGAAAAGAGTTGGGAAAGAGGTCAGCCCAAGCCTAGTCTACCCTTTTCTTCGGCAACTTGAAAAAAGAAAGTTTGTAAAACACTACACAAAACCAGTTGGAGCAAAGAAAAGGAAAGTTTTCGAGTTAACTCCGGAAGGAAGGAAGCTTTGCAAGCAGCTTTTTAAGCGTTTTTCAGCTTTGGTCTCCGTTGCCATCGAGCCTAGCTTAGAGGTTTGCGCTAACTGCGGCTGCAAAGTTTTTGAAGGAGGCTATAAAGAGGTGGTAGATGGAAAAGAGTTGACTTTTTGCTGCGTGCACTGCGCCCAATCATACAAAAAGAATATGGGAGAAGGCTAAGTCCATTTCCAGATTTTCTTGCCCATCGTGAGTTCTGGAAAGACAAACAAGCCCCAGCTGGCTACGGCTATCACGTACGCGAGGTCTGTTAGGCTCAAGGCTGTTAAGTGGAACAATTGCTGTGTTACTGGTATGTAAGTTATTCCAATGGTCAAGGCGATAGAGGCTAAATCAGCTATGACGAAGAACTTGTTTTCAAAGGCTTTTTTACCCATTCTCCACACGCTGCGCTTTTCTGAACGACAGTTCCAAACAACAAACAGTTCAAACATCGCTGCTTGCACAAAGGCTGTAGTCACTGCTTCTCGGTAGGTTTCCTCTGTGCCAAAACCATGCGCGGGCCACACATAATACTCTAGACAGAACACTAGAATTGTTCCAGCTGCCTGTAATAGGAAAGAGGTTATAATGAAGGCTCCCATTCCATGAAGGATCCCTTCATCTGGTTTGCGCGGTGGTCTTTCCATAACATCTGTGTCTGGAGGGTCTGTAGCCAACGCCACCGCCGGAGCACCGTCTGTCACCAAGTTTATCCATAGTATCATGGCTGGCAAAAGCGGCAGTGGAAACAGTTCTGTCCCATATATTCCGCCCAAAATGGCGAATGTTCCTATGACCAATAGTTCGTCGAAGTTGCAGGCTAGCAAGAAACGTGCATACTTGCGAATGTTGTCGTATATGACTCTTCCCTGCTCAACTGCCTTAACGATTGTCGCGAAGTTGTCATCTGCCAAAACAAGGTCTGACGCTTCTCTCGTAACGTCTGTCCCGCTTATGCCCATCGCAACTCCAACGTCCGCTGCCTTCACTGCTGGGGCGTCGTTCACTCCGTCACCCGTCATTGCCACGATGTGGCCCTTCTTTTTCCAAGCATTAACAATCTTTAGTTTGTGTTCAGGCGAAACTCTCGCGTAAACCGTTACTTTCTCAACAATTTTCTCAAATTCTTCATCGCTCAGCTCATCCATTTCGACCCCGGTCAGAACCATGTCTCCTTCCTTGAATATTCCAACATCTTTGGCTACTGCAACCGCTGTTAGCTTGTGGTCACCAGTTATCATGACCGTTTTTATTCCTGCTTTTTGGCAGAGCTTGTTAGCTTCAATCGCCTCTTCTCTCGGAGGATCTATCATCCCTTGCAATCCAACAAAAACCATTCCATTTTCAACTTTTTCATCGTATTTCGTCAAGTCTGTCGGTAACCTCTTATATGCCATGGCGAGAACCCGCAGAGCGTTTCCAGCCAATTTTTCGTTAATCTCTAAGATCTTTGCGCGTTTTTCTTTTGTCAGTTTTTTCTCTTCTTCATCTTCAATTACATGGCTACATCTTTCTAAAACTACTTCCGGTGCTCCCTTCATGAAGGCGTAGACTTCGCCATTGGGTGCTTTGTGGATTGTGGTCATGCGTTTTCTTTCGGATGTGAACGGTATTTCGTGAACTCGCGGATAGCTTTTCTCTAACGCTTCTTTTTCGAACCCAGCCTTTGCTGCCGCAACTATCAAAGCGCCCTCTGTTGGGTCGCCAAAAATTTCCCAAGTGTTGTTTTGGTCATTTTTTCTTAAGCTTGCGTTGTTGCAGAGAGCGCCTATCTTAAGCAGATATTCAAGGCTTCCTTCAGGCTTCACGGTGTCTTCGCCCAGGCGAAATTCGCCTTTAGGCTCATAGCCTACTCCCGTTACTTCAATTAGTTTTCCGTCAACGTAAATTTGACGTACTGTCATTTCTCCCTTTGTTATGGTTCCAGTTTTGTCCGAGCAAATTACGGTTACTGCTCCTAGGCTTTCTGCAGAAGATAACTTTCGCACTATTGCATTGCGTTTCGCGAATTCTCTTGCGCCTAAGGCTAGTGCTATAGTAACTATTGCTGGAAGTCCCTCAGGAACGGCTGAAATGGCTAAGGCTATTGAAGACATGAAGGCTTGTATGAAACCCTCCGCTTCAAAATGCATTTGCATAACAACTTCGAAAACTTCGAGAGCGAAAATCAGTACACAAACAGCTATAACGACTTTGGCTATTTTGCTTGCAAACTTGTCCAGCTTTTTCTGTAAAGGTGTCTCTTCCTCTTCAGCTGTTTGCACCATCTCCGCAATTTTTCCAAACTCTGTCTTCATGCCAGTGGCGGTTACAACAGCTTTTCCTCTTCCATAAACTATATGAGTTGCAGAAAAGACCATGTTACGCCTTTCAGAAATAGGCGTGTCCTCTTTTAAGACTGCTAGTTCCTTATTAACTGGCGTGGATTCACCAGTCAAAACCGCCTCATTTGCCTTAAGCTCAACAACCTCTATAAGACGCGCATCAGCAGGAACCTGGTCACCCTCTTCTAGGACAAGTATATCGCCAGGAACAACTTCCCTTGCTGGAATAATAACTTCTTTACCATCACGTATTACACGAGCTTTTGGCGCCGCCAACTTTTTCAGAGCTTCTACCGCTTTTTCCGCCCTATATTCTTGGACGAAACCCGTGACTGCACATAAAAAGACTATTGCACTTATGGTAATTGCGTCTGCGTAAGCTTCCATAAATTCTCCGCCTTGCACCATCTCGTAATAGCCTATAATTGCAGAGAATATCGTGGCGACAATCAGAAGTATGATAAATACATCTTTAAATTCGTCTAGGAACATGTTAAGCGCAGTTCTGCGCTTAACTTTCATAATCTCATTATACCCATGTTTAACAAGTCTTTCGCGAGCCTCCTGTGAGGATAGACCTTCGCGGTTGACACCTAATTCTTGGAAAACATCTTCTGTTTTCATCGCGTGCCAAGGCTTCGACGTCTGCTGCACCTCTCATTTTTTAAATATTAGAGTAGACATGTGGCAACTTGTTTATAAAATTCTCTGTTTCCAAAATGTTTACCTTAAAAATCATAAAGAGAAAAGCGGTCTAGGAAATTAGCAGGATTATCAGTGGAGCAAACACTTCGGCAACCAATGACATTACAGTAATCATAGTGTTCAAAGACGGGCCAGCTGTATCCTTAAAAGGATCACCAACCGTGTCACCTGTAACAGCAGCCTTATGAGCTTCTGAACCTTTGCCGCCATGTGCCCCGGATTCTATGTATTTTTTAGCGTTGTCCCAAAGTCCACCAGAGTTAGCCATCAACAAAGCAAAGATGATGCCTGTAACAATGCTTCCAGCTAGGAAACCAGCCAACGCCTCCTTGCCCAACACTATCATAGTCAAAACTGGAACAATTATCGCCAACGAACAGGGTAGCATAAGCTCTTTAATGGCGCCTCTAGTTGCAATGTCAACGCATTTAGCGTAATCTGGTTTTGCTTTCCCCTCAATAAGCCCCGGAATTTCTTTGAACTGGCGCCTCACTTCTTCAACCATTCTTTCAGCATTCCTTCCAACAGCCAGTATAAGAAGGGCTGAAAGCAGCGGAGGCATCATACCGCCTAGAAAGACTCCTGCTACAACTTCCGGCTTCATTAAATCCAACGTTTCAATGTTGGCTATGTGGGCGTAGGCGGCGAAAAGCGCAAGAACGGTTAAGGCTGCAGCACCTATAGCGAAGCCCTTCGTAATAGCCTTTGTAGTATTGCCCGCAGCATCCAACCTATCTGCAACTTCAATAACCTCCTCGCCTAAACCAGATTGTTCAGCTATGCCCTTTGCATTGTCGGATACAGGTCCATAAGCATCTGCCGATATAGTCATTCCAACCGTTGCAAGCATGCCCACCGCTGAAATGGCAATCCCATAGAAGGGATCAACACCGAAAGTGGTGGCTAGGTTCCAAGCGGCTATAGTAGCAGCACATATGCCGATAATAGGCGGGACTATACTGACTATTCCATAGGAAAAGCCTGTCAGTATATTTATTGCCGCTCCGGTTGTCGAAGCTTGAGCTACCTTCTGCGCTGGCGCCCTATCTATAGATGTGAAATAGTCAGATGTAAGTCCAATGACCACGCCAGCAGCTAACCCTGCAACTGTCGGCAAAAAGACACCTAACCATTTATCTCCTTCTAACCCTGAAAAATATGTAACAGCGAATAGGAATACAGCAAATAGAATCCATGTAGAAAATGAGCCTCTATTAAGCGCTGCACCAGGATTGCCCTTAATGCTCATTTTAACGACTAGAGCACCTATTATTGAGGCAAAAAGCCCCAGGGCAGCTATTATAAGCGGTAACGCCGTTAGCGTGCTTTCACCTATTTCCGCGCCTATAATCATAGCAGCTACAATACTCGCGATGTAAGAGTCAACTAAGTCAGCGCCCATTCCCGCAACATCACCTACGTTATCGCCTACGTTGTCGGCGATCACTGCTGGATTGCGCGGGTCGTCTTCTGGAATGCCCAGCTCTACTTTCCCAACAAGGTCTGCGCTGATGTCAGCTGTTTTTGTATATATGCCTCCGCCAGCCTTCGCGAAAAGTGCTAAGGCGCTAGCTCCAAAACTGAAGCCTAACACTACGGTTGCATCATTGAAAATGTAATAGAGCAAGCTTATGCCTAACAGAGCTAAACCAACAATAAACAAGCCCATAACTGCCCCGCCGTAAAAAGCCACCGGAAAAGCCTTTTTCAAACCTTGTTTAGCTGCATTAGCCGTTCTAACATTCGCCTCAACAGCAGCCATCATCCCAACGTAAGCTGCAACCGTTGCGCACAACGAACCAAAAATGTAAGCCACAGCCATGCTCACTCCATAATAAACATTGCTTTGAAGAAATGAGTAAAGCACTCCGAGAACCACGGCCATTACAGCAACAAAGATGGCCAATGTTATGTTCTGCCTTTTCAGATAGGCTTTTGCGCCTTCCTTTATTGCACCAGCTATATCCTTCATTCTTTCAGTGCCACTTTCCTGACTTACCACATAACGATACAAGTATCCAGCTAAAACAACAGAAGCCAAACCAGCCACAGGCGTGATCAAGAACCATTCCATACAGTTTCTCATCTCTTAAGTTTAATTTAAATTATTTCAGATTTACAAAATCACTTATAAATATTTAACGTACTCCACAGCAAACACTTTCAACTCCATAAAAAGACTTTAAAATACCTCACAAGCGCCGGGAGTGGGATTTGAACCCACGCGACCCCGAAGGGCCACAGGCTCTCAAGGCCTGCGCGTTATCCACTCCGCCATCCCGGCCGTTTTCTTTCAGAAATAGGAAGTATTGCTTCTAAAACCTTTTCTTTCAAAAGGCTTAATTAATTTTAGACAACAAGACCTTTTGCAATTTGAAGAGGAGAGTTTGTTGCTGAAGGAAATTTACAAGAAAATACTTTGATTCCGAATTTTCAATAGTGACAAGCTTCTTTCGAAGGAAAATTAAGAGTCAAAGCTTGAAACAGAGAAATTGGCGATTTTCACTCCTGTTTAACCAGTTAAAAATGTGGAAAAATATACCTCTAGCTGCCGAGTTGTAGAGCACCATTTAAGGCTGATTTAGGCTACTCAGCTGAAAAATTTGAGCTTTGCGGTAATTTTGCCGTCGAGTATATAGTTAAAGATGTTAAACAACTTGCCAAAGAACAGCGAATATGTGTCCAATCCACATATCAAAGCATTAAGGACAGCGTTTAGCAAACAAAGGAGAGAAGCTGCTATAAAAATCAATAACCTAAGGTTGCGAAAAATAACATTTCATACACTCCGTCACTGGAAAGAAGCATGGGACGTCAAAAAAGTTTTAGGACATAAATCGCTTCAAAGCACAGAGGTGTACATAAACATTGAGCAAGCGACATTCCAAGTCACAAACGACAAATATCATGTCAAAGCTGCTCACAACCTAAAAGAGGTCTGTGCTCTACTGGAGGCTGGCTTTTAATACGCCACTGACATGGAAGGCGTTAAAATTTTTAGAAATAGGAAGTAGGGGGCTGGTGTGTTATTTATTGGGCTGGCGTGTTGGCTGTAACCCGCCTTTTGTTCTATGTGGCATTTGGCTAATCGGGCTACCCGCGCCTCGGGTAGATTCCTCACAGGCGTCTGTTTGCCCTTTCCACTTGCAGGACGGCCGTTTCACCGTTTCGCATCCAGCATTCTCGACAACTTAGCATGCCTCATTGGCAATTGCTGGATGGACGTTTCGTTTCTGTTCCGTTGCCAAGGCTCTCGCCTTACGTCCTTGCGGACGTTGCAATTCTACATGTGGGCGGAGTTTCCTCAAGCCTCTCATGGAGGCTCGAAAGCCACACGCCAACTCGCCAGCCCAAAACAAAGTTGCAAGGGGTGGGCAATAAGAGTTTTGGAAGGTTTATTTGCCGCTTCTGCCTATGGATGGTTGATGGGTGCCTTCATGTCTAGGCGTGTGATTTTGATTACTGGCTCTCCTTGTGTTGGAAAGACTTCTGTGGCGCGTTTGCTCTCTTCAAGGTTGGGAGCATGTTATGTGGATTTGACTGATTTAGCCCTAAAAGAGAATATGGTTTTAGGTAAAGATGAAGAGCGAGACTCGGTTATTGTTGATGAGGTCCAAATAAGAAGGAAAATCCGCGAAATCATTAGTAACCAAGAAAAAGACATAATCATAGATGGGCATTACGCTGCCGCTGTAGCTCCAAAAAAACTTGTGACAAACGTTTTTGTTTTAAGGCGTAACCCAATTGAACTGCGGAAGCTCATGGAAAACCGCGGTTTTTCTGGGCGCAAACTGTGGGAAAACTTGGCTTCTGAAATTTTGGATGTATGCCTGGTTGAGGCCTTGAGAGTTTATGGAAAAAGTGGAACTTGCGAGTTGGATGTTTCAGGAAAAAGTGTGGAGGCGGTTGTTGACGAGATTCTTGAAATTTTGCATGGACAACGAAAATGTCGTGTAGGTGTTGTGGACTGGTTGAGATTTTTAGAGGTCGAAGGCTTGCTGGATGAGTACTTGAAAATTTAAGGGGTTTCACCTTAAACTTGTGAGTATCTGTTGCTTTGTTAACAATATGATTTTTCTGCGGTTTGCATAGGATTTTGCGTGGTCGCTGAACTTCTCACCTATAATAATGGGATTTGCCAAGCCCGCATCTTCAGAAGCTTTGTCAAGGCTTATCACTACATTAATGCCTATCGTCCTCTTCCAGTCCCTCACCCAAACTCCATGAGACGCATTTCCCTTCTGAACTATCAAGTCGAACTTTCTTGAAACTCCGCAAAAGCCTTCAAGAGTAGTTGCTTTGTGTTCTATTTTGTAACCTGCCTTTTTAAAGTAACATATTGCTTGCTCCAAAAGCTCGGATGTAGGGCTTTTTTCGGTTTTCTCTTCACTGCTCATTTGCCCCTCATCTAGGTTAAACGTTATTTAGCTGGGTGTGGAAAAGGTTTTCGGAGACGAAAACATGAAGCCGATCGTGATAGTTGCTTGCAACAAGTGCGGCGGGCTTCTTCTGGCAAATACGAAGCATAAAACTAGAGCATGTCCGTACTGCGGCTCAAAAATCACCATTGAAAAGGCTGAAAGAGTGGCTTCAGCCGAAAACACCCAAAAAGCATTCATAATGCTACAAGAGTTGAAGAGGAAAAGGAAAGTGAAAGAATAGAGATCTTAAGCGCCCAAGGCTATTTTGAGTTGCGCCATTAATCCTATACCCATCACAATTGTTAAAAACTGAACAAGCGACTCTCCAGCATGAACGCGTTTATGGAGTTCTGGCATGAGGTCTGTTGCGGCAATGTAAATGAAGCCTCCAGCCGCAAAAGGAACTAGAATAACTCCTATGCTTTGCAAATATGTCAAGTAATAGGTAGTTACTGCACCCACGACTCCTGTTATGGCTGATAAAAAGTTGTAGGTTAAGGCTTTTTTCTTGCTTAAGCCTCCGTAAATTAGAACCGCAAAATCGCCTATTTCTTGCGGTATTTCGTGGGATATTACTGCAAGCGTTGTGGCAAAGCCAATTGTATAGTTGCCGCTTTCAAAAGCAATCATGTATGTGGATGCAATTATCATACCGTCAATGAAATTGTGGAGTCCATCCCCTATCAAGTTTAAGTAAACAAAGGTGTGAACTGGACATTCTTCCTCGTGGTAGTGACGCCAATAAAAGAATTTTTCTAATGTAAAAAACGACGATACCGAGAATAACATAATAGAACGTAACTATTTGCGTCGTATCTTCGCGTATGGCTTCTGGGAGCAGATGGAGAAATGCGCCGCCGAGAAGAGTCCCGGAAGAAAACCCAACTAAAGCCCTTAATACACGTTTCAACAAGCTCTCTTTTAAGCCTATAAAGATTACCCCTATGAAAGCTATGAGGCTCACTGCCACTACCGACGCCAAAATCGCAGTTAAAACATCCATAGATGTTTCGTCAACCCTTCTCGCTTATTAGAGTATCGGTTTTTACGTGATTTGCTTAAGCATCTGGCAACTTCTACAAATTTTTTCCGCAGAAGGCTCCCCACATTCAGCACATTCTCTAAACCCTTCTCGCTTAGCCATCTTTTCCAAGACTGGTCTCATTTTTTCCACAGACTTAAAAATTGTAAATTTTATTCCTGCGTGTTTTTCCTCCATTCTGTTAAGCATCATGCGGATGTCGTTTCTTAATGCTTCTGAAGCGTAGGGACAAGGCATGCTTTGAAACTTTATTTTTTTAATGTACGCGTAAAGAGCTGTTTCTTTTTCCGGTATTTCACAGAAAGGTCTAACCTTCTGCACGAGTTTCGGATGGTTTTCGTCTGTTACAGGTTTTTCTCTTGCTATGCGCATGATGTCGCCGTGAAAAATGTTGAGAAGGAATGTTTGCACCTCATCATCGAGGGTATGGGCCGTTGCAATCTTGTCTGCTCCAAGTTTTCTGGCGGTTATGTTTAATGCTTTTCTCCGCAATACGCCGCAATATGCACAAGGCGTCAAACCCTCATCTTTCTTCTCTTTCAAACGCTTTACGATTTCATCCAGCGTGCAGCCATAAAGTTCCTTGAAGGACGTCACATGATGTTCTACGCCGAGTTTTTTGCAGTTTTCCGCAGCTATGTGGAGGGCTTCGTCTCTATAGCCTTTTATTCCCTCATCAACTGTAATTGCCGCCAAGGATGCTTTCGGGTAATCCCGCTCTATTTTTGCCAGCACATGGAGTAGGCTGACGCTGTCTTTTCCGCCTGAAACTGCAACGGCTATTTTATCATCAAACTTAAACATTTGGTATTTTGCTATTGTTGCCCTCACCTTTTCTTCGATGGATTTGGTGAAGCATCCTCTGCAAAGTTTTTCGCCAGAGTACCGCCTAAAAAAGAAGGCCTCGGCACGTTTGCAAACTGTGCAAACATCAGCGTTCATTTTCTCGTTCACTCAGCATTTCAGAATTACTAAAATAAACCCAGCTACAATAGCTTTTTGAAAGAGGCAAGGCGATGGCGAAAAAACCACTAAGAAGCACGGATTTAAAAGAGGTTACTTATGACGCTGAGCACTGGGCTTTACTTAAAAAGTTTAGAGAAAAAGCATCTTGGATAATGGAAGCTTTAGAGAAAAACAGCGTTTACAGCATAATCCACGGAAGCATAGCTAGAGGCGACGTAAACGCCAAAAGCGACATAGATGTTTTCATTCCCTTTCAAGTTTCTTCTTTTATGGTGAAACAGCCTTAGGAAAAGCTGGAATGCCAATCGTTAGAAGAACTGTTGTGCAAGCTACGCCAACCTACGCCATGAAAGCATATATAGAGATAGATGAAAACACCAGGGTCTCCTTCCCGCTGATGAAGATGCGCAAAGTGGAAATGGAATTTTACAAGTTTGGCGGCGAAGCCACATTAAAGGATTTGAAGAATGGCGTGAGGGTATGCGGAGTTGATAAACGTTTACTCCTAATTGAGCCAACAGAGAAAGGGCATAGAGAAAGCACTATCGTTGGACGCGAAGAACATGTTGCAAAACTTCTCGGAATATCTGTGGAAACAGTTTTGGACCGCGTCCACACCCTATTAAGAAGAGACGAAGTGGGGAGAACAGGCGTTTTCATAGAGAGGGAACTTTTGGAAGGTGAAACCTTTGAAATGGTTTTGAAGAGACTCGCCGATAAAAATCCAGCGGTTCGAAGGAGATTAAAAGCAGTCTAAGCAAGCGCTAGTGCAATGAAAACCTTAGAAGGGCGGCTATTCCACCTAAAGAGACAAGTTTCGCACCAGCTTCATGCTCCGTGCTGACAACAATTATTTTTCCGCCCTTTTCCTCAACTTTCTTCATCAAATCCTCTATGAGAAGTCGCTTTTCATCTGAAGCTTCACGCAACACTATGTCAGCTAAAACAAGCCTTTCCACAGCGCCCAACTCCACAGCCCTCTCAACATCTTCAAACCCATAAGTTATGGTTGGTTCGCCTTTGCCGAGCCTTTTCAAAATCTCTTCCATAACCTCTGTTTCTTCGATTACTCGAAGTTTTTTGGCGGTTTTCAAAAGCACTCCTGAGCGCATTGCCTCGTGAATTCCAGCTACTCCGCTGTTGTTGACGCTTTTCACATCCACAACGGATTTGGCGATGTCTCCAGCTTCGTTTTCAACGAACTTTGCGAAGTCGTTTTTCACAAAACCCACACCTATGATTACTATTGGGTAATGCGCTGCATCCCAAACTTGTCGTAGGCTTTGCAACGCCTTGTTGAAGAACTCTTTCATTGCAGAGCTTCTTTTTTCAGTTTCAAGTTTTCCCGGAAGCCTTATGTTTTCTTCCGCTTTCACGTCAACGCCGTACTGGGCTGTTGTCGCTATAGCGTAGCCGTCATCATCGATGGCAACTATTATTATTGGTTTTTCGGTTGTTTTGCTTGCCTCTTTCAAGCGCTCAATGTGATGTTTAGCCCACTCCTTTTTCACGATTGTGGCGGGAGTGTTTAGGGCTATATTAAGAGTGTGATGCGCCCCTTTTGGAACTATTTCTGGCGCCTCGCAGATGGTTCCGTGAACCCTCAGTTTTCCAAGAATCTTGTCCCATGAAACCTTCTCAACCCTAACCCCTAGAAAAACGGAAACTCTTTCTTCCCGTCCTGGTCTCGCATATTTCTCGTTTGGTTTTAGTTCCCGTGTTGTGTAGGCGTAAACCTCGTCGCCTTTGTAAATGATGTTGTATAAGTGCCAAAGGTCATCGAAAGTTTCGGGGATAACCTTAACAAAGCCCTTTTTCAAGTTCATTTCCAAAATTTTCAAAGCGCTATCTCTTCCGTATACGCCGTTTTACTAGGGCATCCTGCTCAATGTTACTTCAAAGAAGTGCTCTCTGCCTTGACGTAAGATGAAAATCTTCACTTTATCCCCAATTTGCCTTTTATGAATCTCTTTCACAAAGTCTTCAATGCTGTCAATCGTGACATTATCCATTCCGAAGATTATGTCTCCGGCAACTATTCCCGCATCTTCTGCGGGGCTTCCCTCGGCAATTTTTGTGACGAGAACCCCTCTATTAACTGGCAATCCGTAGTAACGAGACAACTCCTCCGTTATAGTCAGCCCTATTATCCCAAGCCAAGGTCTAGCGGAAATCTTCTTAGTTATTATCTCGTTCGTGCAGTTCTTCGCCAAGTTTATTGGAATCGCAAAGCCTATCCCATGCGCAAATGGAATTATGGCAGTATTTATAGCAACAACCCGTCCATCAACATCCACAAGTGGACCGCCACTATTTCCAGGGTTTATAGCCGCGTCAGTCTGCACAAGGTTTTCCAAGAGACCCTTAGGCGATTCTATGGTTCTTTTTACAGCACTTATTACCCCCGAAGTTACTGTTGGTCCGCCAGCCAGCCCGAACGGATTTCCTATGGCGTAAACTCGTTGTCCGACTCTTAGCTTGCTTGAGTCCCCTAATTCTGCTGCCACAAGGTTTTTTCCGTCGACTTTTACAACAGCTATGTCATGTAGAGCGCAGACGCCGACGATTTTTCCATCTAAGACTTCGCCATTCCATAACGTAACAGCAATTTTTTCAGCTCCCCGCACCACATGATTATTTGTTAATATGTAACCCTTAGCATCGATTATTGTGCCTGAACCCATTCCTTCAACGGGCACTACTTGATAAAACATTGTTTGAACAAGCCTCACAGTGCTTATGTTAACAACACTTTTGCTTACCTTTTCAAGAATGTCGAGAATACGGCTTTCATCAGTTGAAGACAAACTTTATCCCCGAAAACGTTTAAGAAAGGTTATACTTCTTCCTTGTTTAAAGCTTTTCTTCGAAAACCTCCAACAACCAAAAGCTTACGCACTTTAACCTCCGGGGGCTCCGTGGAACGGGACATTTTTCCAAAGAAGTTCCCACCAGTCTTCTTCTGTTATTGTTTCACCCTTGACAATTATGTTTAAGACCACTCTTAGCAGTTCATGATGTCTCTTCTCGTCCTCTAAAATCGCGCTTAAGAGAAGTTTAACCTTGTTATTTTCAATTGTGGGTATCACTTTATCCAGCTTCTTAATTAACTCCGCCTCAATTTCTATATGTTTTTCCACAAGCTTCCTTTGCCTATCTAAATTCTCTTGCGTCAATGCTTGAGAAACACCTGTCATTAAGGTTATTGCTGCATTGTAAAGCTCCGCGTGTTTTATAGAGTCAAGGGATATCCCCTTCAAAACCCCCTTTACTGGAGGGTTTTTTACATCCACTAAGCCGTTGTTTAAGGAATCGACAATTTCATTTTCGACAACAATTTGCTTTTTGAGAAAATCAACCAATTTCTTATCTGAGCCCAAAACTTTTGCCTCCATCCTTTAAATATGACGAAGAGCGTGCATAAGTCTTTCGGAAATCTTCCTTCCAAACGTCCTGCACTTTTCTAGACCAGTAATGTCTGGCGTATACCTAATTAATAGTGGAGGTCCAGGCACTTCCATGCCAAACTTGTTCTTCATAATCTCAATCACAAGCTTTGGTGCCTCTCCGCTCCAACCGTAAGAGCCGAAGGCAGCGCCAAGCTTGCCCCTCAAGTCAACGCCTTTAACGGCGGCTTCTTCAAAGAGCATTTTCATGTCTAAGGGCATTTCATGATGGTATGTTGGAGCTCCTACAATTATTGCATCAAAGCTGCTTAACATCTCAGGCTCAACATGATAGTCTAGCTCTACGTCAACATCGCTAACTGTTTTGACTCCTTCCGCCACTGCTTGAGCCATCTTCTCAGTGTTTCCAGTGCGGCTATAGTAGAGAACGAGAATTTTAGGCATAAATCGTCACCATCAATCATGGATAACGCATAAGTAAGGATATGAAACTTACCATATTTTACTAAAACTCCGGGACATCTAAAGGCAAATTATGATTCATTTTGGATTTACCTTTTTACTGCGATTAGCCTCCAAAGGCTTGCCAAAAATCTTCTGATGTCTATCAGGAATGACGCCGAGAAAAGCACTAGAAACAGAATGTGCGGTGGCACTAATGCTAGTGGGACATCCATTGGAAATGCCAAAAAGGTGGGTAAAAGCACAGTGCATATAGGTATTGAGAGAAGTAAATTTGAATTGTTGGGTTGAAGTAAAATTTGTAAGTCCTTGCTCCTTATGAGAACAATTGCCGCAGTTAGGAATAAAATCCATTCGAAAATTATGTTTGTGAAGCTTTTAATGCTGATTTCGATACCATAAAGTTGTGATGTAAGCGGCCAAAAAAGCTGTGTTCTCCCGCCTGCAATAAAATCGCTAATCAAAGAATGTTGAATATAAGCTACGAAATATGGAAGAGCGTTTTTGCTCCATATTGCAAATAACGGTATAAAAATTATAGTCGCCGCAATAATTGAGTGGGTGGGTCCACGATGTTCTAAAGGCGTGATTAATATGTCAATGTCCGGAAGGACGGAAAGCGTAAAAACTAGTGGAATATTTAATTTTGTTTTCGTAAATTTTGCAGTTAGCTTGCCGAATATGTACCCGAGGGCAAAGTGTCCAACTGCAAACGATTTGTTCTCCTCCCTTTTTCGCTTAATGACACCAGCTGGGTTAATAAGTTTATAGTGTCATTTGAAGTGTTTAGCAGCCGCCAGACTTCTGCTGGACAGAATAGCTGCCAACACCGTCAAAATATTCATAAACAGATTTTGCTAGTTTAGTTCTGGCCTTTTTCTTCGTTTTCCTCTCCACTTTGCTTATTATTTTTGTTGTTTTGTGGACGATTCATGAGGAGTTAGAGTGTGTATGGAAAGTTTTGTGTTGTGTATTTGTGTTGATAAAGTCTACAACAATGTTTATTAAGACGCACGATTTACGATTAAGGTGGTGAGAAAATGGCCATGCAAAGAATCAGTTTAGGGGCTTTGTTGGCGATAGCCGCAGTAGGCGTCATAGCAAGCGCTTTAGGCGCGCTCATGGCATCTTACACCTTCAATAATACTGCAACTGTTAGGGCTGCTGGAGTAAGCGTTTATTGGTATAGTAACCGCACAAGCCCCGTCACAGCCATAGATTGGGGAAACATAGCCCCCGGAGAAACTGCCACAAAGACAATTTATCTATACAACAACGGCACTATAGCCGTCAAATTAAGCATGACAACAGGACAGTGGTCTCCTGCAACCGCTGCAAACTATATTACAGTGAATTGGAACTGCACAGGCCAAATATTAAGCCCCGGCGCTGTTGTCTGTGCAGCTTTAACCTTAAACGTGTCTCAAAACATCAGCGGAATTACAAGCTTCTCATTTAACATAGTTATAACAGGAACAGAACAATAACGCTCTTTTTCTTTAATGACAATATTTATCAGCGTTCTGGCGTGATTCAGAAAGGTTGGAATATGCGCATGATCACTGTAGCCATAAACCCTATTCCTAAAGCTAACGCCACTAGTCTAAGACGATTTTTTTCAATTACAATGTTACGCGAATATTCTGTTGCTGAAGATATAAGCTCAGAAGTTATCAAAAGAATAATTGCCATAACAGCCAGCCAAAGGCTTATGTCTGACATAGACATTGGAAAATTCATGTCTTAGC
>JAVZLH010000008.1:0-49174 GCA_038883855.1 Bathyarchaeia archaeon
AAGACAGGAACTTTCAATTCGTTGGCAAGCTTCAAAATTTCGGAAATCTCCTGAGCACTCCCAGGTTTAACCACCACAACACGCTCAGCAGGCTTAGGACGAACTCCTGGAGGAGTTTCATCAAGAATGTAGTCCTGTATGATGTCTTTTCCTATTAAAACATGTTCTTCTCCAACAATATCTTTTAATCTTTTTTCTATGGTGCTTAACATTTCTTATTCACCGATTGTTAAAAAAGTATTTTAAAGGGTGTTCTTAAATCTTTTCCAGAATATGGCAATTAAAACATGTTTACTTTTACATTTTTCTTTATGTTTGGTGTTATGTTTGTTAGCGGGCTTAAACTATTAGAGTAACAAGATCCCCGTTGTGCTTTAAGGGTTTCTTGGTTTGCCATGTATTTTCAGTTTTCAAGTCTTAGGAGATTGTGAAAGTGCTATAAATCGCGCGTTGCACCATAAGATAAAGTCTTAGAAAATTCCTTCACAAAAACTCTTCCATTATGTTAATCACCCGGAATTCTAACCGTAGGAGTTACTGATCTTTCTGACACTATAAGAATCCTTAAAAGGGCTGGTATGTTGGCTCTTACATAAGAGAACGTGGTGAAATCTCCGCAAATCCACATTTTCTGCTCTTTTTCCGTTTTTGTTAGGTGTTTTTCATGCAAGTTGAGGTTTGCGCTAAGGGTTTCTGCTTAAAGAAGCGTCAGAATTAATGAGAAGATAGGCTTTGAATTCATGGATGAATTCAATGGCATCATGATATTTCGGAAGCGTAAATAACTTCGCCACCATTATGTCATATTATTCTATAGTATGTCATAAATCGTAATATAGGTTAAATTTTTAAATGTCTAAAACTAAATCAGGAAGGTATGTAGGGTAGGGTGATGTGCAATGGTTAAGAGTGGAGAGGAGGAGAGGGTTAAGCGCATCTTGACGGACTCGAAGCTTTCAGCCATTAAAGCAATGCTTGAGAAAGATCACGCCATAGACTGCATATTTCTACTGTATATGGACATGGGCAAGTGGAAGGAGGCGAAAGAGTTCATGCGCGAGAACGGCTTGACTTTGAGCGATGGTACTTTTAGGGCGAGGATGATTGAGATTGAGGACTTGGGGTTGGCTAAGAGCGAGCGCATAGACCCGTTGAAGAAGAAGTATATGAAGACTGAGTTGGGGGAGAAAGTAGCGAAGCTTCTTTTGGAGTTCTTTGATAAACTGGCTGAAAGCGTTAAATAGCATTAAACATTGCGAATTTGAGGCGTTTAGAAGCGGTTGCCTCAAAGCGGGGGTTATGTAAAGGTCAATTTTACCCATATATGAACTGTTCAAAATTGATAGCCCCCTCTAATTTTTGGTTGCAGAGAATGCCAATATTGAGTCTAGCCCCTAGGTTTTTGTTTTGTTGCTTTGTTTTACGAATAAATAATATGGTGTATTAAGTCGTAAGATTTAAATCCTAAGCTTCCACTAAAATACACAACTAACCCTTAAGGAGGGATAAGAAAGAAAATGAAAATATTGAAGAGTAAGAAAGCCCTAAGCCCCGTCGTCGCATCAATCATACTCATCGCCGTGACAGTCGCCGTCAGCATTGCCGTCGCAGCATGGATGGGAGCCTTATCATTTATGTTCATGGGAGGCGCAGAACAACTAGAAGTTGGAACACCATGGGGATGGAAGTACAATTCAGTTAACGTAACGGTTGCAAACGCTGGAGGCTCAACAGTCATCATAGCTAGAGCGCGTGTCAACAACACGGAAATCGATATTAGCCCAGACATACAGTTGGCACCAAAAGCCAGTCAAACCTTAACTATAACTCTACCGGCAGGTACAGGATGGAATTTCACGTCGAATTATCAGTACACTATAGTGATAATAACCAATAACAACAAGGAATTCACAACGACTGGCATATGTTCGTACTAGCTCCTATCGTTTGTCTGTGAAAGTTGGGGGCAGGGTGAGTTAAAGCCTCTTTCAGTTTCCCTCTATTGTTCCCAGATGTTGGAGGTGTGTAAACAAAATGGTGGTAGAAATAAAGGAGTACACTTCGGCTGAAGAAATAGCCGAAACCCTAGAAAAAGAAATAGCCGAAACAAAAAGCACGTTAGGCGAATACCTACGCCGACTAGACGAAATACGGGCTTTAGCTGAAAAATCAAAGAAAATCCGCGAAGTCGTCATGAAGTTGGCTGGAAAAAAGGCTACAAGCGAAAGCCTAGGCGAAATCACAATAGGCAACCTAAACATAGTCTTGGACGCAAACCCCTTCCATGAACTAACAGCCATAGAAGAAGTTGTAAGAAGCTTCCAGGAAAGGCTATTGCTGTTACAGAAAACTCGTGAAGCATTGAAGTGGTTGGACCAGCTTGGAGACACAGAAGGTTTAAAGTATCTAGTGGTGGTCCATGACGGTGTACCAGAGCGCATTCTCTTCAAAATATCCTAGGCAGTCATAGGATGTGGAATATATGGATACTGAGCTATATTCTTTCGCTTTAAAGAGCGCGCTAAATGAAATAGTAAATGTCTACCCAGACATAACCAGCGCTTTCATTTTCAAAAAAGACAGAGAACTCATAATTGGAGATGAAAAAACCCCTGAGAAAACAATTATGCAGGCTGTAAACCTTATTTACGGCATATTGGAAAAAGCCGAAGCTATTGGAGGTTTCAAGTGTACCACTATTAACGGAAGCATGAATAGGCTAAACATTTTACGTATGGACGACTTTTACCTCGTTACAGTAACACCAACGCAGGCAGATGTAAACTGCGTAAATACTTTAACTAACGTCTTAATACCCACGGTTCTTAAAATACTAGAGAAAATTCACCCTGCCCCAACTAAAGACACACAGCCACCAATGGAAGTAGAACTAGAACCAGAAAATCCGAAAAACAGGAAGCAAGAGAAAAATTTGGAAGAACCTTCCAAAGAAATCATGACGGAAGAAAAAACAGAAAGTGTTAAACATGAAACCCTACTCCCTGAACCCCCCGTAAGTCAACTCATTGTGGAAAATCTTGGTGGTTTACTTGTCCCATCAGACACTGTGCGCATTGACAATGCAGTGTTAATGCAATGGAGGGAACTTTACAAGGACAAAGAAATTGCAGAGGTTGAAGTTGAAACCTTTGATGGCAAGTCAACTCGATGCAAAGTCAAACCAATAAAAGATGCAAAATATGAAGGGAAGGGATTAATTCAGATGCCGGAGAAAATACAACTCACACTAGAAATCAAGAAAGGGGAGCTTGTCAGAGTTAAACCAGCAATTGAATAGTGGAGGACAATGTTATGACTAAGAAAAAGAAGGCGTTTCTGGAAGAGGCTGAAACCATGCCTAAACCCGCAGCTGTCGAAACAGCATCCGTGGATACTCTGCGGTCAAACCTTGAAGAAATTAAGACGTATGAAGGCATTATTGGCTATATCCTAAGAAACTCCACCTCTGCATCCATAGACCTCAAAGACCCAACGAAAATTATCGACTACGCCATTCTTTCTTCTTCAGCGCTTAACGCAAGCGAGGAACTCTCGGAGCTTTTCAGTTTAGGCGAGCTAAAAAATGTAATAGTCGAAGGAAAAGACGCAAAAATGTTTTCTTTAACCGACGGCGCGAACAAAGTGAGCATTTTCTTAGAAAAAGACGCCGATCTAGAAAAGGTTTTAACTAAGCTCCGCCAACCTTAGAAAGGCCTTCCCCATTAGCTGGCTTGTTTCTTTACTTTTCCAATAAGTTTCTCTTTTCATTTTGCAATTATTAGAATGTTCAAATTCACTTTTCCCTAATCATTACTTGGGAGAAAGGAGCTTAGAGTCTTCAGAAGTAGAGGCTGTTTTGATGAATTTAGAAAAAAGCGAGGCAAAACACAGCAGTAATGTTCATCTAAATCTTCAGAAATTATTGCAGATATTCTTGAGCATTCCAAGAAAAGACTAAGATAACTTACATAAAAAGGGACTTTAAAACGCGGTCAGTGAAGATGGCAGCCTTGCCCCGGTTGGAATCAAAAAGGTAAAAATTTTGAGTATACAAGGGTTAAAAGCTCTTATGACGTGATTGTTTGGGTAAGAAATTTCCTGACATCATCATTAAGCCGTATTTTATGCCCTTCCTTATCAACTATCACAAAACCGTATTCTTTTAGGAACTGTATGGCGCTCACGATGCTACGTTTAGTTAATTGCGTCGTTTCCTGTATTTCCTCTAACGTATGCCATTTCCCATCGCTGAGCAACTCGATAATTTTCGCCATTTTTGTCGTCTCTGTATGTCCTCCAACAGATGTATTAGCGTATATACCCATATGTACGCTTAAATTTTTATGAGGTTGTCTTTCAGAAGCTTTTTCTAGAACACCATTCATAATCAGATTCGTTTGATAAACTCTTTATTCAAACAACATAAAAAGCGGAGAACACAATATGACAGAACAAACCAGCTGGCTAAACATCCTCATTAAATGCAAAGACAACATACAAAAACAGATTAACCCGCTATTAAAAACGCTTAAACAACCCCAGCCAGACTTAGGCATAGGGGCTGGCGGAGACCCGATAAAACAGATAGACTTAGCCGCGGAAAACGCCATAATAAATACACTCAAAGAACATGACATTTCTTTCACACTCATAAGCGAAGAATCAGGCATAAAAGAATACGGTGTAAGCCCTCATAAGCATTATGTTACAGCAGACCCCATAGACGGAACAACAAACCTCACGAGAGGCATACCATTCTACGCCACATCAATCGCAGTCTCCACAAAACTAACATTAAACACCATACACACATCCCTTGTAGCAGACCTCTATCATGACATAACATACACGGCACAAAAAGGCAAAGAAGCCTACCGCAACAACCAAAAAATAGCCCCGTCAGAGACTACATCACTTGAAGAAGCGGTCATTGGAGTGGACTTAAACACCTACAAAGTCAGCCAGATTGCCCCACGCTTAACAAGTTTAATCCAAAGGACAAGCCACATACGCCACCTCGGAGCCAACGCCCTCGAACTGTGCTACGTAGCAGATGGAACAACAGACGCCTTCATAGACATCCGTGGAAAACTCAGAGCAACAGACACCGCAGCCGCATGGCTAATAATAAAGGAAGCAGGCGCAAAAATCACAACACCCGACGGAAAACCGTTAAACTTTAAGCTTGACCCAAAACAAAAAGTAACCTTCATAGCAGCCGCAAACCAAAAAATCCACAAAACAATACTGGACTTGTTAAATGCTGAAAAGGAAAAGAAATGATAACGCCTTTACCCCCACACCCAGCCGCCATAATAAAAACAAAAGAATCGCGGACACTGGTGATAGCAGACCTTCACATAGGATGGGAGATAGCCCTATCAGAAAAGGGAATACATGTTCCAACTCAGACGCTGAGACTTCTAAACAGACTGAAAGAAGTCATATCCGCATGTAAACCTGAACGCCTCTTAATCCTCGGCGACGTAAAACACACCGTAGCCAAAGCGGAAATAAGCGAGTGGCAAGATGTGCCAGAATTCTTCAATGACCTCAAAAAACAAGTAAATGAAGTCCAAATAATATACGGCAATCACGACGGAAACCTTGAACCGCTTCTCCCAGAAAACATAAAAATTCTACCCACAACAGGCACGGTAATAGGCGAAATAGGCCTTTTCCACGGACACCGTTGGCCATCCCCACTGCTTCTGAAATGTAAAACCTTGGTGATGGGACACGTTCATCCAGTTGTGTCGTTCCGCGACCCGGCAGGCTTCAGAATAACAAGACAAGTTTGGGTTAAAGCAAAATGTGACGCTGTCCAACTGGCAAAAACAGTGCTTTTGAAACATAAAATAAAGGTTGAAAACAGTCCCGGGGAAACACTATGGAGCCGCTACAGAATTAAGCCTAAAACCTCTCAGCTTTTCATAATGCCGTCCTTCAACGATTTTCTAGGAGGAAAACCGTTAAACGAAAAACTAGGCGAAAAAACGAGAAACGAGAAAATCGTAGGCCCTGTTCTCCGAGCAGAAGGAGTTGACATAGAAAACGCGGAAACATACCTTCTTGATGGAACATTTTTAGGAACCTTAAAACACCTCCAACTTCCAAGCTAGCACAAAATTTATAGATGTAAAACTTCTTCAAACTAGAAAGGTGAAAGAATATGCCTTCAGAAGATGAGGATTTCCCAGAATGGTTTAGAAGAAGACGCTTCCCCTTCTTCAGAGGATGGTTCTTCGAGGACATCGACAGAATGTTCAGGGAAATGGAAAAAATGATGGAAGAAGAATTCAAAACTTTCACTTCGCGAATCCCGAAAGACTACGTTAGGGAACGCAAACTCCCAGACGGCTCAACAGTACGCGAGTGGGGCCCCTTCGTCTACGGTTACAGCGTAAAAATAGGACCAGACGGGAAACCAGAGATACATGAGTTCGGAAACGTCAAACCTAGTCGTTTAGGACCTCAAGTTAAGGAAGAACGTGAACCCCTTGTAGACGTTATGGAGACAAACGGCGAAGTTCAAGTGGTTGCAGAGCTTCCAGGCGTTGAGAAGGAGGATATAAAGTTGCATGCAACTGAGGATACGTTAACGATTTCAGTTGACACACCGCAACGTAAATACTATAAAGAAGTAACATTGCCAGCAAAAGTGAATGTTAAAGAGGCGAAAACGGAATACAGAAATGGAGTTCTCGAAGTTAAACTGCCGAAGAAAGAAGAAAAGAAGCCTAAGGGCGAACCAATAAAAATAGAATAACCAATGTTCCATGTTTGACTCCTCAAAGCATGTGCGCCTATGACGGAAAATTCGGAAACCGACATATTAAGCGCCATATGCAAACAAGCTAAGGCTGAAGGAAAAATAACTGGAAAAAACCTAACAAAACTTTACGAAATTTTCGGACAAAGGTTCACAAAGGCCTTTGAAGCTCTACAGGAGGGGCGCGTTAAAAAATATGTCTTTAACCCCAGCGGCAGAACAGTGTGGATTGTCGTTGGAAAGGAGAGAGACTATTTGATAATGCCGGAAGCAGAGTTTTGTACATGCGACGACTTCTACTTTCGAGTCTTAGACAAAAAGACACACTTATGCTATCACTTAATCGCACAAAAAATAGCTAAATCACTTGCATGGTACGAAACCATAGAAGAAAGAGACGAGCTTTACGACTCCTTAATGAACGAGTGGAAAAAGGCTACCGTTTAAATACTTCAAACTGAATATTGGAGAGAGGATTCGCGAGATGACCCCCGCAGAATACTTTGAAATGCTCAAGTACATCCTCATGACAGCAACCTTCATCGCATTGGTTTTAATATTCCTATATGCCTTCTATGGCAAAGAGGAAAAAGCAAAGTAGGATAGCGTTTACCGTCTTCTATACGAGATCAAAAATATTATTATGCTTAAAACTGTAAGGATAAGAGCGAATAAAATTACCCAAGCTACGTGGGGTCCAGCTCCAAAGACTATTGGGATAAACCATATGAAAATTACTCCACCTATATCCACTGAGCCGCCAGAAAGAAAAGCGGCAACAGCCAAAAGCACAACACCAACAAAAATTGCCAGAAACCCGATGGTGAACATTAAAAAGAGTTTTTTGACCCCTCTTTCGTCGTTGCTTTCGCCTTCTTCACTTTCTGTCAAGCTGCATGCTCTCCGTTATTTTAGCATTAAGTGAAAGAGCACCATGGCAATTATAAGCAGTATCGTTAGGGCTAAGGCAAGCCACAAAACGGTCTTTATTGATTCTTTATCTGTTCCAAAAACTATTGGAAAAAGCCCGATTATTATGGCTCCTCCGCCCTTCAATTTTCTTTCTCCCTTGGCGCTTTTCACAAACAGTAAAACAAGTGAAATTAGAATTACGAGTACCCCTATTAGAATTAGGGTTGCGCCCAAGCCGTAAAGTGTTTCTGGCGTCGCCGCCACTTTGTTCACATCCAAATTAGAAGGGCGGAAAAAGCCTCTAATAAACTTTATAGCGTATTTATTCATTGTCTTCAGCGGTATTGAAGCTGAAATGAATGCGGAGGAAATCATTGCTAAAATACTTTCGGCGCATCCTGAAATTTCTAGAGGAGAAATTTTAGAGCGGTTGGAGAAGGCGCGGAAGAAGACTGGCGGTTTTATTTCTGATAATGTTCTTTTACGGATGATTGCGGTTGATTTTGGCGTTGAAACTGGAGCGGATAAGGTTTTAACCCATGGGCTAATGTTTAAGGATTTGGTTCCAAATTTGAATGATGTCACTGTTTTCGGACGCGTTGTCGCCGTTTTTCCCTCTAAGACTTTTATGGGACGGAAAAGCGGTAAAGTGGCATGTTTACTTGTAGCGGATGAAAGCGGGGTTTTACGCGTTGTTTTATGGAATGATAAGGCTGACATTGTTGAATCTGGCAAGATTAAAGTTGGGCAAATATTGCGTTTTTCTCACGGCTACACTAGGGAGGGGCTTGACGGAAAAGTTGAGCTACACATGGGTGGAAAAAGCGATGTGGAAATCGAACCAAAGGATATAGAGGCAGAGAAATACCCGACAATAGCTAAGTTCCTAACAAAGATTAAGGAACTATCCAAAGCACATAAAGGTAAAAGAGTGAACTTGGCTGGTGTAGTAAAAGAACTGTTTCCATCATCAACTTTTCAAAGAAGCGATTCAACAGGAGGAAAAGTCATACGCTTCACCATAGCTGATGGCACTGGCGAGGTTGCTGTTGTTGTGTGGAACGATAAGGTTGACGAGGTTGAGAAGTTCTTGAAGAAAGGCGCTAAGCTAAATGTGGTAAATGCAAAGGTGAAAACCGGGCTTGGTAAGGGCTTAGAGGTTCACATTGACTCTGAAACTTATGTTGAAGCCGTTGAGCATACGGAAGAGTTTTCGAAAATTGCAGATTTAAAGGAAGGCTTAAACCACATAAATGTTAAGGGAGAAGTGGCATCTAAACCAATTACTAGAGAAGTGAAAACATCAAAAGGAGAAAATGTAAAAGTTACAGTTTTCGAGTTAAAGGATGAAACAAGCAAAATATGGGTTTCAGCATGGCGAAAACACGCAGAAACAACCGGCGGTCTAAAAATAGGCGAAAAAATAATCATAAAAAACGCTTACGTCAAGAGGGGTTTTGGAGACCAACCCGAAATAACAACAAAAAACACAACAACAATAGAAAAACACAAATAAATATTTTGGGAATTCAAGCCGCGACTCTTCAACCCTAATATCTGCGACTCAAACATAAATTGCTGTAAGAAATATTGAAATTCTCAATAAAATAATTTAGCTGCCTTCTGTGTTGGTCACTGCTAACCAGAGAGAGTTTCCAGCGACATCTTTCTATACCCATTTATGCAACCATTTTTTATTTCGTTTGCGAGCTCAGCTATTTCAGGCAGTTTTTGGAAAGGATTTTTCAAATTTTTCTCGTATATTCTTGTATATGCGCTTCCAACAACAACACCGTCTGCCCCGGCGGAAACTAGAGTTTTGGCGTGTTCCCTTTTTGAAACTCCGAAACCGACTAATACGGGTTTGTCGGCTATTTCTTTGACCTTTACTATAAGTTTCAGTGTGGCTTTTAGTCCTTTCATTTTTGAGCCTGTAACGCCTTCAAACCCTATCAGGTATATGAAGCCTGAAGCCTCAGCCAATATTTTTTTAAGCCTTTCGGTAGACGTTGTAGGCGCAATTTGAAGTATTAAATGCATTTTTCGCTTTTCAGCCATTTCCATGAAGGGGTTTGCCTCTTCCACTGGAAGGTCTGGAACTAAAATTGCTTGGGCTCCAGCCGCAGCTGTTTTGTCCAGAAACTTTTCAAAGCCCATTATGTAGGGTATGTTAAAGTAGGTCGTCACAACTATCGGTGTTTCTAGCCCCCTGGATCTAAGCTTCTCAACACCTTTAATGCATTTTTCAGGGGTTACGCCACCATTTAAGGCCCTTTGACAAGCAGCTTGGAATGTCGCCCCATCAGCTATCGGATCTGAGAAGGGAATACCGAACTCTATAATGTCCGCACCGTTTCCAGCCAAAGTTTCTATAAGGCTTATGGAGAAATCCTCGTTCGGATCACCATAGTAAACATGGGCCATGTGGATTCCTTCACCACTTTTCCTTAGCATTTGTATTTTCTCTTCAAGCTCCATAGAAGTGCCTCACAATGGTTTCTATGTCTTTATCTCCCCTTCCTGAATAGTTTATGACCACAATTTCGTCAGAGCTAAATTCTTCAGGATGGTTTAAGACGTAGGCTAGGGCATGTGCTGTTTCAAGTGCCGGTATAAGTCCCTCTGTCCTGCACATAATCTTGACAGCTTCAAATACCTCTTTGTCAAAAGCATAGCAGGGCTTAACCCTGCCAATTTCACATAAATACGACATTTCGGGTCCCCTTCCGGGATAGTTTAGTCCAGCAGCCCTTGTTTTTGAGGGTTTAATTTGACCGTGTTGGTCCTGCAGCACCTGCATTAGGCTTCCGTTGAGAACCCCAGGCTTGCCGAGTTGGAAGACTGCAGCACTGTTTTCCGCGCTCAGGTTTTCTCCGCCTCCTTCAACAAAATAAAGTCTAACTTCAGCATCATCGATGAAAGGTTTGAAGGCGCCTATGGCGTTGCTTCCCCCGCTCCCGCAAGCCACTATGGCGTCCGGAAGGCGGTTCTCCCTTTCAAGAATTTGCCGTTTAAGTTCTTGGCCTATAACGCTTTGAAATGTTGCTACCATTGTCGGAAACGGATGAGGCCCCACAGTGGATCCCATCAAATAATGGGTTGTTCTAGAGCATGAAGCCCACTCCCTCAGGGTTTCTGAAACCGCGTCTTTCAAGACGCCCGATCCGGTTTTTATAGGCCTAATTTTTGCTCCTAGAAGCTTCATTTTTTTAACATTTGAGGCTTGCCGTTGAATGTCTTTTACTCCCATGAAAACTTCTGTTTTTAAACCACAAATGTTGCCAGCCATAACCGTTGCCAAGCCATGTTGGCCAGCAGCAGTCTCCGTTATCAAACGTTTCTTCCCCATTTTCTTGGCCAGCAGCGCTTGCCCTAAAGTGTTGTTAAGCTTATGTGAACCTCCGCAGAGCAGGTCTTCGCGTTTGAGGTAAACCTTAAACCCGACAAGTTTGCTGAGATTTTTAGCGTGATAAAGTGGAGTTGGCCTTCCGCCGTAATCTCTCAAAAGCTTTGAGAGTTCCCGCTGAAACTCTTGGGTTGGGTAGATTCTTTCAAAGGCTTCCTCAAGCTCTATTAGGGCTTGCATTAAGATTTCGCTTACATACCGCCCGCCATATTTGCCGAATTTTCCCTTCGACATCTTAAACCCCCATTAGGTATCGGTTAGAAACACTTGTTTTGCGTTTTTTATGAAGGCTTCAACCTTCACAAAATCTTTCACGCCTAGTTTCGCCTCAACTCCTGTGGAAACATCCACAGCGTAGGGCTTAACGGTTGCAATGGCTTCTTTAACGTTTTCAGCGTTCAAGCCTCCGGCTAATATTAACGGCTTCGGATGGATGGCATCTCTAATGCGTTTACTCACCACCCAGTTGTGGGTTAAACCAGTTCCCCCAAGCTTTCCAGCCATCCAAGAATCCACAAGAACAGCATCGAAAAACTTTGCGGCTTTAACCGCCTCTTGGACAGCCTCTTCAGATTTAGTGCTTATACTTCGAACTAAAGTGGCGTCTGGAAACTTCTCCCTTAATGCTGCTGTTTCAGGAATAAATTCTCCGTGAATTTGAATTATGTCAGGCTTCAACTTCTCATAAATCCCAAAAAGGGCTTCCAAGCTTTGAGGAGCAACCACCAAGACGCTCTTCACAAAAATTGGAACACACTTAAATAATCTTTCAGCTTTTTCTAACGGCAAGTTTCGCGGCGAGTTCGGAATTCCCACAACAAAGCCTACAGCGTCAGCACCTAAATTGCAAACCATTTCAAGGTCTTCTTTGCTGGTAATTCCGCAAATCTTAACTTTAACTGCTCTCATAAAGCGTGCACAAGCTCCCTCACTTTAGCCTCTACATCTTCAGCTAACATAAATGCTGAACCAACGAGGAAAGCATCGGCGCCACAAACCTTTAGAAATCTTATATCCCAAACATTTTGGATCCCACTTTCGCTTACAACAATTTTCTCGTGGCTTTTCATGTCCACCAACACCTGCTCAGTTACTCTTAAATCAACCTTCAAAGTCTTCAAGTCCCTGTTGTTAATGCCCACTATGTCAGCGTCTGTCTTAAGCGCCGCCATGAATTCTTCTTTGGTATGAGTTTCCAAAACTACTTCAAGACCGAATTTATGGGCAAGCTGAATCAATTCTTCGAGAGAACAGTTAGCGTAACCCCTTCTGAATATTGCGTATATAAGCAAAACAACGTTAGCTCCAAATTTTGAAGCGGCCTCTATTTGTACAGAGTCAACAACAATGTCCTTCATTAATATTGGAAGATCGGTGTGGTTTCGCGCTTCTTTAAGGGCTGTGAGAGACCCCCCGAAATGTCTTGGCTCTGTCAGCACCGATATCCCGATGGCACCTCCACGCTCCATAGCTTTAACAACATCTGATAGGCTATTAATTTTCCTTAAAACGCCGTGAGAGGGAGAGTGAGGCTTGACTTCGGCGATTATAGGCGCATGTTTACATTTTCTTATAGATACTTCTAAGCTTATGCAGCGTCTTGAAACGCTTTCTTCATTCTTCACGTTATAGTAGCCCGACATTACAGTTCTGACAGCATCTCGCGCTAGAATGTCAAGAAAATCAGCCATATTGGGCTTCCAGCTCCTCAAGTCTTGAAAGGTCACTCTTTCCATAGCAGCGTAATAAATCCCTTAACTTCTTATAGGCAGCCCCGCTTTCAATAGATTCTCGTGCAAGTTCCATGGCAGAAACATAATCTTCTGCTTTTCCACCTACAACAATTGCCGCAGCAGCGTTCACAAGCACTATATCTCTTTTAGGGTTTCCATCTTTCAATACGCCATAAAGAATCTTGAAGGTAATCTCCACGCTTTCCTCAGCGCTTGTTCCTACAATCTCTTCAGGCTTAGCTTTTCTCACGCCGAAATTTTTAGGCGCAACCTCGAAGGTTTCAACTTTTCTGTTTCTCACCCACGCAATCAATGTTTTTCCTATAGTGGATATTTCGTCAAGCCCGTCTAACCCATGATAAACCATAGCCTCTTCGCGGTTGAGATTTTTGAGTACCATTGCAACCTTATCCACAAGAGATGCCTCATAAACACCTATTGTTTGGGCGTTGGCGCATGCAGGATTAACCAATGGCCCGAGAACGTTGAAAACCGTTCTTATGCCTAACTCCCTTCGAACACCAGCTACGTTCTTAATTGCCGGATGGAATGCTGGAGCGAACATAAAACCTATACCAATGTTTTCAATAGCCTTTTCAACAGTTTCAGGTTTCACGTTCAAGTTGAGCCCCAACATTTCAAGGATATCGGCGCTACCACATTTGCTTGTAACTGAACGGTTCCCGTGCTTGGCTATGACGACACCAGCCCCAGCAGCCACAAAGGCGGCCACGGTGCTTATGTTGAAAGTTTTAAGTTTGTCCCCGCCTGTTCCACAAGTATCAACGAGGCGCCCTTTCACCTCCGGTTTAATTTTGTGGCAGAACTCCATCATTGTAGAAGCGAAGGCACTTATTTCCTCCACCGTTTCACCTTTCATCCTCAACGCCGTCAAGAAAGAGGCTATTTGAGGCTGAGTGGCCTCCTCAGTCATAATTGCCCTCATGGCTTCACAAGCTTCAGCATGTGTCAAATCTTTTTTTTCCACAAGCTTTTGTATGGCTTTTTGAATCATATTTCACCGACCGTAAATGAAATTTTCCAGAATTTTTTTACCGCATTCAGTTAAGATGGATTCCGGATGGAACTGAACCCCTTCAATGGGGTAGGTTAAGTGGCGGATTCCCATTATTTCCCCATCGTCTAAAGCTACTGCTGACACCTTTAGACATTTGGGAAGCGAACTTTTCTCCACAACTAATGAGTGGTAACGCATAGCATTGAGAGGGTTTTTAACATTTTTGAAGACACCTTCGCCGTCATGTTTCACAAGGCTAGTTTTCCCATGCATAATCCTCCCAGCCTTAACAATCTTACCGCCGAAAACGGAAACTAAACCCTGATGCCCCAGACAAACGCCTAAAGTTGGGATTTTTGGGCTCATAATTCGCAAAATATCGCCGCAAATTCCGAAATAGCGGCTTTCCTCAGGAGTGCCAGGTCCGGGAGAAATAATTATCCTGACAGGATTAATTCTCAAGGCTTTTTTGAGAGTTAGCTGGTCGTTTCTGTATACCATAGGTTTTGCTCCAAGTTCTCCCAAGTATTGGACGAGATTATAGACAAAAGAATCGTAATTGTCAATAACTAAAACTTTCATGGAGTTTCACCTTCTTCAGAAAGTTGGAGGGCTTTAAGCAAGGCTTCAGCCTTATGCTCTGTCTCAAGCCACTCCTTTTCAGGATCCGAATCTGCAACTATTCCTGCTCCAGCTTGGATGTAGGCATAATCTTCGTATGCAACTAGCGTTCTTATGGTTATGGCGAAATCAGCATTCCCATTAAAAGAGAAGTAGCCCACAGCCCCGGCGTACGGGCCTCTCCTTACAGGCTCACATTCTTCAATAATTTCCATAGCTCTAACTTTCGGAGCACCTGAAACCGTTCCAGCTGGAAAAACACCCCTTAAGGCGTCGTAACAGTCGCATCCGTTTCTAAGCTTTCCTATAACCCTTGAGACAATGTGTTGAACATGGCTATATTGGTAAACATTCATAAATTCAGGCACTGAAACCGTGCCAAAATCTGAAACTTTGCCAACATCATTTCTAGCCAAATCCACAAGCATTACGTGTTCTGCGCGTTCCTTCGGGTCTAGCAAAAGCTCTTTTCTCAAAGACTTATTTTTAACTGCGTCTTTAACACGCGGGCGTGTGCCAGCTATGGGAAAGGTTTCAATCCAGCCGTTTTCCACCCTAATAAGCATTTCTGGACTTGATCCAATTATTTGACGCCTTCCCATTTTGAGAAAGTACATGTATGGAGACGGGTTGAGATTCCGCAAAACCCTATAAAATGGGATTAGGCTTCCCTGGAATTTAAACCCGTAACGTTTCGAAAGAACAACTTGGAAAATATCGCCAGCCGTTATATAATCTTTGGCCCTAGCAACAATTTTTTCAAAATCTTCTTTGACGATGTTAATCTTCGCCTCAGAATATCGAAAGGGTTCACTATTGCATTCTTCACCTACAATGGTTGATAATTCCGCCAATCGATTTTCACCTATGTAATAGTAGAAGGCTTCCCCAGTTTTATGGTCGAAAATTATACCGTCAAGGAATATCGCCATCTCAATCTCTGGAAACCCTAGATCATCAGTAGCCAAGCTTGGAAGCTTCTCCCAATAACGAACAGCGTCATATGAGATGTAGCCAACGGCGCCCCCGAGAAAACGGAAATTGCTTGAGGCCACAGCTAATTTTTTGACCAACCTCCTTAAGGTAAACAAGGGGTCTTCAACTTCAAAGACCGTTTTTCCTTCCTGGATTCTATCATAAATTTCAGCCTTTGCATTTTTCACCTTCAAAACTATTGGCGGGTCAAAACCGACGAATGAGTACTCCGCAAGTTTTTTAGGACCTTCCACAGACTCTAGAATATAGATGTAATCGTAATGCTTGAAGATTTTAGCGAACAAATTGACAGGCGAAATCCTCTCTTTAAACTTTATAAGTATTGGATGTTTAGAAGGCTTTGATAAGCCAAACGCTATTCCCCATATGCATCCGCACAAATTTTATCATACATATATGCACATATTTAAACTTTAATGTACATTAAAGTACATAAATTTCTGAGCCTCAGAAACATTGTCCGATGTGCGGTGATTGCAACTTGAAAAGCTGGTTCGACTTGCCCATTTTGGGAGGCCAACTTTAAAGGAAGTGACAGGGAAGCAGAGAGGGGGCGCGAGCGAATATTTTATGCCAATATAAAATTTTGAACAGTTTAATGTGAGCTTTCCAGAGGCGGAAAAAAGAATCGCGCGCATACATCCGGAAAACCGTTCGAGCTCATAGAAGCCGGTTCAAATGCGTGTGCAGTGACAGCGACCTAAAAATTTCAGAAAGAGGAAAAGAGCATTATAAACTCGATAAATAGTGTCCGGAATTCGAACCCGCGCTGGACAGTGGGGCGCTTAGAATGCAAATTGCTATAAAGAATGTGCTCTAACGTAGTTTTTGTAGGGTTACCTTGACAAAAGTAATGGCTGTAAATGGAAGCGTCCGTATGGAAAAGAGTAATACAGCAATGCTTATGGAACCTTTTCTTGAAGGCATGAAAGAGGCAGGTGCGTCTGTCGAGTTGTTCTATGTAAAACGCTTAAACATTAAGCCTTGCATCGGAGATTTTCATTGCTGGTACACAAAACCAGGTGAATGCATCATTTCTGACGATATGCAAACACTCTATCCCAAACTGCGTAGTGCAGACATTCTCGTACTAGCCACACCAGTCTATATTCCCCTTCCAAGCGAGATGCAGAACTTTATCAATAGACTTTGTCCTCTGGTAGAGCCAATCTTAGAAAAACGCGGATGTCGCACGCATGCAAAATTCCACGATGATGTTAAAATACGGAAAATTGTGCTAGTGTCAGCATCTGGTTGGTGGGAATTGGGCAACTTTGGAACTGTGCTCCGTATCGCTGAAGAGCTTGCAAAGGATGTGGGTGTTGAATTTGCGGGTGCTATTCTCCGGCCGCATGCTTTTCTCATGGAAGAAAACAAAGAGAAAGCCAGAATTATCCTAGAAGCATTAAAACAAGCCGGCATTCAACTAATAAAAGACGGAAAAATGACTGACGATATCCTTTAGACAATTAGTCAGCCTCTTATCTCTGAAGAAGAGCTCAAGCGAAGGTACAACGAATCATACTTGAAAGTAAAAAGCGGAAAAGCATCCAACTAAATAGAGAAACCCGTTAGACAAAGAGAAAAAATAGAATATGGTGCCGGGGGCGGGATTCGAGCCCGCGACCTCTGGACATTAGGCGCTCTTAAGCCCCATTGTGTTCTCCAGATTATGAGTCTGGCGCCCATTCCAGGCTAGGCTACCCCGGCTAATGTTTGGATCACTCCAGTACAGTTCTGTATTTTATTTATGCTTACTAAAAAACATTAAGTCGCCACTTTTGTTAAAAACGAGTTGGTCATTCCGTTGTAAGTGGATTGCTTAACAACACATGCTCACTGCATCAATTGAATAAACAATGAAGCTACCCAGCCAGCAAAGAACACTATGGTTGTTAGAACGAGACCACTTATGATCAATTCAACTATTTTTCTACTTATGCTTGTTTCCGTAGATATCGCCGCCAGAAAACCTGTAAAAGCTAACACAGCAAGCGTTATCAGTACTGAAGTTGGAACTGTCAGTATTAGTGGCAAGTTCAAGAAGTACGGTATCAGCGGGAAGATCGTGTCAATAAGCCTAAACAATCCAGCATATAGTCCTGTCCTGCGTGGATTGCCAAGCTCTTCCTCGTGTATACCATATCTTTCCTCAGCAAACAATCTCCTCAATAGGTCACTATCTTGCCTCAACTCCTCACCGACCATCGCTGCAGCTTCTTTACTCAACCCCTTCTTCTCAAAATACTTGGCCATCCTTTCCGAGAAAACATCAGGAAGATTTTCTGTGACAATTTTCAATCTCTGCATTATACCCACTTTGATCTGTTTTTCTGTTTTGACATAAAAATAGAAGCTAACAGCCGAGTTCATAGCCTCTGTCAAACCTACCAATAATCCGGCCATGGCTGCTACAAATGGTTGTCTATAAACTCCGGCTAAACCGGCGGATAGTACGGTCACAAGCCCACCACTAATCTGCGTTAAGACAATAGCCAAATTTTTAAGTAAGAACTGTAACTTGCTGCGTATTCTTCAAACTGCTCTTCGTGCCGAAGCTCGTCAATTAGAATTTCTCTAATTGCCGATTGTTCTTCACTTGAGAGATCCGGATCACCTTAAATGGCGCAATAATTGATGATAGCTGTCAGCTCACCTCTTTCAAGAAACTTCAAGCCCAAACCCACGCCTAATAGTCTAAAAACGAAAGCGTAAACAATGATCTTGATGGGGTTGGCTCTGAGAACTCTTGTGTCAACGCCGCGTTTCTCAAGAAATTTTGACCAGAATCTCGCATGCTCCGCCTCAGTTTCTGACAAAACACCTAATTTTCCCGATAAGTCAGTACGACAGTTTTTGCAAGTTTGCCATAAATTGCTGAAGTTTCAAGCTCATTCAATAATGCCTTTTTTGCAAAGTCAACGGTTCCGATTTTTGCCATCGTAATAACCTCGCAGCAAGAAACATAATTTAGGATTCAAAAGAGATAAATTCTCTCTTCATGTATTATATCACTAACCGAAATCATTGCACTGTATTAAATTAAAGCTACAAGAAAAGAGGGGATTTGCGGGAGAAATCTCCATTAAAAGGCAATAGGCCACCCCCCAGCTTTGGTTAACAAGAATTAAGCTCTTACCAATTTTATTTGCAATTTTCAACAACGTTTTAATAATTGCAAAATCACGCTTAAAATTTTTATCTATTTTCTTGTTAATTTCTCAACGCTATCACATTTTCCAAGATATACCGCGTCTGCCATATTAATGAAAAGTCCAGTTTCAACTATTCCAGTAATTGTTTGCAGCTTTTGTTCAAGTTCTTGGGGTTTATGTATTAGCCCGAAAAATACATCTATTAACATATTTGCATTATCGGTTATGATGGGACCAACTTTTCCTTTTCCTTCTCTTAATACGGGTTTTCCGCTGATTTCACTTATTTTGCGAATAACAAGCGGGACTGCAAAGGGCAAAACTTCTATTGGCACCGGATGGTTTTTTTTCCCTAAAACCTCGACTTTTTTGGTTTCGTCTGCAACTATGACGAGTTTTTTAGAGGCTGAGGCAACAACTTTTTCTCTGGCTAGGGCTCCGCCCATGCCTTTTATCAGATTTAGATTTTTGTCTATTTGGTCTGCTCCATCTATCGTCATGTCCAGTGTCGGATGTTCCTCCAATGTTGTTATGGGGATACCGCACTTAACAGCGAGGATGAAAGTTTGGTATGATGTTGGAACTCCGAGAATACGCAGTTCTTCGCTTTTTATGCGTTTCCCTATTTCTTCTATGGCGTAGGCTGCCGTGCTACCGCTTCCTAAACCGACAACATAACCGTCTTTAACATGTTTGACCGCTTCTAACGCAGCGTTTCTTTTTGCTTTTTCAATCCATTCCTTTGAAGATTGTTCAGGTTTCAATTTCCATCTGCCCCAATCTTTCCAAAACCTTTTCCACTTCAGCCCTAATTTCTTCTATACGCTTTTCTGCCTCGGTTCTTGGGCTTGGTTTAGTTGGAGGCTTCCGTTTCTTTTTCTTTTTTTCCTCGGGAGGCTTCTCTTCCGCTTTTTTAGTTGTAGGCGTTTCTGCTTCCGCAATTGGCACAGTGATTTCTTTTATTGGTTTCACTTCAACTTTTGAACGTAACTCTTCAATTTTACTGCTTAGTTCGTCTAAGCGTTCGCTAAAAAGCTTTATCAAATCTTCCTGCATGGCTTCAAGCTCGTGCAGAGCAACAAGAGATTCATCCTTTGAAATGGCTTCTTTAACCGCCATCATCCTAGACTTATACGTTTGCGCGAGCCTATCCCGCTCTTCCTCTGTGATTTTTCCTTCCGCGGACGCCTCGTAAAGGCGTCTGATTGCATCGCTTAAAATTTCCCTTTCTAAATCTAGGATTCTAAGCTCTTCTTTTGCGCGTTGCGCTTCTTCTTTGGGGACACTTTTGGCGATTTTGAACGGGAAACCTTGAAATTTTGCCGTTAAGCTCTCCTCTTCTGAAACCTTGTTTTCCCTTCTCCCATGTCTTCTCATCGCGAAAATAACTATTAAACAAGCGATAACGACCCCTACTATTATTAGCACTATGGTTACGGGGTCATCAAAGGACAAGAGCTTCCCTCTATAGTTTCATTGCTCTTTATTCATATATAAATTATATAACACACATAGGTTACATGCTTGACATCAAAATTTACAAAAATTTCTGCCGAGTACCCAAAGTAGTAGGGATGGGCTATCTGGAGAAAACGCAAGAAAAACTTAAATTACGCTTGCTTCACAAGCTAAAGAACATTTTCCCTTTTGATTAGCGTGGTATCCGTTGTGTTCAGCGTATCTGATTCTACTTTTAACGAGACCTCATTTTTAAGCAGTTCTAGCTTTTTACGTTTAGAATACAATGTTTCGCTCCCTGATGACGAACGGAAGACTCAGCTTGCTGACTTTTAATGTTTGCCGAGGAAGATTTTAAGTATTTTAGCCGTTAAACGATCCCTTCACATTCTTATTGGACGCGTTTTCTTGCGTTTTTAATTCTTCTAAGAGGATTGCAATGAAGGCGACGCTTTTAGGGCAAGATACAAGTGCAGTAACATGGTCATGAAAACAACGTTTGAAGCCTCGGGCGGGATTTGAACCCGCGACTACCGCCTTACCAAGGCGATGCCCCACCAGGCTAGGCCACCGAGGCATCAGATCATAAGTAGTAATGCAGTTTTTCCATTTTAAAGATTTTGAGCTTTATTTTTACATATTTAGAAAATAAAAATAACTTCCTTTTCCTTCGTATTTTAATCGAGTTTTGGGCAGAAGTTTTTGAGGATTACTTTCCGAATTACATCGGCGTCTTCACCAAAGATTTTCGTTAAGATGTCGATGGAGGCTTCTGGTTTTAGGGATGTCGTGTTTTTGAGGAAAATATGTTCATAAGACTGTCTTCGATGCTTGTTGGACACGCTGACTCAAATTCGCCCATATAAAAACTTACATTGGAAACCATTTGTTTAAAATTTAAAAGTGCGAAATTGAATTTTATGCGTTGAATAACATATTTGAGGTGGGAAAAGTTAAAAGATTTTTTATCCAACGAATGCAATGCACATATTACGGTGGGCGGGGGTGTCCGAGTCTGGTCAAAGGAGTCAGGCTTAGGACCTGATGCCGCAGGGCTGCGTGGGTTCAAATCCCACCCCCCGCACTTGTACGCGCGAGGTTTGTTTGAAAAATTAAACGCGTGTGCTTACTCGGGATAGTCACTGGGGCTGTTATATAAACCTTATATAAAGAAAGTTGATTAAAATTAAGTGAAGAATAGAAATTATCATCCTAGCTTCGGGCTGAGAACGCCTCAAGCCAGAATGGTTATTTCTTTTCTTCAGGGTGCACTCTAGGATTAAAGGAGAGTATGGAAATGCGGATGAAAGCGGCTGCAATAGTTATTATGTGGTTATTTTTAAGCGTAACTGCAATTTCAGTTCATGTTTTTGTTTTAAAAGCGAGTTCGCTTGGGGGGTCTGCACCGGCCGCGGGTGTTTATTGGTGGCCGATGTTCCGCCACGACTTGACCCACACGGAAGCGTCTGCTTCAACTGGACCAACCACGAATATTACTCTGTGGACGTACACGACAGGCGGCCATGTTTATAGTTCCCCCGCTATTGTTAACGGCTTCGTGTACTTTGGGTCTTACGATCATAAAGTCTACTGCTTGAATGCATCCACTGGAGCTTTCGTTTGGAGCTACTCGACTGATTATGTTGTGTATTCTTCCCCAGCTGTTGTTGACGGTCGGGTCTACGTGGGCTCAGGCGAGTATTCCACGTATGGAAGGCTATACTGTCTACACGCAGCTACTGGAACATTAATCTGGAGTTACTTGACAACGGGCTCAGACGCGAGGCTTGGTGGGATTTATTCATCTCCCGCCGTTGTTGACGGTCGAGTCTATTTCGGTTGTAACGACGGACTCATCTACTGCCTAAACGCTACTACTGGAGCGGTTATTTGGTACAACCGAGTAAGTGGCTCCGGCCACATAATTTCTTCTCCTGCCTTTGTTGATGGTCTGGTCTATGTGGGAGCAACCGATGGATGGATCTACTGCAGAAACGCTACAAACGGATTTCACGTCTGGTCTTACCCCACGGGCGGCCCTATGTGTGCTTCTTCGCCTGCTATTGTCGCGGGTAGACTCTACATGAGTTCAGGAGATGGAAAGGTTTACTGCTTAAACGCAACCACTGGCGCACACATCTGGAATTACACGACTGGCAACGCTGTAGATTCTTCTCCCGCCGTGGTGGATGGTCGACTATACGTGGGCTCAAATGATGCAAAAGTCTACTGCCTAGACGCGACAACAGGCTCATTCATTTGGAGCTTTACAACAGGCTCTTCCGTGATGGGGTCTTCTCCGACAGTCGCTGGTGGTTTAGTTTACATAGAATCTAATGATACAAGAGTCTACTGCCTTAACGCAAATACAGGCGCGCTCGTTTGGAGCTATGAAGCAGGTGGGTACGTGGCAAAAGGATGGGTTGGTTCCGCCACAGTAGCAGGCGGCACAGTCTACGCAGGCTCGGTAAACGGCAAAGTCTACGCTTTCATGGAGCTTCCCACACCAACCATAGTGGTCATGTCTCCAGAAAACAAGACCTACATAATAAATACTGATATCCCCTTGACTTTCAACGTTGACCAAGTGACGAGTTGGATAGGCTACAGCCTAGACGGGCACCCGAACGTCCCAATCACCGGAGACACAACTCTGCCTACTCTGTCCGACGGAGGACATTACGTGACTATTTACGCACTTCCTAATAATACAGTTAATGGTGCAAAACCGTTTTTCATGCGAAATCATTTTCTGAAAAAAATAATATAATATAACGTCGAATCTCCCAAACGCAAACCCCTCTTTATGAGGAATAAAAAATCCGCTTACCCCAGCAACTTTGGGATCTTCAAAATATTTAACGCCTTGCTCTAACCACTTAAACGAAATGGGCACGGAATGCGCGTTTATTATGGAAACTAACTCATTTTCTGCAAAGTGAACCCCCAAATTAGTGGAGTAGGCATGGGAAAATTCGCTATCGACAATTGGAATTAATTTGATTTTTTGAAGCTTTGAATATCTCTTAATTTTTCTTCGCAGGTCTTTCTCCAAAAGTTTTAGTTTTTCTCGGTTAGAGCAGTTATCAACCACGACTATTTCAGAAGGGTGAAGGGTTTGGGATGCCAAATTTTTTAGTAAATGTTCGAAATAGCTTTCTTTATCCCTAGTTCTTATAACAACTGAGAGACTCAATGTTTTATCTCCCACACTATAATTTCGAGATAAAATTCCATACTTAATGCCCAAAGTCCGTTCGCCATTTCTTGTAACCACATTTACCCGTTTTACATTATCATTTGGATTAGTTTTTCTTTCCAAAACTAAAATGCTTTACTCTATGAAGAACCATTCCTTCATTCAAATTCCTACTATACAAGATTTCCCTTTATAATTTCTTAATTGCTCTTTGTCTTTTCATCGTTGTTTCGGTTTTACACCATTATTCTATTCTCTATACTTAGAAAAACCTATCTCGAATGGCAAGTAGCGTTTGATTTTGTTTCAGCATTTAAACTCTCAAGTTCGAAATAAAAGTTGGTAAATGGAGCATAGGCTTTCACGTGAACTCTTTTTGTGCGACATTCTAACGTTTTTTGACGCTTGCTTTTAGCGGCGCCAACGCCCCTGATTTTTCTTTGCCGGACAAGCACATAATTTTTATTTTCATTTTTTTAACGGCTTCTTTAGCTGCTTTTCTCGCCTCGTTCCTCGTCGCATATGTGCCCTCAATTTCAATCCACGGCAGAGTTTCGTTAATCTTCACACACGCAGCATACAACATTTTTCACCGCATCATGTCTTAGCGAGAAGGTTAGATTTTGAGTAATTAAAACGGTTATGAATTCAAAATATTGATTTCCACTAAACCCTTTTAACAAGACTTTCGGAAACTTATTTAAGCAAAGATGTTTCATCCTTATGGTTTAAGGAGCGAAAAGTGGTGTTTAAGGCCCCGCATGTCGAGACTCTGTCGAAGGGGTGCCTATGGATGAACGAAGAAAGCCTAGAAGGTGCGCGAGATGAAGTCAGCCAATGCCTTCAAACAATCACTGATGGCTTATGCCTTCAACATTTTCGGAATAGTTGCCGGCACAACCGTTGCCTATCATGTCGGAGTTTTTGAACTTTTTCCATGGGCCTTCGCCATTTATCCCCCAATTTTAAGCGCAAGAGGTGTTATAGGAGGCTTGCTATGCGGTCGCCTAAGCACAGCACTGCATCTTGGAACTGTGCACCCGCACTTTTTTAGAAACACCAAAACCTTTTATTTATTGTTCCGCGCGATTGTTGTCTTAACTTTTGAAACCAGCATTTTTATGGTGTTAATTGCCACTTTGTTCACAGGGTTTTATGGAGGGTCAATGGCAGATTTTTGGAGTCTTTTGTTGGTGATTATGGCGACGATGGCTTTGGCTTTGATCATCATCTCTCCGCTGACTTTTACAGTTTCGTTTATTTCTTTCAAACAAGGATTAGACCCGGACATCATTTTATATCCAATAGAATCTACGGTTGCGGATCTTCTAATCACGGCAACTTATATTGGAGTTCTAAATGTTTTCGCTTTCGCTGGATTCGTAGGAAAGTCCATGCTTGTTCTCACAAGTTTGGCTCTGCCATTTTGCGCAATCTATTTTATGATCAGAAGCTTCAAAGAGGTTGAATTTCTAAAAACGGTAAAAGAGTCTTTTCTAACAATGATTCTTGTTTCTTTCATCATTAACATAGCTGGTTCCACTCTCGGCAAGATCGCAGAAAAAGTCGGAGAAAAACAGGAAATATACATTGTTTATCCTGCTTTAATAGATACGATTGGTGATGTTGGAGCCACAGTTGGTTCAACAGCCACAACAAAACTTGCTTTAGGCACCTTAAGGTCTTCCCTTTCCTCAATTAAAGATCATAAGGTGGAGATTTTCGGCGCTTGGGCAGCCTCTGCATTAATGTTTGGCGTTTACGCAGTTTTGGCTTTAATTATCCGAGGAGTTTTAACAGCTCCAAATCTTCTTCGTTTCACTGCCTTACTGCTTATTGCTAATTTGATAGCCGCATCTTGTATAATATTGGTTTCTTATGCAGTTGCAATCTTAACCTACCAATGGGGGCTCGACCCAGACAACTTTGAAATACCAATTGAAAGTTCTCTAGCCGACAGCCTAACGTCAATAGCTTTGCTAACTGCACTTCTTATGATAGGCTAAGCCTCAAGGAGTAGAGTTAAAATATTCCTTAACCATAATTTCACTCGGAGCGACTCCAACAATATGCCCCACTTTGAGAAAATAGAATACAAGCCCATACCAGTTAGAGAGTTGCTTTTAGAGATGAAAAACCTTTCAGAGTTAATGATAGACTTAGCGTATTCCGCCGCACTCTTTAACGACAAAGACCTTGCAGAAGACGTGTTAGAGCTTGAAAAACGCGTTGACACTTTGGCTTATCTCTTAGACATGGAAATAATGATAGCGGCAAGAGACGCCAAGGACGCGGAAGCCTTAACAGGAGTGTCCACGGTGGCTGCGGCAACAGACAAAATATCGGATGCAGCCGCGGACATTGCAGCAATAGTCACGCAAGACATAGGCGTACACCCGATCGTAACCGAAATTTTCGAAAGAGTTGAAGAACGCCTAACAAGAGCTAAAGTGGATGAAAAATCAGTAATCGTTGGCAAGCAGGTCTGTGAACTTAATTTAGCTGCAAGAATGGGCATAGACATAATCGCCATTCGCCGGGGCAACGAGTGGATATTAAACCCGAAAGAAGATGAAAAAATTTTACAAAGTGACGTTCTAATCACGCGAGGGACCCCGTCCGGAATCAGGAAATTTAAAGAATTGGCCGAAGAAAAAGTGCAGAAAATGGAAGTCGAAATGCCACGGCGGCATCGTGATCAAAAGAGATTTGATGAGTTTGAGGGAATTGTTGAAAAGTTTGTTGAACTTAAAAACACGTCTGAATTAATGATGGATTTGGCTTATTCTGCACTGCTGCTTGACAACAAGGAACTGGCTGAAGAAGTGCAAAGGCTAGAGGAATACGTTGACAAATTGCACACTGAATTTGAGTTGACAGTCCTGTCAAGCCGATTTAAGAAGGAAGAAGCAAAAGGCTTCCTTGGACTTATACGATTGGGCGTGGTTACAGAAAAAATAGCAGACGCCGCGGCTGAAATCGCCGAAGTTGTTTTGAGAGGCATAGAAACCCACCCAGTGTTGAAACTCGCTATAAAAGAGGCGGATGAAACAGTAACGCATGTATGCGTTGCTGAAAACTCTCCATTAGCAAATAAAACTCTAAAAGAAGCACGGATTCCAGAGGAAACTGGCATGTGGGTTCTCGCTATAAAAAGGGGAGAAAAGTGCATAAGACCAAAGCCAGATTCGAAAATTGAAGTTGGCGACATATTGATAGCTTCAGGTTATGCTGAGGGAGAAGAGGATCTTAAAAAAATGGCATCACCGGTAAGTAGTTAGGATATTTATTCTGGGTTCATTAACACTATAAGCTCGGAATCCAATTCTTACATAAAGGAGGATTAACCATTACACAAAAGAAAAAGCAGATAGCCAAAGGCAGCGGTATCACATGTCCAAATCCACTGTGCGGAAAAACCTTCTCAAACCCGATAAAAGCTGAAGTGATAGGCTCAAAGAAAGCGGAAACGTTTGACGCTTGCCCCTACTGCCTAACAGAAATAAAAGTAGGCGAGGACGCGGAAACTGTTGAAGCCAAGAGAGAGAAAATCGAAATAAAACAAACAGAAATACAGAGAATAGAAGAGGCACCATCCACAAAAATCCAGAAGATGGAAGGATGCCACTATTATATTGGATATCTGAGCCAACGTTCCACAAAAGAAAAAATACCAGAGGAATGCATGGTCTGCGAAAATATTGTGAAATGCATGCTTAAAAACGTGACTGGTTAGGGTTGGTTACCAATGATACACACGCCCTCTTAAACCACTCAAGGCTTTCCTAAAAACAGTTTAGGAGATAGCATAATTGTCAACCGCTCTGCAAAAGGGAACACCTAGCATGCTTACAGCAGCTACCCACAGTTTAAAGAATTAAACGCGGAGACATTACAGCAATAGCTACTGGTTTTTGAAAAGAATTGGACATAGTAGGGTTTGAAACCAAAACGAGTTTCACTTGAGGAAGAAGTTTACATCGTTGAGGTTGAAATGAAAAAGTTCACGGCACTTGTCCGTATAAACAAGGAAACTCGCGAGATTGGGGAATATGAAACAGCCCAAAGGTGAGGAAAACTCTTACTTGCCTGTTTCCCCCAAAATCCTAATTATAGTGGGAGTTTCTATTGCCGTTCATTTCGCCTTATATTTTGCGTTTAAAATTCTAAATTTGTAATAATGTTAGAAAAGCGTTTAATCACAAAAAGAATTATTTGTATTTTCCAGTTTAGTTGTTCTTAGATGAAGATGAACTGTGGAAAGTCTTTACTTTTCGCTTTTCTTTCTCTTTTTCTTTTCTTCTTCTGAAGGTTCTTCTGCCGCTTTCGCCTCTGCCACTGACTCTTCCGGCTTTTCTTCCTCTTTCTTTTCCTCTAACTCCGCAGTTATTTCCTCTATTGGTTTTGGCGGTGGTGTCGTCGCCATTGTCCAACCTATCCATGCGCCTATAGCCATTACTGCAACAAAGGCTATGAACACTGGGATAGCTATGATCCAAAATTGAACGGCATTCGTGTTGCTTGCCCAGCCTAGGTCTACGAGCCATTGAGGATAGAACAGCGTTACTATGTAGAAGATGGCGATAACAACACATACAATCAGTATAACTCCACCTATTGATTGGTCTTTACTAACCATTTACATCACCACTGCAAAGCCATGTTTATCATTTTTAAGCTTTTAAAGTTTACCATATCTTTAGGGCTCAGAATCATGTAGTTCCCATTTCCCACGTTGCCAAATACTTTTTCTGTTCCTCTGTAAGCTTGTCTATTTTTATCTGCATGGCTTCGAGTTTCAGCCTTGCAACCGCCTCATCTATTTCTTTGGGCACAGGGTAAACCTTAGGGGGCATTTTCTCGTTTTCCGCTAAGTATTCCACACAAAGCGCTTGGTTTGCAAAAGACATGTCCATTACTTCGGATGGATGCCCCTCTGCCGCCGCGAGATTTACGAGGCGTCCTTCCGCCAGCAGATACAGTTTTCGTCCATTTTTTAGCGTGTATTCGTCTAGGTTTGGTCTTATGTTCCTCTTGGAAACTGCCAGTTCTTCCAAGTCCTTAATGTTTATTTCCACATTGAAGTGTCCACTGTTGGCGAGTATGGCGCCGTCCTTCATTTTTTGCATGTGCTCTTTCCTTATCACGCTCACGTCGCCAGTGGAAGTTACAAATATGTCTCCTATTGGTGCTGCTTCGGCTATGGGCATGACGCGGAAACCGTCCATCGCGGCTTCTAACGCCCTTAAAGGGTTGACTTCAGTGACTATGACGTTTGCACCCATCCCGCGGGCTTTCTGGGCTATCCCTCGAGCGCACCAGCCGTAACCACAGACAACGAAGTTTTTCCCAGCTAATAAAATGTTTGTGGCTCTTAGAATTCCGTCTATGGTGCTTTGCCCAGTTCCATAACGGTTGTCAAATAAATATTTCGTGTAGGCGTCGTTAACAGCTATTATAGGATATTTTAATGCGCCTGATTTTTCCATGGCTCGAAGTCGCGAAACGCCAGTCGTCGTCTCTTCGGTTCCACCCTTAATCCTTGACAGCGCCTCTGTTCTTTTGCTGTGAACCGTGCCAACAAGGTCTGCGCCATCATCAAGCGTTATTACGGGCTTTTGGTCAACGACCCTCTCCACACACCAGTAATATTCATCTGTCGTTTGCCCCCGCCAAGCAAAAACCCTAACACCTTTTTCAACTAAAGCCGCAGCAACATCATCCTGCGTAGAAAGAGGGTTAGAACCGCACAAAGCAACTTGGGCGCCGCCTGCGATGAGCGCTTCTACGAGAACTGCTGTTTCCTTTGTCACGTGAAGACATGCGCCCAAAGTTAAGCCTTTTAAGGGTTTTTCCTTTTCAAACCGTTTTTTGATCTGGTTTAGAACTGGCATGTGTTTTGAAGCCCATTCAATTTGCATATGTCCCTTATCCGCTAGGGTTTTATCCTTCACTTTGAAGTTTTCCATTTCCTTTAACCTTCCCTTATGCTCAACAATTCTTAGGCTATTTAACGTTGCGCTGCCTTGCTTAATAGGTTGTTTTTGGCTTTCTCAACCATTTCCATGACTTTATCAACGTCTAAAGTTGTTATCTCTCCGTCTTCCACGATTATCTTGCCGTTTATTAACACGGTTTCGACGTCGGAGGCTTTAACCGCGTAAACAAGGTGGCTTGCTTCATTGTAAAGCGGATGTAAGTGCGGTTTCTTGAGGTTTATCAGGGCTAGGTCTGCCTTTTTGTCAACCTCTATAGAGCCTACCTCATTTTCTAAACACAACGCCTTTGCACCATCTGTTGTAGCCATCTCCAAAATTTTTTCCGCGGGCAAAACTGTCGGGTCTCCGTTCACTCCTTTGTGAAGTATGGCGGCGGTCTTCATTACCTCAAACATGTCTGCTGAATTATTTGAGCAAGGGCTGTCTGTGCCGAGAGAAATAACCACGTCTTCCTTAATCATTTTGGGAACTGGGCTTATTCCAGATGCCAGTTTGAGGTTGGATATGGGATTGTGGGAAATCTTCACGTTTCTCTGCTTAACAATTTTAATATCATTATCTGTTAGTGCAACGCAGTGCGCCGCAATTACATGTTTGTCTAAAACGCCTAGCGAATCCAGATACTCCATTACGCCTTTGCCATCCAACCGCACATTGAAAGCGTGCTCTATTTTTCTAGGCTCGTCTGCGGTTTCAGCAACGTGAATGTGCCAGATTATAGGCGCCCTTTCAGAACCGTACTTTTTATTCAGTTCTTCGCGGATTAGTTTTAACTCTTTCATGTATTCTGGGTCAACTGTGTAAGGTGCATGCGGGTCAACGCTTACGCGAATCAAGCCATCTTCTGCATTATGCCAGTTTTTGGCCAGATGCTCCAGCGCCCGCTTATCCTCTTCCTTTCTCCACGAAAAACAAACATGACCTACTACCCCCCTTAAGCCCACATCCCTGAAAGCTTTTGCCTCATTTTCCTCTGGCATATAATGATACATGGTGTTAACCGTTGTTGTTCCGCCCATTACGGATTCTATCGCCGTCAACAAAGCGCCAACATAAATGTCGTGGGCACTCATGTGTTTTTCTATCGGCCATATCCATTTCTCCAACCATTCTTGAAGTGGTAGGTCGTCAGCATAACCTCTCAGCAGGCTCATTGCAGCGTGTTGGTGCGTGTTGACGAGCCCTGGCATGACAATTTTGCCTTTTGCGTTTATTTTTTCGTAGCCTCTGCCATACTTTCGTTTGAGAAGGTTTGCCTTTCCAACGTCGATTATTGTTTCGTTTTCTATGGCTACGGCTCCTTCGCGGATTACCCTGCGATTGTGCATTGTGAGGATTGTTCCGTCGTATATTAGAATGGCGTTCATGGCGAAACCGCTTTCTAATCCGTTTTATGAATGTAAAGGGGGTTGTTGCTCTTAAAACTTTAAAGCTTCTGCATGCCCTATTGTAAACGGCTGGTGTTGGAATTATGAAGCTTTCCAAAGACGCTCTTCGAAAGTATCTCTCATCTCTTTACGGCGGAGAGGCGGAGGTTCTCGGGGTTTGGAGGCTTGGCGGCGAGAAACTTGAGGATTTAAAGGGTTTTGGTTATGGTTATCCCTACGTGATAGAGTTCAGAGTTGGCGGCGGCGAGGTTAAGCGGGTTGTTTTAGAAACCATGCGTCCAGAAGGTTTTGGACATGACCATTTTTCGGATAGGGCGCAAATACTTCTCTGGCAGCATTCCGCCTTCAACAAACTACCCAGACATGTGCATTCCATTGACGTGGGCGCCTTCGCTGAAGATGATACGTGTTTGAAATCTCTTGGCAAATGCAGCGAATTCTTCATTTTAACCGAGTTTGTGGATGGACGCCTTTATCACTTAGACTTGGACCGCATAAAGGAGACTGGGCAGCTAAATGCCTTGGACGAGAAGCGATGTCTGGCTTTATCCGATTATCTCGCAGAAATCCACAAAGTCAAGAGGGAAGCCCCTTGGCTTTATGTTAGACGCGTAAGAGAGCTTGTTGGTCACGGCGAATGTATCATGGGGTTGCTGGACAGTTACCCGCCAAACCTCGACTTTGTAAACGAAAACTATTTCATGGACATTGAAAGAGACTGCGTTGTCTGGCGCTGGCGCCTTAAACGCATGACGCATAGGCTGAGTCAGGTGCACGGCGATTTTCACCCATGGAACGTGATGTTCCATAATGGCACAGACTTTACAGTATTAGACCGCAGCAGAGGAGAGTGGGGCGAGCCAGCAGACGATGTCACAGCAATGACCATCAACTACATATTTTATTCTCTCCAAAAATATGGAGAGTTGGCGGGAGTTTTTGAGCGGTTGTTTAGGGTTTTCTGGGAAAACTATCTAACGAAGACTGGCGACTTCGAGATTATGAAAGTTGTGCAGCCATTCTATGCCTGGCGCGGTTTGGTTGTGGCTTCGCCGATATGGTATCCAAACCTCGATAAGGATGTGCGCATCAAACTTTTAAACTTCGTGAAAAATGTTCTACAACATGAAAAGTTTGATTTGGAAGCAGTAAACTCCTACATAGTGAAAGCTTAAACGCGCAGTTTTCAGAAAAAGGTTTTTATTTTTGACATATTCCGATGCGGGAATAAAAAAATAAATACTGATTCAAAATAACAATCGCGACTGTAGGTGTGAGTGTTTGAACGCTGAGCCTACTAATGAGTTGAAGAAAATTCTTAAGGGGATGGGTTATTCAAGCAGAGCTATAAACGAAATTTTGAAATGGTATGAATCAAATAACTCATAATAGGACTATTAATGAAGGGCGTATATGCTCTAATAATTTCTGTAAATGAGAACGTTACAGTCCAGGTAGGCGCATTGGGCAAGATAAATTTTGAAAAGGGCTTATACGCCTATATCGGGTCAGCCCAAAACAACCTAGAAAGACGCGTGGAAAGACATAGGGAATGGAAGAAGAGAAAGTTTTGGCATATAGACTACCTGCTTTGCAATAAAGCAGCAAAAATTGAGAAAGTTTTCTATAAGGAAGCAAAAAAAGTTGAGGAATGTAAAATTGCAGAGGAAATCGGCAGAATAGGTGTTGCTGTGAAAGGTTTTGGGTGTTCAGACTGCAAATGTGAAAGCCATCTTTTCAAAATTGACAATTACCAATTTTTAAGGGAGTTTATGCAAGAACATAAAATATAGACGCAGTAACTTTACAGAAAAGAGAAGGGCGGCTTGTTTGCTTTGAGAGATGGTTGGTGTGTTTGGGTCACTGGTTTGCCGGGAAGTGGTAAATCCGTGGTCTCTGAAGAGCTGCTCAAACTTTTAGAAAAAAATGGAATTCAAGCCCAATTGTTGTCTTCAGACGCCTTACGCAAGGTTTTAACTCCAAAGCCCACATACACGCTGGAAGAACGTGACATCGTTTACGCCACTCTCGTCTACATAGCCAAACTGTTAACACAAAACGGCGTAAACGTGATAATTGACGCTACTGGAAACTTGAGGCGTTACCGTGAAAATGCGAGAAAACAAATCCTAAAGTTTATAGAAGTCTATCTTGAGTGCCCGCTAGAAATTTGCATGAAACGCGAAGCAAAACGCAAAGAAACACGCCAAGCACCAAAACAAATTTACGCCAAAGCTTTGAAGGGGAAAGCGCCAACAGTTCCGGGAATAGGACAGCCATATGAGGAACCGCTTAACCCCGAAATAACCTTAAACACAGCCAAAAACACTCCAGAAGAGTGTGCCCAAAAAATATTTGAAATGATACTTCAACGCTTCTCTTAGAATTTGCTTCTATAATTTTTAACGTAATCTAGAACAGTTTCTGCTTGTTCTTTTGAGATTTTTCCACTCTTTAAGAGGCAGTTAACAAGCATGGAGATGTTAGTTAAGGCGTGTATTTTGTAGCCTTGTTTTTCAAGGTTTTCTTTTCCGCCTTGCTCCCTGTCAACCACAACCAATAGATGTTCTACTTTGGCTCCAAGCGCCTCTAATGGTTTTATGCCCTCCAGTTTTGACAAGCCTTCGCTTACAACATCGTCAAAAAACAGTATTCTGTCGCCGTTCACAACATCTGCGCCAACTATTCTCCCAGTTACGCCATATGCCTTCTCTTCTTTGCGCACCACGACGCACGGAAGGTCTAGCCTACACGCTATGCTGGGCAAAATCAACGCACCCTTCAACTCGATGGAAGCCAACTTATCCACCCTTTCAGAAGCCATAATCTCCGAAACTTTCTCTGCCACACACTCTGCAACTGTGTTTAACTCTTTGGGCGCCGAAAGCAAACGCCCAAGGTCAATGTAGTATGGGCTTAAAGCTCCAGACTTTATCCTAAAACTACCAAACCTTAAACATCCAGAACGATAAAGTGCATCCGCAACCGAAGACGCAATATCCAACTGCAAACCCCAAAAAGAATAACCCCCTAAAAATTTAACGTTTACTAGGCTTATGCAAAAGATGATGACTGCCCATTCCAGCCTTAACAATTACTTTAAAACTAAAGACTTAATGGTAACGTTTATAACTTAATTTCCTCATTCCTAAAAGACGCGAAGCGGAAGAACAATGGGTCACAGAAAAAAGCATGCTCCTAAACACGGTTCACTTGCTTATTTGCCTAGGAAACGCGCCAAAAGCCTGTTGGCTAGAATACGTTATTGGCCTGAAATAAAGGCTGACACACCTAGGCTTTTGGGTTTTATAGGTTATAAAGCTGGAATGACTCACGTTTTTGCGATAGAAGATAGAAAACGCTCACCAAATTATGGAAAAGAGGTTATGCGCCCAGCCACTGTTATCGAAACGCCTCCTATGCTCATATGCGCCATAAGAGCCTACACAAAAACCTCCTACGGCCTAAACAGCCTAACAGAAGCTTGGATGAAAGACCCGCCAGACGAGCTTGACAGAGTGTTAACGCTTCCAGAAAACCTAAACACGGAAGAAAACCTCAAGAAAATCGAGGAAAACCTAAACAAAATAGTCAAAATACGCGTTATCGCCGCAGCCATGCCAAAGCAAGCGGGCTTACCAAAAAAGAAGCCAGATTTAGCCGAAATAGAAATAGGCGGAGGCACAATTCAACAACAGTTTGAATACGCGAAAAGCCTTCTGGGAAAAACGGTAACGCCCATGGAAATTTTCAAAGAAGGACAATACATAGACATAATAGCCATATCAACAGGAAAAGGCTTTCAAGGTCCAGTGAAACGCTGGGGAGTAACGATACTTCAGCATAAAGGAAGAAAAACAAAAAGAGGAGTCGCTACCCTAGGACCGTGGAACCCCCACCACGTCATGTATACAGTTCCAAGGGCTGGGCAAATGGGCTTCCACCAAAGAACAGAATACAACAAACGCATCTTAAAAATAGGCAAGGATGGAAAAGAAATAACGCCTAAAGGCGGATTCCTAAGATACGGCGCAGTTAAAGGTCCCTACATGCTAGTGGAAGGAAGCGTGCCTGGAACAGAAAAACGCCCGATAAAAATACGCTACCCTGCACGCCCACCAAAACAAATAATCGAGGAGCCGCCTCAAATTACGTATGTTTCTCTGGAGTCTCCCCAAGGAAAATAAACGGTGAAAAGTGATGGCGAAAAAGACAGTGAAAATCTTTGACCTTGCAGGAAAACCGGTAAAGAAAATAACTCTACCCCCAATTTTTGAAACTCCGTTAAGACCCGACGTTATAAAACGTGCTGTAATCGCCATACAATCAAACAGATTCCAGCCACAAGGCAGAGACCCCATGGCTGGCAAAAGAACGTCAGCAGAGTCTAGAGGTGTAGGCTTGGGCATGGCAAGAGTTCCCAGAATTAAGGGAGCTACGGCGAGGGCAGCTTTCGCTCCCGGAACAGTCGGCGGTAGAGCCGCACATCCACCAACTTCTGAAAAGAAAATTGTCAAAAAGATTCCCAAAAAGGAGAAGCGTCTTGCTTTATTATCAGCGATAGCGGCAACAGCATCTAAGGAGGTTGTTGCTTCAAGAGGACACTCCATCGAGGATGTCCTGCAAATCCCCTTGATAGTCACGAATGACATTGAGAATCTAAAGAAAACAAAAGAGGTTGAGGAAGCGTTAATCCAATTAGGAGTTTTGTCAGACGTTTACCGAGTGAAAGAAAGCATAAAAATCAGGGCGGGTAAAGGCAAGCGCAGAGGCAGAAGATTAAAGCAAGCCGTAGGACCCCTCATAGTTGTGGCTGAAAACAGAGGCGTTATGGAAGCAGCGAGAAACATACCAGGAGTGGACGTCATAACAGTTAAAGATTTGAACGCTGAAGTTTTAGCTCCAGGCGCACACCCGGGAAGATTAACTATATGGACTGAAGGCGCAATCGAGAAACTGGCAGAGCTCTACAGCCCAGGAGGGAAAGCCTAATGGACCCATATGATGTCATTCTTTACCCGCTTATGACCGAATCCGCCAGTTTAATGGTTGAGAAAGAAAACAAGCTTGTTTTCATAATTAACAAGAAAGCCACCAAAGCTGACGTGAAGAAGGCTGTGGAAGAACTTTACGAGGTAAAGGTTGAGAAGGTTAATCTTTTAATTACACCTCAAGGAGAAAAGAAGGCCTTCGTTAAACTTACCCCCGAATATAAGGCGGTTGACGTTGCAATTAAGCTTGGAATACTCTAAGCCTATAGGAGGAATAAGCTGTGGGAAAAAGAATTCGTGTTCAAAGACGTGGGCGCGGCGGACCAACGTTCAGGGCTTCAACTCATAAAAGAGTAGCCCCTGCACAATACCCACCAGCAATAAAGCCGAAAGAATATTATGAAGCAGTCATCAAAGGCGTAGTAGAAGAGGTTGTCCACGACCCCGGACGCGGAACACCGCTCGCACTTATACGGTTCGAAAACAGCGAAACATGCTACACCATAATCCCAGAAGGAGTCTATGAAGGACAAAAAATTTACATGGGAGGAAACGCGCCGCCAGAAGTCGGCAACATCCTTCCAGTTGGAAAAATCCCAGAAGGAACCATGGCATGTAATATAGAGCTTAACCCCGGAGACGGAGGCAAAATCGCGAGGTCTTCCGGAACATACGGGATAATTGTAGCTCATACACCTCAAGGAACAATGATTAGGCTTCCATCTGGAAGCACGAGATATATTAATGACTATTGTTTGGCAACAATTGGAGTTGTTTCCGGAGCAGGCAGAACTGAAAAGCCTTTCTTGAAATCTGGTGCGAAATTTCATTTAATGAAAGCGAAAGGACACAAATACCCGAGAACACGCGGAAGAGCTATGGTCGCAGCGGTACATCCTTACGGGAGCAGTAAAAGAAGCGCACGTAAAGTTACAACAACATCGCATGGTGCACCTCCAGGGCAAAAAGTTGGGTTGATTGCAGCAAGAGGCGCAGGAAGGAGAAGGAAACGAACAGTATAGCATGGAAATGAACAGAAAGCTTATAACATCCGCAATCATGAGTTTAGTTGATGGAAAATGCCTAAAGAATTTACATACCGTGGTTACACGCTTAATCAGTTACAGAATATGTCTATGGATGAGTTCATCAACTTACTTCCTTCAAGGCAGAGAAGAAGTCTCCACAGAGGTCTAAACTTGGAACAAAGAACTCTGCTTGAAAAAATAAGAAAAGCAAAGGAGGCTATGAGAAGCGGAAAAAACGTGACGATTAAAACACATGCGCGTGATATGATTGTTTTGCCCGAGATGGTCGGGTTAACTATTCTTGTTCACAATGGCAAAGATTTCGTCCAAGTAGAAATAAAGCCTGAAATGATTGGACATTACCTAGGAGAATTTGTAATCACAAACAAGCCAGTGAAACACGGAACTCCTGGGATTGGGGCTTCCCGCTCTTCCATGTACGTACCACTAAAGTAGAAGTTAAATTTTGACATTTATCATTGTATTTTTATAGATTGGGTAATATTTAAGTTTGTCTTTGTTGTAGGCTTTCGTAACTTTTGAAAGGGTTTCGTTGAAATCACGCCGAGGAGTATTACGATTGCACTAAAAATTAACATTGGGATACCAATCAATAAAGGCATAAAAACGCAACGAAGAATACTGCAACCCCTACGCCTATCAGCCCTAATCTCTCCTCTAGTAACGCCACGCTGTAAAGGTCTACGAAGTTTTCTGATTTATACTTGAAAGGTTTTATCCACCCTTGTCCACCAAAATCTGGAAGAACAGCACCTTTTGGAACGGGTACATTTGCCAGCTGCGCATATCCATCTTCCACATCTTGCATTTTGGATATCTCTTTAATCCTTAAATAGATTCTTTCTTGATAAGCTGCTACTTCTGCCCTAACGTGAACAATAGCACCAACAAAATTGTCTGTGAGACCGCATTCTAAACCTTGGCTAACACCATTCCTGAATCATCAGCAAGCGTTAAATAAACACGCGTGTACGCCTTATCGTAAAACAGCCAAACTATGCGTCCACAAACCGAGACGTAATTTCCCATGTGCCTTCCATAATAATCGTTCTATATGTATACAAAACTGATATGCTAATTACTATTGAATTATACAAAAAATTCTATTAAACCTTTGGTTTACATCAAATCAAAAGGGAAAAGTTCAACATCCCTTAAGTTTGAAAACGCTGTCTGAAAATTTCCATTGATTAATTTAAGCGCTGTATTCCATCTCTGAAGGCCTTTTGCCAGGCGGCTTAACCTCGGGTATCTGTGGTAACGGGATTGGCGGCGGGATATTCAGCGTCCTAGAAACCATAATAGATTCTATGAAAACAACATTAGAAATTGACTGCACTATTACTGGTGGCGGCAGTTTTTTCTGCTCATACTCCTTGTAGACTTTTTCAATTTCGCCCTTGTCCCCAACTACGTGTGCTTTTCCTTTTAGGCTTATTTGCGCTATAGAAGGGTTGTAATTTATCGTCAAAACGAAGGGCACTTCCAACAAATCTTCTGATTTCTTTTCCACACCTACTAAGTTGAGGTTAGTGCTTATCTGAGTTGGCGGAATAGGTGTGTTTATATCCCAGAAGCGGTCAGCCGATACATGAGTTAGGGAAACATTAACTCTAATCATTTTCTAACCCAACAAAAGTGTATGCAGTCGTGAAATTAAAAGATGTTCATTTTCTAGCTGGCTTGTACCGTGTGAAACCACAGTGTCCGCAAGCGTATCTGTCGCCGTGGTCAGCCATAAAGTATCCCGTTCCGCATCGTTCGCAAGTTGGGCGTAATCTCAGGACTTTGTCGCCTTCAATTTTGTATAGAGAAAAAACGCCTTTTTCCTTTTTCTTTTTCTTCGCAGCTTTTTCCATTTCTTTTGCAGTTTCCCCAGACATTTACTACTCCCCCTTTCCCTCCTCTTTAGGCTTTTCAGGCGGACTGTTCCGTTTGATGATGTACTTTGGTTCAGCAAGTTTGGCTTGTTCCACAGAGTCATAAATATTTGCTATTCCCTCGGCGACTTGTGTTCCTGTTTTTGTTTCTAACCTTTTAATGAAAACTAAGTTTGCATCTGCCTTTAACGCAGCGGCGATAGCGTTTCTGACTTCAAGCCTCGGCGGTGTGCTACCCGTTTGATCATGTTCCACGGTGAAATAAATTTCTCTCCGTTTTAGCAGAGGGTTATTTTTCTCTGATGTTATATTAAGTTTCATGATTTTTCCTCGTGAGTGATTTTGACTGGTATGCCATCCCCCTATTTAGTTTTTCGAAAATTTTCCATAGCCTTAAGGATTCCAGCTACTTCTGCCTTCTTTTCAGGAGTCACTTTAACTAGAACTACGCCTTCCCGCGGCTGGCCATACGCAACGAAAGCATTTTCCTCAGCGTGTAAAATAGCTACGAGCGTTAGCAAGTCTTCTTCTCCATTTACGGTTATTTTTACTCTGCAATTGTTTTTTAACGCTTCTTGAATTGCTGTTATGGCTTCGTCTGTTATTGTCCCAGGGGGATTCTGGACATTGATGGATTTATCTGCCGCCAGTGGAATTGGCTTTATGCTTTTCCGCATCACCCTATTGTCCACAATCATAAGTCGTGGGAGCATCTTGCCTCTAACAAAGTTCTTTGAAACTCTGTCCCCAACAGAGATCACGTAGGGCGGTTTCTCTTTCTCCACAATACTGCTAAGAACTTTAATTGTTTCAGCATGTGAACCACGTATCAGTTCTCCTATCGGTTTTTTGAGCTTTCTGCGTAGTTCTGGTGTAAGAGCGTATACGATGTTCATGTCTATCTAACCTTCAAAGCGTAGCGCCCTTTTTCTTTGACATTCATAGCTTTTGCTATGAGTGAGTTTTCGGGATCGAAGATTATGGCTAGTCCGCTGAAGTCTTCGCTTAAGGATGCTGTTTTACATTTTGGGCATATATTTCCTTTGGTTAAATAGTGGCAGCTTGTACAAGCCTTTTCACTCATTTTAAGTCACCCTTTCTCTTCTTCGCTGCTTTCTTTCTTTTCTTCAGTTACCGCTTCCTTTATCCTCTTAGATTCCTCTTCAATCCACTCCAGTTTTCCGAGGAAAGGCTGTCTGGCTGTCACGCCTATCTTCCCGGAACTTCCAGCCCTGCCAAGGGAAACCGCCGTTATTCTTACACGAACTTGGTCACCGCTTGACAATTTCCTTTTCGTTTCTTTTCCGAAAAGAACTCCTTGTTTTTCGTCATAGGAGATGAAATCATCCATAAGCTGTGAAACGTGAAGCAACGCGTCCAACGGGCCTATGCGCACGAAGGCGCCGAAGTCGGCGATTTCCACAACATCTCCTTCAACTATCTCCTGAATTTTAGGGTAGAACGTTAAGAGGGAGAAGGTTACCTTATGGTATGTAGCTCCATCTCCTGGAATTATTTTTCCAATTGGGCTCACTTTAACATTGGTTACTGCAATAACGTAGCCCAATTCCTCGTCAACAGCCCCTTCGTACTTTTCTTTAACTTGCTGGAGACCTACGTGTTCTATGGGTTTGCCGAAGGTTTCTGGCGGAATGCGAATCGTGTCTTCAAGGGTTACAAGTTTAAACATTAATTATATCGCCCCGTTAATTTCTAAGCGAGACTTTTGCCTCACATAAATAACTGGCACATTTATATCTCTTAGCCTCTTCCTCAATCTTCTGTCATTCGTGAAAACGGGACAACTCCATTCCATAGCTGTTTTTAAAATGATATCGTCTGGTGAAAAAACGCCTTCTTCCTTTACATTTACGAGCTTGCATTTTTCGGCGAGTTTCAAAGCGTAAGAAGCGCTTCTCCTCATTTGCGGTGAACCTTCCTGTCCAAGTCTTTCAAGTTCCCGCAGAACTGGCATGAGTAAGATGAGTTCAAAATTTCTTTTCAAAAGCGTTTTTAACTCTTCGAAAATGTCGATTCTAAATTGAAGTGGAACAAATAGCGCGTTTGAGTCCAAGATTATTTTTAATTTTTTTCCCATGTTTCTCAGAACACATTCTCTCTCCAGTTTCTTTTATGCATTCTTGTAGGATATTCAGCCAAGTTTTCTTAAGCTAAGTTAAAGCTAAGCGCCGCAAGTTTTTGGCACACGTGAATCAGCTATTGGTTTAAGGTGAAAGCTAATTGAATTTCAAGAGCGAGTGTGCGCTTATTCCGTTTTTATTAGTTGATGGAGTTTTGGTTTTTGGAATTCTCATCCTCTTACAATTAGACTGGATTGTTAACCACACCCTTTACAGTTACAATCTCACCTTTGGTGTCGACTGGGCTGTTCCATACTGGACTTTTCTTAGATTAATTTTTGGCGCATTCTTTTTGGCGATTATTGCAATAACTGTTTTGGGCTTTGGTGTTTATAGGCAGGTTAGAGAGAGAAACAAGATGCCAGTTTAAATATGCAGAACATGTGGAAGCCCGTGGATAAGCACCGCTATTAAAGGCTGAAGGAGAAAAGGTAAAAAATTCTGCGAAAATTAGGTTTATCAAAACCTATCCAAGGTGCAACAAAAATCTGCTCACAGAATAACAAGCGTTTTCTTTCAAAACTCTATAATATTATTCCGTACCCTATCAGTCTCCATCTTCCCGTGATTTTTCTGCTTATCGCAACTCTAGACCCCGCTTGTGCACAGACAGGTCTAGTGAGCTTAGCAGTAATCGTTTCTTTCTTTATCGAATCGACTTTCCCCACGGTTATGGCTGCACCTACGTGAAGAAGCAAAGTTTCGCCAATGTTAATTTTTTCAACTTTAATAAGCTCCTTTGTTCCAACAGCCTGCTCTAGAATATGTGTCTCCAAAGTCAACTCTGAAAGCGTAGGCGGAAGCATTCCCGATTTCCCAACAATGTTTCCAGTTAAACCATCTGCCTTAGAAAAGGACGGGTCTAGAAGAGTGCCGACACCCACAAGCCCGCCGCAATGCGCCTCTTTAACGCTTTTCCCGCCAGCATGCAAACTAACTATCTCACTGAACAATGGATAATGGAACGACTTGCCCTCTCTTTCAATGCTGATTCCAGGGCGAATCTCAATCTCGTTTCCAACAGAAAACCTGCCCTGTAATATCGTGCCTCCTAGGACACCGCCTTCAAGCTTTTCAACAGGAGTACCAGGTTTGTTCACGTCGAAAGAGCGCACAACATACATTAATGGGGGTTTTGTTTCGTCTCTCTTTGGCGTTGGTATAAACTCTTCAATCGCTTGAATGAGAATGTCCATGTTCACTCTCCTCTGGGCTGAAACAGGGATTATTGGAGCGTTTTCAGCCACTGTTCCCTTAACAAAATTTTTGATTTCCTCGTAACTCCTCCGCGCTCTCTCCGCGTCAACAATGTCGATTTTGTTCTGCACTATAACTATGTTTTTCAAGCCGACAATTTCCGCAGCCGCTAGATGTTCTCTGGTTTGAGGTTGAGGGCAAGGTTCGTCAGCTGCTATCACAAGCAAGGCTCCATCCATTATCGCGGCTCCAGAAAGCATAGTAGCCATAAGAGCCTCGTGACCCGGGGCATCTACAAAGCTCACCGCCCTAACGAAAGTTGTTTTTGAACCGCAGTTTGGACAAGTGGGCTGCGTGGAATAGTTTTTGGGGCTTTCACAGTTCGGACATTTGTAAACGGGCATGTCTGCATAACCAAGCTTTATCGTTATACCCCTCTTCAACTCTTCGCTATGTCTTGACGCCCAAACACCAGTCAAAGCCTGCACTAATGTTGTTTTACCATGGTCAACATGCCCAATAGTACCGATGTTTATTTCAGGCTGCTTTGGCAGAGGGTCGCTTTTTTCACTGCTCATGTCCTTCTTTCCCATAAAGTGCAAATTACAGAAAAGGATTAACCTAGCAAGTTAATAAAGGTTAAGCCCTCTTTAAGAGCTATTTCCAGAGATTTCGCTCTCAGCTTCTTCCTTCTTTTCCTTTGCCATCCTTTCCTTCTCCAGGGGTTTTTCCACTATTTTCATGTTAATCTGCACAATTTCATCTGTTATGACGTTTCCACGAACTGTCTTGCGTCTCCTTGCACCTTTAGCTTCAGGGTTAAAGCCAACACCACCGCTTAACACAACCTCCCGACGGACACCATCGTGAACATTAGGTCTCATTGGAAAACCATCTTTGTCTGAACCGCCAGTGATTTGCACTTTATGCCCAGGTAAATCTACTATTGAACCATCTATAACTTCGCCTATCCTTCTTCCAATAAGCGGGGCAGCGCGCGCTCCTTCAAGTTCTATGGATTTTGACGCCCCAGTTTCCGGATCGGACAATACTACCTTGAACTTCGCCATAGATGATTAGACTCTCCAGCGATGTTATGAGGTTAAATTTCCCTCTATTAAGGGTTTATGAAAAAGTTAAAGGTTTCTCTAAATGGAAGAGGAGGTTTAGTTGGTAAGGTTTTAATTCTACCACAACACGATTTCATAACTATGTGGCGGTTAGGGTTCTTCATTCACGAAATGGCATTCGGTTTGCTTTCGGTTTTTATCCCACTTTACGTAATTGCTGTTGGCGGTTCTCTGATTGATGTGGGGATCATGACTGCAACTGCATTGTTTTCAGTTATCCCTGCATCCTTCTTTTGGGGTTACATATGCGACAGAACAAGGCGTTACAAACGCTATATTCTCTTATCCTTTTTCACGACGACTATTATCCTTTACCTATTTACCTTTATAACAAGCGTAATTCTATTAATAATCCTCTACACCCTCATGTCAATTCTCCACGTCGCCCACGAAGCACCAAAAAATGTGCTGATAGCTGAATTATATTCACACAACGAATGGAAAAAAGCATTCGCATTCTATGAAGGCTTTACCGAAATCGGATGGCTTTTCGGCTTGCTCTTAGGCTTTGCAGCATCAACCTACAACCTTAACTCAGGAACCCTACTGCTACTCTGTAGCGGACTGAACTTCGTTGCGTTTTTCATTTCCATTTTCTTGATAACGGATCCTGTAATGATTTTTGAAAGAAAACTTGTGAGCATAGAAAAAACAATAGATTTCACTTACAAGGGAGTAATTCTCGCTTCAAAAATCATAGATGGACTAAAGACAAACGGAAAATTAAAAAGAGAAAATAATAATGCTTTTGGCACGGGTTTGATTCTCTTTTCATTAGCAACAAACATGCTATTCACACCCCTCCCAATATTCTTCTCGAAAAATCTAGCTCTTCCAACAAGCATAATTTTTGCCATTTATGCACTAAACTCTATCGGGGAAGTTACAGGCTATTTTATTGCAAGCAACGATTCAGAGCAGTGGACTCAGAAAATGCATATTTGTAAAATTGTATTGGCAAGAAGTGTTCTAACTATTCTCTTAATCCCGGTTTTGTATTTACCAAATGTCAACATTGTGTTAGCAACATTAATCCTTACTCTAATGAGTTTTGCTTACGCAGTGTTTCTTGTTCGAACACTCGCTCTATTTATGGAACTGATACCCGCCGGAAAAACTGGGTTGTTCAATGTTCTCACAGGAGTGGGAGGTGCATGCGGCTCGTTCATTGGACCTTACATGGCCCAAACTTTGGGCTTTGCATACGTCTTTATAATAGCAAGCGCGCTTTTCCTTCTCAGTTATCTAGCCTTCGAGATTTTTGCATAAGCTGCAATTATTCAACATGAACACGGAATAAGTCCACGTCCTCACGCATTTCTGGTGTTAACTCTAGGAATTCTCTTACGGCACGCTTGATATCTTTTGACTGCGTCACATAGCGCCCTACAATAATTATGTCCGCACCCTTTTCTAGAGCTTCTCTTGCTGTTTCAGGCACTATCCCACCAGCCACGGCAACCAAGAAGCGTTTATCGCTAAAGGTTTGGCGAAGCTTCTGTATGAGGTCTAGCCCAATGGTTTTTCCAGTTTCTTGGTCTATCCCCCTATGTATAATAATTACATCTGGAAAATCCTTCAATGTCTTTAGCTTTTCAATAGGATCTTCAACGTTTAACATATCAACCATGGAGTATATGCCAACTCTTCGCGCCTCGTATATGAAGGCGTTAAGCGTTTCTGCTGGAGCCAGACCAGCAGCCACCACAGCATCAGCAGTCTCTTCATAGGCTATGTCGACCTCAACTTTCCCCACATCTAAAGTTTTCAAATCTGCAACCATGAAAACATCTTTGGCTACTTGCCTAAGCTCGTTTATCACCTTAGTTCCATAACGCTTTATAAGCGGCGTCCCGACCTCCAAGATTATTCTGTCGCTTCCAGGAATTTGCTCTATAATCCTCTTCGTCCTTTCAAGTTCCGGTATGTCAAGCGATATTTGCAGGTACGGCGGTCTCCAGAGGCGTGGAACCCTGAATCCCATTATCGGATGTTTAGCCCTATCCTTGTCATAGAACACCTTCTCGAGGGTGGGATACTTGTTCAACGCCCTTTTTAAGGCCAGTTTAGTTGCGCTATAGTTATAATGGTAGATTTTGCGGTAGTCCTTAGCTTGCGGATGGACAAAAACGCTGCATACGATAACCCAATCATCTACCTTATCACGGGGGATAAGCCCCTCTTCAACAGCATCTGCAACAGCTTTCGCCACAGCAGCTTGCGCAGGACCAAAAATTTTAGCAGCATCTTCCATGGTTTTAACAGTGACCTTTGGCACAAGAAGTGTATGCGGCTTAGGCGGCAAATTGGGTCTAATAACAGCAAGCAACGGCGTATGTCCAGCTGAAAGATTAGACAAACCAGCGGCAAAAGCCTCTCCTACAGGACCATCTTTGTCGCCCATTAAAAGATCAATGTGTGCGACCTCCTCACCTTCCCCGACAAACGCCTCGCCAATAAGATATGTTTTCCCAGTTTCGACAGACTTCGGCACAATCGTTGTCGATAAATTCCGTGAAATATCTTTAAAATCGACATTGAACTCTTTCAGCCAAGCGTAAAGGGTGTCCCTATGTATGTTTAAGATTTTGGCGGTACCAGAAATTGTAGGTTTTGTCGGCTTAACCTTAAACATAGCTCGAGATTCCATTTCCTTTTTGGCAGCTTCCGTCAACATTCTTACAAATTCTTCTCTAGATTTTGGCTTTGCGACGTTGATCTCCGACACCTTGAACCTCACCACGTGGGTGGGTTATGTGTGAAACTTGTATATAAGATTGTCGGATCATGTCGCTGATTTCCATGTCGATGAAAGTAATTTTTGTAGGGATAAATGTCGGATAGTGAAGGGCATGCGCAGTTTTTCGCTACATTTCAATGTCGTGTCTCTTTGCTCATTCTTAGTCTTTTATAGTTAAACCTATATATTTCTGGAGGTAAAGAGTTTAAACTAACTCGCAGGGTCACCTAATGAGCTGGAAAGACTTAACATGTTTATTCTTGTTTTTGTTAGGTGCCGTTTTGTTCTTACATGGAGGCAACTTTTATAATGCAATAACTGGTTGGGCTGGAGTTTTCCTCATATTAAGCAGCGTTTTCGCCGAAATATTCCTACACATATATGAGAGTATAAGAGAAAAGAGCAATATTCAAAAACCATAAAGCTTTGAGTATTTATCGCTGAGGTAATTTAGGTATGGCTTAATGTCGAGACCTGTCCCAGCTATTTTCTTGATAAGGTCTTCTGGATCGTAGAGGTTGCCGTAACTGTGGACATTATTAACAAGCCACCTTTTTATGTTCTTGAAATTGCCTTTTGAAAGTTGTTGTCTCCAGTTGGGCAAGGTTTTTTCCATTGCGTCAAGTATTTGCCCACTGTAAATATTGCCCAACGCGTAGCTCGGAAAATACCCATATAAACCACCAGCCCAATGAGTGTCTTGCATAACGCCTTCAGAGTCGTTTTCAACTTTTACCCCTAAATATTCTTGATACATCTGATTCCATATTTCAGGAAGTTCTTTAACGGTTATTTTGTCTGCAAAAAGATCTTTTTCGATTTTGAATCTAACTATTATATGCAGTCCATAAGTGACCTCATCTGCTTCCACTCGAATCTTTGATGGCTTAACATGGTTTATTGCATGAACAAACTTCTCCAGTTCCAAGTCTGCTAGAGTTTTGCCAGCAATTTCCTTCATTTTTGGAAGAAAGTACACCCAAAATTCGCGAGAGCGTCCAATTATGTTTTCCACAAAGCGGGATTGCGACTCATGGAAACCCGAAGAGCATGCGGTGCCAACTGGTTGGTAAATCCACTCTTGTTTCAGGTTCTGCTCATATAGGGCATGACCGATTTCATGAAGAACCGAGAAGATTGATGACATGAAGTTCTCCTCGTAAAAATGAGTTGTTATTCGCACGTCATAATAATAACCTGTTGTGAAAGGATGTTCAGTTTCATCTATTCTTCCCCCAGCCTCCTTTGAACTCGCATCATAATCTACGGTTTCCGCCAAAGCTTTGGCTATCCGACGTTGCACTTCTATTGGAACATTCCGTTCGAGAAAGCGCATTTCAGGTTGTTTTGGAGCCGCCTTGTATTCTTTCAAGATTGAAATTAGCCCTTTTTGTAATTCGTTAAAGATTTTAGCGATTGTTTCAGCCGCCATTTTCGGTTCGTAAATATCGATTAACGCGTCATATGGTGTTGCGGTCTCTTTTACTTCCATAAGAATTTCTGCAGCCTTCTTTTTCAAATCCACAAGCTTTTCAAGCTCGGGTCTAAACATTGAGAATTTTTTGGCTGCTTTAGCTTTTTTCCAGACATCAACCGTTATAGTGCGTTGTTTAGCAATTTCGACAACCAAATCCTCGGGGAAGCGCTGTCTGCTCGTCATACTGTTTCTTTATTAGATACAGATTTCTTTTTTGAATCTCATCAAGATCATCGTACTTTGGATTATGCAAAATGCTTTCGAGCAACATTCCTATTTCTGGGTCGGTGCTCATTTTATGTTCTATGAGGCTTAGCAAAGCTAGCTGTTGACTTCTTAGACCTATAGCTTTCGGAGGCATCATCGTTTCCGTATCCAAGTCTAAAATGTACTTGGCAGACTGGAAAACAAACAGGTCCTTCGCCTTATCCATTAGCCTCTTATAAACAGAGTTAATTTCCTCCATTTTTCGCTGCTCCCTTACTTAAAAGTTATTCTTCATAGGCTTAACTTACCTATGAGTTCTAGTTTATTGAATTTAAAGCGTGCTAAACTCCTTCAACAATTTTCAACAAGTTTCTTATTTCTCTCTTCTCCGCTTCTTCCAACGGCAAAGCTGGCTTGCGCGGATAACCCGCCGGCAATCCCAATAGTTTCAACGCCTCTTTTATCGCTGAGAGTTGATTGTATTTTTTAACAAGCACATCATTCGCGTAAGCTATCAGTTTCTGCAAACGACTAGCCTCTTCATAAGCTCCCCTTTTGAAACTCTCATATAGGCTGGCGCACAATTTTGGAAAAACGTTTGCAACAGCTATCACTGCGCCTTTCCCCCCATACATCAGCGTTGGAAGCGCAACATCCGCTGTCCCAGCCAGAACAGAAATCTTGTCGCCGACCAACCTTATCGTTTCTGCTATTGTGCTCATGTTTCCGCCGCTGTCTTTAACGCCAACAACATTGCTATATTCAGACGCAAGTCGAGAAATTATTGTTGGCTCCAAAGAGCAGCCCGTAAACTTTGGCACATTGTATAAAACTAGGGGAAGGTCAACAGTTTCCAAAACAGTCTTATAATGCTCGTAAATTTCTCTGTTTGAAAGTTTAAAGTAAAAAGGAGTCACAACAAGCGCAGCGTCAACGCCTAAGTCCTTTGCATCCTTTGTTAATTGGATCGTTTCCCAAGTACTCATGCTACCCGTTCCCGCTACCACAACAACCGAACCATGCGCCTCATCCATCACAACTTCAAGAATCTTTTTTCTCTCCTCTCTGGAAAGATAAGGCGCTTCCCCATTGCTTCCACAAGGCATTAACCCAGAAACCCCACTTTCTAACCAAAATCTTACACACTCTCGAAGCGCCTCTTCATCAATATTACCACCCTCTGAAAAAGGCGTTATATGAGGCACAAATATTCCTTCCAAATTAACTTTCGGCATATTATCTCCGAAATCTGAAAAACATTTACCACTACATATAATTTATAGTATCAATTCAACTAACATATAATATCTATTTTAGAGATAGTGGTGCTCCGGACGGGATCGGCGCACAAAATTACCGGTAAATATCTGCCGATCATAATTCTGTTAAACGTTATTAACAGTAAAACTGTAAAATGAAGGCATAAGAAATTTTTTGTAAAATTAAAAGCGCTAATATCTGTACATCGATAAACACTTGATGAAAACCATTTTTTGATTTTAGCTTTTACATGATATAAAGTATTTCTTTTTTCCTATATTAATCGATTTTAGCAAATGTTATAAGAGACTTCTTCACTAAAATGAGTGAGTTAATGGGGCGTGTGTTGACGTCGGAAGGGATAATAGTTTCAGGAGAGGAGGCTTTAAAGGTAGCTGACGCTCTTACCGAATCGAGTTTCCGAATTCTTCAGCTGATTTCTGAG
>JAVZLH010000009.1:0-40139 GCA_038883855.1 Bathyarchaeia archaeon
GCTTCTTATTCAGTTTCTTAAAGACTATTGTTGTTCCAATACTTAGATCATAATAGGTTTGGGAAGGTTGCAATATCGCCTCCAAAATCATCGTTTCCGTTATACCCCTTTCAGCAACCCTCGACTTTGCATGTTTTGTAAATTTCATGCAACTACAACCTTTCTATTGGTTTGAAATTCTGCCTGGTTAGTTTATTATTGTTGTGGTTGCATTTGCCTTCCCTTTTATAGACGGCCCTTTTGTAAATGTAAATTTTGAAATCTCTTTGTCTTCTACAACCGTCAGAACTCATGCACATGCCTGCGAATTTAGGACTTGAACCCTTTTGGGTTTAAATCCCGGGCCCGCCACCTTTTGGGTTCGGAACAGATATATCTTGGAAGCGTTTAAAAGAAGGCGAAACGCACGTCACTGCAATTTTCCTGTTTAGACGAAGTTAAAGTTTACCATTTGCGAATAATGGCTTTAAGTTGCCGTACGTACTTGTAAAATTTGGTTGCGGCAGAGCAATTCATATATTTGAATGCTGCACTTATTCATTGATGAAGTGGTGTGAAAATTGTCAGATTTGGAAGATAAAGTCCGCGAGGCCGTTGGCAAGGTTGTTGACCCAGAAACGGGCTTGACATTCGCTGAAATGCACATGATAACAAGCGTCAAAGAGGAAAAGCCAGGCGTTGTCAAAATTGATTTCATTCCTTCAAGTCCCTTCTGTCCGATAGCTTTCAAGTTGGCTATGGACTTGAAAAACGCCGCTCAGAAGGTTGCTGGCGTAAAAAAGGCTCTTGTTTATTGTCACGGGCACATGATGGAGCAGCAGATTAACGAGATGACAAACAAATAGCCTTCTTGTTTTCGTTTTATCCAATGTAGTGAGCGTTTATTTATGTGTGTTAAAGGTGAGCATGAAATCTATTGTTGTGGTGCACGAGTGAGAATCACAGCGAAAGGCATTGAAGTTCTAAGCGAACCGATGATTGAATATTGCCCATTGCACGAGGCGGTGTACGGAACTAAACGAATTGATGTTGAGGCTGTGAAAAAAAGTGTTGAAATGAAGATTGCTGGCTTCGGTTTCTGCTGTGGAAAACGTGTCTTTGACACTGAGCCGCTTGTTCCCTACGGGGCTTCGGAGATGATGCAGTTTTGGCTTGACAAAGGGCTTATTGACTGTGCGGTTGTTGTTTGTGAAGGGGCAGGAACGGTCATAGCGAAAAGCGGCAAACTTGTGCAAGCCGTTGGCGCGCGTTTAACAGGCATAGTTAGAACTTCACCCATTCCAGAAATTATCGAGCATGTGGAAGCGGAAGGCGGAGTTGTTTTAGATAAAGCCAGCGCGAAAATTGATCAAGTTGAAGGTGTAAAGCAAGCAGTCAATCTAGGCTGTAAACGTGTTGCTGTTAGTGTTGCTGGTTTTCAGGCGAAGTCTATAAGTGAAATAAGAAAATTTGAGGCTGAGGCAAAGGCTGATGTTTTGATTTTTTCCGTCTGCAATACTTGTGTGGGAAAGGATGCTGTGAACCACATAGCCAAAGCTGATATAGCATGCGCAAGCGCTTCGAAGATACTTCGAAACGATGTAGGCAGTAAGGCACTGATGCAGTTAGGCATGACAATTCCAGTTTACATCTTAACCGATAAAGGCAAGAAACTTGTCCTAGATTATTTGGCTGAATTCAAAGATAAACTTGTAATCTTCAGAACTAGCAGTCTGCCATACTTAGCAAAAGATAGAGGACCAAGGCTCAAAAGAAAATTTGAATAACCAAAACGCTTAAGTGTTGTTCCAATGTTATCTCTATCAAACAAAATGGGTGTTGAATAGTTTGGCTGTTGAAGGTTTTTCGGGAAATAAACAACCAGTAGACGTAAAAGTGGGTGAGTTAACCCCTGCCTCTAGAGCAGTGAATGTGACGGCGAAAGTAGTTTCAAAAAGCGAGGTTAGAAACATTGCAACTGGAAGAGACGGGGCACCCCATAGAGTCTGTGATGCGTTAATCGGTGACGAGACAGGATGCATTTATCTAACCCTTTGGGACGACAACATAGAAAAAGTTCAGGAAGGCGAAACGATAAGCATAGGAAACGGTTACGTAACTCTTTTCAGGGGTAACATGCGCCTAAATGTCGGCAGATTTGGCACATTGGAAACTGCAAAAGAAGCCTTTGCAGGCGAAGTAAACACAGAAAATAATTTATCCACAAAAGTTTATGAGCAGCCCAGACGACCCTTCAGAGGGAGAGGTAGAAGAGATTTCGGTGAAAGAGAGAAAAGAGGCGGATATAGACAAAGACGGTACTAACCTCCCTACCTCTTTAAGATAATAAAATGAACCTTATAATTTCTTCCTGAGTTATTTCAAGCTTACCCCATAAACATTTAACGCAAGACTCGCACAATTTTCTTTAAAAATTAAAAAGCCAATTCTTTTAAACTTTGTCACAATCCTTAAAATCTCAGCCTTCCAAACAAGAAACAATACATAAGGAGAGATGGCTGAAATGTCAAAAACCAAAAAAGAAGAAAGAAAACCGACCGTTGATGAACTTTTGGCAAAGGCAAAGAAGCCCGCGCAACTTGCTCCACACATGCACAAGTTTTACGAAGGAAAAGTTCAAGTTATGCCAAAATGCGCCATAAGAAACTATGAAGACTTCGCAATATGGTACACTCCAGGCGTCGCTGCAGCATGCGAAGAAATCCAAACAAACATGGATAAATCCTTTGAATTAACAAATCGCTGGAATTACGTCGCTGTCATATCAGATGGTTCACGGGTATTGGGCTTAGGCGACATAGGCCCAGAAGCAGCCATGCCAGTTATGGAAGGAAAAGCTCTACTCTTCAAATATTTAGGCGGTGTGGACGCTTTCCCAATTTGCCTAAAAACTAAAGACCCAGAAGAAATAGTGAGAGCCTGCGAGCTTATTGAACCTTCATTTGGCGGAATAAACCTAGAAGACATAGAAAAGCCAAAATGCTTCTACATTTTAGAAAAGGCTAGGGAACGACTGCAAATCCCAGTCTGGCACGACGACCAACAAGGAACAGCAACAGTAATTCTCGCAGGCTTAATAAACGCATTCAAAATAGTTGGAAAAAACCCTAAAGAAAGACTAATAACCCTAGTTGGAGCAGGTTCAGCGAACATCAGAACCGCGTACGTCCTAATAAAGTGGGGAATAAACCCTGGAAACATAATAATGGTTGACACTAGGGGCATAATACACCGCGGAAGAAAGGACATAACAAATGAAGAAGACCCTTGGAAATACGATCTCGCCCAAAAAACAAACGCAGAAAATAGGATAGGAGACATGGCGGAGGCCTTCAAAGGAGTAGACGTGGTTATCGCTGCATCAAAACCTGGACCGGGCACAATAAAAAAGGAGTGGGTGAAGAGTATGGCCGATGACGCAATACTGTTTGCTTGCGCTAACCCAATACCGGAAATATGGCCTTGGGAGGCTGAAGAGGCAGGCGCCAAAATCATAGCCACCGGCAGAAGCGACTTTCCCAACCAAGTAAATAACAGTTTAGGATTTCCAGCGATTTTCCGTGGCGTCTTAGATGTGAAAGCAAAGACCGTGACTGATGATATGTGCATTGCTGCTGCCCAAGAACTGGCAAGATTTGCTGAAGAAAGGGGGATACATGAGAAGGACATTCTGCCAAGGATGGAGGAGTGGGAAGTTTTTCCAAGGGAAGCAGTTGCATGCGCATTAAAGTCCATAGAGCAAGGTGTGGCAAGGGTTAAACTCAGCAGACAAGAACTGTATGAACGGGCTTCGAGAATAATTAAGAACGCTATAGAGTCAACATTGGTGCTGATGAAACATGGCTTAATAAAACAACCTCCAGCAGAAAAGACACTGCTCAAAATAGATGGTAGGTAACTCTAAGACCATAAATTTTTTCGCCTTTTCGGCTTAAAGTAGAAAATTATTTAAGCAATTTTATGGAAATGGTGAGATTGGAGAGAAAATAATGAGGTCGGATTACGCCCTTTATGGAGTTGCAATGATATTCTTTACAGTAACAGTGATAGTGTCTCTATACAATGTGGAATTTCAAGCGATATGGATTGTTTCAACAGCCTTGCTAGGACTCTTATTCGTAGGCTTAGGATATACTTATAGACCCACAACCAAAGCAAAAGCACCGGAAGCGCCCCAAATCACACAAGCAGTTCCCGCAACAGTTGTTGAAACTGAAGAAAAGAAGGTTGAAACCATCGCGGAAACTGCACCAAAGATGAAGTTAACAGATGTTAAGGGCATTGGCGCGAAGCGGGCGGAACAACTGAAGGCTATAGGGATAAGCAGTGTTGAAGACTTGGCAAAGATGTCAGCAGATGAACTGGCAGCAAGGTTGAAGATTTCCTCAAAAATTACAGCAAAATGGATTGAAAACGCGAAGCAATTAGCCGAAAGAACATAAAAGAAAGGGTGCTTATTAACCTCAAATTACAATCTTAAAATTCTTATTATATTCCTTCGCTCTAAACGTTTTATAGCATCTAAAAACTCGCTTTTCTTTTTCCCAGCCAAGCTAAAGTTTTGAATCATGTCCTTTAAAGGCATTTGCGGTTTTCCCAAACCTGCCTTTCTACTGGATAGGTGGCGAACTATCAGCCTCTCTAACCTCCCGCATTTCCATGTAGTGTTACGAATCAAAATCACTATGGACTCAACAAGTTTTTTCTTATGTTTTCCTTTTTTAGTCAACAAGCCACCATAGTAATTTTATGTTACAAAAAGATTTTTAGGGTTTACGCTTAAAACACTAACACACAAGTTAAGGGGGTAAATGTGTAATGGTAAAAGGGACGGCTGGAAAGATGCACTTCTTCCTTCTTTTTGAAGGCGAGGACTTGGTGGAAGCTATAAGAGAACGCGCCGAAAAGAATGGCATAAACGCTGGAATTTTGCTAGTAATTGGAGCGTTGAAAGACGCTGTTTTAGGATACTACCTAAAGGGAGAGTACAAGTATATCAAATTAGATGAGCCTTTAGAAATTGCCTCATGCATAGGAAACATAGCCTTAGATGAAGATGGCAAAGTTATCGTCCACGCGCACATAGTAGTTTCAAACGAGAGAGGCGAAGCTTTTGGTGGACATTTAATGCATAACACCCATGTTGATCCCGCAGCAGAGTTAGTAATTATTGAGGCAGAGGGACTAAAACTGCAAAGGGCTTTTGACGCGAAGACCAAATTGAAGCTTCTGCAGTTAAGTTAAGGCTTTCCTTAAATACAACCCGTGGGCGTTCTCGTAATAGTGTCTAAGCTTTCCAACTTTTTTGTATCCAAGTTTTCGATAAAGGTTTATGGCAGCAATGTTGTCTTCACGCACTTCAAGACGGCACTCTTTAACACCTTTTCCTTTGAATATTTTTTCAATTTCAAGCAGAAGTCTCTGCGCTATTCCTTTTTGACGATGCGTCGGTGAAACGTCCAGAGTTAGTATATGTCCAATTAATGATTCTTCGTCGATGTATATCCTACCTATAATGAAGCCTACAATTTGACCATTTACCTTCGCAATCAAACCGATACTGTTATAGTCGGTTAGTAAGTAGGCAATTTGCTGCTTTGTAAAAGCTTCTTTTGTGAAACATTTCATCTCGATTTCATATAAACTGTCTAAGTACCGAATTGAAGCATCTTCTATTGTCAATTCCATTTTAATCTCTTAGATTTGAGGTGAAAGTTGGATTTAGCCTTGTTGTCTCAAGTTTTAACTACGCCAACATATAGCTCTGTTATTGTGTTGCCTTTGTGCTATGGTGTTCGTTGTATGCTTAAAAGAAGTTTCCAAAATTTTTGCTCCAGACCAGATGGAGAGAAGTTATAAGGCAATGTTTTCCATTAATACGTTCAAGGTTTAACCATGCTAAATCGAGATGAAGCCCTGAACATTGTCAAAGATCACGTCTCAAAAAGAAACATTATTTATCATATGCTTGCAGTTGAAGCCATAATGCAAGCATTAGCCAAGCACTTCGGAGAGGACGAACAACTTTGGAGTTTGCTTGGATTGCTTCACGATGTTGATTACGAGAAAACTGAGGCGACGCCAGAAAAACACAGTCTACTAACAGAAGAAATTCTGAAAGGGAAGGTTTCAAGCGAAGTTGTTAAGGCTATAAAAACTCACAACTTCAAGTATACAGGTGTTATGCCGCAAACTCGCATGGAAAAAGCCCTAATCGCCGCAGATGCTGTTTCTGGACTGCTTGTAGCTTGCGCTTTGGTTATGCCCTCGAAAAAGTTGGCAGACGTTAAAGTGGAGACTGTTTTGAAGAAGTTTAAGGATAGGGATTTCGCTAGAGGCGCCGAAAGAGAACGCATACTCCTTTGCGAGGAAATTGGGTTGCCAAGGGAGAAGTTCTTAGAAATAGCTTTAAATGGGTTGAAAAAAGTGGCTCCGCAAATAGGACTCTAGATAATTGTTTTACGAGGTCTAAAGGCCGCCAGAATTAAAGCTCTAACAATTAAAGAAACCCCGATAAGGGTTATCACTAAAGCCCAAAAAGCGAACCACGCGCTAGCTGTTGTTTCCTCGTTGAGAAAGCTTGTTATCAAGACAGCGCCTCCAAGCCAAACAACTATGTCTGAAAAATTCTCTGCCTTTTTATGCAAAGGCGAATGCACAAAAATTCTGAAGCATAACAGTGCTATGAGGAATATTCCCCATGTAAGACAAAATTGAATAGCAGCTGAATACACTGTTGTGTGGGCTGCTGGGTTTTTAGGTGCTAGAAAATAAATTCCAAGACTGGAAACGTGAACAATGTCAAAGTCCATGAAAAAGGCTAAAAGTTTGTCGAAAAAGTTTGGAGTAGCTATAAAAATTGCGCCGAGCAGAATTAGGAAGACACCAGCTGAAAGTGCGCTGAGAAAACTTTCCCTGAATTGTTGAGAATTGCTGACCATGAATTACATTCTCCACAGGATATTTTGGTGACCACTCATATAACACTTCTTAAATACTCGATGGTAAATATGTGAGTCATTGAAAGGTGGAAAATTGTCAACATGTAAAAAATGCGGCAGTAAAGTAAGCGATGAAATGATTTTTTGCCCAAAATGCGGAGCACCACTAAAAGCAAAAGCAGTTTCTGCTGTACAACAAGAGGTTAAACCGAGCAGAGGCGAAAAAGCTGAGAAGCATGAGAAACATGAAAAGAGGGAAAAGGAAGAGAAGGGAGAAAAACATGAGAAAAGCGAGTTCTCCTTCTTAGGCTTGATAATAGGCGGGTTAATTCTCATAATTATTGGTTTGACTTCATACCTTCAAATAACCGGCATAATTGACGTCAAAGTAAGAGAGATTCTTTGGGCTATATTCCTGATAGCTGTTGGAATCATATTGATTTTTGGCGCATTTTACGCCATGACAACGGCGAAAAAGAGAAATCCGATGCCTTAGGTTAACCATCCGAGAAAAAGCCTATAAAGCCTATGTTCCATACGCGTCAAAAACTGGTCTCGCCCGATAACGCGAAAATAGCCTTTCCCAGCAGCCTCTATCAAGTCTCCAATTTCGTATCTTGGAAACAAGCAGGAGGAAATAATAAGTTTGCCCCATTCTCCTCGCTTAAGCTCATGTAGCATTTTGACGCCTTGGCTTGTTTCAACTTCAAACAAGTATGTGTCGTAATTGGGTGAAATATATGGCAAGTCGTTGTATTGTTGTCCGAAAACGCCTTCTGTGGCGCTGTAAATTTCAACTACTGAAACGTTTCCATAAAATTGCTGAAGTTTTGGCGCATATTTAAACTGTATTTTTCTCACGCTTGTACAGAAAAGCGCGTGCACCTTCCAAACGTCTTTAGGTTTCTTTCCATGCCTCCTTTTCATGTATCTTGCAAAAGCAAGAATTACGGGCGTCACACCCATGGCAGCAGTCACATTCTCATTCAACGCTTTTTGATAGGCTAGTTCAAACCTTTGCTCCCAATCGCTTCTGCCGATGCCACAGCCCAAAGCGTCTATTTCCTCTTGGCGCGGAATGAGGCTGAGTTCGTTAAGCATAGGATTAAGCTTAGCATATGTGCCAGAGCTATAGCCATAGTTGACTTCTTTCCCGTCAACCATCATGGTGTGAACGTTGGATGGAAAATTTAAGTTGATAATCCTTCCATCCAACAATTCAAAATCCTGTTTTCTCAAAACATAATTTACCAGCGCTCGCGCTCCACAAACAAAGATTTGTTCAATATGGGTTTTGGTTACTGGAAGAACTTTTGCTTTACCTGTAGACCCCCTAGTCATGACCCAGCACAAAACAGGTTCTGGAAGAATGGCTGAATAATCTCCTTTTACAACTTCTGTAAAATACGGGTTAAGAGCGTTATAATTTGCAACTGGAAAGTTGCGTCTAAAATCAGCTAAATCCCTAATATTAGAGGCGTTATGGGATTGTCCGTAACGGGTTTTGGAATATTGGCTAACTAACCTTTCCAAAACCAGTTTCTGATGGTTCTCAGGATTCTTTAAGGAGTCATACCAAGAACCAACTATGTATTCTAGAACGTTTTCTTTTTGAAACATTTTGATGCAGAAGATAATTTGCGAAGCTTAGTTATATACGTTAGTTTAAACTATGTATTTGTCTGTTTTCTCGAAATCTTTCACTATTTCCATAACACGTTTTCTAGCACCAACATGACCCAAAGGAACAGCTTCAAACAGTGCCCATGGTGTCTTTTCTGCAATAAGAGTGGCAATGTATTTTTCTCCAAAACATTTTCTCGCAATTTCATATACAAGTCTTCTAGTTTTCACTTCTGAAAAAGTGCCTAAAGCATGCAGATACTCGTGTAAAAGCAAGTTGTAGATTAAGGCATTAACAACTCGCTTGTTTTTTATCGAAGCTTCAACGATTTCAACAAGCCTTCTGTTCAAGACAATGTTGTTGGTGCCGACAGGATGGTAGGCGCCAAGCTGAAGTGGTAAATCGTCAAGGAAAAGCAGCATCCCACCTCCGCGACGATTTAGGGCAAAAGCCACAGTGTCTTTTACAACTTCCCAAATTTCGCTGTAACTTGCGGCTTTTTCCAGTCTGCTGCGAAAGCCTTCAACAACTGCATCGTTGTCTTCGCCCATCATTCTGCACCCTCAAATGTAACATGTGAAAACAAGCTTTTAAACTGCTCAGTTTTCAGTCTATAACATTGCGTGTGCACGAAAAAAATAAATCATAGCACATAGACTTTAGGCATGGTTTTGGAGGCGAAATTTGTGGCAAGCATAGTTCTCGTTAGAGACGTTATGTCAAAAGACGTTAAAGTTGTGCGCCCAGACACAAGCGTTAAGGAAGTTGTAGCCACAATGAACAAGTTTGACATAGGCTCCATAATAGTTGTTCAAGGTGAAAGACCAGTGGGCATAATCACAGAACGTGACATTCTGAGGAGGCTTGTGGGCCCATCATTAACTCCTGAAACCTTAACTGCAAGGCAGATTATGACAAGTCCCGTTATATCCATAAACGAAATGGCAAGTATTGAAGAGGCAGCAAAGCTTATGGCAAAGAAGAAGGTTAAGCGATTGCCTGTTATGAGCGACGACAAGCTTGTTGGCATATTGACTTTCACTGACATAGTGTTTAAGATGCCAGCATTGCTCTCGATTCTTGAGGAAATAGTTAGACCCTACCACCGTTCTTACTGAAACTCTGGTTTGGGCTTCCCCAATTTTCTATCCAAACACGCCTTAACAAAACCGTAGTATTCAGGGTCTGGTCTTCCTGGGCGACTTTTGAATTCGCCGTGGAATTGTGAGGCAAAAAAGAAGTAGTGGTCTGGGAGTTCCAGAATCTCCATTCTTCTTCCATCTGTGCTCTTTCCAGAAAAAACTATGCCGTGTTCCTTTAACGTCTTCAAATAGTCAAGGTTAACTTCAAACCTGTGGCGGTGGCGCTCAAAAATTTCGCTACTCTTATAAAGCGTATAAGCTAAAGTGTTTGGCTCAACCAAAATTTTGTGCGCTCCCAAACGCATAGTAGCCCCCTTATACTCTATATCACGTTGTTCCGGCATTAAGTCAATGACTGGATGAGGCGTATTAGGGTCTATTTCTTTGCTGTTTGCTTCCTTTAAGCCACAGACGTTTCGTGCAAACTCGATTACTGCAAGCTGGAAGCCGTAGCATATCCCCAAAAAAGGAATATCGTTTTCTCTCGCGAAGCGAATCGCCATCATTTTTCCTTCGGTGCCCCTTGGACCAAAACCATATGGAACGAATATTCCGTCAAAACCCTTCAGAGTCTCTATTTTTTCCGGATTTTTTTCAAATTCTTCAGCCTCTATGTAAGTAATGTTAATTTTTGTTTTGCACGCTGCTCCTCCATGGCGTAGGGCCTCGTTCATGCTGACGTAGCTGTCTGCTAACCCAGCATACTTACCGACTAAGGCAATTTTCACCTCGTGTTCTGGGTTTAAAACTGCATCTACAAACTTCTTCCATTCCTTGAAGTCTTGTTTTCGCTCTGAAAAGCCTAGTCGTTTACATATGAAGTCTCCCATTCCCTGTTCGTCCAAAATTAAAGGAACCTGGTAGATGGATTCGACGTTGTAGGAGCAGAAGACGGCGTTTTCGGGAATTGTTCCGAACAAGGCAATTTTCCTTAAGGCTTCAGCATCTATCATTTTTGGGCTTCTGGCAACTATTATGTCTGGTTGAATGCCAATGCGTCGCAGTTCATTTACGCTATGCTGCAACGGCTTAGTTTTCAACTCTTTTGTAACATCCAAAACTGGAACCAAAGCCACATGCACGTACAACGTGTTCTCAAAGCCCTCTTCTAGGCGCATTTGGCGAATAGCCTCGAGGAAGGGTAAGCCTTCAATGTCGCCGACTGTGCCGCCGACTTCTGTTAAGACAACATCAACGTTAGAAGCTTTTGCAACCGCCCGAATGCGGCTTTTAATTTCGTTTGTAACATGCGGCACAATTTGAACGCATCTTCCTAAGAAGTCGCCGCGTCTTTCTTTTTCAATAACTGCCTTATAAACCAAGCCAGTTGTGATGTTGTTTTCCTTCCGCAAGTTCAAGTCAAGAAAACGTTCATACCAGCCCAAATCAAGGTCTGTTTCTCCCCCGTCGTCCGTCACGTAGACTTCTCCATGCATGTAAGGGTTCATTGTTCCAGCGTCAATATTCACGTAAGGGTCAATTTTTATGGCTGTAACTTTCAAGCCTCTCGTTTGAAGCATCTTCCCGATGGAGGAAGTTAAAATTCCCTTACCAACAGAGCTTAACACGCCGCCCGTTACAAAAATATACTTAACCATTCCAGTTTTGCCTCGCAATAACCTAAACCTCTCAAACAGTATTAATATAACTTTTTTCCACCCACTATTTAGCTAAGGAGCGCAGACATGAACATTCGCAAGAGCCCAAGCGTTGTTTACTGGCTTGGAAATACGCTTTACCTTAACATAACGAACAAATGCCACAACAACTGCTACTTCTGCCTAAGAAATTTCATGAACGGCGTCAGCGGCTTCAACCTCAAACTCCAGAAAGAACCATCCGTTGACGACGTGATAAGAGAGCTTCAAAATTTTATAAACTTGAAAAATTGGAGGGAAATAGTCTTCTGCGGTTTCGGCGAACCTACGGAAAGGCTTGACTGTTTATTGGAAGTAACGCGTTGGATAAAGCGGTATTATGGAAAAATTGTTGACGTAAGGTTAGACACAAACGGTCAATGTTTCCTTTTAAATGAAAATCGAGATGTCTTGAGAGAACTAAAAGAGGCTGGAATAAACAGAATAAGCGTAAGCCTAAACGCCCATAATAAGGAAACATATAACCAAATATGCCGCCCAGCCTTCAACAACGCCTTCGAAAGTATTCTAGATTTTGTTAGGAAGGTGAAGGAAAACTTTGATGTTGAAATAACGGCTGTCGCCCTTCCAGAAGTTGACATTGCGAAAGTGGAGGAAATTTCGCGGGAATTTGGAGTGCGGTTTAGGCTAAGGGAATACATAGGCGGCTTCTGGTAACGTGTACCCTTATTGTGAACTTTCAGCTTGGTTTATAACAGATTCTATCTGCTCGCTACTGAGCGGTAGCCCGTGAAGAAATTTTCCACGAGCATTAATATCCTTCAAAACAGTTTCCTTTAGCGGTAACGCTTTCTCAAACTCCTTAACATATTTGAATTCAATAGCGGCTTTCCAACCATTCCTTTCGCATTCACGTCTCTCCTCTTCAGAAAGTTCATCTAAACCGTAGGTGTTGCCAATGACCCCGTACCCAATGATGGAATCTCCGACGCTGGTTTTGTGCACAAAGAGTATGGTTAACCCACTGTTTTGTTGCTATCCTTAAAATGTAACCAGCTCTTTCCCCCATAAAGCCCCATAGCATATTTTAGGGGTTTATGGCTATTTTAATTTCACTCTTTGAAGTGGCGAGAACTTCAAAAGCCTCTTTGATTTCGCTAAGCCTCATCTTCCTAGTTACTAGCGGTCTAACATCCACCGTTCTCGAAGAGATTAGGCTGAGGGCTTTTCTAAAATGCAGCGGAGTAGTGTGGAAAGCGCCTAGAAGCGTTAACTCTCCATAATGAAGAGTTTCCGCGTTAACCTTAATTTCCGTGCCTGGCGGGCATCCGCCAAATTCGAGAACTGTTCCGCCTTTTCTGGCAAGTTTTATGGCTTGTTCCCATGTGGAAGGCAATCCTATGGCTTCAATCACTACATCAGCACCGTATCCCTTCGTTAACCATTTAACACCTTCCAAGACATCTGCTTTGCCCGCATTAATGACTTCGTCCGCTCCAAGTTTTGCCGCAAAGTTCAGTCGCTCATCTATAAGGTCTATTACTATGGCTTTTTCTACGCCCATTTTCTTAACCGTTAACAAGTGCAACAGTCCAATCGGTCCAGCACCTATAATCGCGACGGTGTCGCCAAGCTTCACGCGCGCTTCTTCCACACCATGAAGCACGCAAGCCAATGGTTCAGTTATGGCTGCTTCTTCATAAGAGACATGGGGTGGAATTTCCTGCATGTTAACTAAAACCATGCGGGCTGGAACTTTTATGTATTCGGCGTATGCACCCCAAAGCCAAATCATATCCTCGCAAAGGTTATACTTTCCTTTCTGGCACATGACGCAGCGCAAACACGGCGCACTGTTACCAGCGCGAACACGCATGCCTTTCTTTGGCCATTCAAGTCCTTCTCCAACTTCGACAACTTCACCAGCCCACTCATGTCCAAAAATCGTTGGAAGTTTTATCACTTTTTCAACGTAGCCTCTCTGGTATATTTTGAGGTCTGTTCCACAAGTTGTTGCCGCCTTGACCTTTACAAGAACTTCTCCAGTGTCGACTTTTGGAATTTCAACATCTTCAATTCTCAAGTCCTTTACGCCATAGAGCATTGCCGCCTTCATCTTTCATCACTCATTGAAAACAATAACTTTCAAGCTTTCTTTATTTTCCAGGGCTGTTTTAAACGCTTTCGCCGCGTCTAAAAGCCTAAAACGATGCGTTATAAGCCCCTCAAGATTAAGCTTTCCAGACTTCATAAGTTCTAGCGCTTCTCTGGTTTCTATGTGCGAAGTTGAGTAGGAAGGAATTAAGCGGATTTCGGAAAAGAAAAGTTCTTTCGGGCTTATCTGCAAATGTTCTCCGGGCTTGGTTGGCGCGAAGATGCATAGCGTTCCGCCTTTGCGGCAAGCTTTCAACCCCATTTTGTAAGCTTCTAAGTTTGGTGCGGTGACAACTGCCACGTCAACACCTCTTCCATCAGTTTCCGCCACAACAACCTCGGATAAATTGTCTTTTGCAATGTTGACGGTGACATCTGCGCCAAATTTCCGCGCCATATCCAACCGAAAATCAACTAGGTCGCACACAATGGTTTTTCCTACACCAAAAATTTTTGAGAGGGCAGTGTGGATTACGCCTGTTGCCCCCGCGCCTATAATGGCTATTGAATCTTCCTTTTTGATGTTGCATTTTTTGAGCGCCCGCAGACAACAGCCAACAGGCTCTATTAAAGTGGCTTCCTCAAACGATAAGGCGTCTGGAATCTTCAAAGTATCTAATTGAAGGTTTGGGGCTGGAACTCTGAAGTATTCTGCGAAACCGCCCGGCTCAATATTTGTTTCGTGAAATTGGCTGCAAAGCGTGTAATCGCCGTGCATGCAGTAGTGGCATTTTAGGCATGCAACATGATGATGCACAAAAACTCTGTCGCCGACATCGAACTCTTTGACTTTGCCTCCCTTTTCAACAATTACCCCGGTGGGTTCGTGACCTAAAACGAGCGGCGCTCGACTTTTAAGGTACCATTCCATTAGATCTGAGCCGCAGACTCCGCAAGCTTTCATTTTTACAAGGGCTTCTTTTTCGCCTATTTTTGGAATGGATTTTTCCTCAATTCGTATGTCGTTTAGGCCGTGGTACATGGCGACCTTCATTTTGGGTCAATGATTCTTGCTTTGCTATGCACTTAAGACTTTCCAGAAGCAGCCGACCAGCATATGCTTTTTATCCCAAACCCAAAAAAGAACTTAAAATAACTTTACTTTTCCTATATCTAAATCCCATAGTGATTCGGTTTTTCTCTTTTTCCTACGCTTGTGCTCTTTTGACTTTCTGGCTTTTTTAGGCTTTACCGCTACAAGTTTCCGCTTTTTAACCATAAACCCAAATTCGTCCTCTTCTTTTACAACTTTCCACTTATGAAACTTGCTATGACAATTTGGACACACAACAATGATGTTTGAAGGATTGTTATTTTTGGGATTGCCGTCTTTATGGTGGAAGTGAGGTTTAACGCCCTCATCATGAAAGTCTAATCCGCAGTTTTCGCATTTTCCCTTACATCTTAAAAGTAGTTCAGTTCTAAGACTTCTAGGAATAGGCTCTCTTCGAGGTTCATCATATTCTCATATTCGTATAGTCTATCAACTGTGATGGAGATTTTGAACCATTATTCGCTTCACGGTTTAAACTCTGAATCCATTAAACTTAGCCTTCCAGAAAAAGAGGTTGACATTGAGCTTCCCAAAGAAATTGCAGACAAACTTAACCCCATAGCCGTAAAAATTGGAGAACAATTCGACCTTTACGGAATCAGAGCGAAAATAAACCTTAGAAGCCTCTTAAAGGCTCTAGCCTACCGCAATGAGAAAGAAGCGGTTTCTGAAGCCGAATTCAAAGAATTTCTCGAGTTAACCGACTTCATGAACTTCCGCTTTAACCCATTGAGGTGATGTAAAATGAGCATGGAAAACGCTTTGGCTTTGAGCATTAAAGCCTTCGAGAAAGTGAGACCCACATCAGCAAAGAAAAGAGAAACGCTAGCCGACTTCTTGAAGGATGTCGAGTTTTGGCTTTATGAGAAGCGGAAGGGGAAGGTGGTTTGTCATGGCTAGGAAGCTGGGCGATTATAGAATGCCTTCTGAAACAAAGAAGATAGCTGTCTATGGGCAGGGTAGAATCAAAGTTCCCGTGAAACAAAGATATTGGATTAAAAGGAAGGATGGAATTAAGCAACGCTACTGGAAAAAGACTCGTAAAGTTAAATGGGTTGACGTTGACAATGTAAGGTTTGAGTTTTATGGAACTGGCAAAGAGATTTATAAAGCTGTCAGAAGAGCTTTGAAGCCAGAAGACCCACGCATTCCTAAGGGTTTTGTTTCGGTTTCCGCTACTAAGTTCCTTGAAAACGTTGATAAATACAGCTTTGAAGGTGAGTGGATTGAGAAAGAGGTCGGTTACTGAAAACAACAGCTTACGTTGTATTATAGGGTTGACCGATAGAAACACAGTCAAATTAGACTTCGACGACACGCCTTTCCAGACCGTCAAATACTGGGCTATGCGAACAATGAGGTGGTTTAAGCTGAAGGGCTTCATTATTCTTAAAAGTTCAAAGAACAGCTATCATGTGGTTTTCGACAAAAAGGTTTCATGGAGAAAGAACGTTCATATTATGGCTTGGGTTTGTCTGCTATCAAAACATAAAAAGCTCACGGGATGGTTTATCATGCAATGCATTAAGGAAGGTTCGACTCTTAGACTTTCAATGAAAAACAAGAAGCCCGAACCAAGAATAGTCTATCGTTATGGCTCTCAAGATGGACAAATAGCTGAGTTTCTAGCCTACCGTTCATTCATAAAGGGAATGATTCGCAAACTCCAAAAAGAATGTGCCAAACCCCAAATAGAAGCTAAGGTGTCCGCATGAAAAAGAAAGAGAGAAGCTGGCTGGAATACTGTAAAACCAAAAATTTATGTCCATATTTAGGCATACATCAAAAAGAAGCTTTAAAAGAGCTGGACATGGCTGTTTGCCCCCATTGTGGTTTATGTCCTTATTTTCAAAGCGAATTAGAATAACTCAGACCAAAACGCAAAATGAAAAATGAAAAGCAACAAGCTAAAAAATTAACTGAAATTCAAAACATAATTCAAAACTGTTTTTAACGCAATGGGAATTTCTCAAAGTTCATGGAAATAACAAAATTCCCATTTCAGAACTCATGGAAATTTCCAAATTAAACAGCAAAATTCCCATGAAAATCCATGGGAATAATTTCAAAACAAAAACATTACAAAAACCATTAAAAAACAAAACATTAAGAAACAAAACCGTAAAGAAACAACCCCCTTTCAAAACCACAAACCTTCTCAAAAGGGTGTGTGTTGGGTTTTGGGGATAAAATTTTTAAGATTTTTCAAAAAGGTTAAAGCCTTTATATAGATAAAATAAAATGATTACGATCATGGAGCCAAAACTTGATGATAAAGATTTGGCGATTCTACGCATCATACAAAGCGATTGCAAACTCACCGCGAAACAAATCGCCAGAAAAATCAACTCGCCAATAACAACTGTTTTTGCAAAAATTAAACGCATGGAAGAACTAGGAATAATAAAAGCTTACAGAGCAGTATTAGACCCGCAGAAGCTAAATTGTGGAACAACAGCCTTCATTCTTGCTTCTGTCACATACGGAACAAAAGATGATGGAACACGGTTTTCGCAGAGGGGCATCGCTGAAGAAATCGCTAAATTTCCCGAGGTTCAAGAAGTTCACATAATAACGGGTGACTGGGATCTTCTGATAAAGGTTAAGGCTGAAAACGTTGACAGAATAGGAAAGTTTGTTGTTGACAAGCTTAGGCTTGTTAAGGGAATAGAGAAAACTCTCACATGTATGGTTTTCGAAACGACAAAGGAAACCACCGAAATAGCTATTGAAAATAGAAAGAGTCAAGTAAAAGTTGTCAACAAACAATTAGGAAAAAGCTAGAGGGAACCATGGAAAAATGATGGATAAATTCGACGTAATCGTGGTTGGTGCGGGAACAGCTGGTTGCCTAGCGGCGAAAACAACGGCTGAGGCAGGCTTAAAAGTCTGTTTGGTTGAGCGGAAAAGACGCGAGGAAATTGGAGAAAAAGTTTGTGGAGACGCTTTGGGCGAACGTCACTTGGAGGAGCTAAAACTGGAAAAACCCCAGGGCGGCGAGTTGGAAAAAAGAATTGAGGGCATCAAAATTTATTCACCTGATTTAGAGACCATCTTCACAATTAAACATGAGGATTTTGTGGGCTATTTGCTGAATAGACGACTTTTTGGACAATGGCTGCTCAAGAAGGCTTTGGATAAGGGTGCTGTGCTTTTCGACTCAACATTGTGTTTGAAACCAATAGTGGAAAAAAATTTTGTAACAGGAATTTTAGCCAGAAACCTTAAAAATGGCAAGAATGTTCAGTTGAAGAGCAAAGTCGTTGTTGACGCTAGCGGTTTCCTAGCAGTAGTTAGGAGAAAGCTTCCAGAAAACATGAAGATAGAAAATGAAATTGCAAATGAGGATGTGGAGGCGTGCTATCGCGAAATAAGAGAACTGAAACAGCAAGCTAGCGAAACAAGATACTGTGAGATATACCTAAACCAAACGGTAACGCCTGGCGGCTACACTTGGATTTTCCCGAAAAGCGGAGCAAAAGTTAACGCTGGCTTAGGAGTTTGTATGCGGGAAAACTTTCCAAACCCGAAAGACCAATTCTACAAACATGTTTTAACAAGACCCGTATTTGAAGGTTCCCTGCTTCTGAACGGAGGCGCATGGTACGACCCCACCCGCAGACCCCTTGACAACATGGTTGGAAACGGAATCGCGGTGATAGGCGACGCCGCATGCCTAGTGAACCCCATCCACGGCGGCGGGATAGGGCCATCCATGCTTAGCGGCCACCTTGTTGGCAATACGATTGTTGAGGCTCTGAAAAAGGGCGACGTTAGCCAAAAGGCCCTCTGGCCCTACAACCTTAGGTACATGAAGGCTTATGGAACGAAACAGGCTGGACTTGACATTTTTCGTATGTTGCTTTTGACCTGCCAAGACGAAGATTTGAATTATGGAATGAAGTATAAACTGCTGACTGAAGAAGATGTTCTGAAAGCTGGTTTAGGCCAAGATTTCCAATTAAACATAACGGAGTCAGCTAAACGTGTTTTTAGAGGGTTAAAGAGGCTTAGGTTCCTTAATAGGCTTAGGCTTGCAGTTAATTTGATGCGGCAGGTTAAAATTCACTATCAAAGCTACCCGGAAACTCCAGAAAATTTTGAGGCGTGGCGTGTTAAAACAGAGGCCTTGTTTAGAGAGGCCAGGTTGAAGCTTGTGAAGTGAAAAGTAATCTTGGATTGAAGCGTGCTGCCATGCGTCTTGCGGTTTTAGCCACTGGTGGAAAAGATTCAACTCTGGCGCTTTACCAAGTTCTCAAAGAAGGCTATGAAGTGAAGTGTCTTGTAGGCATGGTTCCCAAAAGAGAAGACAGCTGGATGTTCCATTACCCAAACATGCACTTAATTGACTTGTTCGCCGAGGCTGTTGGAATACCGCTTGTTAAAGCTGAAACGTCAGGAATTAAAGAAAGCGAGCTTGAAGACCTCAAAAGGCTTTTGGAGAAACTGGACATTGAAGGTGTTGTTTCAGGAGCGATAGCCTCCAACTACCAGAAAACGAAAATAGAAAACATCTGCAACCAACTAGGATTAAATTGCATAACGCCTCTTTGGCAAAGAGACCAGCTGCAAATTTTAAAAGAAATTTTAGACCTCAAGTTTGAGGTTTTAATAACTGGGGTTTACGCTTATGGCTTTAGCAGAGAATGGCTTGGAAGAAGATTGGATGGGGCAACTGTGGAAGACTTGCTTAGGCTAAATAGGCAGTATGGTGTTTCACTGGCTGGCGAAGGAGGCGAATACGAAACTCTTGTGGTTGATGCGCCCTTCTTTAAGAAAAGAATAAGGATAGTTGAAGCGGAAAAGTTTTGGAAAGACTCAAGCGGCTACTTTCTAGTTAGGAAGGCAAAATTAGAAAACAAACGGTCGTGAAAAATAAGCGTGGTTGGGAAAAGTTTATTTTATCGCTTAATGCTATGAATCAGAACCATGGGCGGAAAAGGTTTCCGCTGGGATGTGGCCTACAAAGGCTGAACCGTAAACAAATGTGTGAGGTGAAAAATTGGCGTACAAGTATATTGCTGAGGCATGGTCAAAACCAGAAAAATCTTTCGTGGACGAGTTGATGCGCCAAAGACTGATAGAGTGGCGTAAGCAGCCGGCTATATGCCGAATTGAAAAGCCAACAAGGCTTGACAGAGCCAGAAAGTTAGGCTACAAAGCAAAGCAAGGCTTTATTGTTGTTAGGGTTCGTGTTAGGCGCGGCGGCTTGCGGAAGCAGAGGCCAAAGGCTGGAAGAAGACCGAAGCGTATGGGTGTTAAAAAGTTTAAGCCAGCTAAGAGTTTAAGGTTAATTGCTGAAGAAAGGGCTGCTAGAAAGTTTCCAAACCTTGAAGTTCTCAACTCTTACTGGGTAGGCGAAGACGGGCGTTCAAAATGGTTCGAAGTTTTGATGGTTGACCCAAATCACCCAGCCATTAAAGCGGACAAGGACATAAACTGGATTTGCCAAAAACAGCATCGCGGAAGAGTTTTCAGAGGATTAACGAGTGCGGGTAAAAAGGTCAGGAGTTTGAGAAGGAAAGGAAAAGGCGCTGAAAAGTTTAGACCGAGCAAGAAAGCCGCCAAGGAAGAATAGCGCCATGAGGATTGCTGAGCCTAAAGTGCTTAAAACTGGTGGAAAACAGCGTTTTGGTAGAGGATTTAGTCAAGAAGAGCTTAAAGAAGCTGGGCTAACGCAAAAAGAAGCCAGAAGACTGGGTATACCTGTGGATGTTAGGCGTAAGACTGTTCACGAGGAAAATGTTAAAGCTGTTGAGGCTATGTTGGAGAATTTAAAGAAGGCTTCTAATATGAAGGGAATATCTAAAAGCTAAACTGGCACATAGTTGATGATGTGATGCTGTTTTGGCTTCTAAAGCTCCAATAGCCTATATTGATGTTCGAGTCTTTGCTCATGCAACAGAAGAGGTTGACAAGGTTTTAAAAGCCGTCTACAATGTGCTTCCAGAATCCGCTGTTGAAGCCGTCCTTTTTAAAAAAAGGAGTTTAATTGGTCATCATGGAAATCCCATAATTCTCTTCGAAACGAGGTTAAAGGGTGAATTGGCTCAAAAGTTTTTTGAGAAGCTTTCTTCTGGTTTAGGCAGTTTAGATAAGGAACAGTTAAGCGGCGAAATTAAGCGGCACATTGAAAAGGGAACCCTTTACTTGAGGCTTGACAAGCAGTCTGCTTACTTGAACGAAATTAGACTTTGTCAAACAGACCCAATACATTTCCGCGTTCACTTCAAAAAACCAAATCCAGAAGAAATTGTTGAAGTTTGCAGAAAATTCGGGTTAATTCCATGAAGAAAGCTTTTGCAGACCTGCACTTGTGCCCAAACCTTAAAGAATTTGACCAAACTGCGCGTTTAGTTGATAAAGCCGCGGTGCTTGGATACCGCCTAATAGCAGTAGCCTTCCAAGCAAACTCTAGGGAAGAGGATATTCAAAAAGTGCATAACCTTTGCCAAGAAAAAGGCATGGATTTAGCTACTCGAGTAGACTTAAAGCCTAGAACGCCAAAGGAACTAATTGGCTATTTAAGAAAGGTTAGGCGAAGATTTGAGCTTGTGGCTGTGGTTTGCGACTCCAAGAATGTTGCGCGGCAAGCAGCTAAAGACCACCGTGTGGACCTGCTCAACTTTCCTTCTCACGATTTTCGTAAAAGATTTTTTGACATGGCAGAGGCCGAGCTGGCTTCAGGTGCTTCTGCAGCCCTAGAAATAGACATGAAACCATTGTTGACTCTTGAAGGAACCGCGCGTGTTAGGCTTCTGTCATTTTTGCGGAGGGAAGCAGCCATAGCCAAAAATTTTCACGTTCCAATAGTGGTTTCAAGCGGAGTCCAAAACGAGCTGTTCATGCGGAAACCAAGAGAACTAGCTTCTCTAGCACAGCTTTTTGACTTGGACATGGCTGAAGCTCTAAACGCCGTTTCTAAAACTCCATTCGCCATTGTTAAGCGGAACAGGGAGAAACTGAGCCCAAACTTTGTTGCTCCCGGCATCCGCATAGTTAAGAGAGGCAAGGATTGTTGAAGAAGGTTAGACGCCGCTATTTAGCCTTAAAAATCGATTCGCCGGAAACTTTTGAAGCGAAAGAGTTTATGGACGCTGTTTGGAGTGCTATCCTAAAACTTTATGGGGAGTATGGCGCAAGCAAAACTGGTTTAATACTTATTGATTATAATGTTGAGGGGAAAACTGCCGTAATACGCGCGGCGCATGAGACGCTTACCATGGTTAGAGCAGCAATAGCCACAATAACGCAAATAAACAATAAGCCGGCAGCCCTACATGTGGTTGCAGTTTCTGGAACAATAAAGGCAATATACAAAAAATTAAAGACTTAACATTACAAACAATAACTCGTAAAGGTAAAATAGCTAGTCAAAGACCATTGATTAGGCAAAATCTTTATCCGTTTAGTAAAGCCTCAGTTCTGTGGGGGATGATGATGCCGTCCCAGTCTGAGCTTAGTGCGAATGAGGAACTCATGACGGACAGACCCCTTATTAAAGACGGAAACGCGCTTCCCGTGCCCTCTTTCTCTTAAGCCCGAAAGCCAAAGCGAGAATCATTCCAGCGGCAAATCCGCCTATATGCGCCCAGTAGGCGACGCCGCTTAAGCCTTTAAAAAATATTATGTCATACATTCCAAGAATCCATTGCATCAAAAACCAGATTCCAAGAAAAATGAAGGCCGGTATGGGCACAAGCACCACCCAACCATAAACAACCAGTGTTAAGATTCTAGCTTTTGGATAAAGCACAAAATAAGCGCCTAAAACTCCAGAAATTGCTCCAGAAGCCCCAACAACAGGCACTTCATACAGTAGTGGATTATTTAGGCTTGAAATACTCATTATGTGTGCGGCGCTTGCCGCCAAACCACAGAGGAGATAAAAAATCAAGTAGCCAACGTGCCCAAACACATCTTCCACATTATCGCCGAAAACATAGAGGTAAAGCATGTTCCCAAAAAGATGAACCAGCCCAGCGTGCAAAAACATGGAAGTGAAAAGCGTGTAAAACCTTTCAGTCTTAAATTCAATAATGTCTATTGGTGTAAGCGGAAAGTTTCTTTCCATATTCGCCGCGATTTCCTCGCTTATAAAACCATAATAGGAAAGCCACATAAGCACAAAAACAGCAATGTTGACAATTATCAAAATTCTTGTAACAAGAGGTTTTGAAAAAGACTTATTTAAATCTCTAATGGGAAACAATCACGGCTCACAAAACCCGATTTAAAGCCCAAAAATTATATTTAACTTTCGGTTTTGGAAGAACAGAGAAAACTCAGAAACTCGCGTACATGTCTAAAAAGCCAAGCACTCAATCATTTTCTCGCACGTAAGACAATCGTCAGGTATCGGCGTGTCTTTTGAGCGTCTCCTCAAATATCCCAAGAAGTGAGCGCATTTAACATCATCAGACTTTGGAATTTCTTTCGGCTTAGCCTTCTCTCTAGCTGAATGCTCTTCTTCCCTTTTTTCTTCGCCCCTTGACTCCTTAACGAGATCCACTTTTGTCAAACATCTTGGGCACGCAAAATATCTTTGAGTGCTGTATGCGGAAGAGACTGTCGCTAAAAGAGGCTTTTGAAATTCTTCTCCACACCGTTCACATTTGAAGCGCAAAAGGTTTTCCATATCATGGTAACTTTCCCCTTGTATCTTCATTAAAGTTGTTGTTTTTTCCATCTTATGCCTCCACACTCATATTGAATATTGATATTTAATAAATCTTTTCGTGTATGCGTTTAACAAAAAGACAAATGGGCCCGCCCGGATTCGAACCAGGGACCTTCGCCGCGTGAGGGCGACGTCCTAACCAACTAGACTACGGGCCCCTGATGGCATTACACATGCTAATCTTTGCTGGATTTCTAATATTTATTCACTCTTCATAAAACCTTTCCTTTAACTTGGATAGAAGCAATATTGTGGTTAGGTTGAATACTTTAGAAAATGATGAAGGCTTCGAAGAAGACCGAACAATCAGCGTTGTTTTGCTAGTTTTGTGTTTTTTCACATGCGCATTCATCGGGTACTTCTTGACAAATTACTTGGGCTTTTAGACGTCATCTTCTTTTAACTTGATTTCCCTAACTTCTTTAACCCATGGCATCGAAACAATGTCTTCCCTAAACCACTGAACAAGGTCATCAACTATTTTCTTGTTTGAACTTCCAACGCTTTCTTCAATCAGCTCAACAGTTATAAGGACAATTTTCCTCTTCATACAACATTCCTTCACCCTAATAGGCACGCACCCCAAATATTAAAAGGATGTTCCCCCTTCGATTTATCACAAGTTAAGATTCGGAATCAGAATCTATAAAACATTATTTCATAGAGCTTTCCACCCAAACCAACCACCATATAACTTGTAAAGTAGATAAACCCGCATCTCCACAAAATCCCAGCTAAAACTCAGAAAACTTTAAAACGCGTTTCTCCTTCTCAATTTAACACAGGCCGAGGTAGCTCAGCCTGGGAGAGCGCCCGGCTGAAGACCGGGTTGTCGCCGGTTCAAACCCGGCCCTCGGCATTTTTGGATGGGCCCGCGGCATGGTTTATTTGCGCTTGCGGAAAATAGAATGTTACCTTGTCTTTGGGAGACAAATTCAAAGTCGGTTTCTATAAGTTTTTGTATCTCGCTTGGGGGTGGTGGAAAGTGAAGACTAGTTCCAAGACCTTATCTAGAATATGGAACCCTAAAAGTTACGTTCCTAATATTCACTAATGGCAAGCTAGTTTACGCATCTCTCATTTATATTATCTGATTTCATTTTCAAATTTGGTCCTATACCAATCCTGAAAAATTTAAGCCTCCTTAACATAAAAGTTCTAGTTTTTGAGATTCAAAGTTATATTTTCAAAACGCGCGTTTTCTTTTAACGTTATTAACGGAAGAGCGGAATTTATCAGAATGGAGACTTTGTTTTGAAATATTTTTGAGCTAATTTTAAGCGTTAAAAACGCTTTATTGGCTTTTTATCAGCTTTTAAAGGATTTGCCTAAAATGGGAAAGTGGAGCTTGCTAATTGTTTTTAGGATTTACTTTTTTGCTGCCGCTGTGGCTTTTTTAATTGATTCTATAGTTTGATCAACTGTCAATACTGGCACTACTTCAAAGTGAGCGAAGGGTATCCATTTAAGCAAGCGGGTAAATAGTTCCGCTTCATTTACTGCCTCATTAACTGAGTATCCGTAATCTCCTCCGGCAGCTATTCCCCAGTCCTTAGTTACGCCTGTATTCAAGTCTGCCTTAACCATCTCAAGCATTGACAACCAACCCTTAACCCTCTGCTCAGCGTCAACAGGCACTTTAGTCGGCTCCAACCACCACTTCACATAGAATTTGGGCATTTCACGTTCACCTCCTCTTTTCTGTCATGGTTTCCAGCGTCGGAGTTTAACCCGCCAACAAATAAAGAAAGCCGTCTTATTGCTCGCTTTAAAAGCTAGCCGGTTAACTTAAATTACGAATTCTTCTCCTAATAAGACTTGTGGTAAACGCTCAAAAGATTAACCAATTTCAGCAACTTATCAGAACAGACAAGGTTATTCTTTCTCAAGTCGATTTAACGCGGAGTGAATTGATTTCGAGCTTCTTTTAATGTCTCCCAATAAAATAATATTAGCTAGTTAGTTAACCAAAAGTTTTTAGATTGCGATTATTTGGTTTAGATTTAGGACGATTTCCGCGATGTCGCTTGCGTAGCTACAGGTTCGTTGGCATGTGCTGAAGTGACGTACCATTGGCCTTCACAGTAAAATACCATAAGCAGAAACGATAAACTATCTATAAGCAGTTGTTGGACGACACCTCAAAAACTGAGTCAAGTTAAACTCTTGCGCATATTCTTGGAATTTTCAGATGGAAAACGTGTTTGAAATAGAAGGCAGCTAAAGCGCTGAGCATTAGAAGAATGCTAATTATTATTTGGGTTCGGGTATCACTTGAAGGCAAATATGCCTATTGCTTTAATGTCGTATGTTCCAATAATTAAAGGTGGAGAACAAGTAAGGTGTTGGGAAACCCTCTTCAGCGTCTGTAGATACATCAACGCTTGCTACAGCATTGGTTGGGGTAAGATTTAAGCCGTCTCGAATAATCTAGACTGTTACCGACGTGTTTTCGGAAATCCTTGGCCTCTTACATAAACCTCTTCACCTCGCAGAAATGTGCAAACTTGAGCGGGATTAACGGGTATGACCCAGGCCCGTCCAGTAAACCATCATTATCACTGTCAACTTGAACACGTGTCAAAAACCATTGAACTGACAAGCAGCAATCCCAAGGTTATATGGGTATTGGATGTCGCTTGTAGAGTCTGTAGCCGACCATGATTAACGTGGCTATTATTGTCCATGGGATTACCATGCGTACGGCTGTTGCGTTTACGCTGTGAACGTTTATTTGTGTTGGGTCGTGTGTTAAGAAAACTGCGCTGAAGGTGAATACTGCGATTGTTAAAGCGCTCAGAGCATCCATTACTGTTTCTTTTTGTTGAGCGGGTTTAATGGCCTGTTTTGGAATCGTCTTTTTGAATATTAGCGCTGTTAAAACCGCTATTATGGCAATTATCATGTAGGCTTGCGGGTGGATTTGTGGAGCTTGAGGCGTATTTATTTGGATGCTTATGCGGAAAAGCAACCCCGCAAAAACAAGTGTTAGGAATAAGGCTGTTTTTTGTGGACGTGAAAGCAGCGTGTGGTTCCAGTCTCGTGGAAAAAGGCGGGTTGCAATATAAAAGGTTAGGACGCCTTGAATCATGCCCCACCAGCAAAAATTGATAAAGAAAAACGCGGTCCAGTTTATGCCAAGCGCTTGCGGGTCAACGAACTGGGTTGCGGGCATGAAAAGTGTGAAAACCGTTCCGAAAAAGAACCCTGCGATTACTATGTTATAGTCTTTTAAGCGATATTTTGTTATCAAGTCTTCAAGCAACGCAAAATAGGGAAAATAAACCGCGAATAGGAACGGTGGCAATAAGGGACGCAAAACTAGGTCGTTTATGCCACGCATGGAATATTCAAAGAGTAAATTGAAGCCCGTAGCGGCAAACACGATGCTCCAGCGGTTCAAGCTTAACTACACCCCTTTCCTATAGTTATACATGTCCCTTTATTAATGAGTGCTTGTTAAAAGTTTACAATTACAGTTTATCGTTTTAAGTTAAATTTTCGTTAAATATACGGCAAAATTAATATAGGATAATCGTCGAGTAGATTCGGAGAGTATTATAGTGCAGATAAAGATAGATGGGAAAATCTTAACGTGGCTTTTGATTGGTATGCTAATAGGCGTGCTAATCCCACTGAGCATTTTCTACGTGAACAATACAGCGTTAAAAACTGAGGATGCAAGCGAAGAAGGGAACACAACAATAATTAGCGTATACCGCGAATATCGAATGGTGGAGCCTGTATATGGAGTTGAGCAGTATGAGATACCTTACTGGTATTACTTAGATGTTGAGCATAGAATCTATCCAGAATCAATCACTGTGCAACCGCATTCAAAAGTAACTCTTGGAATAGAGTATACATGCAATATTTTGGGACAAGGCGATTGGAACGTTCAACCATCAGACAATGTAAAGCTTATAGTTGAGGTGCCGCGCATGCCGTCAAACTGCTCCATCGACAGCTTTCTTGACACACTCAGCGACAGCGGTAATCGGGAATTCTCTGTTACGATAGAGTTTATCAACCCAAACAATGCGGAGTGGAATGTGGGCAGACCATTAGTGAAGGTTCTCAACATGCAGCTTGGAAATTCTTCTGCTAGCGAAATGCCAGAAGTTGAAGTCATTATTGAAACGTCTATGCACACATATCCTTTAACTTAAGACCACATGGCGCGTCTGGTTTGAGGGAAACAGATGAAGAAAGCCTTAGCGCTAACGGCAACACTATTAATCCTGGCACTAGCCCCCTACACGCTTAACAACCTAAGAAAACCGTCAACCATAGCGTTTGCTCTAGGAGGAATAGAATCATGCAACAGCACAGGCGACACGGTCAACGAATTTAATTCAAGCGAAGCAGTATACGTGAAAGGAAGCGGTTTAGAACCAGGCGGCATATACCACATCTACATAGTTAGAGACTATCAAAATTGGACGCTCTCTGAAACCTACATCTCAGACCTTTACATAGTGGCTGGACCAATAATTGTGGATGTTAACACCAGCGGCTACATTGAAAATCAACCAGTGCTAATATGGGAGTCAGCCAACCTAGGCGAATACGACATATGGGCAGATTCTCAGACCGACGGCATAATAGACTTTTACGACGAATGCGACGCAATAGACGACCTCGACGTAAACGATTCTGGTTTGATTGTTATTTCAGAAATGCTTCTAATAGCAGTTCCCATATTGTTCGCTTACTCGCTCACCATCGCATTTTTCAAACGAAGAAACGTCACACCGTGTATTGATTGTTTTTAATACTATGGTGTGAAATGCGCTTTCAAAAATGGATATTCCAAGGTCTGAGAATGCAAATCCACCATTTGCATTCCGGCATCTGAGAATGATTTCGGATGTTTATTTCGCGTATCGTAGGTGTTCACCAAGCATGTTTAGCGTTGACACTCCATGTATGGAGGTGAAACCGTTTTGCATAACTATGAGTCCTCATAAGGCTTTTCGCAAGTCCTCATATATTCAAGGGTTTTCTTAAGGGACTTGATAGGATAACCCAAATTAAGCAACGAAGCAACAGCATGGTAAGCTGAATTCAGATTTAAATGTGCATGAACCCAAAAACCGCCGTCGTTATTTTTGAAGTTCAGTAGCCAACCTCAGCATAAAGTCAACTGTTCCGAATTCGACTTTACAATCTCCTTTTATCGAAACACAGGTCGCTGAGGAAGTTTTTCAAAAGGTAGAATGCGGAAAGAAAGGATAAAAGTCGTCTATTGAAAGGTTAACTTTTCCCAAACGACGTCTTTCATGGACTACTTTGAACAGAATTAACAACGGGATGTGAGAATGCGAATAAAAGAAAAATAGAAACGAGTTTTTGCGAAGCTTATCTTTTACTCTAATGCCCGAAGTTTGTTTGCTTTCTCTTCGATGAGTCGGCGGCTTGTTTCTGGCACCGGAAGATACGGCAACGCAACCTCGCCGCCCTTGCACCCAGCTATGTCCACCATGGCGTGTAGGATGCCTTGCACATAGTCCTTCATTTTAACTCCTATGGTGTCGAACCCGTAGCCTGGTGCTGGTAGCAATTTGTAAACTTTTAGAACCCAAGGATCAAACCACTTTCCTTCCCTGCACATTTTGTAGAATTTCTGAAACACTTTAGGCGCCATCCAACTCCATTGCGCCACGATTCCCTTGGCTCCCAGCATCGACAGCCGCCAGAACTGTCCCTCAGTGAAGGAGAAAACATTTATTTTGTCCGCGATTTTTAACAGTATATCGTCGGGTTCTGTAGCACCTTCCTTTACAGCCTTCACGTGTTCTAATTTAAGTAAGACTTGCTCCCAGAAAGTCGCGTCATGATTGAACCCCGTGAAGTTTGGTTCGTTGTAGATCATTATTGCCATGTCTCCTTTGATGGCATCGTTAAGCAACTGCCAGAACTTGGCGGCCACTTCGCGGGTTACTGGAAAACCGTATCCTGGGACAAGCGGCATTACGGCGTCCGCACCGGCGTCTTCGGCGTACTTGGTGCGTCTTATGGCCTCTCTAGCGCAAAGGGCTGAAGTTCCTATAACGCACGCAATTTTCCCGTTGGCAGCGTCCACGCTTACATCGGTCACCTTGTTAAATTGTTCCTCACTTGGAGCGTGATGCGACCCCATTGATCCAAAAGCTATGAAGCCTGGAAAGCCATTTTCGATGAGATATTGAATGTTTTCCCTAATGGCCTCATAATCGACCTCTTGGTTTTTCTTGAGCGGAAAAGGCGTCAGCGGGAATATTCCTTCCAAAATTTTTGTCTTAGCCATTTTAGCGAACCTCAATCTGAGGGTAAATAGTTGTCTATATAAATATTGCTGAGCAAACAACTAAAGTTGAATGATATCCCGGGATAGATTCGCCAATCGGTATAAGTATCGGATTAGTTCAGACTACTGCGTAAAACGTTAGGAAAATTAGAAAAATAGGTTTGCGGAGTCAAGATTCTGTTGCTATGCTGCGCATGGAATATTCAAAGAGTAAATTGAAGCCCGTTGCGGCATAAGGATGGTTTTCCTATCAGCTATTTTCTACCCAAATTATCGTTTCATTTTTGCGTTATTTTGGATGAAGCGTTTAAAAGTAGAAGCGTGGCTGCGGCTTGAGTTAGAAGGGCATAGAGGACTACCGAAAGATAAGGTGCTCTCAAATCCACCATTAGGCCGTATACTGCCCCGTTAATGAGGAAGCCCACGCCGTAGGCTGTGTTAAAAATGCCGTAGGCTGCGCCCCTTGAAGACACTGGAGTGAATTTTGAAACTGCAGCGCGGTAAATAGACTCTTGCATTCCAAGCACTAAACCAAAAAACACAGCTGCAACCACAATTACTGTTAAGTCTAAGCTTCCCATAACAAGTAAGGGTGGCAAAAGCGAAAGCATGAAAGGCATAAATAAAACTTTTAATCCAAACTTGTCGTAGGCGAATCCAGCAGCCAACGCCGTGGGCGCGTCAACGCCCTGAATTAATAAGTAGATTAGGGGCGCAAGCCATTCTCCGCCGGTTGGCTTTAGAATTTCTGAAGCTTTAAGCAATATTATTGTGTATGGCAAAAGCCCTACGGTGTTGAGCAAAACGGCGAAAGTGTAAAAGTAGAAAACTTTAGGCAAAGCGGCTCTGCGCATCTCTGTTTTTTGCGGCTCAACTGGAACAGTCTTTGAGCCTATCTTCTTATAGGTGTAAGCTAAAACCGCCATTAGCGCTAGGAACGGTATGAATAGGAAGCTGAGGGTAACGTTGTAGTTGGCTGTAAAAAGCATTAGAAATGTCACTATTATGGGTCCAAGGATGGCTCCAATCTGGTCTAGTAGCTCGTGGATTCCAAAGGCTTTTCCAGCTCCAACATCCCTGCTTATAACTGATAAAATCGTGTCTCTGGACGGTGACCTAAAGGCTTTTCCAAGCCTCTCAGTCAAAATTAGAACTATCGCCACTTCTAACCCTAAAGGAATTCCTAAGAGGGGAATAGCCACAATTAAGCCGTATCCTAGAAAAACGAAAAGCCAGTAAGCCCGCGTTGCATCCACCAAAAACCCGCTTACAAGCCTAAAAACATAGCCTAAAAAGTCGCCTAATCCGCCGACAAAGCTGATAATGAATGCTGTAGCGCCTAAAAGTTCAAGGTAGCTGGGTATGATGCCTCTGGAGCCTTCGTAGACAACATCGCCCATTAGACTTACTATTCCGAGGAGCAGAATAGCATAATAAGCATTTTTCCGACTGTCCAAACTTGCTTTTTCATTGTGCATTTGTTGATTCGCCAGCCAAGCTGCCTATTTCTTCCTCTGTTCCAAAAACCTTTTTATCGCCTTCTCATGCTTTTCCAAAGACTTTTGGAAAGCCTCTGAGCCGTCCTTTTCCAGCCAGTTCAAATAAGCCAAACTCACAACTATAACGTCTGCTATGTCAACTTCAATGTTTTTGCCAAGCCTTCCCTCTGTAACGTATTTTTCGGCGATTTGTCCAACCTGTTCAGCTAAAAGGGCTATAAAGAAGCTTGATGTGAAAACCTCTTTTTTGTGTGCATCGTAAGAAATTCTTTTAACAGCTTCCTGTGCCTCTTTTAACATACATTTTTCTCCTTCAGTTTAGCCTTTAAACTGTTTCGGTATATAAACCTAAAAGATGCTCAAACTTTGCTAAGTTTTTGCTTTAGCCTTTTCTAATTCTTGTGTTATTTCCTTCAGAATTTGTGGTTGAAGAACGAAAATGTCTTTTGGGTCTTCCACGTAAATGTAGAACATGTAGTGTCTAGCCAAACTGGTTAATCTTGACTGTAGGAATTCTGGTTTTTTAGGCAGTTTTTCCGCGTAACGCCCTATAACCTTATTTAGTAATGTTTCAAGTTTTTCTGTGGATAGGCTGTAGTCAAAGGTTAATTCAAGTCCGTAACAGAATAGGTTTGATTCTTCGCCTCTGAAACGGAAGTTTGTTATGTCTCTGTCCAAAATCCTTTGAGTACTAATGGAAACTACGGTGTTTGAGGAGTTAAAATTTTAGCGTAGTTTAAGGTTATTTCCTGCACTATTCCTTCAACGTTGTCGATGCGAACATAGTCGCCAACCCTGAAGGGTCTTGTAACCCAAATGAATAAACCCGCTATCAAATTTCCAATGGTGCGGGTGGAAGCGAATCCGACGGCGGCACCGCCTAAAGCTGAGAAACTAATTAGCATTTCTGAGGATACTCCTCCAACACGGAGAAGCGCAACAGCTACGCCCACAAGTATGATGAGTCTACCCGTTAATATGAGTCCGTTTCCAACGTCGGGCGGCATTTCCGTCTTTTTTATAAGTCCCCTTAACCATCTTGTGATGATACGTTCTAAAATTACCGCCACAGCAGCTATCACAACTAACCAAACTGCTGTAGCCCAATCGACGTTTTCAATGAAAGACATGGCGTCTCAACCCTATCGTGTGTCTAGCCTAAATTTAACTTTATCCTAGTCTTAAGCTTGAAGCGTTTAGGTGAAATTAAAGTTTTGTAAGCGAAAGCTTTTATTTAAAGCTCTAAAAATACTTTGGCAGCATTTAAAAAGATGGTGTTTATGGCTTTGCAGAAAGGCGACTTCATAATCCTTGACTATACAGCTAAAGTGAAGGAAACAGGAGAAGTTTTCGACACAACAAAAGAAGAAGTGGCGAAGAAAGAAAGCCTATACAAGGAAGGCGAAATCTACGAGCCGAAACTCGTAGTTATCGGAGAAGGTTGGGTCCTCAAACCTTTAGACGAAAGCCTAACAACAATGGAAGTTGGCAAAACTGCGACTATTGAGATACCGCCTGAAAAAGCCTTTGGACCGAGAGACCCTGAGAAAGTTAAACGCGTTCCTTTAAGGCACATCACAGAAAAGGGAGCGACGCCGAGGATCGGGATGCAGGTTGAATATGATAATAAATTAGCTACTATCCGAGCCATAGGAGCAGGACGTGTTCTATTAGATTTTAATCCTCCTTTGGCTGGGAAAACCCTAGTTTATGAGGTTACAGTCAATAAAAAGCTCGAAACGCAGGAAGAAAAGATAGCCGCCCTCATCCACCGCCGAATACCAACAGTTGAAGCTGAGAAATTCAAATTTGCTGTGAAGGCGAAGGTTGTAAGCATAGAAATGCCCGAAGAAGCATTCTACCTCGAAGGCGTGCAAGTTGCAAAAAGGGGAATAGCCCTAGACATACAAAAGTTCTTTCCAGAAATAACAGCCGTTAAATTCACTGAAACCTTCAAGACAGAGTCTAAAACAAAAACTCAAGCCTAATTCACTAGATAACTCCTGTTGCTTCAGCAACTTTTCTACAAGCTTCAACGCTTAAATTCAATTTGTTAAGAATAGTGTATCTTTCAGGTCTTATGGACTGGGCTAAGGCTAAAGCCTTAACAATATCCTCTTCCTCCACTCTAAGCTCTTTCGCGTTTGTAGGCGCCCCCAAATTTTTCAACGCTTCCCTTATACGCCTCCAGTTCATTTTGTGTAAATAAGCCATCATTATCGCTCCAACACCACATTGTTCTCCGTGTAAGGCGTGATTAGTCCTTATCATGTCAAGGGCGTGGCTGAACAGATGCTCGGAGCCGCTACATGGGCGGCTGCTTCCAGCGATGCTCATAGCCACTCCACAGCTTATTAACGCTTCTAATAGTATTCGTAGGCCTTCCTCGTTTTCTGGCTTAATGATTTCAGCGTTTTTAATTACAAGCTTGGCGCTCATCAGGGCTAAGCTTGCTGCGTATTCGCCGTAATACTCGTTTTTCTCTTCACGCGCCAACTCCCAGTCTTTAACCGCTGTGAGTTTTGCGATTACGTCTGCACAACCGCTTACCGTGAAGCGCCAAGGAGCCTTCATTATAATGTTTGTGTCAGCTATGATGACTATTGGCGACTGCGCCATCACAGAATAGGGTTTCTCAAAGCCTTTAATAGATGATAAAGGGCTTGTAATTCCATCGTGAGAGGCTGTTGTCGGAATGCTGATGAAAGGGACGTTTTGACGTGCAGAACTCAACTTTGCCACATCTATTTTTGTTCCGCCTCCAACACCGAAAACAACTTGCGGTTTCGAAGCTCTAATTTTCTCCTCAACAGCCTCGACATCCCTCACAGTTGCGGTTTCAACGATGAGGGTTTCAACGTTTATCCCTTCTTCTTCAAGAAATTTTTGTACGGTTTTTCCAGCGACATCGTATGTTTTTGAGCCTGCAATTACGAAGGCGGATTTTGTGAACCCTAACCGTTGAGAAACTTTGGCGACATACTCTATAACCCCGCTTCCTAAAATAACTTCTCTCGGCAATTGCATCTGATGGTGTTTCAAAGACAAATTCAATCACTCTTATGTTGTGCATCATCTTTTTAATTTCATAGAGGGTAGTTGTTTAAAGCTTTTAAATCTGTTGTTTTGTCAAGCTTTTCGGAACCGCAATATTAATAAATCTCATGGTTATGATTAAATGATGCTGCTTCCTAGCGAAGTAACCACGATGCGTTTAGGTTTTAGGAGAAAATAGAAATGGTAGATAATAACTCATTCAATAAATTAGTGTTAAAGGGAACAACAACCCTTGGAGTTGTATGCAGGGACGGTGTCATGTTGGCTTCTGACACCAGGGTGACAATGGGCTTTTATGTAGCCCACAAACACGGCAAAAAGGTTTACAAAATTGACGACCACTTAGCCATGACCATCGCTGGAACCCTTGCAGATGCGCAGAGAACCGTTGACATATTGACGGCGAACGCGCAGCTTTACAGAATTAACATGGGCAGGCCAATGCCAGTAAACTCCGCCGCCAGACTTGTGGCAAACCTATTATTCTCATCCAGATATGTGCCCCTGCTTACGCAAGTTCTAATCGGAGGAATTGACGACACTGGACCGCATATCTATGCCCTAGATCCATTTGGCAGTTTAACAGAGGAAAAGTGTGTCGCCACTGGTTCTGGTTCGCCAATAGCCTACGGCATCTTAGAAGACAAGTATAGGGAAAACATGTCAGTTAAGGAGCTTTTACCTATTGTCGCTAAAGCCGTTAATGCAGCTATGAAGCGTGATGCGGCGAGCGGAGACAGTTTCAACATTGCAATTATAGACGAGAATGGTTACCGCGAGCTAAGCGATAAGGAAAAGAAAGAACTTCTAGCAAGTTAAGGAAGTATAAAAGCGTGGCGAAAAATTCTGAAAAAAACAAGGTGGAAATAAGCCAATACATACTTCAACATGTCCCAAAAGAGGCTGAGGTGACAAGAATAGAGTATGAAGGACCAGCCCTAGCTATTTACACTAAAAGACCTGAACTTCTGGTTGAACAAAGCAGCGTTGTCGTAGACATAGTCAACATGATAAGAAAAAGAATAGTTGTGCGTTCAGACCCCTCTGTTAGGCTTCAAGAAAGCGAAGCTGAAAAAATAACACGCGAAATAATTCCGCCGGAGGCGGAAGTTACTGACATAAACTTTGACCCAAGCCTAGGTGAAATAATAATTGAGGCGAAAAAACCAGGGCTTGTAATCGGAAAAAACGGCGCAATTTTACAAGAAATCTTGAGGAAGACAAGGTGGCGCCCCCACGTGTTGAGGAGCCCTCCGTTGCGTTCTAAAATAGTTACTCACATGCGCCATTATCTCCATTCGGAAAGCAAAGAGAGAGAACGTATACTCCGCACGATCGGTGAAAGAATTTTCAGACCCAAAGCCTACGAGGTTGGAGACATCCGAATTACGTCTCTTGGTGGCGTTCAAGAAGTTGGGCGGTCAGCCTTTCTCATTCAAACAAGGGAAAGCAGTGTTTTACTGGACTGTGGAATAAATCCTGGTTCTTCAAAGCCTTTTGAAGCGTTTCCAAGGTTTGATAATCCAGTTTTTGAAATAGACTCTTTGGACGCTGTTGTTGTAAGCCACGCTCATCTTGACCATTGCGGTTTGGTGCCCTTCCTCTACAAGTACGGGTATGACGGTCCAGTTTATTGTTCTGCTCCAACATCAAATTTGATGACGCTTCTCCAACTGGATTATCTTGATGTTGCCAGCAAACAGGGTATAATACCGCCTTACGACCAGAAGGATGTGCGTGAATGCGTTTTGCACACGATTCCACTGCGTTATGGCGTTGTAACGGACATAGCTCCAGACATCCGCTTGACATTGCATAATGCCGGTCACATTTTAGGCTCTTCAATAATACATTTACACATAGGCGAAGGCTTACATAATGTTGTCTATACTGGCGACTACAAGTATGCGAGGACTATGCTGCTTGAGGCGGCTGCCACCGAGTTTCCAAGAGTTGAGACAGTAATAACCGAAAGCACTTATGGAGGTCCCGACGATGTGATGCCTTCTCGGGCTGAAGCTGAAGAGCGCTTGACAGCCATTGTAAATGAGACTTTGGAGCGTAAGGGCAAAGTCCTAATTCCTGTGCCTGCTGTTGGCAGAGCCCAAGAAATAATGCTTGTTATTGACGGTTATATGCGGCGTGGGCTAATGAAGGAAGCTCCAGTTTTCATTGAAGGCATGATTAGTGAGGCAACCGCCATTCACACGGCTTATCCCGAATATTTGGGCAGGGAGGTTCGCCACAGCATACTCCATGACGGAGTTAACCCGTTCCAGTCAGATTATTTCACGATAGTGGAGCATCCGAATGTTAGGCAAGAAATAATTGAAGGCGAACCGTGCATTATTATGGCCACTTCTGGAATGCTTGAAGGCGGTCCAGTAATAGAGTATTTTAAGCATTTGGCCGAAGACGAGAGGAACAGCGTGGTTTTTGTGAGCTACCAGATTGAAGGCACTTTGGGAAGAAGGGTGCAGAAGGGACTAAGCGAAGTTACCATGATAAATAGTGAGGGCAAAATGGACGTGGTGAAAGTTAAGCTTCGCGTAGAGTCAATTGAAGGTTTTTCTGGGCACTCGGACAGGCGCCAAATACTTAATTACATAACTTATTTGAAGCCTAAACCCGAAAGGGTCATTGTCTGTCACGGTGAGAAGGCAAAATGCCTAAGCCTAGCAAACTTCATCCAGAGAAAACACTCTGTGCAAGCGTTCGCCCCATCAATAATGGAAACCTTTAGATTACTGTAGGCAAACTAGGCTGCTGTTGGTATGGGTTCATTCGCCACTGGAGTTTTTTCGCGCCAAATCCTCACATTCGAAGGACAAACAACAATCCGTTCTTCGCCTAACCTTGCTATGTCTCCGCCTATGGACTCAACGAACTCGCATAACTCGTTTACAGCGCGTTTAACATCATCAACGCTTTTGTTTGCGAGAGGAGTTATTCTCAAAATCATAATGTTTCCAGATCTAACCTCGTTTTTCACGTTGTCTAAATCAGCCAGGTCGCGGAGAGGCATAGCCTTCAAATAAGTTTTTCCAGAAACCCCCCTAGTAGCGATTTCCTTTTCATTTTTTCTTGGTTTGCGAAAGATGCCGCTTAAATCTGGCAAACTTCTCCTCTCTACAACAGTTATATATTCTCTCTTCAATAGTTTAAGCATTTCCTAAATTCGCGTGTGAAAAGCTAACACAGAGTTAACCATTAAAGTGTTTTATGAATTCAAAATATTGATTCAGGCGTTTACTCTGTCTTTTCAGCTAATTTTCTGATGAAGTTCCAGATTTTGTCGCCGACAAAATGCATGTTTTTGACAACAACGCCCTGCTTAACATTTTTGGCTTCAACTGCATCGTAAAGAATTTCTCCTATGGCGATGGGTTTTCTATGCCTCTCATCCAGGATGAGCACATAATCGCCCTTCCTAAACTCTCCATCTAAACCTACTATTCCAGGCGCCATGACGTTTGCTCCGTTGCAAATATGTGGAACCGCGCCCATGTCAACAACAACCTTAGGCGCTAGAGAGAAAAATTCATTACATATTAATGTTGGGAAGAGTTTTTCTTCAGTCTTAGCCAATAACGGCTTGCCTTTTATTAGAAAGATTTCGGCAAATTCTGTTTCAACCACTTCAACATTTAACTTTGCCTTGAAAACCTCTTCCAAATTAACCTTAAGCCTTTCAGAAACCTCTCTTAAAACAGCCTTTGCATCCTTCCCTTTAAGGAAATGCCTCCTATATTTTTGTGTCATCTTCTTCACTATTAGATAGATTTAAATTGTATAAGTTTAAGTATAAAAGACATAAATTACTAGTTTGAGGCTCCAGAATGAGCGAGATGACAACAGAAATCCTTGAACAAAACCTAGGAAAAATAGTTCTCGTAAGATTGAAAGGCGGAAAAAGCCTACGTGGAAGGTTGAAGGGTTTTGACCAGCACCTAAACCTTGTTTTAGAGGAGACAGAAGACACAACAAACGCTGAAAACACCAAAAAACTCGGTTTAATAATTGTCCGCGGAGACAATGTTATTTTGATTTCACCGCCGCCAAGGTGACAATGTTGGGAAAGGGAACGCCTTCTTTTGGCAAACGCGCCGGCAAAACACTTCATATACGCTGTAGGCGCTGTGGAAGAAGAGCCTACAACGTGTCAAAGAAGCGGTGTGCAGCGTGTGGATATGGAGAAACAACTACCATAAGAAAATATTCGTGGCAAACCCGCAGTCTACATAAAGAGCGGCTGCGTTAAAATAGCTATGGTGAGTTTGCTTCGTAGTAGGCTTTGTCTATTTTAACGTAGATAAGCGGCCCTTTGCTTCTAGCTAACTCCCTAGCCCTTTTTATGGCATTATTTACAACGCGCATAACGTGCTCTTCTTCACTGGAAAGTTTTTGTCTCCTTTTTTCGCCTAACTCCATTTTTAAGATGTTTTCCGCTAGGATTGATGTGCCGCAGATTTCCCCGTTTTTGATAAGTGTATATGTGAGGACTTCTTGCATTTCGTGGCGGTTTGAAAGTTTCATCCATAATGGTTCAGCGTTGTTTAGGATTTCCGTGACTCTGTTCCATTTGCTGGAGTTTTCTTTGCCTATGAGAAGCTTTACCCGTTCCACCCATTTCTTGAACCATATTCCAGTCCAAACATCCAAAAACTCGTCTAGTTCCTTGCGGTCTTCGTTGAAGATGGCTTCCAGTTTTTCCACAACTTCACAGTCGTTTGCCTCTTTCCCAATAAGATTCCAGTGGAACTTCAAGTAATTTGTCAAGTCTTGACATGCTATTTGAAGCACTTTACGGTCCGAGCCAAAAAGCTCCAGCATCGGGTTTTTCTCTTTAAGTTTTTCTGAAAGCAATATCTCCATGAGATTCATCAAGTATCCCCGTTTTGAAGCCTTCTCCAACCTAAACTATGATGCGAGCCTTTAATTAAGCTTTATTTATAGTTGCCTCTATAACAGTTTTCACTAAGTTTTAGCCATATTACCGTTTCAGAAATATTTGTGGGCGTGTTTTTGCGCTATTCTAGAAGGTCTGGAAGCTGACTTAGGCTTTCTAGGATTAGGTCTGGCCTTTCCTTCACCAGTTCATGATACGAGAAAAGTCCAGATAAGACAGCAACCGTCTTTGCTCCAGCGTTTTTTCCAGCCCTAATATCCGCAACAGAATCTCCAACAACAGCGCAGTCACATGTTTGAACGCAAAGCTTTTCTGCACATTTTATTAGCGCCTCTGGAGAAGGCTTTGGACTATGCACGTCTAAGGCCGTCATCACATGTTGAAAGTATTTTGCCAAACAAAACCTTTCCAGTTCCTCCATTATCTTTTCTTTTGGAACATAGCGCATGGTTATCAACGCTAGCTTCGCCTTTTCTGCAAGTTTGTTGATTGTGTTTTGGACGTTTGGCATGGGTTCAGTCTTTTCAGCTGTTATGCCATAATAGGCTTTGAGGTATATTTCTAGAAACTTTTGTGCGTCAGCCTCTTTCACTAGGTCGTTTATTGGAAGATTCTGCTCAAGTCTCCTCGGAATCTCCATAGCTATTTTAACGTCAAAGTTTTCCTCTCCAATCGCCGTGAAAGCCTTTTTTGCAGCTTCCAAATACGCCTCTCTAGAATCCACTATTGTGCCATCCAAGTCTAAGAGCAGTCCCTTAACTCTTAGCTTCGCCATTTTCATCGCCTAGTCTACAATTATGCCAATACCAATAGCGGCTTAACAAGATAAGGTTTTATTTAACGTTAGGTTTAGGCTGGAAAACCTAGAGGGGCTATCACTATTGGTTGCCGAACAAGCCTAAAATTGGCACAGCGGCGAAATCAGAAAACAGTCGTCGATAAGTTTTTATTTGCGGTTAATTGTCTATGGTAAATACCCACAACAAATGTGTATAGAAGCTTAGGAAATGATGAGCGATGGCAAGAAAAGCCAGAATACGCTTAACAAGCACGGACTACAAGAAGCTTGAAGAAGTATGCGAGGAACTGAAAAGCATCGCCCAGAAAACAGGAGTGAAAATGAACGGTCCCATCCCCCTCCCAACAAAGAGGCTCAAGGTTCCTGTTTTAAAATCTCCTTGCGGTGAGGGAA
>JAVZLH010000010.1:0-38542 GCA_038883855.1 Bathyarchaeia archaeon
CTTCTAAAAGCCTCTTTCCGTCTTCGCCAACTTTATCCATGACTGTTTCCTTCCCTTATTTCCGCATTAAACGAACATAATAGTATTCTCCGATTTCTTTTTGAAACTTGTCACGTCTGGAGCCTTCCTTGTTAACCCTCGGTCTCTTGGTTAAGGGGTCTCTGCGGAAGGTTATCCCAACTTCCTTCAAGAACATGTTCATTCCGTCCCTTAGGCTTGTTGGATGATGGGCTATGCCCTCCACTCCTGGCTCGCCTGTGAAAACCATGAGGCGGTCTGCTATGAAGTCTTGCGCCACAACGTCATGTTCGACAACGAAGGCTGTTGCGTTTTGGGATTCCACAACTCTTCTGATGGCGCGAGCCATGTTCAACCTTTCTTCCACATCCAAATAGGCGCTCGGCTCGTCGAGGAGATAAAGCTGTGCTTTGCGGGACAAGCATGCGGCGATTGCCACTTTTTGCAGTTCCCCGCCGCTAAGTTCAGCAACATTCCTCTCTAACAGCAGGTTTATTTTCAATGGCTGGAGAATTTCTGTTTTATACCAGCTTGAAGTGAACTCCTCCTTAGCTATACTCATCAAAAGTTCTTGAACTGTGCCCTCATACATGGCTGAAATGTACTGCGGCTTATAGCTTACTGTTAGCTCAGCAAACTTCCTTTTGTCATCAGTCTCCTCTATTCCAGCTAAGATTTTCACAAAGGTTGTTTTTCCGATACCGTTGGGTCCAAGAATGCCGATTATTTCCCCCTTCTTCACCTCTCCCGGGTTGGCGACAAGCTTAAACCCTTCATAGGTTTTTTCTATTAAATCCCACTTCAGCAGAGTCTCGCCCGCTTCAAAGCTTTGGGTTGGCGGTTTTTCATGGAAAATTATTGGTTCTTTTCTGAAGCGCACGTTTTCGTCTGGAATATAGCCTTGCAAGTAAATGTTTATTCCTGTTCTGACGCTGTGGACGCTTGAGACTATGCCGTAAACGCCTGGTTCGCCGTAAAAGATGCAAACTTGGTCTGAAAGATAGTCTATTATGGCGAGGTCATGTTCCGCCACTATAACCGTTTTCTGCTCGTTTTTAAGGGACCTTATGATTTTGGCAACTTCAAGCCTCTGCTTAACGTCCAAATAGCTGGAAGGCTCATCGAAAAAGTATATGTCTGCCTCGCGGCAAACCACGGCGGCAACTGCAACCCGTTGAAGTTCGCCTCCGCTTAAAACTTCTAGGGGTCGGCTCCAAAGCTGTTTTAGCTTAAGCTTTTCCGCAACGGTGTCCAAAACTTTTCTTTCATCCACTTTTTCTAGAAGTTCACCCACGTTTCCAGACACAACCTTTGGAATTTTATCAACATGCTGGGGTTTATGAGCAATCTTGAGTTTGCCCCCGCTTATTTTTTGGAAATATTCTTGAAGCGTTGAACCTCTATAATTCTGGATTATCTCATTCCAGTCGGGTGGTTTTTCGTAGTTCCCCAAGTTGGGTTTTATTTCTCCAGAAAGTATCTTGAGCGTTGTTGTTTTTCCTATCCCGTTTTGTCCAAGCAGACCCAAAACTGTTTGAGGAGAGGGTGTTGGAAGCCTAAAAAGTTTGAAGGTGTTTGGTCCAAAACGGTGACTGCACTCTTTCTCCAACTCGTCTGGGAGGTTAACTATTGAAATGGCTTTGAAGGAGCATTTTTTCACGCATATTCCGCACCCAGTGCAAAGGGATTCAACGATTACTGGCTTATCGTTTTCAAAATGTATTGCCTCAACGCGGCTCCGCACCATGGGGCAAAAGCGATGGCATACTCTATTGCAACGTTTTGGTCTGCACTTGTCTGCGTCCAACACTGCAACTCTTGTCATTGCCCTTCCAACATTTTATGGCTATACCGTAATATCTAATAAACATAAACTTAAAAGTACATGCAAAATGCCAAAATTTATCGGTTAAAAAGAAAACAAAAATATTGTGTTTAAGCCTTTTATTCTCACCATTCTTCTTCTTCCCATTCCTCTTCTTCTTCCCATTCCTCTTCCCATTCCTCTTCTTCCTCTGGCATCCTTTTTCACCTCCGTTTACGGGTTTGATGCGTAGTGGAGCATACTATCAAACTTTAAAAGATTTCCATTCGTCAATTGTCGAGAAAAATTCAATCATAACAGTTGCCCAACGATTTCTTCGCAAAGTTTATTTCACAATTTTTTAGCCGCCATCGAAGCCACAGGTTCAGGGTTTTCAAGTGTGCAATATGCCCAGCAGAGGCTCGGCGAGTTATGCGCCGCACCAAAACCTCCGTTTACATCAACTGCTATCAGCCCCATATGATTGTAAACCAGCGGCATTCTCTCGTTAACAAGCCTTATCGCTTTTTTAACGGCATCCTGCGCGCTTTTTCCAGATTCCATGTAGTTACAAACAGTTTTTGCCAAAACAAGCCTTATCGCTATTTCGCCTATACCAGTAGCGGAACAAGCTCCCGCCTGATTGTCTGCGTATGTGCCGCATCCAATTAGAGGCGAATCCCCTATTCTCCCAGGAATTTTCAGCTGGAATCCTCCGGTGGATGTTGCCGCGGCAACATTTCCTTCTTTGTCTAGGGCAACAGCGCCAACCGTGTCTGCGACATCGAAAAGCTCAGGGTGATTTTTGATTAATTCCGCCAGCTTAGGTAGTTCGAATTTTCCTTCAAGCAAAGCCTTCTTCTGCTGCTCATAATATTTTAGCCTGAATTCAGTTTTCGGGTTTCTCCTCTTTAAGTTAAAGAGTTTGGCAAGCCTCTCAGCGCCTTCGCCTACGATGAACACGTGGTCCGTTTTCTCCATGACAATTCTCGCCAAGCGAACTGGGTTTTTGACGTCCTTTAAAAGTCCAACTGCTCCCGCCTGCAAGGCTTTTCCGTCCATAACAGAGGCTTCCATCTCCACTTCGCCGAGGATGTTTAGGCTTGAACCGTAACCCGCATTAAAAATGCCTTCATCCTCTAAAACGGCAACAGCTTCGGTAACACCGTCTAGGGTTGACCCGCCGTTTTTCAGAATTTTAAAACCTACCCTAGCGGCTTTTTTCACGCCTTCCAAACATGGATTGTCACGTTCTGGGCGTGCAGGTCCAGCTCCGCCGTGGACAACTAACACTGGCTTTCGCTTTCTTTGAGACATTTTCTCTTACCTTTGGGTTGCAAGATTCCTAGGAGCAGAAAACTGAAATTTAAGCCTAATGTCCAGAATCGGAGTTTCCCAAGCTCAAGTTTCAGATTTTCACAGCAGCCCTAAGCCTCGCAGACCTTGAACGGGGATTAAATTTGACCTCTTCTGCAGATGGCTTAACAGGCTTCTTCGTCAACACCTTTAACAAGCCTTTCCGCGCGTTTTCCCTCAAAAAATTTTTGACTATGCGGTCTTCTAGGGAATGGAAAGAAATTACTACGAGTCTTCCATTGGGCTTTAGAATTTCTACGGCTTGGGGTAAAGCTCTTTTCAAATTGTTTAGTTCGCCGTTTACAGCTATTCTTAAGGCTTGAAAGGTTTTTGTTGCCGGGTGAATTCGCCTTTTCTGATACCAGTATGGAACCGCCCTCTCCACAATGCTCACAAGTTGTAGCGTTGACGTTATGGGCTCTTTTTCTCTTGACTGAACGATTTCTCTGGCAATCCTTTTGGCGAATCTTTCCTCGCCATACTCCTTCAATATCCTTTTAAGTTCTTTCTGAGGCCATGTGTTAACAATTTCTTGGGCGGTTATTCCACCTTGGAAACGCATGTCTAAAGGCTCATCTCTGGAAAAGGAGAAGCCTCTCCCGCTTTTTTCCAGATGCCAACTTGAAAGCCCCAAATCAAACAGCACTCCAGAAACTTGTCCAAAACCATGCCTTTCAACAATACTTTTTAGGTTGGCGAAGTTGTCGCATACCAAAATTAAATTCTTGTTTAAGTTTTCAGCCTTAGCCTTTAAGCCTTCAATAATCTCCCTAGTCAAGTCTATTCCAAGCAGTTTTCCATTGGGCAGTATCCTTTCTAAAATGGCAAAGGCGTGACCCCCTTCACCAATGGTGCAGTCAACGAAGTTCTCATCAGCCTTCGGGTTTAAGAAGTCTAAAACTTCCTTCTGCAAAACTGGAACGTGAACTGGATTCATAGGCATGTTTTCTCCGTAATCTAAACATTTGCAAAGGCATAAAAATGGATAAATCTTTGTGGGCTATACATTAATATGGGATGATGTGAGGCGACGGCTAAGAGCCGATTGGCGGTGAGAAAGCCACTAACCTGCACTGACCGTGGCAATCTTCATCCTAAAAGTTCAAGGCGGATGTGAATGGCGTATGCTACGAGATTTTAACCTTTTAGCCACAACTTCGCGTGGAAACGAAGGTGAGGCATGTTCAGAACTGTGGTATCTGCTTGGGCAAGTGGGCGATTCTGCGCCTACCGTTGACAAAACTGGGGTTTCTGGTTTAATTGCCGCCAAAACAGCCTTTAACCCCTTCGAGGTTATAGCGAAATTCCGCGAAATTTTGCGTGAACGCCCCTACGAGTTTCGATACATCCTCAGGGTGATTCCAATAGAGAAAGTTGTCCGCACCGACTTAGCAGAAATTAAACGTGTGGCAAAAGAACTTAGTCATAAAATAGGCGAAAACGAAACTTTTAGGGTTACGGTTGAAAAACGCTTCACAGAAACGCCCACAAGAGACATAATTGAAGCGGCTGCAACCGAAATCGAGCGGAAAGTCGACCTAAACAACCCCGACAAAATCCTTTTAATCGAAGTCATCGGCGGATTAACAGGAATATCCATAATAAAACCGGAAGATGTTTTATCAACAATGAAGGAGAAAATCTTATAGGAGTTAGCGCTGAACCGAAAGCAACGCCATCCTCTCAATAACGAGGTCAACTAAAGCTCCCTTCAAGTCGTCTCCTTTCGCGAGTGTTTCAATTTCCAAGTTAGAGATTCCAAAAACCCTTTGAATTTCTTTTATTTTGACATCTGTCAGTTCGAGGACTCCATCGTCTTGTTCAGCATTAACATGCTTTAAAACCGTTGACAACGCGGTTTTCACAGTTTTTGGATTTTCTCCAACGGCTATAACTGCGATTTCTGATGAGTTGGGTTTTATTCCAATAAGCTCCATAGCCTTTCGGATTTGCCGTTGCGCCGAGGCATAAAGCATTATCTCAATGGCTAAAGCTTTTGAAATGTTCTGTTTATTTTTAAAAGCTGTCAGCGCGTTTAAAACTGCGAAATATAGGTGTTGCCATGTGGCCACAAGCTTTGCGTCAAAAAACTGTATTTCCACGGTTGCTGGTTTTTCCTCGCGTATTTTCTTGAGGAATTCTTCAACGTCTTTAATTTTAATGTTTTTGAAGCCTGTTATTGCAATGTATTTTGCGAATTCTTTAAGGGTTTTCAGCAACGTCCTTCCTCAAGGGTTTCTTTCAAAAATTTCTTAACGAGTTTCCGCGGTACTCCAGCATCCACAAGTTTTTCAACATCTTCTTTAATTGAGTTTCCCTTAGCTTTACAATTTTTAGCAATTTTCTGAATTGTTTCCCTTAGCTCCCATGGGAAAACTATCCATCTGCTTGTCTCTAACTCATAATAGTCTGGTTTGACGATGCTCCATGGCTTATAGTAGAGTGTTGCTATTTTCACTTCTGCGGCTCCCTTCTCGATGATGTGCTGTTTAATTAATTCCAGGCTCCTTCCAGTGTCAGCAACCTCATCCACAACAAGCACCCTCTTACTCTTAACATCAACGGAAACTGGCTGCGTCAAAACAGGTTCCCTCTTTGTTTCAGCCACTCCCAAATAAAATTCCACTTTAACATTCGCAAGGTTTGGATTACCGAGCAAATCCGACATCACCCTCGCCGGGGGCCATCCACCTCTTGAAACGCCGACAATTACGTCTGGTTTAAACCCGTCTTTTTTGATTTTTTCAGCCAAGTTTAGGAGCATTTTGTAGATTTGGTTCCATGTTGGGGCTTCAAATTCAAGTTTCGATGGCAAGAGCATCTCCTCTTTGCATAGCTATTGATTGCTTGAAAAACTATTAAAACTTTGAAGCCGACTGAAAAAGTTAAGGGCGCATATGTTCTAGCCGACTGGTCAAAAGAAGGAAAAACGACCAGTAAGAGTTTTCACAACACACTTGGAACAGCCATATTGAGTCATGCAGACATCGGGGATGCGAGAAAACCAGAAATGGCACAGGAAAGGCATCATAAGGCATCAAAATGCCGTTAAGTCAATCGAGTCTGAAAGTGGTGTGACAATGATTTTCTTTCAAGATAACCTAAATACATATATATGTGGTAATAAATTTTCCAAAAAACAAAACTCAAAAGGCGATAATCGAATGTCTAAGGAGTCAATAGAGGTTTACAAAGAATTTGAAACAGACATAATTCCGCCAAGCTGGAAAGACAAGGTTTGGGATAAAGACGACTTCAAAAAATGGTATGAGGGCACCGTGAAGGACAAAAGGGCTGTGGAAGAATGGTGGGAAAAGTGGGCAAACGAGATTTTCTGGTTTAAAAAATGGAGTAAGGTTTTAGATGACAGCAACCCCCCATTTTACAGGTGGTTTGTCGGCGGCGAAACGAATCTTGCCTACTTGGCTACAGACTGGCAAATCGCTCAAGGTCGAAAAAACAAGTTAGCTCTAATATGGGAAGGGGAGCCTTGGGATGAAGTCTTGCAACAGCCCAAAGAGGTCAGAAAGTTCACGTATTATGACCTTCACAAAATGTCAAACATCATCAGCTACGCCCTAAAAGAAAAATTAAAGGTTAAGAAAGGAGAAATCCTAACGTTCTATTTGCCTATGATTCCAGAGCTTCCGCTCTACATGCTTGCGACACAAAGATTAGGCGCACGCCACAGCATAGTTTACAGCGGCTTCAGCTCAGAAGCTTTGGCTACAAGAGCAATAGACGGCGGCGCCCGAATCATCGTCACAGCAGACGGTTTTTACAGAAGAGGGCGTTTAATAAGCTTAAAACCCATAGTTGACGAGGCAGTTAAAATATGCGCGCAAAACGGGCTTAAAATAGAAAAAGTAATCGTAGTCAAAAGGGCAGGTAACGAAATTCCATGGAACAACGAGACGGATATTTGGCATCATGAACTCATTAAAAATGTACCGCAAAACGTTAACGTTCCAGTTGAAAAGTGCGGTTCGGAAGACTTTTCATACATACTTTACACTTCAGGCACAACAGCTGCTCCAAAAGGGGCGCAGCATTCTGTAGGCGGTTACGCCGTTGGTTTGTATGCAACTATGAAAATGATATTTGACGTGCGCGAGGACGACATATTCTGGTGCACAGCAGACATCGGATGGGTTACTGGGCACTCATACATTGTTTACGGGCCGCTCATGACGGGTTTAACTTCCATAATGTATGAGGGGGCTCTAGACTATCCGCAGCCTGATAGGTGGTGGAGCATAATCGAGAGATATGGTGCAACAATATTTTATACTGCGCCAACCGCCATTAGAATGTTAATGAAGTTTCCTGTAGATCTTGTCAAGAAACATGACTTATCAACCCTAAGGATTGTTCACAGCGTCGGAGAACCCATAAACCCCGAAGCCTTCAATTGGTATTTCAAGAACATTGGCAGAGAAGACATTGTTGCATCAAGCACTTGGTGGATGACGGAAACAGGACACATACTTACAGGACACTTTCCTGGACTTGGAAAAATATTCCCGCTTAAGCCTGGAACAAACGGTTATCCCATACCAGCAGTTACCGTAGACGTTCTCGATGATGATGGAAACCCATGCAAACCTGGAGTGAGAGGATACTTTGCCATAACATCGCCGTGGCCTGGAATGCTCATGACATTATACAAAAGTCCACAGAGGTACGTTGACGTTTATTGGTCGAGGTTCAAGGGTAAGCTTTACTTTTACACTGGCGACTTCGCCATAAAAGACCAAGATGGATACATTTGGGTGTTGGGAAGGGCTGACGATGTTCTTAAAGTTGCTGGTCACAGAATTGGAACCGCTGAAGTGGAGTCTGCATTGGTGAAGCATCCAGCTGTAGCTGAAGCAGCTTGTGTTGGCAAAGATGATCCGGTGAAGGGGCAGACGCCATTCATTTTCACGGTTCTTAGACAAGGTTATTCGCCAAGCCAAGAATTAGCTGAAGAACTGCGAAAGCATTTAAGAAGCACCATCGGCGCTCTTGTTGCGTCTGACGCTACTATAGCCTTTGTCGACGCGGTTCCTAAAACAAGAAGTGGTAAGATTATGCGGCGGTTGTTGAAGGCGATAATTTCAGGGGCAAGCCTCGGTGATGTCAGCACGCTGGAAGATGGAGTGGCTGTTGAAGAGGCAAAGAAAGCCTACGAGTCTGTGAAAGTGGCTCTTGAGCGCAAATAAACCTGAAACAATTTCCGTTTTTCAAATAGTCCAGAAAAATGTTAAGACAACTCTAATGTTGCAATAAAAAGTTCATTGTCGAATGGTTGTATTCTGAAACCCTTTTTTATGCATATGTCAATCATCCTTCTGTTTTCCGAAATCACATAACCATAAACCGTTTTTAGCCCCATATCCTTGCCAACCTCAATGATATAATCGAGAAGTTTTGAGCCCAAACCAAGCCCTTGCCATTGATCGCCCACGAGAACTGCAAACTCTCCGCGTTTTCCACCAGGCTCTAACGTTAGTAGGGCAACACCAATTATGCACTTACGTTCTTTCCGAGTCTCCGCAACTATAGCCATCTCACGGTCATAATCTATGTTACAGTAACGCATTAGGGTTTTATGAGGAAATTCTTTGAAGACTTGGAAAAATCGGAGACGCATGGTTTCTTCAGACAAAGAGCAGTAAAGTTCACGCAATAACAGTTCATCTTCGGGTTTTATCGGGCGCAGAGTGACCGGGCTTCCATCTTTCAATGTCCATTGGGCGACGTACTTTTTAGGGTAGGGGGCTATCACGAGGTGTTCGTGGGTTCGAGTTTCACTTGGAATCTTTTCAGCCTCTATAACTATTCTAGCGTCAACCGCCACAGCGCCTGTTTCATCGACCAGCAGCGGATTCACGTCTATTTCTTTTATCTCTGGGAAATCCATTACAAGCTGTGAAAACTTTACCAAAATCTCTTCCAGCACTTTGAAATTGAGGTGTAAGCCTCTGGACTCTGAAAGCTTGTAGATTTTAGTGCCTTCCATAAGCCTTTTTGCAAGAATCTGGTTTAATGGAGGAAGCCCCACGCTTACATCTTGCAATATTTCTGTTGCCACGCCGCCCATGCCGAAAACTATTACGGTACCAAATTGGGGGTCTTTCTTTGAGCCGATCAGCAGTTCACATCCACTTTTTCTAATCATGGGCTGTATTATGACACCTTGAAACTCAGCTTCAGAACTATAACTTTTGACTCTTTCAGTTAACTCGTCAAAGAACATTTTAACTTCTGCCGGCGACCATACGTTGAGAATAACGCTTTCAGCCTTAAACTTGTGGGTTATCTGCGGCGAAAGCGCCTTCATAACAACTGGATACCCCAACGCAGAAGCTATAGCCTCCGCTTCTTCTGGACTTTTGGCGATCATGGTTTTCACTGTGGGAATTTTGTATGCTTCGAGAAACTGGAGAGATTCGGGTTGAGTTAAGACTTTTCGTCCCTCGCTGAAGGCTTTCCTCAAAATTTCTTTAAGAAACGTTGGAATTGTCAATTCAACAGAAAGCTCTTCAGGAGTTTCATAAAGCAACTCCAAATTTTGAGTATAGCTGTACATGTACATGAAAGTGGAAACTGCTTGTTCCGGCGTGTTGAACGCTGGGATGCTGTTCTTTTGCAATAATCGTCTAGCCTTTCGGCATTCGCCTTCTCCTATAAATGAGGCAAGGACTGGTTTTGCGGTTTGTTTTGAAAGTTCTATTATAGCCTTTGCAGTTGCCAAAGGTCTGGCTGCTCCTTGAGGAGTGTATATAATTAAAAAGCCATCGCTGTTCTGATCTTTAAAACATATTTCCATAACTGTTCTAAACCTATCCACAGTGGCTTCTTCAAAAATGTCAATGGGGTTTGCGGCGCGGCAATAGGCTGGTAAAACATTTTTTAAAGCTTGCACGGTTTCGCTGCTTAACTGCGAGAGACGCCCGCCTCGTGCAATGAGACAGTCGGTAGCCATTATGCTTGGTCCGCCAGCATTAGTAATTATTGTAAGGTTTGGACCTTTTGGGTTTGACTGCATTGCCAGCGCTTCGGCGCAGTTGAAGAGATCATTTATTGCTTCGACGCGAACTATTCCAGCGCGTTTAAAGGCAGCATCATAAACGGCATCTTCTCCGCACAATGAGCCAACGTGAGCAACTGCTGCTTGTGCACTTTCTGGAAATCTTCCAGCCTTCACAACCACAATAGGTTTGGCTCTGGCGAACCCTCTTGCTGCACTCATAAATTTCCGCGCGTTCTTAACAGATTCAATGTAGAGTATGATGCTTCGTGTCTGGGGGTCATTTCCAAAATAATCAATTAAGTCTCCAAGGTCCACGTCCATCATCGAACCCGTCGACACTACAGCACTAAATCCTATGTTTGCTTCCGAAGCCCAGTCAAGCACAGAGGCGCATAACGCTGCGCTTTGAGAAATGAAAGCTATTCTTCCAGGCATGACTGTTTTGTCCGCGAATGTGGCGTTTAACTTGATTTTTGGGCGCATTATTCCGAGGCTGTTAGGTCCGATGATACGCATTCCATACTTGTTTTTAAGTTCAAGGATTTGGTTTTCGAGGGCTTCCCCTTCTTTTCCAGTCTCTCTAAAACCTGCAGAAATTATAATTGCTCCAGCTACTCCGGCTTCTCCACATTCTTCTATGATTTGTGGAACTGTGTGCGCTGGGGTTGCTATAATTGCGAGGTCTACTTGCCAGGGGATTTTGGTGATGCTTGGGTAGGCGGTTATGCCTTGAACTGTGGGTCTGAAGGGGTTAACTGGGTAAATCACTCCTCCATAGCCTACGCCGACAAGATTTCTGATAAGTTTGGCGCCGACAGAACCTTCTTTGTCGCTTGCGCCTATAACTGCTATTCTTTTAGGATTGAAGATTTTGTCGAGATTTTCAGTGCCCACCCTTAAGAACCCCCTGTTCTCGCAGAATTGCCTTTCACATATTAGTATATACGATAAATATCCTTTAAAATGTTCCCTAGAACACATAACTTTAGACTGGGGATACCGTGCTTCTCTTAACGTCGCCCTTTGAGACTAGCCTATGGGTAAATTCTAGTTATTGTCCTTGGAAACGGTATTGTTTCGCGGATATGCTTTAGCTTACATATCCACATCACGGTCCTCTCAATTCCTAATCCAAACCCGGAGTGCGGCACCGAACCATATCGTCTCAAATCCAAATACCACTCGTAAGCCTCCTTAGGCAAGCCGAACTCTTCTATTCTCTGCTCAAGCAATTTCAAATCGTGAATTCTCTGGCTTCCACCTATGATTTCGCCATACCCTTCGGGGGCCATCAAATCTGCGCAAAGAACAACTTTCGGGTCTTCTGGGTCTGGCTGCATATAGAATGCTTTGGCTTTGGCGGGGTATCTGTGGACGAAAACGGGTTTCTCAAACTGGAGGGAGATAAACCTCTCATGGGGAGCCCCTAAATCCTCTCCCCACTCTATTTTATGTCCAGCTTTCTGAAGCATTTCCACGGCTTCCGTGTAGCTTATTCTGTCAAAGGGAGGCTCCACCTTCTTTAAAGGTTGAACGTCTCTTTTTAGCGTCTCTAACTCTCTGCGTCTCTTCTCCAAAACTCTCCTTACAATGTAGGTTACCATGTCCTCTTGAAGTTTCAAGTTCTCCTCGAAACCGCAGAAAGCCATCTCTGGCTCAACCATCCAAAACTCTGTCAAATGGCGTGGTGTCTTAGACTTCTCCGCGCGAAATGCGGGTCCAAAACAGTAGACTTTTCCAAAAGTTGCTATTGTAGCCTCTACATAAAGCTGTCCGCTTTGGGTTAGGAAAGCCTTGTCGCCGAAATATGGCACTTCAAAGAGGGTTGCCACTCCTTCAACAGAGGCGGGAGTGAGAATGGGCGAATCTGTTAAGGTGAAGCCGTTTTCGTCGAGGAAATCCCTGCATGCCTTCACTACTTCCGCCCTGATTTTAAGTATGGCGAACTGTCTGGGGCTTCTTATCCAAAGGTGCCTAAAACCCATCAAGAAATCGATTCCATGTTCCTTCTTGGCAAGAGGATACTCCCTTTCCGCTAAATGGGCAATTTGCAAGTCTTTAACCCTTATTTCGTAGCCTCCCGGCGCCCTCTTATCCTCTTTTACAGTTCCTTTAATTATGATGGATGACTCCTGCGTTAGCTTGTCTGCGTCTTCAAAGACTTTTTCGGTAACTTCGTCTTTGTGAACCGTTACCTGTATAATTCCAGTTCCATCTCTCACTATTAGAAATTGCACGCCACCGCTAGAACGTTTTGTTAAGAGCCAACCCTTTACTTCAACTTCTTTTTCAGTTAATTTTCCGTCTAAGATGTCGCTAATGCTCATCAAGTAACGCCTCCGAAACTGATATAAAAAACGTACACTTGCCAAATTCGGAATAAAACTCAAGATGCATAGGCAAAGTTAAAACATTCACCCTGCATTTTAATCCCAAATACATATACAATTCACGTTTTAAATGTTTTGTTTTAGAGAGGCTGAAACGAATTTTCTCCTCAGAATTCTTAAATCCCTCGTTGTCAAGAGTTTATGCGAAGCAATAATGCGTAATAATAAACTTAAAGCTTTGGGAATTTCAACAATCGCTATAGTAAGCGTTGTATTTGTTGAAGTCATTTTGGGCACCGCTGTGGGGAGTTTAGCAATCTTAAGTGACAGTGCGCACGCATTACTTGATGCTTTAACAATGCTTGTGCTATTTTTCACGACAAGAGCTTCTCTTAAACCGCCTGATGAGGAGCATATGTATGGCCATGAGAAGTTTGAGTCAATAGGCGGTTTAGTAGGTGGAATTTCCCTCATTGGTATAGCCCTATTAATAATGTATGAGGCGGTCTTGAGGATTATGCAGAACGCTTCGATTAATCTGAATTTAGAGTATGCTGGTTTCATTGCAATAGGCTACACATTATGCATAGACTTCATTAGAATTAGCATTTTTAGACAGGCAATTGAAAGCGAGAGCTCTACGGTGAAGGCTGGACTTTACCATGCACTGGCGGATTTCAGCTCCACCATGCTTGCGCTTTTAGGATTTGGCTTGGCAACAATAGGGTCTTATCCTAGTGGTGACGCGTTCGCGTCGATTGCTCTAAGTATTCTACTGATTTACTTCAGCGTTAGACTGGTCTTGAGTAGTGGAATGGAACTCAGCGACGCAATATCCAAAGATGTTGCAGAGAAAGTTAGAAGGATAATACTTTCAACAAATGGGATTTGCCAATGCGAAAACCTAAAAGTGAGAAAGGCAGGCTCCAAAACATTCGTGGAAGCCACAGTGCAGGTTCCGGATTACGTGAGCTTTGAGGAGGCGCATATTCTAGCATCAAAGGTCGAAGAAGCGCTTAAGAAATCCTTAGGGGATGTTAGCGTCACAATTCACGTTGAACCATTAAAAAAGGGGATGCAAACAGAAAAACTTGTGGAGAAGCTTGCCACCAAAGTTGACGGCGTAATAGAGGCCAATGAAGTGAACGCGGTCTACACAAATGGGAAACTTTACGTAACGCTACATGCACGTGTAAGCCCAAAGCTCACTGTTCAAAAAGCCCACGAAATTGCCGAAAAAATCGAAAATAAAATAAGCGAGAGATTAGAGAATGTTGGAAATGTAACAGTCCACATAGAACCCTTCAACCCTAAACTGCAAAGAGGATCAGCGGTAAACGACGAAGAAATCAGAAAAATAGTTTATAAAGTGTCTGAAAATTCTAGGCAAACGTTCAGCATAAAAAGGATAGTCACTTATATTGTGGACACAAAACGCTACATAAACATAGACTGCTGCTTTGCTGAAGGGTTTTCAGTAGAAGAGGCGCATAAAATAGCTTCAGAAATTGAAGAAAAAATACAGGAAAGATTTGCAGAAACAATGGTCACAGTTCACATGGAACCAGCAGAAAATAGTGAATTTAGGAAAGCTCAGCTTCATTTATGAAGCTTAAGTCCGTCAGACCGCTCATTTTCACTTTTCTGTCTGAAATTGTGTAGAATATTTTGCATTTAAAGCGATCTCTTAACATGATAATATGGGTTTGAACATCAATGCCGTTTTTATATGTAAACGCCGAAGATGAACGCTAGCAAGCCGCTCATAAACCACAAAAGAGCAGAATTCTTAATTCTTCTGGCGTTTTCCCTAGAACAATCCCTAATAAGCATGATAGAGGATGCAGCAAGCCCTAAATCAGTTACCAAAACAAAAGGAACAAACCAGAAGGAGACAAGTTGCAAAATCAAAGGAGTAGGGCTTAACAAAACCGCCGAAATATAAAACAGCGCTGCTGCAACCGCTGCCTTTTTCTCACCATATTTTACAGCCAAAGTTTTCACACCCTGCATTTTGTCCCCTTGAACATCCACAATCCCCTTTGTTATCTCTCTTCCAGTGTTTGAGAGAAAAACCATCAAAACAAAGATCGCTATGTGCTGTTCAAAAGTGGTTTTCACAGCGAAACTCCCGTAAATGAACGGTATGGAAACACAAGCGCTGACAAGAAAGTTTCCAGGAAGTCCGCTGCGTTTTCCGACGGTGGTGTAAGCCACAAATATGATCCATGCAATTATGGCGATTAAAAGGCAGTAAACGCTCTGAAGACTTGTCAAATACGAGTTAGCGAATGCAGTTGCGAAACCCAAAGCTGAAAGAATAAATGCAAAAACCAAAGCCTCTTTAGGTTTTATTAAGCCGCTGGGGATTGGCCGACTCGGCTCGTTTACAGCATCAATCTCCCTATCATAATAGTCGTTTATAGCCATAGAAGCCGCTGTTAACAAAAAACCCGTGAAAAACCCATAAACCATGTTGGGCAAAAAACTGTTTGAAAGGGATTTATTTGCTAGTGCCGCTCCAACCACCACTGCGAAGCCCATCATTAGGCAATTTGCAGGACGCATTAAGCGTATGAGACCAGAAACTTTATTCATGCGGTTCAAGCCTTTGCATTACCATAAGCCGCCAATACAGTTATAAAATTCACGTTTACATTAGAAAGTTTAATACGTGTAGTGAGGATTACATCGTTTAGCAAAGTTTGTCAAGGTGACAACTTTTGCGTTACAACTATGCACCAGAAAGACTAAGAGTAATAATCCCGGTAGGAGGAAAAGCCACACGTCTACTTCCTCTTACAGCGGAAACAAGCAAGGCTTGCATCCGTCTCCTAAACAGGCCATTAATAGAATTTTCACTTTTATCTCTCGCACGTCAAGGTATAAAAAACTTCATTTTCGGAGTTAAAGGTTACACAAACTATAGAGATTTGCATGACTATTTTGAGTCTGGATACGGGTTTTCAGCAAGGTATGGCATAAGCCCCCGCGTCCACATAAAATACCAGCCAAACATAGAAGACCTTGGAAGCGCGGACTCTGCAAGAATAAACATGGAATACTACAACGTTAGAGACCCAGTTTTCGCGGTGCAAGGCGACAACATTTTCGATGTTGACCTTAAAGAACTTGTTGACTTCCACAAACAGAAAGACGCATTAATGACCATAGCCCTAAGAGAAGTCAAAGATGTTGAAGGCTATGGAATAGCCGACATAGATAAAGACATGAGAATTTCAAGGTTCGTTGAAAAACCTCTTCCAAAAGATGCTCCGTCAAACCTCGCCAACACGGGCTTATATATGGTTTCTCCGGAAGTAAAAAGGGTATTCAAGGAAAAGGGAGTTAAACAAATTATAAAGGAGCGGCATCGCCTAGATTTCGGCTATGACTTCATACCTTACGTGATAAAAACGGGAAGACCGGTATATGGCTATGTCTTGAAAGGTTGTTGGTTTGATGTAGGAACTCCGAAACGTTACTTAGAGGCAATGCAAGACATGCTTAATGGTTGCTTTGCTTCATTAACAGATTTTGGTGGAAGGATAAGTGAAGAATCGCGGATATGGGTTCAAGGTGAGAGCACCGAATCTAGAAAACGAAGAGAGGAGATAATACGGAAAATTAAGCAGGGAAAAATAGCGGTTGAAGGCTCGGTTCTCATAGGGAGACACTGCAAAATAGGCGATGGTGTAAGAATAGTGAATTCATGCATCGACAACTACACGAAAATTGGCGATGGAGTCGTCATAGAAAACTCTGCCGTTATGGATAGAGTCATAATCGAAAAAGGGGCGGAAATAAAAAACAGCATTATAGGAAGGCATGTAACAGTTCTTTCGAGCCAGCGGAAAAGGACGAGAATAGATTCTGTTTCGGTTGTCGCAGACGACGTGACAATAGCAGAAGGCTGTAGATTAGCGGCAACAAAGATTTACCCCCATCAGTACGTTAGAGGCGAATTTACAAATCAGACGTTGATGCCGAGCTAAAAATGGAATGGCGCAGAAGTTTTATTCAACAGATTTTGAGTTTTTCCGTGATTTGTGATGCTAAATGAAAGGAAAATGTTCTTTTTGTGGCTTTCCTCAGAACTTATTCACGTATCTGCCAACCGACAATCCTAAGGTTTACACGCAAAGTATTGTATGCGGCAACGGTGGTGCTCACTACTAGAAAACATCCCAAAATCGAAAACCCTCAAATTATCTATTTTCACTAAAATTCCTATTCTATGCCTTAAACCATTTGAATATCAAGTACCTTATTCTTCCATTCTCCAAGTCTGGAACAGCAATAATAAACCTTTTTCTGACGGTTGTTGCAAGCCTTCCAGCCTTAACAATTTCTGTGGCGGTTATTTCTGATTTAGCCTTCTTAACAGAAACCATATAAGGCGCGTGTTCTACTCCTGGCCCATGCTTGTAAACTGCGAAGTCGCATCCAAACTTTATTCCAGGTGTCACAACTAGTCCGCTGTCGCGCAAATCCTTGTAAACAGCGTATTTAACATCAAACTCCTCGTATAACTGTCTCGCCCTTTTAAGAAGTTTCTTTACGCCAACCTTTTTTTTCTCGCTGCCTTCGCGAACCGTTATGATGCCTTTCTCTGTTAGGTATAAGCCTTCCATCAAATCTAGAATTAGGGGAACGTTAAACTCTGGTATTTTTGGCTTTGCGATTCCTAAGGGTTTTCCGTAGAAACCCATTTTGTAGAGTTCTGAGCCGTCTTTAGGGTTCCAAACCACCAAAAAGTTTTCTATGAACTCTACCTCGATTTTTTTGGGCATTGTCCTTTTCGCCTACATAATGAAAGATAAAACTCTTGCAGCATCCGCGGCGTCTTCAGCTTTGTCTGCAGAATCTTCTAAAAGTTGGAGGACATCCCTTAAGAGGATTAGGGCTGGAAAGTCCAGTTTGCTACTTAAAAGTTTTATTTCAAGTTCGCGGTATAGTTCGTCAACATTTTTTTCTGCAATTTCCACTTCCTTAGCCTTTTCCATGGTTTTAACTGAACCGTAACTCAAAACCATCATTGTTTCCCTAAGCTTAAGGACGGTTTCCAAAACCGCCTCCGAAAGTTTCAACAAATCTTTCTTAATCTCCATTGGAACGTTCCAACCATGTTCCATGATCTCAACTATACGAAAGGCCATTCCCTCAGAGAAATCCGCAATTTCGCTTGTTAGGTTTGTGAATCTTAAAAAGTCTTCTCTACTCAGCAGAATTGCCCCTATTTCAGCTAGCTCCTGCGAAACAAGACGTCTTGCATTGTCAACTTCCTCTTCGCAACTTCTAATCTCGTTAAAAAATTGTTTGGTTTTTTCTTTATCGTTATTTATGAAGTAATCTATCATTTGAGGAACTTTCCTAGTTAATTCTAAAACTTTCCTGAGGTGGTCTTGGCAGATGCTTAATGCTCTTCGTTTGACACGTTGCTCGGTCTCCACCGGAAGTACCAAGATTCTCCCGCCTCGTAAACTGCGAAATTTTTCTACATTTAAGTATAATTGAAGTATTAAAAAAGTTAGCGAAAGCTAGCTTTCAAAAGGCTCACCTAAATCCTCAAAATTTATCTTCCATCTAAAATAGTTATACAAAAGTGTTGGCAAATCTTCAATTTTGCTTCTCACCTGCTTCCAAGAGTCCCTGTCACGGATGGTAACAGTGTTGTTTTTCAATGTTTCATAATCAACCGTTATGCCTAAAGGTATGCCAATTTCGTCCGCGCGGGCATACCGTCTGCCAATAGAACCCGCCTCGTCATACTCCGCCGTAAAGCCCTCGTTGAGAAGCATTTTGTAAACTTCCAGAGCTTTTTCTGGCAGTCCATCTTTGCTGACAAGCGGATACACGCCTAATTGTATGGGTGCGATGTCACGTGGGAAGCTTAGTATAATTCTATCATCTTTTACGCGGTATGCATACTCAAGAGTCACGTAAACTAGTCTGTCTGAGCCGAAACTTGGTTCAACAACATGGGGTATGAAACGTTTTCCCCGCTCCGTAACTTTCTCGCGGATGATTTCTATGTATTCTGGCAGAATCTTATATTCTCCAGCCATGTAAAACCCATTTTCCTTGATAGACGCTTCAACTTCTTCTGGATCCGCTGTCGAAAGAAGCTCCGCGACTTTTGAAGCCTCAGTCTTAAAGACGGGGCCAAGCTTAGCCATTAACGGTTTTACAACGGTTTTTTCCTTCTCGACAGGCTTTTCATATTCCTTGAAAACCCGTGTGTCCACGCCGCTGAAACGCATGTGCTGTTTCAAATCATAATCTGTTCTGTAAGCGTGTCCTGAAACCTCTACCCAACCCCACCGGTCAACATAAACTTCTTGGTCGAAGCTTTGCGTTGAATAGTGGGCGCGTTCCCATGGAAGCTTTTCTATGAAACGCTGTTTCTCCGCTGGGACACCTAACTCCACTAACAATTTTTTGGCTAAAGCCATGAAAACTGCTTGCCACTCCGATTTAATGTAACCTTTTTCCAATGCCTCTTTCACAGTGACTTCAACCGCTTCTTCTGAACCTCTCAGTTTACTTTCGCCGAGAACCAGCCGCAGCGTTTCGTTTTCAAGTTCTTTTAAGATGAAACAGTTTGGTTCTTCTGGATCTAGGAAAAATTCTAGATCGATTATTGTGAACTCCCTCAGCCTTATCAGACCTTGTCTAGGTGAGATTTCGTTTCTTAAGGCGTGTCCTATTTGCATTACGCCGAAAGGAAGTTTTTCCCTAGCGTTTTCGTATAAGCGCCTAAACTCCACGAATATGCCTTGCGCAGCCTCTGGCCGCCCATAACCGACCGCGTCAGAGTATGGTCCAATGGTAGTTTGGAACATTGTCAAGAAATATTTTGGTTCTCCAAAGTTGCCACCGCATTCTGGACAACGAATTTCATTTTCGTCTATAACCTTTTTCAACTCTTTTAGGCTTAGCTTTTCGGCTTCCATAGCGCTCATTTTTGCAAATTCTTGGAGCAGATGGTCTGCGCGGAACTTCTTGTTGCATTTTAAGCATTCAACCATGGGTTCTTTAAAATTTTCCACGTGACCCGAGGCTTCGAAGACTTTTCCCGGCGCTATGATGGGTGATTCTATCTCCATAACTCCAATTTTGTTGAAGAAGAATTCTCTAAGTTTGTTTTCGATTCTCTGCTTTAGCTTTGCTCCCAGAAAGCCGTAAGTTACAAAACCGCTAACTCCGCCGTATATTTCGTACGATTGCCAGAAGAAGCCTCTTCTGCGCGCTAGTTCGTTGATTATTGTGAATTTGTCTTGCTTTTTGGTTTCATCTTTCAATTTTTTTGCCTCGTTGTCTTGAATGATTTTAAAGATTTTAAGCATTTCCTAAATAATAAAGTTTCAAAATTGAGATGGAATGAGTTGGAAACGAGGAAGTCATTTTTCCAGTTTTAGGTGCTCAGCGATTTTCACATCTTTTATTTTTCCATCTTCGCCTAATTCATATTCAAGCATGACGCGGTCTACGGCGTTTTTCTTGCTGTTAAACTCTGCACCACAGTTTCCGCATTCAATGTCCGACCCTATTTCCATAACGTACTATGACGCATCCACATAAAATTGTCCACACTGTGGACACCGTATTGCCGTTACATCCAACCAAACTTTCATTTTAAATATCTCCGTTTAAGCCATAAATTATGGCTAGCCTTTTATAGAAGACAATCGTAAAGGAAATGCCAGGCTGGTGAAGAACTTGCAAAAAATAAATGTTGCCTTGGTTGGAGTGGGAAACTGTGCATCAGCTTTAGTGCAAGGCTTAAAATATTACGGTAACTTTGAGAGGGAAGAAGAAAGCGTTGGACTTCGCAATTTATATTTAGGAGGATTTCATCCGAGAGAAATCAAAATTGTCGCCGCTTTTGACATTGACAACCGTAAGGTTGGAAAAGATTTGGCCGAAGCCATTTTCGCAGCGCCAAACAACGCTCCAAAAATAGTAGATGTTCCACCGACCAATGTCACAGTTCACAAAGGACCAGTAATGGACGGTGTAGGCGAATACACGAAGCACTTCATCCAAATAAGCGACTTGCCTGAAGTAGATGTCGCAGGAGTTTTGAAGGAGGCAAACGCTGAAATAGTTGTCAATTTGCTTCCGAGCGGGGCAGTTAAAGCCTCTCAATGGTATGCTAAACAAGCGCTTTTAGCGGGCTGCGCTTTTGTAAACGCCACGCCAGCCTTCATCGCCAGTGATGCCGCATGGGGAAAACGCTTCGAACAAGCTGGTTTGCCACTTGTCGGCGACGACTTAATAGATCAAGTTGGCGCCACAACATTGCATAAGACTTTGTTGAAGCTGCTTTCCATGCACGGCGTTAGAATTACTGAAACATATCAACTTGATGTTGGCGGAGGAACGGAGTCCCTAGACACGCTGGAGCGAACAAGAAGCGTTAAGCGAAACATTAAAACAAAGTCTGTTGAAACAGCCTTACCCTACAAGGCTGAGGTTGTGGCTGGCTCCATGGATTATGTTGATTTCCTCCAGAACAGACGCGACAGCTACTTCTGGATCAGAGGCGTGTACTTCTGCAATACTCCGATGCAAATTGACTTGAAACTCTCAACGGTTGACGCGCCTAATGCGGGCTCTGTCTTGCTTGACGTTATAAGAGCTGTGAAAATAGCCTTAAACAGAAAATTGGCTGGGACAGTGCTGCCAATATGCGCTTATGCCTTTAAACATCCTCCTCAGTTGATGCCGCTTGAAGTTGCCGAAAAAATGTTCGCTGAATTTGTAGGCTGAAAAACTGTTTTAGAGACTTTTATCCGTCAGCAATTTTGCGCAGTTCTTCTATTAGCTTCCTCTTGGTTCCTGTCTGCTCCATTTTATCCTTTAATTTGGCTATTGTTTTTACTGGTGTGGGGTCTACGCCCCGTAATATGGCTAAATATACGCTTGTGAAATCTCCAATCAAAATTGTGGACAACATCTTTGCCAAGGGCTTTTCGCCAACGCCCCATACTTCAAGGATTTTTAACAAATTTTTTGGTAGCAGCTCCTTTGTGGCTTCGATTCTATGGTGTATCTCTGGGGTCTCGTTTTGGTCTCGGATGAAGATTACAGAAAAGCATTCTGCAAGTTTTCCCGCTTCCTCCCATCCTACAATCTCGTTGTGGTTAAGCTCTGGGAAAGCCTCACATTTAGATGGAATCTTACTGTTCTCGTTAAACTGTTGTTTAAAACGTTGAGCAACAGCCCGATAAATCCCAAATCCATAAACAACGGGAACAGTTCCATCAATATTCGCTGCCAAAGTTTTAGAAAAGTTTTCTTCAAGAGGCTTTTCAGGCAAGTTTGCATCGCCAACTTGTTTTAAGATTTTGACAGCCTCAGAAATCTCTTGGGTTGCGCCTGAAACTAAACCAGCATTCTCCAAAATTATTGGCAGTGGCAGAAACAAGTATGGAAGGGCTGCGCGGGGAGGAAATCCCGAAGGAAGACGCAAATATGGCGTGTTTAGTTTTTCGGCGAATTTTAGGAGTGTTCCTCCAGAGCTTATGCAAACAGTCATGCATTTTCTCTTAACCGCGTTTAGAAAGGCGCTTAGAGATTCCTCGGTTTCCCCAGAATAGCTAACAACAAAAACCAGAGTATCCTCGTCAACGTATGCTGGTAAAGTGTATTCTCTGCAAACCCCTATTGGAACAGCTATTCTATTAGCTGCCCAGTCTTTGAGGAGTTCTCCGCCTATGGCAGAGCCGCCCATGCCAGCAACAACAACCTTTCGCGGCGATTTATAGTTAATTTTGGCGGTTTTAGCAAGTTTTGCTGCTTCAGCAAAATGCTTCGGGGCATTAACACAAAAGGAAAGCATATCGCCTTTATCAATTCTTTTAATTTCGTCAAGATTATCTAGAATTTTTGCGTTCGTCATTTATCTTCACTTTTGGCTTTATCTATTTTTGAACGGAAGGACTATAATAGCCCTTTCAAGACTTTTATCTAAAAACGCTCTTTTAAGTAATCGTGGAGAAAACCGGGTTTGCAAAGAAAAGAATTATGTATAGCCATACCTGCGTCCGTGGCTTCTGACACACCACATTTACGTGAGAAAACCTCTAAGATAGGCTTAATCGGAAGGGCAGCGGCAATTTTCAAGGTTGGAGAAATCATAATTTACCCAGATAACTTAAGCCTAAACCAAACATCTGAAATGAATTTAATTTCCACGCTTCTGGCTTACATGGAGACCCCGCAATATTTGCGCAAAAGGCTTTTCAAACTTAAACCAGAACTGCGTTATGCAGGGATACTTCCTCCTTTGCGCACACCACATCACCCCCTAAATCGCAAAATAAAAAACTTGAGGGTAGGCGAATACCGCGAGGGCGTTACAGTAAAGGAAACGCGGGAAGGCATGCTGGTGGATATAGGCGTGGAAAAGCCCGCACTAATCCCAAATAGGCGGTTACCTCTTGGTAAACGGGTCACCGTAAAAGTTGTGAAGGTTAACCGCCAAGTCGAAGCTGATTTGGCGACACGGGAAGAAATAACAGATTATTGGGGCTACAAAGTCACTATTGAAAAAGACTCATTCAGTAAACTTGTTAAAAGCAGAGATTTCGACATAACAATTGCAACTTCAAAATACGGCACTCCTTTTCACACAATCGTCCAAAAAATGTTTGAAAAATGGAACCAAGCTAAGAAAATCCTCGTAGCCTTCGGGGCTCCGTCGGAGGGACTCTACGAAATAGTTAGGCGCGAAGGCTCCCATTTAAATGAGCTAGTGGACTTTGTTGTTAACACTGTTCCAGGGCAGGGCACAGAAACTGTTCGAACAGAGGAGGCCATCGTTGCCTCTTTAGCTGTTTTGAACTCGCATTTTAATCTTTAAGGTTTAAATGTTTGTCTGGCGTTATGTGCCTTAATGTATTTGGATGTTGCCATGCCTTTGACGCTTTTTCTTGTTACTATGCTAGCTATGCTTTTGAACGAAAAAGTTGAAGGAAAGCTGAAAACGGTTTTTGAGGAAAAAAAATTTCGTGTTCAAGATGCCATTTTGCTTGTTGCCGCCGTAAGCATTATGGTATCCATTGTAGTGTTTATTCCGCATATGATGATTACAGGCTTGTTTCTCTTTGCCTACTTCACACTACTCTTCCTGTTTACTTACTTATTTTCCAACATTGGAAAAGGAGAAGCAGAATTTTTCTTTGCAATGTTTTCTCTCGTCAGCTTTGCCTTTGCATTCTTAAGTTTATTCAGCTTAGGTGCAAAAGCCCCCGTTGGTTATGGAGCAGTGGTTTTCTTATGTTTATGTGGCTTTTCGTTTTTGGCGTTGCTGTATGAGCAGTGCAGAGTGCAATCAAAGGAGAGGTGGTATATGGCTGTTTTTCCACCGACAATGTTCATCAACCTATACTTGTTCTTTAGCCAAACTCCGATATGGGTTCCATATTTGCTTGACTTTTACGGAACGCTCTTCGCTGTTTTGGTGACTTTACACCTTTCCAGTCTGTTTACGTGGAAAACAACCATTTTATTCACGGGGTTCATCACAGTTATGGACATAATACTGGTTTTAGTCGCTGGGTCGATGGTCACCGCAGCAACACATGTTTCCGCTTTAAGGCTTCCAGTGATGGTCTACATGCCAATATTTCCGATGGTTGGACCAGAAATGTTATACATATCTCTTGGTTTAGGAGACTTTCTCTTTGCAGGACTCCTCGCCATACAAACATCTAAAAAATTTGGCAAGAATTTTGCGGTTCTTTCAGTTGTCGCTATGACCGTTTCATTTTTCCTTTTCGAAATGGCAATGCTTAATTATGGAATGATGGCTTTCCCTGGAACTTTGATGATTCTCAGCGGTTGGGCGGTGTTGATTTTGTTTAAATTTCTTCTTCGCTCATGACTTTGATGCCGTTCTTTTTAAGCAGGGCTGTTGTAACTCCGTCTCCCGCAACCACCTTTTTTGATAGGTTTCCGTAATGGATTTTTCCGCATCCGCATGAGGGGCTTCCCTGTTTCATGATTGCTTCTTTAACGCCCAAAAGCTTCGCTATTTTCAAAACTTGTCTTGCACCTTTTTCAAACTCTTTTGTAACGTCTTTCCCAGACCGTGTAAATATCCGATTTCCTCTCTTTTCAACGGGTTCTCTCGGTGTTGGTAAACCGCCCAATTGTTCTGGGCAGACTGGAATTAAAATTTCGGTTTTAAGTAATTCAACAACTTTTTTGTTAAGTGCGCTTTTTCCGTTGTATCTGCATTTTATTCCTAACAAGCAAGCGCTGCAAAGTTTCATGGAATGTTATTATGCCCTAAAAAGGATTAAAACCTTCTTTATGGTTGAGGCTGTTTGAGAACTTAAAAGTTTCAAACATAGGAAATATGGATGTTTAACCGAAAAGTGCTCCAAGTCCCTCAAGCGCTGCTTCTTCTTTGGCTTTCTCCTCTTCCTCTTTCTTCTTCTTTTCCTCTTCTTTTGGCTTAGCTTCTGCTGCTGGCGCTGACGCTGCTTGTGCGGCTGCTGGTGCAGCTAGCATTGTTGGAGCCGTTTTAAGGGCTTCGTCTATGTTGACTTCGGCTAGGGAAGCCACTAAAGCCTTGACTCTCACAGCGTCAACGTTTATGCCTGCGGCTGTCAAAACTTGAGTTAGGTTTTCCTCGTTTATTTCTTTTCCAGCCTTGTGAAGAAGCATCGCAGCGTAAATGTATTCCATACCTTACTCACCTCTTCACCCTAGTATTTTAACTTTTTCAGCTTTTCCCCTCTAAATTGGGTAATCTGCTACTTAAACTTAACATTTCCATATGAGCCTTTCTAATCAAGTCTGCAATCGTCTCCTTGGTTGGCACGGCAGCGTTTAATGAAAGCGTGTAGGCTTCTCTGTATGCGATTTGCAAAAGTATGGCAATGTTTTCTCTTGTCGGATAGGCTGCATTCAACGCTAACCTGAAAGCGTTGGAATATGCTTCTTGAATGTTCTTTTTTGTTTCATCCAAGTTTAGCTGAAGCTGCTCTTGAGTTATAGTCAAACCATCATCATAAGCCACTTTTAAGGTAAGCCCAGCTTCAACAGGTTTTATGCCCAATTTTGACAAGACGCTGGCAAGCCTTTCAGAAATTACGTCGCCCTTTCTTGCAACAAGTGTATCCTTAGTTATCCAGACGCTCCCCGACTCTATCCTCGTTGGCAAGCCAACAGAATTCAACTGGCTAATTATTGGACCCGGCGGTTGCCCGGTGTTTCCCGCTGGGACTATTACGTCGAAAGAGGCTATGTCGCCCGCCTTGGCCGTGGTTTTCACTTTTCCCTTTTCTAGAATTAGCGCCAGCTTGAAGGGGTTCAAGTTTGTGAACAGGAAAATGTTTGAGCCTGTTAAATGTTCCACAAGTTTCTTTAGGTTTGGTTTTTCTCCGCATTTTTCAATAGCTATTTTAATTAACGTGTTTTTTATGACTTTCATGTAGACTTTGTCTGCAAGTTTTTTCTTTAACTCTTGCAGTTGGGATGCTCTAACCTTCTGTAAGCTGGCTACTCCTACCACTTTATACTGCCTTAGCAGTTCTGTTATTTCTTCGATCTCGCTGAGTTTTTCCTGCAAAACTTGTTGGGATGGCATTGTTCCTCAACCTTACGGTTTAATCTTTACCGGCGTGCCCATAGATGTTTTTATGTAGGCAAGCTTGATGTTCTTCATTCCCCTTTTAAGTTTTCCCTCAACAACCCTCAAGATTGTCTGGATGTTTTCAGCTATTTCCTCCTCTTTCATGTTGTCTGTTCCAACGCGGCATTGTATAATCGGCTGGTTACGCATTCTCAGAGTAACTGCTTTACTGTATTTCGCTATCAAACTGGCGATGTCTGCTGTGGGCGGAACTGGCACTGGCATTTTACCCCTCGGACCCAAAACAGGTCCAAGAATTTTGCCCACTAAAGGCATTAAGGGGGCTTCGGCGATGAAGAAATCGTATTCGTTGGCTATTTTGCGCAACTCCTTCTTTTTTCCAGCTAAACTTTCAAGTTCAGCTTTTTCAATGACCAAGTTTGCATTGGCTTTTTTGGCTTTTAACGCCAGTTCCCCAGACGCAATGACGCATATCTTGTTTGGCGGTTCTAGGGAATTTGGCAGTTCAACAATTTCTTGCAGTCTCCCTTCCGGCGATTTCATGTCAATATCCTGCAGGTTTAGAATTAGCTCTATAGACTGTGTGAAGTTTCTTTTTTCGGATTTTTCCTTTGCCTCTTTAACCGCATTTAATATCGTTTGTTGGTCAAGGGGCATTTTGTTGAGCCTCGTGCCAATGAGGGAATAGAACGCATTTATAAAAACGTTCTCTTATTCTTCGCTTTTACTGAATAATTTATCATATTTGCCTTCGTCAATTTCCCTCTGCACTTCTCGGGGGTCTTTGCCTTCTACCGTCACACCCATGCTGACGCAGCTTCCCAAGACTTCTTTGGCTGCAGACTTCAAAGTTTTAGCCAAAAGCTCCGGGCGCTTAATTTTTGCGATGCGTATAACTTGCTCCACGGTGAGGTTTCCAACTTTCTGTTTGCTCGGCGTTCCAGAACCCTTCTCAATTTTTAGCTCGCTGACGATGAGGGCTGAGGTTGTTGGCGTGCCAACAGTAACTTCAAACTCTTTTGTTTCAGGATCGACAGCAACCTTTACTGGAACCTTCATTCCAGAATAGTCCTTTGTCAGCTCGTTTATCTTGTTAACAATGGCTAGCACGTTTACACCTAACGGTCCTAACGCTGGACCCAGCGGGGGTCCCGCCGTTGCTTGCCCGCCGCTAACAAGGAGTTCAATAACCTTTTTTTCGCTCATTTGCTCATCTCCTTTTTGACTTTTTCAACAAGTCTCACATAGTCAGCGTGCACCGTTATGGGTAGGGTGAAAGTTGCTTCCAAAAGTTCTAGAGTTACTTCCTCTTTTGTTCTGTCAATCCTTGTGATTTTCGCCTTCATCCCCTTAAACGGTCCACTTATAACCTCAACAATATCTTCCTCGTTAAGTTCCTCCACAACAGGTTTTACGGAAACGTACTGTTCAATTTTAGAAAATTCAACAACACCTGGCGCCCTCGATCTCAAATGTTTTATTCCCTTTATGGCTTCCTCAACATAGTGGGGGCCTTCCGCCTCGATAAAAACATAGCCCTTTAACGGCTCTGGAACAAGAACAGCCTTTATTCTCTTCTTAAGCTCTTGGTCCATTTCAACTTTCGCCGCTATGAGGTTCGCCACATTCTTTTCTTGGCCTGTGGTGGTTCGGACTGAGAATATGGCTGGAGGGGGTTTTTCCCTTCCATACTTGAGATATTTTTTGCTCATATATTATGCACGTCACCGCTTTAGGGTGAACAGATACATCATCCGCTTCTTTAAACTTTTCTTTAATTAGTTTAATATGTTTATATGGGCGGGCAGAGCGTATTAACATTAACGTTGTTGAAAAGGTATATTTATCAATAAGCTGTTAAGGTATGTTTCATTGTTTGGAAAAGAGTAAATATAATAACCGAACTGGTGTACTGTAGGAATGGAGACGTGAACGGTAATGGAGCATAACTACGCGGAGTTTCTGGAGAAAGAAGGACTCGTTACTCGGAAGTGTAGAGAGCTGACTCCGGAGGAGAAAGAGCAGCTTGCAAACGAGAAAATCTCACCCGAAGGGGTGAAGTATTGTTGGACGGAGCAAAAACCATTAAGCGAATGGACAACGGAGCAGTTGCAAACAGTAATGCAATTAATTGACAAGGAAGTTGAAGAAAAAATACAATTTCTAAACGACCTTCACAAGCAGTTAACGGAATCAAAAGACTTGAAGGTTGCTGCAAAACTCCAGGATGAGATTCAGTTAACAGGGCGGTTGATAGCAATAAAAGAAAAGAAACTGGAAGAACTGAATAGAGAATTAAGGAAAAGGCAAAAGTAAACGCCTATTTAACACGGCGAAGGACGATTTTGTCGCCAATTTTCGCCTTAAAAGTTTTTGCAGCATTTCCTTGATTTACTGAAATTTCAAGAAAATTGTGGCTTCCAATGATGGCTAGGGGCTTTTGCGGTTCAACTTCCGAATAGGCTTTGCACACTTTAAGTCTTAAATCCACATTTTTAAGGCGAACTTCAACAACTTCTTTGTCGCCGAGTTTTTCAAAATCTTCTTTCGAGAAATTTGTGATGATGTTTCCGAAACCATCGATATGTAAAACTTCGCCTATTAAGGAGTTCTGCTTTATTACAACCTTTGCGAATTCTGGTATGGCAATGTCATGGGTTTGTGGACCAAAATCTGCTGGTGATGTTCCGTTTGCTAAGTGGGCTGCTGCAGGCGCAAATACATCTCTTCCATGGAAAGTGTTTGATATTTTTGGAAGCATCAGCTTACTGTTCGCTATTTCATATATGTGTTTTATACATTGTTTCGTTGCAGCCAAAGCCAAAACACCGTTGTCCGGTCCTATATAGAAGCACTGTTCCGTCTCTATAAGTATAGGTTTTCTTTTTGTTCCAACGCCGGGGTCAACAACCGCCACATGAATTGTTCCTTTTGGAAAGTAGGGGGCTGCCGAAGCCAGAATAAAGGCGCCCATCTTCACGTTAAATTTTTCTATTTCATGGCTTATGTCCACGATTGTTGCGTTTGGGCATATACCCAATATTACGGCTTTCATTTCAGCAACGTATGGGTCTCGCAGCCCAAAATCTGTTGTTAAGGTAATAATCGTAGGAGCCATGCCACATCACACTTTTATAATCGGTTAAAATAATTAGCTTTTTTCACATACGCAAGGAGACCAGCAAATGTCAGTTCATGTGCAGTTAGGAACAAAAGAGTTAGCTTTAGCAGCCATTTTCACGGCGTTATATGTTGTCTTGGGAGCTTTGAAAATTTCTCCAATAATCGGTTTACCAGGTCAAGGTATTACCGCAGCCGCTATTATCGCTCCAATAATAGGCATAATTTTTGGACCATACGTAGGAGTGTTATCCACGTTTCTGGGCGGGGTAATTGGCATTTCCCTTGGTTATTTTTCTCAATTGAGCCTTGCTTCGGGCGTTACCGCAGCCTTATGCAGCGGCATGACTGCAATGGGTAGAAGGATTGCGTCAATCATTGTTTATTTCTGCCTTTTGCTTATTTTCGCCTTTTATCCAGTTATCGGCCCCGCATGGCTGTATCCACAGTACTTGTGGTTTCAAATAATCGGTTTCATCATCCTAATTTCGCCCTTGCAATCCTTAGCCGTAAAAATTATCAAAACGGATGATGGTTCGATGCTTTTTTACACTTTCTTTATAACATCTTTAACTTCAACACTTGCTGGGCAAATAGCTGGATCAACAATTTATGAGCTTATTATCTCATCCGACCTAAGTGGAGCGTTGGGTACATGGTTGGCTACGGTTTTTCTTTACCCAACAGAAAGAGTGATTATTGCAATTGTTTCAGCTGTAATAGGATCAGTTCTTTTTAAGGTTCTGAAGAACGCAAATCTTTTGACCTTTTCGAATAGCCCACATCGCTAAGAAAAGCGCTCATGAATATGCACTCGTTATGGGGCATTGCCATGTCTTCAGCGCCGTATAAGCCGTCATCAAAACTGACTGGGGCGTCTTTAACCAACACCACTGGAGTTTTTTCAGCTGCTTCACCCATCATCAAGTGGGCGGCAGAAGCCAAATTATCCGCCACAGCATGTTGTGTAATAATTAGCGTTTTCCCGTAAAGGTCCCTTCGACTTCGGCAGTCTTCTACTGGTTTGAATCCTGCAACAGCCAAAGCCACGCCAACAGTTCCTCTTCTTAACGGCGCCAGTCCGCTGTCAATAATCAAAACTGCGACAACTTTACCAGTCTTACGCTTTATTTCTTCCCTAATTTGTTTGGCAACTTCTTTGGCGTTTTTAGGCCACAAAGCCACATAGCCCAATGGGGCGTTTTTGTTGTCTATGCCCGCGTTGGCTGTTAACATTCCGTTTTTGAGGGTTAAAACAGCTTTTTCGACTCCTCCATAAACTTTTTCTGCCTCTTGTAACAGCAGCTCTGCAAGTTCGGGTTGAAGCGAAAACTTTTCGGCAAGCTCCTTCGCTTTTTCTGAAGGCTTAACTTCGCTTAGCTTAACAAGGCGTCCTTCGGCATAAGCCACTATTTTTGATGTCAAAACCAAGATGTCGTTGTTTTCAAGCGGAATGTTTTGTTTCTTTAACGCTTCGAGAACGATGTCGACAAGGTTATCGCCGACCTTTACAAGCCTCGTTTTGACGGCATACAGCCTCATACACGCTTATCCCCCATGGATAACTGGAACAAAAACCACCTCATCCCCTTCTCTAACAACAGTTTCTAATCCTTTTAAAACGCTGATTTCCTTTCCGTTGACGAGTATTAGCGCGTTGGGTCTTGGGTCTTGGAGTTCTGGGTCGATTAAGACTCTTTTAAGTTTGGGCTGTTGCTTAACAATTTTCTTTACCAACTCCCTCAGCGATGTTTCACCTTCGATTTTTATGGTAAGCCTTTCTTTGCCTGAAATTCCTCGTAAAGCCCCAACAAACTTAACGGTGACAACCATTACTCTAGGCTCCGCTTTGTTATACGACAACTATCACTGTAATGTCATTAACGTTTGTCCCCGTGGGTCCAGTGAAGATTAAGTCGCCTAATTCCTCGAAGAACTTGTAGGAGTTGTTTTCAGCCAAAAACTCTTGGGGGCTTAATTCAGCTTTAGTTGCTTTGACCAGGGTTTTTCCGTCAACTATTGCCCCAGCAGCGTCTGTTGGTCCGTCAACGCCGTCCGTGCTCAACGAAGCCAAAACAACACCGTCCATCCCCTCCAGTTTTAATGCGGCTGCCAACGCTAACTCTTGGTTTCTTCCGCCAACACCCTTTCCAGTAACGGTTACCGTTGTTTCCCCGCCCGCTATAATTCCAGCTGGTTTTGAGATTGGATTTCCGTACAAGAAGGTTTCATGGGCTATTGTGGCAAGCATTGTTCCAATGTGTCTGGCTTCGCCTTCCATCGTCGTTGTCAGCAGAAGCGTGTTTAAACCATCCTTTCTTAGCTGTTCGCACACTGCCAAGCTTGCAAACCTGTTATTTCCAACAACTACATTGAAAACTTTCTTGAATGCTTCATCTGAAGCCTTCGGAGTTTCGGGAATTTTCCCCCCTTCGCCGTCCAGCAAAACTTTTTTGATGGATGCTGGAGTTTTGTCCCATAAACCATAATTCTTCAGAATTTTTATGGCGTCGCTGAATGTTGTTGAGTCTGGAACTGTTGGTCCAGAAGCGATGAAATCCAGCGGGTCGCCCACAACATCTGAGAGGATTAGGTTTAATATCGTTGCTGGGTAAGCCTTTTTTGCAAGCCATCCGCCCTTGAAATCTGAAATATGTTTTCTAACGGTGTTTATCTCCTTTATCGTCGCTCCACATTTGAGTAAGGCATTGGTGATTTCCCTTTTGTCGCTTAGGGAGATTTCGCCTCGGGGCAAGGGCATGAGGCTTGAGCCTCCGCCTGAAATTAGGCATATGATTAAGTCGTTTTCCCCTGCTTTTTCAGCTATTTCAAGCATGCGCCGTGTTCCTTCCATTCCCGCCTCGTCTGGAACCGGATGGCTTGCACCGTGAATTTCTATAATTTCCGTTTTGTGTTTGCTTCCATGTGGAACGTTGATAACTCCAGCCGTTATGCGTTCAGCTAAAATTTTTTCTAGGGCTTCTGCCATTGCACCGCTGGCTTTTCCGCCACCTATAACGTAAACGTTCTTGAACTTTTTTAAATCAAACTCATATCCGTTAACAAGAAGCTTCGAGCCTTTCAGCAGAACCCTTGATTTTATTATTTGTTTTGGGTCAACAGCTCTTAAGGCGTTTTCAAAACTGTTCAGGACTATGGCTCTGGCTTTTCGGTCAAGGTCAGTTTGACCATTTTCTATGAGTTTTTCTTTGTTCTTTACAGTTGCCATTGGGATACCAGTACTGTGCGTAACTGTAATAAGTCACTATTAATAAAAGAATTTCCAAAATTGTTGGAAGTAGCCGTATGGCAAAACCGAAAGTCTATGTCACACGAGAGCTTCCAGAAAGAGGCTTAAAAATAATAATGGAACACTTTGACGCTGAAGTTTGGAAAGAGTATGGGCCACCGCCAAAGAAAGTCATAATTGAAAAGGCTAGGAACGTTGACGCTTTCGCCACACTTCTATCCGACAAAATAGACGCTGAAGTTTTTGACGCCGCACCGAACTTGAAGATTATTGCACAGATGGCTGTGGGCTTCGACAACATTGACGTGCAAGAAGCAACCAAAAGAGGAATTTACGTGACAAACACCCCCGAGGTTCTAACAGATACAACAGCAGACTTCGCATGGGCTTTGCTAATGGCTGTTGCGAGGCGGGTTGTTGAAGCAGACAAATACGTGCGTACTGGTCAATGGAAGGTTGACTGGCGTCCCAACATGTTGCTGGGCAGAGATGTTCACGGTGCAACAATTGGTATAGTTGGTGCTGGAAGAATCGGTTATGCGGTGGCAAAAAGGGCAAAGGGTTTCAACATGAAAATATTGTATTACGATGTTGTTCCAAAACCAGAGATGGAAAAAGAATTAAACGCCAAACGTGTTGACTTGGACACGCTCTTAAAAGAAGCAGACTTCGTGAGCATCCATGTTCCATTAACAAAGGAGACATACCACCTAATAAACGCGGAAAAGCTTAGGCTAATGAAGAAGACAGCTTACCTCATAAACAATGCACGAGGCCCGGTTGTCGACGAAAAAGCCCTCTACGAAGCTTTGAAGGATGGACGGATAGCTGGCGCTGGGCTTGATGTTTTCGAGCAAGAACCTACACCAGTGGATAATCCTCTTTTGAAGCTTGACAATGTTGTTGTCGCACCACATATTTCCAGTGCGAGCTACGAAACACGGTCAAAGATGGCTGAAATGGTTGCGAATAATCTAGTGGCGTTCTTTGAGGGACGAAAGCCGCCGAACCTCGTCAATCCAGAGGTAATGAAAGTTCGGCCATTACCGAAACCTCAGTAATTTTTACAATAAATTTGCTATAATGGTTAAATATGCCAAAATTTGTCTATGATTGGGCTTCCAATAGGTGGTTTAATTGAGCGGCATTTTCGCAAAAAGAATGAGCGCGCTTGGAACAGAAACAGCCTTTGAAGTCCTCGCAAAAGCCAAGGCGCTTGAAAAACAAGGAAAAGACATCATACACCTGGAAATTGGCGAACCAGATTTTGACACGCCGAAAAACATCAAGGAAGCAGCGGTGAAAGCCCTCTACGCTGGATACACCCACTACGTCCCAGCCGCAGGAATTCCGGAACTCAGAGAAGCAATTGCAGAATACATTTCAAAAACTAGAAGAATAGATGTTGACCCAGAAGAGGTTGTGGTTACGCCGGGCGCGAAACCAATAATGTTCTTTGCTATACTCGCGTTGGTAAACCCTGGCGATGAGGTTATGTACCCAAACCCTGGCTTCCCAATATATGAATCTCTAATAAACTTTGTCGATGCCAAACCAGTTCCTATACCGCTAAAAGAGGAAAACGACTTCAGAATGGACCCAGAATATGTTAAGGAAAAAATAACGAAGAAAACAAAAATGATTATTTTGAATTCACCCGAAAACCCCACGGGAGGCGTTTTAACCAAAGAAGACATAAAAGTTGTTGCCGACTGCATTGCGAACAGAGACGATGTTTTCGTGCTTTCAGACGAGGTTTACAGCAGAATAATCTATGAAGGTGAAAACGAAAGCATAGCGTCACTTCCAGGAATGAAAGAAAAAACCATAATTTTGGATGGTTTTTCAAAAACCTATGCGATGACCGGTTGGAGGCTTGGCTACGGTGTTATGCGAAAAGACCTGGCCCAAAAAATAGCTCAACTCATGATAAACTCTAACTCCTGTACATGTGCCTTTATACAGATGGCTGGTTTAGAGGCTTTGAAAGGACCGCAAAAAGAATCGGACAAAATGGTTGCAGAATTCAAGAAGAGGCGAGATGTCATAGTTGACGGCTTAAACAAAATTAAAGGTATAACGTGCAAAAAACCGTATGGAGCCTTCTATGTTTTCCCAAACATAACTGGAACAGGTATGGACTGCCGCAAATTAGGAGACTACTTGCTTAACGAAGCTGGTGTAGCCGTCTTGCCAGGAACAGCTTTTGGGCAATATGGTGAGGGTTATCTGCGCATGTCCTTTGCAAACTCTATCGAAAACATTAAGAAGGCACTAGAGCGGATAGGCGAAGCTCTCCAAAAATTGTAAAGTTGTTTTTAACTTTCTGCTTTTTCTCCAGTTAGTACCTCGACTATGTCGGAGGCTATTTGCACCAAGTTGTCAGCTTGCTTCATGATTTTTTCTCCGTCTATTTCTTCCAGTTGCGCCAGTTGCTGCATCATTGCTTCTATTTCCAATAAAAAACTTAAAATAGGGTCTGTTATGGCTTGTCCTTGCGTTTTTTCGTAGGCTTCTCTTATGGCGATTTCGATGAAGGCTGGTTCTCCGAGGCTGTAGTATATGGCATTTCGTGCCTTTCTAATAGCTTCTATAACTAGGCTTGGAGCCATGTAGGGCATTCTTTTTGCGGCTTCAAGCTCCGACTTTGCTTCACGCAAATATCTGAGCGCCCAACCTTTTCTATAGTTGTCCATCATAATCATCATCGCCTCTTTAACGCCCTTAACAAAATGTTAAAGGTTATAATAAAGTTACTCACCTTCTTGTGCAGTTTCACTTGAAAAGGCTGTCTGCAACCCGCCAAAGACATGTGTGATGTACCCAGCTATCTGGTTCCTAACCTTCGGGGTTGTGCCCTGCACAAGTTTGCTGACCATTTGTTTGTTTTTTTCAAAGTCGCTGGAAAATCTATCGGGGAAGCGTCTAATAAGCTCCTTAGCTACTCGCTTGATCTGCTCTGTTCGCACGTTTCCCAAACTCGCACGCCCACTAACCCTCATCTAATTAAGGATGCAATGATGCAGACCTTCAATAAAAAGATTAATTTAAATTTATCCCAAAAAATTCCTCAAAATTTTTGGCTATTCGTTCTGAAACGTCAATTTCGCTCATCTTTTTGACTTCAGCTATGGCTTTAACAACTGTTGGAATAAAAGCAGGTGTGGTCATTTTTCCGTCAAAAGGCTTTTTCCAATAGCGCACCGGTCCGTCAGTCTCCGTTAACAAGTTTTCCAACGGTATCCGCCTAACAACTTCACGTATACCGTTGGAGTAAACTACGGGCGGGCCTTCGGTGATATAATAGCCATTTTCCACTGCTTTTGATAAGACGCTTATTGGATTGCTGAACCAGTGTAACAGTACTTTTTTAACGTTGTAAGATGGAAGCATTTCAACAATTTGTGCTGTAGTGCCTCTTGAGTGAATTATAGTTGGCAAGTCAAGTTTTTCAGCTAATCTTAACATTTCGTTGAAAACCGTAAGTTGTTTATCCCAAACGTCTGCGTATTTATAGTCCAAACCAACCTCGCCTATAGCTATAACTGCCTTATTCTGTTTCTGCTCTAAAATCAACTTCACAGTTTTTTGGAGTTCGCTTCCCTCTAAGGCTTTGACATTCCATGGGTGAATGCCTAAAGCAGCATAAACCGTTCCCTTAAACCGCTCAGCAAGCTTTAAACTGCCCATACATGTTTCAAAGTTCATGGAGTTTGAAACCAAAGCAACGACGTTATAGTTTTTCGCTTCTGCAATTAAATTGTCAATTTTATCAAAATATTCTTCGTCGGATAAATGTATGTGAGCATCGACGAATTTCATGTTTACATCACTTATGAGCATAAAACATCGTCTTTAATGCTTTTATAATTTCCCTCGTAAATCAGAATGGTTTTAAGATGTAATTTTGGAATGAAAGAAATCGGTGGGATTTTAACAATAAACATTAAATCAAAGCCACCGTCTGCTCTCTAAAACTAAAAATACGCCTAAATCAAAATTTTTCAGAGAAGATCTTTTGCCCGTTCTACTTCAGCTTTATTGGATTCATCATCTTTTCAATTTGATTTTTCTTTGCGATATGTTCTTTAGATTCTAGGGGTTGGCAGTCTTGTAAGGCTTTTTCTCCGTTCAGAAGCTTAGCCGCGAAGGTGAAGCAGCTTTGTTCTCCGCATACCTTACAGTTTGTTTTTGGCAGCGACTCGTAGATTTTTACAGGCGTTAGCTCCTTCTTTGCTTGCACTTGCTCTGCGCTCGGTTTTCCATTGGTTTTGAGGTATAGAAATGCACGATTTATAAGACTCTTAACCTCTTCTATCAACTGGTCAGCTTCACTTCTATCCTTCACATACGTCATTCCAATTCTGCCAGAAGAGAAAATTGTCACCAAATGCTGCTTGTACCTATAACTTAATGCACCCAACTTCTCGGAGTACTTCGCGTTTGGAATAGCCAAATAAAGAATTGGCAAAACATCCTCCAAAGACTTGTCAGCTTGAGCCAAAAACTTAATCCTTTCAGGATCAGCAGTGCAAGGCGTTATCTCCTTAATCTCAATTTTCCTAACCAAAACTTCCGGGAACAAAAGCTCCGCAAAATCTTTATCACTCATGTGATTTCTTCAGAATTGTCTTGATAATTAAGTTCCTTAGCGTTTCTTATGTCTTCTTGGGAAATGTATTTTTCAACGCCTAAAGTTTTAATCCCCATTTTTTGTTCATTGCCTCAAGCTTTTCCGAAAGTCTCTTTGCCCTCCCTTCAGCCTCAGTCAACAAAGCACCGAAATCCCTCTTCTTCACTAGAGTGGTTAATTTTTCAACCTCCGCTGGTATGTTTTCAACGGCGGTCAGCAACTTTTTCATGGCTTCTTCGTCTCCTGAAACAAGCTCTAGGGCTTCTTCGGGGCAGAACTCGATACATTTCGGTTCTCCATTGCAGAGATCGCAAGTCAAAACTGATGGTTTGTCTGGGTGAACTGCTATTCCACCGTAGGGGCATGCTGGGACGCACCAGCCGCATCCGTCGCATCTTGCTTCATTTACTATGATTACGCCGTTTTCTTCAGATCGGGTTAAGGCGTTTCGCGGACAAGCCTTCACGCATGGAGCATCTTCGCAGAACCTGCAAGTCATCGCGATGTTGAAGGCTGGAGTTAAGCGGACAATCCTTATTCTAGACCTTAAGGGATTCCAAAAAGACTCCTTTTTTTCTAAAGCGCAAACGTATTCGCATAGGCTGCAGCCCGTGCATTTGCTCGGGTTTGCCGCAACAAACTTTCTCGATTTAGCTTTAACCGTTTGCATCCCCTTCCATCAAGGCATGTGCCTTTTAGAATTTTTATTTGTTGGCACGTGCTTTTATGAGTTTCGTGTGCGCATCACGTATCTGAACATCTGAAAAGGCTAATCTGCACGAGAATGCAAAAACACAAACAATAATAGGCTTCTCCCTAATTTTAAAATATCTTAGCGGTGGTTACGTGAAGAAGGTTCTTTTTGTCTGTGTTGAAAACGCTGGCAGAAGCCAGATGGCTGAAGCCTTCGCGAAACATTATGGAAAAGGCAAAATTGAAGCATCAAGCGCTGGCACCATGCCCTCGGGAGAAGTTAACCCTGTTGTTGTTCAAGTCATGCGCGAAAAGGGAATTGACATTTCCAAAAACAAGCCGAAGCGCATTAACAACCAAATGGTGCAGGAGGCAGACATGATAATAGTTATGGGTTGCGGCGCCGAGGGATTTTGTCCAGCGCCTTTACTTAATAAAGTTGTGGATTGGGGGATTGAAGATCCAAAGGGTAAACCAATAGAAAAAGTTCGCGAGATTAGGGACGAAATAGAAAGGAGAGTTAAAAAACTCATAGAAGATTTTAGCTAATCTCCATACTTATCAAATTTTTCCAGAGAAACTGTTATAAGCAGCTTAAACTCGTAATCTAGGGTCGTGCAAAAGCTTTTTTGCACAGTATAAGCCAAAAGGAGTTGAAATAGTTAAATGAGCGCGAAAGAGATGCACAAGGCAGTCTGCTCTGATTGT
>JAVZLH010000011.1:0-34747 GCA_038883855.1 Bathyarchaeia archaeon
TTGTTTGCAAGGGAGAGAAAAGCCCAAGTCTTGGTTGATGAGAAGGCTCTTTCGAATCTTGCAAGGATGTTTGGGCTTAAAGCATGGAACACTTGGACTATCATGTTGGAAAGCCTAAGCATGGGTTACATTGAAGTTTCCGACATAGAATCAGCCATAAAAGAGTTAAGCGAAAAAAGACATAAACTAAAGAAAGAACAAGCTTTGGAAATCCTTGAAGCTGCAAGAAAAATAGTTCACAAACGAGAAAATTTGACATGTTAACACCTTTATTCTGAATCCAAAAGGTGGCGGGCCCGGTGGGATTTGAACCCACGTTCTCCGGCTCCGAAGGCCGGCGCCTTGATCCGTACTGGGCTACGGACCCTTTGTTGAGGATATGTTTCTTGGCAGTTGATTAAAAGGTTTCTAGATTGTTTTGGATATGTTTAATAGTGGGTTGAGTAGAAAATCCTTTAATAAAAATGAGTTAATTAGAATTTGGCGAGAGAGGGCCGGTAGCTCAGCTTGGTTGGAGCGTTCGGCTGATAACCGAAAGGTCGAGAGTTCAAATCTCTCCCGGCCCATTATATCTTAATTTGTGGAAATAGAAGGTTGTGTAGGATGTTCCGGATTAATTTACCATACGCCTTTTTATGGTTATGCTTTGTTAAATTAATTAGTCGAGGATAAAAGTTGTGAGAAACAGCTATAGAGCACGCCTATTTTAGCTATGATTAAAGTAATATCTGTTGCGAAGGCGGACTCCGTAGAGGTTGCTTGGGAGGTTGCTGATAATGATAATAATGGAAATCCTGTTAACGGGGCAAAATTAACATTTTTATGCAACGTCACCCAATGGACCTTTTAGCATAGTGCCGCCCAATATTGTATTGGATAAAGTTAATTTTCAATACCCTCAATGAAGTTTACCAGAATCCAATTATGCAGTGGATATTACAATCCAGATCATGCCTCTGGTTATGCGGTGTGCAATATTGGACTGACGCCCTTATCTGACTACTACTTCTACGTGCAGATCGAGTATGGTTCAACTGATAAGCATTGGGCCTACCCAGTATAGCTATAAACCGGGGCGAACCAGACTGGTAGCCAGTTATGGCCAACACTCCGAGTGAGTGGGCAGCTAAGGGCAACAGTATTGGTAGAGGGCTTACAGGCGCGTATCCGATGAATTTACGTTAAGTTTGGATTCGGATTCACAATTCTTTAATATTATGCTTTAACTCGATTAAGCCAAAAGTTGAAACAGGAACGTTATGAAAACCAAAACTCTACTTGCAACATTACTCATCAGCATATTCCTAATCAACGTAACATCGCCATCTTTAGCCGCAGACACGCTGGTTGCCTCCGACTTTATGCTGGAAAGCTGGGCTAAAACCGTTGACTACTTTGACTATGCACGGGCTTATGCAACCCTTCACGGAATTGAAACGCTTCCTGGATTCCAGAATTGGCACGCATACCTCTACATGATTTATGTTAACACAAGCGGTTTACACTTGTTATATGCGGGTTTGTGCAACATAACTTTTGGCAGGGGAGCATACCTCACAATTCCAATGCAAACCTTCATGATGCACTACAAAACCGCAAACCGCAGCCGAGATGTTTTAACGACTTCAACCTTTCTCATGCTGCTAGCCTTCAACGACTCAGACTACTCAATTTTCCCAAACTCTCCAGACATGAACGATACCCTATGGGCTTCGTTCAGCATGGGCTTCGACTTCAGCGCATTCAACATACCATTGCCATCATTAAACAGCAAAACCGAGATAATCCCGCTGACGCATTCCAGCGACAAGCTTCAATGGTCTTGGGGCCTGAAATACACGAATTTAACAGCTATATGGTGGAGAACATGGATAAACCCTGAAGAGCCGGGCTACAACCACAGCGCTCCAGTTGGAATCACAACCTACGATGAACTAACATTCACTTATACTCTAACAATTTCTCCAGGAGAAAACAAGGCAACGTTAACGGAAAACCACGTTATCGGGCGAATTACCAACCTTTGGCTCTTCTGGGGCTGGTTCATCATACCACTCTACGCCCACTACAACGAGACCGGATGCTACAGTTACGGCATTAAATTGTCAAACGAAACGGTCTACGAGTTTCTCCAGAAAAACCAGATAAAAATGAGCATAGTTAACTTCCAAACCTCAGTCCTACTAGACCGCAACACCTACAGCCTATCAGCCAGCGGAGAAAACGTCACAGACAACGAAAAATAGTAAGCGATTCGCTCATAACAACTTACGCGGATGACGGAGAAAAAGTCTTTGATGTTGAATTTGGCGCAAAGAAAAACTATAAACTTTACAATTATACAGCCGACCCGTCAGAACAAACCTTCGACACGCACGAGGCAATAACAAGAACATGCAAAATAGGCGGGTTTGCCAAAAACACTGGGCTATTCCAATATCATATTGGATTAATGAAGTTCCTTCCGCTTCTAGTCGTCAACATGCACCCGCAACTTTACCAAAAAGCAAAAGAAACAATAACAAACATGAGTAGGGCAAACTACTTCTACCTCATCGCTTACCCAAACTATAGCGGCTACAGAGTTGAGCACGACCCAACATTCACAGCATACTTAACAACAACGGCAGCAGACAACACAGCACAAAAATGGGGAGGCATCATAATAATCGGCATCGTCGCCGCAGTCGTTTTAGCAGCAGTTTTCATGCTCGCAAGAAGAAGAAAACCAAGTCAACTACAAACAAAGCCTTAAACAGTCTTTACCTTTTTCTTTTAATCCTTCAAGAACAGGCAAACTTTTGTTTGAGCCAAAAAGCTAAGCCTTTTCAGAGTGTTAGCTATTTCCCTTTTATCTGCCTTTTCAATTTTCTTCATAAACTCCTTATGTGTTGGAAAAACATTTTTGAGGTTTAGGAGGCGTTTTCTGGGAACCGCGCCCTTTTCTGAAACTTCTTCTAGAACTTTTATGATTTTGCTTCTTCCAATCGCCCTTATTCTATTCACGTTGTAGGTTACACTGCCCAACATTGTTGGGTTAAAACCCAAAGCGTTTAGCTTCTCTATTGCTTCTAGAATGTTCTTGTTCGGTTTGCTTTCCGCTATTTTCTGCACTCCAGCCTTTTCAAAGAAAGGATTGTATTTAGCCATCACAGCCAGAGTTTCCACATTTGGCGTCCCAGCTAAGGGGAGAGTTTCCCTTATCAGTTTTGCGCCTAACCCTATTGTGCGGTATTTTGGATGTATCACCACGCGGGTTATTGTACTTAATTCTCTTTGAAGTTGGCTGAAACTGCCTTTCAAAACTTTGCTTCGTCCGAACATTGTTGGCGGCGGGTAACTGTAAACGATTACTCCGCAAAGTTTCCTCTCGACGCTTTAAAACGAAGATTTTTCTCGGCGGCGGTAAACGTGTTGAGCGATAGTGGAAAAAGCTTAGTTTTTTGTAGTCAGTTGTTGCCCCCTCTTCTATGCGCATCTCTTTTATTAGGCTGCATTCTTTCGCTGCACGTTGGGGTAATATTTTACGGTTATTTCTTTGCCGAACCGCTTGTGAATATGCACTGAAGGGTTTGAGTCTTCAAAAAGGTCTGTGTGGGTTGTCGCCGCCAAAACAGCTTTGCCTTGTTGTCTTGCCAGTTTCTGAAGGTTGTAGGCTACGATTTTGGCTGTGTCCCGGTCAAGCGTAGCGGCAAACTCGTCCAAAATCCAGAACTGCGCTCCGCTTTCAATCATTTTGGCTATCTTGTAGCGGTATTTTTGGCCGTCGCCAAGCTGCGCGTAACTGCGTAGGAATGGGAAGGCGTCATTAAGACCAACGCGGCTTAAGAGTTCAAGGGCTTCTTCGAAGGTTTTGCCGACTGTTTCGATTATGGGTTTTTTGGGTTCTGGCTTTATTTGGGCTATGTTTATGCAGTTTAACGCTAAGTCACTGCGTATGTCTTTTTCCAAGGCTTTAAGCAGGATGCTTTTTCCGCTTCCGCTGTCGCCTGTAATATAGACTATGTCTTTTGGGCTTATTTTCAACTCGACATTGTCGTAAACGACGAATTTCTCTTTTTTGTCTAGGCCGAGTCCGAAGGCTTCGGCGATGCTTATTACGCGGTTTGTTGGCTTTGAGATGGCTATTTCGTAGGTGATGTTGATGATGAATTTGCCTGTTTGTTTGTCGAGTCTGCGCTTGTATTGGCTTATGTGGAAAAATTCTTGAGTTTTCATTTTGTTATTCCCGTTGTTTTGTGTTTCCAGAGTTTTTGGCGTATTTTATGTAGTTTGTTTGCTAGTCTTGGAACTACTGCCAGAAATGGTTCGGGTGTTGTTTCTGTGGTTGCGTAGATGGCTAGGGCTGTTGCCCAGAAGACGTCGTCGTGGCTGCCTTTTGGGTGGTGGAAGGTTATTGTGCCGTCTTTGCGGAGTTGGTATCTTTCGATGTTGAGTTCGTTGGGGTAGTCGCTGTGGTAGGGTTTTTCCCATGTGAGGTATGGGAATTTGAATTTGCCTTCGGTCATTTTTTGTTTTAGGATTGTGGCCATTTCTTGTTTGCGGGGTTGGGTGAAGTTTATGCCTTTTACGTTGGGTATGTTTGCGTTTGTCATGTCTTCTGCTATGTAGTCGCCTACGCCTGTTGTGTCTACGTGGATTTTTTGGAATTTGTTCCAGCGGGTGGTTATGGTTTTGATGTAGCCGATGATGGAGGCGTAGCTTGTTTCTAGGGGGAAGATTTTTAGGTGTGTTAGGTGGAGGTGGTCTTCAACTTTTTTGATTACGGCTAAAACGCTGTGGTCTTTATGTTTGCCGAGGTCTAGTCCGGCGTAAAATTCGCCTTGTTGTAGGCTTTCGAATTCGTAGAGTTCTAGGTTTGGTTCTATGCATTTGGCTATTAGGCTTTGGGGTAGCCAGACGTCTTGGTCTTCTGCCCATTCTGCTTCCATTTCGCGTTGCCATCGGGCTGGGTCTTCTGCGAGTTGTTTTCGGATTTTTTCTAGGATGTTGTGTTTTAGGGGTCCGTTTGGTTCTGTGGCTTGTTTGTGTGTTATGTGGGTTTTTGTGTAGTCGTTGTAGGCGGGGTTGTTGAATATTTGCCAGAATATGCTGTCTTTGTGCCAGGGCGTTGATGTACAGATGAATTTTCCGTTTGTTGCTGTTAGGGTGAATAGTATGGCGTCGTAGAGTTCTTTGTCGTTGGGGATGAAGTTGAATTCGTCTGCGTATACTATGTTTAGGGTTGGTCCGCGGATTGTTTCTGGGTTGTTTGGATACGCCTCTATTGTACTGTTGTTTTTTAGGCGGATTGTGGTTTGTTGGGGTTTGTGGTATAGGTTTTTTGGGAGTTTGTGAGGAATGTGTTTATTCTTTTTATTACGAGTTTGGTTTGGCGCCAGCTTGGTCCTACTATGCCTATTTGCGTGTTTGGGTTTGTTAATGCGTAATGTAATAGTAGGGCGCTTATTGTTTGGCTTTTTCCGCTTTGGTGGCACCAGCGGGCGGCTATGAACTGGCTTGTTTGGAATTTTTGTATTAGGTCTTTTTGGTAGGCTGTTGGTGTGAAGCCCAGGATTTTTGTGCAGAATTCTATGGGGTATTTTGGGATTTGGGGTTGGGTTGTTTCAGCTAGGGCTTGTTCCAGTCTGCGGAGTTTTTGTTTTTGTCGTTGCTTCATTTATGAGTCCCTCCAGTTTAGCCAAGTCTTGGTCTATTTGGCGTTCGTCGAAGCGGGTGGCTATTGTGTTTATTACTTGGCAGATGTAGGCGGCTATGCGGGTCCAGTTTTGGCGTTGTTTTAGTTTTATGTTTTCGTTTGTGGCTTGGTTTTTGGCTAGGGTGAAGAGTTCTTGGAGGGCTTTTATGGTTTCGTCTCTTAGTTTTTGGGTGTCTATTTTCACCTCCGTTCTGAGTTTTTGGATTCTGTTTTTCAACATTTTATTGCGGCTGATTTTAACCAATAGTGGCCTACCCCCTCTAGGTTTTTTGGGCTATGAGGATGCCGCTGAGGGTGCCCGTTAAGCCCGTTATGGCGGCGAAGATTTCGCTGTTCCACTTGCCGAGAAAGGCTATGTGGGCGATTTCTAAAGCGGATAGGCATATTGTCATGGCTAATGTGAATTTTACGCCGTAGACTAGGCGTTGGTCTGGGGGGATTTCGCGTTGCCTAACCCGCCTTATCAAAGCCTTTTTAATCCAGTCGTTCATGGTTTTTCACCCGTCGCTGTTTGATGCTTTTGTCGCTTGCTGTGCGTTTTCCGCCTATGAGGAAGCTGTTTAGGAGCTGTTCCACAGTTTCGTGGGGAACATGCGCTTTGGCTATTATGGTTATGTTGGCGGTCCAAGTCGTTGGAACAGCCGTATAATCAATGTCGTGGACGCCATCAGCATAGCGAAAACTGTTTTGGGCTAGGATTATGTGCTTGTTTTTGGCTCCTAAAACACCGAGGAAAACGCCCCAGCTTGTGACTGGAACGTCTATGCCATTCAAGCCACCGCTAAGGCTCTTGCCAATACTAGCATCAAACCACTCAACACAAACCAAATCACCCAAGCTTAAACCCTTAACCTGTTTAGAAACTTCCTTCATTTTCATCATCAGAGGAAACGAGGGAAAAATCGAATATAAAGAAGAGGAAAATTTAGAAATTCACCAATTTACTAACAATCTACAAAGTTAAATTTTGCCTTGAGCTGCCTATGCAAAGAGATTAAGGGTAAATTAATTTACCTCAATTCGCTAACAATTTTTGGTGAACACTTTGAATGAAAAGAATTGGCAAGTTTCTTACGTGATCAAAGGGTTAATTGTTCCTAAAGAAGGAATAACTTATGGGAACGATATAATTGTCAAACGTTGCGGTGAAGATGTTGAGAAGGCACAATTCATCATGAGAGTTGCAGAAGAGGATGTTAGAAAAGGTGAAAGCGCAATTACCCCAAAATTTGAGAATGATGTTGCTAATATGCTTCTGCTTTATGCAGTGGAAAAGGGGAACTTCGTTGCACTGCCTAGAGGTTACTCCGCTTCTCTTATCAAAGACGACAGACCATTTGGAAAAATCTCCCCAGAAAAAATTACTATAAAAGTAAGGGCAGATGAATCACATCTTACTAGAATTATAAGTGAGTCAAGTTCAGCTCTTAAGTATGCCTTGAGAGCGTATGAGTCTCTAAAATGCGTTTTTGAGGATGACTCGAAGGCTTTTCTCCGGCATGGTCTTAAATATTATTATATGGCCCTTGGTGAACATGATATTCAAAGGAAAGTTATAGATTTGTTTATCGCCCTTGAGGCTCTATTCTCTGCAGGGGAAGAAATAAGGTTTAGAACCTCTTTAAGAATCGCATCTTTATTAGGCTTCCTAGGCCTAGACAAAAAAGAAGTATTCGATACGATGTACGAATTATATAATAAACGAAGTAAAATAGTGCATGGAGTTGAGAGTGTTGACGTATCCTTGGATGAGGTTTTCAAATTAGAAAGATATTTGCGTGATTGCTTCAGAGTTTTTCTGTATTTGGATAAGGGAAAGGATGATTTTATCAATATGCTAGACATATGTCTTATTGATGAAGAAGTATCTCTAAGACTTAAGGAAGCCATTGTAAATGCATATAAGAGATGGGAAAAAGAGAGAATTGGAAGTAAATAAAAGAAATTGACATTGGTTCTGAGAAACAAAACTCGTAATATGAGATCAGTTCTTCAAGGGCTTAGGCCAAGCTATATTGAACTCCATGAATTCTAGTAGGTAGGTTTATATGTCCTACTTTTAATATGTACTACTTGATTAAATATGGAAACCGAAGTTGTAGTAACCAGAAAAGGACAGACCACGATTCCAGCAGAACTCCGCAAAAAATACAAAATTGAAGAGGGAACACGCTTACAGGTAATTGATACTCCAGAAGGTATTCTCTTTAAACCCAAAAAGTCAACCATAGACCTTGCTGGTTCTGGAGCGAAATATGCCACTCCAGAAGAAATGAAGCGTCTCTTAGATAAGCTAAGGGAAGAAGATGTCTAAGGCAGTTTTCGACACAAGATTCTTTATAGAACACTACTACGCTAAAGATGAAGCAACTTTACAAAAAACCAAAGAAACCATACGAAACACCAAACAACGATACATCTCAACCATAGTAATCCACGAAATCTATAGGCTTACCCTCCAAGCAGAAGGACGCGAAACCGCAAAACTAAGAACCAACCTCCTCGAAAAAGACTTCAAAATAATAGGCGTAGACGCTGAAACCGCAAAAACCTCAGCAGAACTAAGGCACAAGTACAAAATTTCCATGGCAGACAGCATAATAGCAGCAACAGCCCTAAACCTAAAAGCGCCATGCGTAACAGACGACCCCCACATAACCGCCATAAAAGAAATCAAAACAAAATGGATATAAAATCAACGGTTTGCTGGCTAGCAAACCGTTGCCATAGCCCACTTGTCCCCGACAGGGCTATAATCCGAATGCTTAACACCCCAAAACATGAAATTTTCAGCGTATTTTTCTATGACTTGTTTGCTGAAGGCTAAGCTTGGCTTGTCATGATTTCGGCGTATTCGCCACAGGATTCCACTTGTAACAGCGTCATAATAGTCGCAGGCTGGAGCGCGCGAAACCACATCTATGTAGCCAGCCCAGCAGATAGCTGAATTATAGGCAGGGTATTGTGCTGAAGCTCTGATGGTGTTAATAAAGTTGTAAACTTTTTGGCATGAGAGGCTCCAGCCTTCATAATCATACAAGCCTAAGAGCGCATAAGCAAACGGGTCATCGTAAACCTCGTTTTCCGCTAAGCCCACACGATGCCACTCGCCGTCTGCTGGGTCAAAATAAAGCCACAGGTTTTCAAAGCCTTCCCGCAAGAAATCAACAGCCTTAGCCATCATGCCTTGATATAAGCTTGCGTTTGCAACATCATACTTTTCTGCAAGCATTTTTAAACCTATAAGTCCGTAGAGGCATTCAACGTCCAACTGCAAAAGCCAGTTATCATTTATGTCCACGGCTCTTGCGAAACCGCCGTAAGATTGTTGGTCTTGCATGGCTTTAAGAAACGTGTTTCCAGCGAGTTTCGCAGCGTCTAAATAGTCAACGTTACCTGTTATTCCGTAAGCTTTTAGCAGTGATGGGATAACTCGGCAAACGTCTATCGCATAATAGTAGGTGCTGTTTTCGGCTGACTTGAATCCGCCGTAAGCCTTTTTGGCTGGGTCTGTGCATTGCTGCGTTAAAACCCAATCTGCAAGTGAAACAATTTTATTGTAAATTTCTGTTTTGCGGTCTTCAAACTGTTTGGCGCCGTAAGCCTCATAGAGGAAGTTTATGGCGAAGGCTGCGGCAAAAGCTGCGCGTCCCCATTCTGGGTCTAGAGTGTCTGGCGGAATCACGTAAACGTAGGGCGCATAGTCCATAACGAAATCGTAATAGTTTTCTGGAACTGTTCCCAAAGAGGTTACACGCTCCCAACATATGGTTTTTTCAAGTTTTCAATAAGCCTCTCAAGCTCCTTCTGCAAAACATCCAGCGGAGGTACGTTGTTTAAGACTGAAATGTTCTGGTCGCCTACGCTGAAGTTTAAGCCTACTGCTGAGCCGCCTGTCAAGTAGCAAATCGCGTATATGGCGGCTAAAACCGTTATAGCCTCTTTCTCCGCCTCTGTGCAATCGCCATAGTCTATTTCTTTTTCAAGTTCAAGCGTGACCTCAGCCCGCTTAATCATTTTTGTGATTTTCTCGTCTGGGATGTCTGCGTTGCTCAGGTTTAAAGCGTCTCGAACATCATCAGGCGTAACGGTTGCCAAACAGCCTCTGCCTCCAAACCAGAAAGGGGAAAGGCGAAATTTAAGCAATTTTCACGAATTAAAGGGAAAATTTAGGCTTGTTTTTCTTAAAAACTGATTTTAGAAAATCTTTTATAAAATGGCTTTTTGCCGTGTTGTGTTCGGTTTTTGAGTAAAATTTAAAAACGGATTACGAATCCAATTTAATCGGGGGGAGACGGCTAAACAGAATCTATTTATGGAAATTGAGAAGAGAATTATCAACGGCTTCATGGACTTCATTTTGTTGCTTGCTTTTAGCGGAAACGTAGGCTATTTCAGCGGTTATGACGCTATCAAATACATCCACAAACAGTTCCATTTTCTCCCAAGTTCTGGGACGGTCTATTCCCATCTTTACGCCATGGAAAGGGCAGGTTGGATTAGAGGCGTTGAAGAGAATAGGCGCAGAATTTACCGCCTAACAGAAAAGGGTTTAGAGTTTGTCAAAGAATTTGGTAGGATAAACGGTAACGTATAGAAGCTCATTGCTCACGTTTTTTCCAGCAACGGCGATGGCTTCAACTGCTAACCTTAACTTTTTCCACTTTTTTCATCCAAGGAATTTTTACAGGCAACTCTGATAACGCATTAAAAATTTCTTTTTCCAACTCTTGGTTTGACTTTTCTTCGCTTTCTTCAACTAGAATTATCGTGATTTTCGCCCTTTTAACCACTCCATTCTCCTCTCATTTCATCTTTTCAAAATTTAATATGTAAACGAGAATTTAATCATTAGTGAAATCTTCTTCTATAAAAAGACACAAATAGTTCTGGGGACATGTCAAAAAGCGCACAAAAACCGCGTGCTCCGTTTTTTACAGAGCACAACAATGGTTGTGATGAGCATCAAAAGGGGCAGTATTATGTTTAGTTTGTATTCGGGAATTACCTCTTGTATGTAAAATGTGTGGAGAACGTCTGCTAGAAGGTTTACTGCCAAGTTAAGGGATTCACCGCATCTGTTCTTGAAGGCTGTGTTGCTCCAGTTGTAGTTTTGGTCCATCCAAAGGCATGTTAAGCCTCCGCCATCAGCGTCAAAGGTTGTGTCTGTTTCGCCTATGCTCATCCAGGTTTTGCCAGTGTTATCTGCCATTTGCTTTCACTCTCCAATTTCCGTTTCGCCTTTGGTTTCAGCCAGTTCAGCCTGGCTTATTTCCTAAGTCACTTTGGGTGACTGTGAAAACCTGTTACATGCAATGGTCATTCTGCTCCGTCCTCCTACGCAAACTTGTTATGACGCCGCGAAGTTCTTGGCACATTCTCTGCAGTCCGAGGCCCCAGCTTCTTTCAACTATAGGGCTTGGCAAAACCTTCTGAATCATTTTTACGGCATCTTCAACTGGGATAAGGGCTTTAGAGTTTTTCACGAATCCTTTTTCTTTCAGCGGAGACGCGTTTGCGGAAACAGTGTAGTGGGGGTGTAGTATAAGCCAGTCTTTAATTTTTGTTTCATCCCACATGTGCTGTTTTGAGAAGAATATGCTTTGAACTCGGCTGACTTCTGGGTTAGCCCTCAACTTTCCTGTTATGGCGAGGATTCCGTTTTCGCGGTCAAGCCAAACCGTGCTGTAATGTTCTGGGAGAAAGGCGGAAGCGTCTTGATAAAACCCTAAAATGTATTCGCCGGCAACTATAGGCTCAAAATTCTGCTCCGTCAAGCGATTTTCTTGAAGCCTTTCAAGGATTTGGATGTTCGCCTCTGGAACGCCTGGCACAGCTACGAGGCTTAGTTCCGCGTTGTGTAAGCCGTGGGGCACTTTTCCGTCTAAGATGTCTATTGCCTCGTAGTCTGCGCCGATGCTCACATGCCTAATCAAGCCTTTTCGGATTTTGTCTGCTGTTTCCTCGTCGTAGATTTCGGCTTCGTACCATAGGTTTTGTCCATCCCACTCTGTTTTTGTGATTTTGCCTACGGCGTTGGGCACTGCAACATGCTCTATGTAAACGGGGGCGGAAACAAGCTTGCTAGCGAAGGCTTGGAGTTCCTCTGGCGTGTAAATGTTGAGGTTGCGGCTCATGCCAGCTGTAAGGGCTACGCCTTTAATGCGTAATGGTTTGTCAACAACCTTTTCCAAAACTTTGAAAGGTAAAACAGCGCAGAAATGCTCCCGCCTCTTCCCGTCTTTGTGGTGTTGGTTGAACCATGCTTTGGCTTTCTCCAAATCCCAGCCCTTGGCAGTGTCGAAAAGGTAGCTTTGCACTTCCATGGTATGCTTGCCCTTAGGCTTGCCAACAACCGCCTTAATCCCTTCATCCTCACTAAGCGTTATAATGCGTAAAGTTTCGGGCTGAAACTCTTCTGGACTGCGGTGACCGCTGCGGATGTAGTTGTCGCTTACTTCCCAAGGCAAACTTTCACCAACCACAAAAAGAATAGCACATAAGGAAATGAAAAGGCGAATTGTACAACAAACGGGCTAAAACACTGGACATTCTATGGCACAACAGAAAAGCCCAATAACCAAATTTAGTGTCTGTGGGAAAATGTTGATGTATAAAGCTTATGAGAATTCTATGTAAACTTTGCTGCACACACAACGCGCCTACACCTGAAGAAAGCTGGAAGCTAGCTGGTGTTCGCGGTCAAGCCAAGCGCAGATGCTTGCATACAGCTTAATATAGGTTTAAACGGTGTATCGGTAAAGAATCCAATCTGATAGAACAGCCCAAACATCAGCATAAAAATTCCAGCCATGAACAGCACTCCAGAGAGAAGTTTTAATCCAAAAAGCCTCTATCTGAGGATGTACTGTAATCAAGTTTACTAAAGATTCTATATCCAGTCCAACTACTAATTCCAGCAGCAAATAGGTAAAGTACATACTTCAATATGTCGGGAACGCTTTTATAAAAGGATGTCGAGTTGTTTCCTTCGGCAAGAATACAACGCACCAACCATAATCCAAAATGAAACAAACCATAGGTTAAACGAGGTCAAGAGTTTATTTGTTTTCCAATCAATGCGAAACTTTGAAAACAGATTGGTTTTCTTACTATATTTATTATTGGTATAGATATCTCTCTCCTTTCAAACTGTTCATTTTCCTTTTGGATTTGTGGATAAATTATCTCTCTTTTAGCCTGCCATCTTCCCAGAGGGGTTCTAGGCGGTAGATTTGGACAGTTATGATTTTCTGGAAGTCTATGCTCTAGGCAGAAGTAGCCTCCACAAAACTTGCATTCAAATGGAAGGTCTACTTCTCTTTCGTATTGTTCGCATTTAGGTATATACCATCAAAATTTAATTATGCTGTTCCTCTAGGTAAATTTTGTGATTCCAGTTAGGATCATTGTTATCTTTGTGTTCTTTTACTTCTTTTCTTTCTAGTTGCTTGCGTTTTCTGGATTTAATCGTTCTATATCCTATTATGTTCCCCAAAAATCTCGAATTACTTTTATTTTTAACCTTTGGCTTTTTCTTTTTACAATGTCTTTGGTTATCATTCTTACTCTTTTTATCTCCCAAAACATATCTGCATCGACTCTTCTAACAACAATTTTATGACCATACCTTCTATGACAAAGCGGACGGAGAAAACGGACACTTGATGGTCTGGGAGTAACAGTTGGGTCTCTAATGTGATGAAAATTCCCCTTCAGTGTGTGCACGTAAATTTTGCTTTTTAGCAATGGGTTAGACTACTCCCGTTATGATTTCTTCTCTTTTTCTCTGTTTTCGTTTTAGCCATGCTTTTATGAATTCTTCTATTTCGCGTTTGTTGTATGGGTCTTGCCAAGCGTTTTCTAGGGCTTGGCACTCGTTATATGCGCCTACCAGCCCAAAATAGGCTGTTAACTCGTTGTATAGTTGTTCAATTTCGATTTCGCTTAGCAAAACGTTCATTTCGGCTAATATGAGGTTTAGGACTGCGCGACTCACGGTTCTTTTTCTCCTCTTTCTTTAAGCCACTCCTCATATTTCTCCAACACTTTTTGCACTTGTTTTCTGATGAAGTCTTCAGCGTTGGCATATGGCGTATTCATCCTCTTCACAGCTTCATTAAGCCTCTCATAATCCTCTCTTGGAATTTCTATGTGCTCATAGGCGCTTGACTCCCAATTGAGCATGAAACGGACTGCTTGGCGTATGAACTCCTCCCGTGTTGTGTAGCCCCTGTGCCTATGCGTCTGGACAAATTTTTCAACTTCGTTGAGGAGTTCAGGCGGCAGAATAACCGATTGATAAAGCATTGCCTCTATGGCGTCTTGGTATGTTTGCATTTTGCTTGTTTGAGCCATCAACTCGCCTAATAACGCCGTTAGTTTCTGGTGGATGTCGTCTGAAATTCTTAAAGTTTTCATTTTCACCACTTTTGCTGATATATTGTTGCTGCGAGAGTCTTTTAAATGTTTCTAATATACTTAATATACAAACTATATGTGATATGCGGACCGGCGAATAAAATGCCCAAAAAACGCATAGTCAAAGTAGTCCTAAGCAAAGAACAAAAAGAAATCCTAGACGAACTCGCTAGGAGACTGGGAACAAGCGAAAGCGAAACGATGCGAATGGCATTGATGGACTATGCAAAAGAACTAAGCCTAATAAAAGAAAAAGTCCGCGGAATAAAAGAAAACAAAGCCCTTTAATCCCCTACAGTTTATTCGAATTCCAAATCCAAATCAGCGGGAATACTAATCAAATTTAAACCTCCATAACAATTTTATATAATATCCAAGAAAAATAGGTCAGAGGATTCAAAGTGAGAGTCAAAACCTTCAATAAGATTTTGTTAGAGGCTATAGACGAAGCTTTCGCTTCCTTAGGAGACTCAGCGAAAAAAGCCATATACTTCCACTTAGAAAGCAAATTTAAAATCTCAAAAGACGAAATCCCCGACAATATTAATGCTTTCGCAGATGGACTTGAGAAAATTTTTGGCGCCGGAGCAAAATTCCTAGAAATCTTAATTATGAAAAAGTTGTATGGAAGGATAGGCGAACCCCTCGAGTGGAATACAAACAAAGAACTTGAATTTGTTGATTACGTGAAAGCAGCCAAACGCACCTTCGCAAAGAGGAAAAATAGTGAAGTGAATGTCACGAAGTTTATAGAGACCGAGGTGGAGTAAGCATAGTTCAGAGGCTGTATAATCCTGAAAACCCTTTCACCACACTTAAAATTATCATCCGTTTCTGTAAAAACTGCCCTTCAACAATTGATTTTAACGTTGTTAATGAGGTTTTGGTTACAAGTATGGAAGTTTTAAGAAGGGTTTTCAGGATTATACTTCAAATTCGGATTTGACTTTTCCTTTTTTAAGTTATTCATCAGGTTTGTTGTGTGCATCCTGTTTTTCACCATGATTTTTATCTCGTGTAATAAGTGATAATATACTTGTTTCGAAGCAAAATATTCCAAAGCCCGATACAACCTAGCCTCTGCGAAGAAAGTTTTTAAGCATTTTTCAGAAAGCCGCAAACCGAGGTTCTTTTCTCGAAAAAGACGCATTTTGATGCTTTTTGTTTTCTTTAATTATGTTTACACATACCATGTCCCTTCAGCGAGTGGACTTAGCTATTTCAAAGTTATTGTAGAAACACCTTATATAATTAAACTCTATATTTAGCGTCTACTTTGGTTAATAAAACACTAGTTTGTGAAGCACGTGCGGAAGTGAAGCATATGAAATGTCCATACTGCGGCTCCGATGACATAAAAACCCTCGAAACAAGGGATTCACCAGACAACACAATTAGGAGAAGAAAGGAATGCGTAGAATGCGGAAAACGCTTCACAACATACGAGTATGTCGAAACAATAGAGCTTATGGTGAAAAAGAAAGACGGGCGCATAGAACGCTTCGACATAAACAAAATCATCCGCGGACTCCAGAAAGCCTGCGAGAAAAGACCAGTAACAATGGAGAAAATCCGCGAGTTGGCGGAACGAGTAAGACAGGAACTAATGCTTTTGGGCAAGGAAGAGGTTTCCTCGCAGGAAATAGGAGACCTCGTCATGAAACATTTGAAGAAGGTTGACCGCATAGCCTACATACGCTTTGCGTCGGTTTACCGCCAATTCGAGGAGCCAGAAGACTTTCGCCGCGTGCTTCAAGAGGTGAAAAAATGAAGTTTGTTAGAAAACGCGATGGAAGATTAGAGGCTTTCGACCAAGAACGCATAACAAACGCCATTTGGAAAGCCGCCAAGGCTGTTGGTGGAAAAGACCGTGAACAAGCCAAAAAGTTAAGCGACCAGGTCGTCGAAATCCTCAAAAAACGTTTTGGGGAAGAAGGAGTTCCAACAGTTGAGGAAATCCAAGACATTGTAGAAAAGGTTTTAATAGAAAACGGGCATGCCCGCACAGCTAAAGCCTACATCCTCTACAGAAAACAGCATCAAGACCTTAGGGAGCTAGCCTCGCTTTTAAGCTCAGCGGACCTCGTAGACCAATACTTGGAAATCGAGGACTGGCGGGTTAAGGAAAACTCGAATATGAGCTATTCGCTGCAGGGCTTAAACAACTACCTCTCATCAACAGTCATAGCCAAATACTGGATAACACGGATTTACCCACCAAACATTGCAGAAGCCCACTTTTCCGGGGATATGCACATCCACGACCTAGGCGTTTTGGGGCCATACTGCGTAGGCTGGGACCTACGGGATTTACTGCTAACGGGCTTTGGAGGTGTTCCGGGAAAAATAGAAAGCAAGCCGGCAAAACACTTCAGAACAGCCTTGGGGCAAGTGGTGAACTTCTTTTATACGCTTCAGGGAGAAGCCGCAGGAGCCCAAGCCTTCAGCAACTTCGACACGTTACTGGCGCCGTTCATACACTATGATGGACTAAACCAGAAAGAGGTGGAGCAAGCCCTACAAGAATTCTTCTTCAACATGAACGTGCCAACCCGCGTTGGATTTCAAACCCCGTTCACAAATGTCACTTTGGATTTAACTGTCCCAGAATTCATGAAGAACGAGGCAGTATTATTCGCTGGAAAGGTTATGAACGAAACCTATGGAGACCTGCAAGCCGAAATGGACATGTTTAACATGGCTTTCGCCAACGTTATGCAGCAAGGCGACGCAAGGGGGAGAGTCTTCACTTTTCCAATTCCAACCTACAACATAACCAAGGATTTCGACTGGGGCTCGCCCGTCGTCCAAAAAATTTTCGAAGTCACAGCCAAATACGGCGTTCCCTACTTTTCAAACTTCATAAACAGCGACATGAAACCTGAAGACGTTAGAAGCATGTGCTGTCGTCTAAGAATAGATAATAGGGAACTGCGCAAGCGCGGCGGAGGCTTCTTTGGAGCTAATCCGCTTACTGGCTCCATAGGTGTTGTAACGCTTAACTTGCCTAGAATTGGCTACTTGTCCAAGGACGAGGACGAGTTCTTCCACCGTTTAGACTCTCTTATGGAAATAGCCAAAGACAGCCTCGAAATAAAGCGGAAAGTTCTAGAAAACTTCACGGAAAAAGGCTTATACCCATACTCGAGGCGTTACCTAAGAAACATTAAAGAAGGCTTTGGAAAATACTGGAAAAACCACTTCTCAACAATAGGTTTGGTTGGCATGAATGAGGCAATTCTAAACCTCTTCGGCTTCGGCATAGCCACACCAGAAGGAAGAGAATTCGCCATTAAAGTGCTCATGTTCATGCGTGAAAAACTCGCCGACTTCCAAGAGGAAACTGGAAACATCTACAATTTGGAGGCAACGCCGGCGGAAGGTACATCTTATAGGCTTGCGAGGATAGACAAGCGCAAGTACCCAGACATCATTGTGGCGAACGAGAAATATTTGGCGAAGGGAGCTGAACCCTTCTACACAAACTCCACCCAGTTGCCAGTTGACCACGAATGCGACTTGTTCGAGGCTTTAGAGCATCAGGAAAGCCTCCAGACGCTTTACACTGGCGGAACAGTCTTCCACATATACTTGGGCGAGAGGCTCTACTCTTGGGTTTCGGCAGCCGAACTGATAAGGAAAGTCACATGGAACTCCCGTCTGCCATACTTCACATTAACGCCCACCTTCAGCATATGCTCAACCCACGGCTACTTGAGCGGAGAACACAAGCAATGCCCAACATGCGAAGCAAAATGCGAAGTCTACTCGCGCGTGGTTGGCTACCTACGCCCAGTTGACCAGTGGAACGACGGAAAACAAGCCGAGTTCGCTATCCGCAGAACCTTTGATAAATCGGTAACGGTTACAACAGCAACACCTATACTTGCTTAACAAGAACGTTTTCGGTGAAAACCCTAATGAAGTTCAGCGGGCTCCAAAAAACAAGCCTCATAGACTACCCAAACAAAATAGCCTCAGTGCTCTTCACGCCTGGCTGTAATCTCCGCTGCCCCTACTGCCATAACTGGCGAATAGTCGTAGAACCAAAACCGCCATTCCTCCAAGAGGAAGCCGCCATTAAAATTCTTGAAAGCCGCAGAAAATATGTGGATGCGGTTGTCGTGACGGGCGGAGAACCCACGATGCATAAGGAAATCCCGAAATTCCTTAAAAAATTGAAGGATAAAGGCTTCGCAGTTAAGCTTGACACAAACGGTTTTTATCCCCAAGTTCTTAAGGAATGCCTGCCCTACGTGGATTATGTGGCGTTGGATGTAAAAACCACAGTGGAAAAGTATGCGCTTTTGGGAGCAAAAGACACAACACCCATATTTGAGACAATTGAAATTTTGAAAACTGGAAAAGTGGAATATGAGTTTAGAACAACGGTTGTTCCAGGCTTCGTGGACGCCGCGGACATAACGCAGATAGGCGAACTTGTGAAAGGCGCGAAAACCCTAGCCCTACAACAGTTCATTCCAGAAGACACCCTCGACAAAAAATACGGGTTGGTTAAGCCCTACCCGCCTGAGACTATAACCAACTTCGCAGAACAATTGAGGAAATATGTGGATAACTTAATTTTACGGGTGTAGCATGAACAAGCGATTGCGAAATCCGGCTTTTAATCGTCGCCGTAAATTCTTGACGAGAAAACTGCTAAAGCGTAAAGTTTAAAGGTTTAATGCCTTGTTTAGGTTTTGGAATCTTATATAATAAGGGGTTTAGGGTTTGAGCATTGAAGAGGAAACAATAGAGGAGCGTAAAGCCAAAGTTCTGATTAAACTGAGGGGTTATAAGCTTGTAAAGAAGGAGAAGCATAAGGACGCCATAAGCTACATAGTTGACGTCCCACAAGAAAAGACAAAGGCAGTAATATGGTGTATTCCTGGTCAAACAACGATAGGCATAACCACGGTGAACCGCCTCCAAAAATTCATGAAAGAAGAGGGCATAGAAAGGGGAATAATAATCACCGATGGAAGGTACACTCAAGCAGTTAGACAAAGCGCAAAGAAAAGAAAAATTGAGCTTCTGCCAAAAACTTTTCCAGTCTTCGACATTTTTGAGCATGTCCTCGTCCCAAAACACGAAATTCTAACAGAAGAGGAAAGAAAACAGGTACTTGCCCAATATAGAATTCAACCCTACCAGCTGCCGCAAATCAAAGCCTCAGATCCTGCCGTAAAGGCGATAGGGGCAAAGCCGGGCGACATACTCCGCATAATAAGGAAAAGTCCCACAGCGGGCGAGCATATAGCTTACCGTTACGTTATAGAATAGCCCTTAACCCGTTCCTGAAACCTTTCTCCGTCGCAGCAACAGAAAAACCGAAGATAAGGCGCTGACGCCTCCTATTAATGCGAAGGCTAAAATTGCATATTGTAAGAGGCCCCAAGTTCCTTGATCGCGTATTAAATCGGATATGTCTGTCCGGATTTGTCCCAGTCCTGGAACGACTATTGTGGCTATGCTGCCGTTGATTTCGGTGACTGTGCCGTTTACTATGCCCATGAGTGTTTGGACTTTTGCTGTTGTGCCGTTGATTTCTAGAACTTTGAGGAAAATTTCTTCGAGGACTGGGCTTATTGTGAAGCATTTGAAGGAGGTGCCACTTGAGTTAACGTTGCTTGTGATGTATTCGGCTGCAATCACTAGGGTGTATGTTCCATTGTTGGCATCCTCGGGTATCGAGTAGGAAAGCTTGTATAATCCAGTTGTTATAAGCTGTGCTGTGAGGCTTTCAGCCGTTCCGTTTGGCATGTATAAGACAGCGTTTAAGGCAGTTGCGTTAACGGCTTCTCCCTTAAAAGTTGTTTGAGCGTAGAATTCGGCTGTTTCGCCTCTGAAATGTGTTGCGCCAACATTCAATTGAACATCTAACGGCGTAACGTCCACAACCGTGAATTCTGCACCAATGTAGTCTTGGCTGTAAAACACTTTCACTGTCTGGTTTTCCGCTAACGAAACTGGCACATTGAAGACGAAAACAAAGTTTCCAGACTCGTCTGTTACGCAATCGCCAAGTATAAAATCGTTAAAAGCCATTACTATGACGTTTTCAGGCTCAAAGCCAAAGCCTTTAACTGTAACCTTTGTTCCCACTGGCCCACTGGCGGGGTTCAGAATTATGGACATAACCGAAACCGTTTCCGAAACAGCATTGTTTGCAACTTCGGTTTCGCCGGGAACTGGCATCACGTAGGCTGTTAGGTTGTATGCTCCTCCGGCTGTGGGGTTCCATGATAGGTTGACGGTGGAAATAGCATTGCTTTCCAGTTGACTGATGAATGCGGAGTCTGCAACTTCGTCGTTAACGAAGAGTTGCACTGTTAAGTTTTGTTCGTTGCTTGTTCCAAAATTCATTATAGTGACGTTAAACAAAACAAGTTCGCCAGAACGGATACGCTCTGGCTTTTCCCAAGAAAGGATTAAAACGTCACGGGTTGAGGGAAGCTGCCCAACTGCTTTTTCCGCGTTAACCCTTCCATACCCGTAATACTCATCGAATCCCAAACTGCCCAAATCGTCAGCCGTAGACCTCAATTGGACTCTAACCCAGTCCCGCGTTGCACTTGGAAATGGGCTCCAGACAAGCGCTGCCACACCAACCACATGTGGGCAAGCCATGGAAGTGCCGCTCATATATGTGTAAGTGTGAGAGCCGTCCCAAAATGTTGAATATATGTCTACTCCCGGAGCTGCAAGCTCAACCCAGCTTCCAAAGCTTGTGAATCCTGCTGGAGCATCGTCTGAGTCTGTTGCCGTTACGGCTATAACTTCAGGGTAGGCGGCTGGGTAAATCTTCACGTTTGAGGCTTCGTTTCCAGCAGATGCAACTATTAGCAAGCCCATGTTGTAAGCGTGTTGTATCGCTTCGTGTAGAAGGGCACTGTCTTCGTCTCCGCCCCAGCTGTTGCTGAGGATTTTCGCGCCGTTTTCAGCAGCGTGTATTATGGCGTTTGCAAGGTCGTCTTCCCAACCGTATCCATCAGCGTTCAAAGCTTTTTCAGCCATTATACGAACTTGTGCTAGTCCAGCAACGCCTAAAGCATTGTTTAGTTTAGCGGCTATTATGCCAGCGCAGTGAGTCCCATGTCCATGGTCATCTATGGGGTCGGTGTCGTTGTTCACCCAGTCGCGACCTAAAGGAACATAGTTGGCTGCGAGGTCCGGGTGGTTGTAGTCTACGCCCGTGTCTATAACGGCTACAAGAATTGAATTGTCGCCCGTCGTGGTGTTCCAAGCCCAGTCCGCTCTAATTTTTCGTGGTCCCCACTGCCAGTTCCAATATTGGTCGTTTGGAACAAGCAAGGTTTTGAATTTCATGTTTGGTTCTATGTATCTGGCTAGAGCGTTTTTGCTGGCTTTTTCCTTAAATGAAGAAACGGTGTTTAGGGGCATGTCCGCGACGAGGGCTATGACTTTGCCTCTTATTGAAATGGTGTTTACGATTTTGCCATGGTCTTCAGCGATTGCGGCGAGAAGGTTTGTGTAGGCTTCGGGTTTTGAACTGTCTACTCCAATCACTATTTCAATGGAATCCTCGTCAGCGCAAATATTGCCATCCTTTAAGGTAGGCGTGTATTCTGCACTTGTCTGAATTGGATTAAAAATTGCGTAAACGGTTTTCGTGGAAAATAGGGTTATTATGGCGATTGCTATTAGGAGATAGTTTAATCTTTTCCTTGCCATCTTGGAAATCTCCACTTTATGGTTTTGCTATCATGACTTCTGTTGCTTTTATGACGGCTTCAACTTCGTCTCCAACTTTTATGTCCAGTTCTTCCGCGGCTTCTCTTGAAATTAGGGCTGTCACAGTTGCTGGAGTGCTTATTTCTATTTTGACTTTGGCTGTGACATCTCCTTTTTCAACAGCCTTAACTTTTCCTTTTAAACGGTTTCTTGCGCTTATTTTCAATCCAACAGCCTCCCAATACTCCGTATCAGCTAGAACTTCACCCACATAGCCCTCAACACGCCTATACTCTTCCAGTATTTGCTTGCCAAGTGCTGTTAGTCTTGCTCCGCCTCCGCCAGCCTTTCCGCCCTTGTAGGTTTCTATTATTGGCTCGCCTATGGCTTTCTCGATTTTTTGCAGGTAACTCCAAACATAGCGATATGACATTCCTAGTTCTTTGGCGGCTTTTGAAATTGAGTTTTGTTTGGCTATTTCCTCTAGGATTCGAGCTCCGCCTTTGCCTAGGACAGGTTTTCCTTTGTATTCTATCCAGATTTTGCATGAGGGCTTGTGTTTTTTGTCTGTTAACATTGTTTTGGTGTTATGGTTGCGTTAGGTTTATAAGCTTAAACTCGATATGAATGAAAAAACATAACGGTGAGAAGTTTGCACATATGGCAAAAACTGATTATAATCGCAATTCTAACAACCACCATGGTGATCGCCAGCACAATAGTTTACTTCAACTACTTCGCCAAAAGGAGGCTATTCATCTCCACAACAACAAGCCTTTACGACACAGGCTTACTCGACATGATAGAAGAAAACTATGAATCAACCCGCAATGTTGACCTCCAAATAATAGCTGCAGGAACAGGCATCGCCATACAACACGCGAAGAACGGCGACGCCGACGTAATTCTCGTGCACTCACCATCAATGGAAAGAACTTTCCTCGAAGAAGGCTACGGAGTTAACAGGAAAATAATCGCCTACAACTTCTTCACAATTGTGGGACCAGAAAATGACCCAGCAGGAATTTTGGGCAAAAATGCAACAGAAGCCCTTAAAAGCATAGTTGCCTACGGAGACAGCCTACCCGAACAGTCAGGCGCCACAAAAATTTGGATTTCTCGAGGAGACAACTCGGGTACGCATTTAAAAGAGCAGAGCCTTTGGAAAGCAGCAGACTATGACTACACACTCATATCGCAGAAGCCTTGGTATGGGATGGGCTCAGATTTAGGCATGGGCGGTACATTGAATGTGGCTAACCAGATATCAGCTTATACACTTTCAGACATGGGCACTTACTTGAAGTTTTACAATGAAGGCATAATATCCCTAAAAGCGTTAATAACTGAAGACATATCCCTACTCAATGTTTACAGCGCCATTGCCGTAAAACCAGACGTCCCAGCAAACAAATCCATCCATGAACAAATCAACTTTAAAGACGCCATGGATTTTATACAATATCTGGTTTCGCCTGAAACTCAACAGCTCATAACAAACTATGGTAGGGACACTTATGGTCAAAGCCTCTTCATTGGCGCCGTGGAACCGTTAAAGAACAATGAACAGCCCATAGTTGACTGGATAAAGGCTTATGCTTTCATAAACGGTTATGAGTGCCCACCGCAATATAGAAGTGGTTATGATGAACTTTACGTTGGTGATTCAGGCAATGGTTGACATACTAGGCGGTATAGTAAAAGCTTTAGAATTGATATTTTCAGGCGATCCAACGCTTTACGGAATACTCTTCCGCTCCCTCTTCTTTTCTGGAAGCGCAGTGATTTTAGCCGCTCTCTGGGGAACCCCGATTGCAATGCTGATAAGCCTCAAAAATTTTCGCGGCAAAACTATAATCAAGGGATTCTTCAACTCGCTAATAGGTATACCGACTGTCATTTTGGGTTTAGTGCTTTTTCTCATTTTTTCGAAGGGTGGACCGCTGGGATTTTTGGGATTACTTTACACGCCCGCAGCCATAATTCTCGGCGAGGCTGTGCTTGTGACGCCGATACTAATCAGCATAATGACGTCAGCCATAGAAGCAGTTGACCCTGAAATAATGAACTTGGCTAAAACTTTAGGCGCCTCAGAATCTCAAGCGGCAATAGCGGTTTTGAAGGAAGCCTTAAATGGAGTTCTCTTATCTAACGTTGCCAGCTTTAACCGAGCAATAGCCGAGTTGGGAGTTGCGCTTTTAGTCGGCGGCAACATCGCTGGCTCAACAGACGTTTTAACAACAGCAATCTCACGCTACACAGCTAGAGGCAACATCGACTTAGCTGTGGCCCTTGGAATATTCTTAATGATTATAATTTTCGGGATAAACATAGTGATAATTGCAACTCGAAAATTGAGGTGGTTTTCCATATTAAGAAAATCGCCGCAATAAATCTTTAAATCAGAGGATGAAAAATGGCGATAATAGCAGAGTTAAAAAATTTAACCAAAGTTTATGGAGACAAAAGAGCGCTTGATGGCGTAAACCTTCAGATAAATGAAGGCGAAATATTGGCGCTTTTAGGACCAAACGGCTCAGGAAAAACAACCCTACTAAAAATTTTAGCGTTTCTTGAAAAACCCACATCAGGCGAAGTTTATTTCTTTAACAGAAAAGTTACAGATCAAAACATGACGCAAATGCGCATGGAAAGCACAATGGTTTTTCAGAAGACAGTGTTCTTTGACGCGACAGTTTACGACAATGTGGCCTACGGCTTGAAGGTTAGAAGAATACCCCAAAGGGAAATTGTGGAAAGAGTTAATAAAGCATTAAAGCTTGTTGGACTTGAAGGCTTCAATAAAAGGCATGCGAAAAAACTTTCAGGTGGAGAACAACAGAGAGTCGCTTTGGCAAGAGCCATAGCCCTCAACACTAAACTCCTTCTTTTAGATGAACCCACGGCGAACTTGGACCCCAAAAACGCTTCTCTTATAGAAGAGATTATAGCCACAGTCAACAGAGAGTTAAAAACCACAATTGTAATGGCTACGCACAACATGTTTCAAGCGCAAAACTTGCCAAACCGTATAGCCTTAATAAACAATGGAAGAATAAGCGAAGTTGGAACTCCAAAGGAGATTTTCGGTAAACTTTCAAAAAATTTGATCAGTTTTGCCGCTTTAGAAAACACTTTTGCTGGAGAGGCAAAGGTTACTGAAAATGGAACAACTATAATAGATATGGGAAATGGCTTGGAGATCGTAGCGGCGACACGATGCCAAGGGAGAGTTTCAGTTTTCATCAGCCCAGAAGATATAATTTTATCAAAAAACCACTTCGCATCCAGCGCCAGAAATTTTTTCAAGGGAAGAATCACAGAAATTTCGGATTTGGGGTCTGTTGTTAGACTTAAAATTGATGCTGGTAAACCTTTCACAGTTCAAATTACTAAGCGTTCTTTATACGAGATGGGGCTTAACCTAGGCATGGAAGTTTACATTGCCTTTAAAGCCTCAAGCGTCCAAATTTTGGAGTGACCGCTGTTTTCTTTCATTTGCCAATTCATATAGGATGACGAGGGCTTCGCCTAAGGGTATCCTTAACTTGGCAGCCAACTCTTCGGGTCTTATATCCGGCTTCTCGTGGAGCACAACTTCCCTAATGTAAGCCTTGTGGTGGGGATACATCACGAGGGCGTGAACTGTTTCAACAAGTATCGACCAAAGCTTTTCTCTAGTATATTCTTCAAGACTCATAACACATCAAAAGCATATTTATGTGAAAAACACGTTTAATGTTTTGTCAACGTTTCAGTAATGATATTAGGGCCACAACCACGAAGGCAACTCCAGCCCACAAGAGGCTGCCCGTTAGAAGCCAAACTAGTAGGGCGATTATGGCAGCGGGAAGAATGAAAAGCAAGATTTTAACGATCAAGATAATTATTATGATTCCTATAACAAGCAACAGCAAAAGCAATGCTAAGTCGGTCATTGGAGGAAGTTGTGAAAGCAACGGCAGCACGAAATCACCAGCTTAATTCTCCAATCCTAACTATTTAAGCATTAAACTATGCTAAGGATAAGATTTATCTTTGCCCAAACGTTTTAGGCTTAAACTCGAACTGGAAAGTGAAAGATACCATGGCGATTAAGGCTGTTGTCTTCGACCTCGACGGAACCCTAGCAAACTTCAACGTAGACTATAGGATTGTTAGGGCTGAGGTTAGAAGTTTCCTAATAAGAGAAGGCTTGCCAGCCTCAATGCTATCAACAAACGAAAGCATCTTCGAAATGCTCAAGAAAGCAGAAATCTTCTTCAAAAACAACAACAAACCCAAAAAAGCAATAGAGGAAATTCACGATAAGGCGTTGGCTATAGCTGAAAAATACGAGTTTGAAGCCGCAAAAACCACAAGCCTATTTCCAGGAGTTGCAGAAACACTGAAAGCTTTAAAGGAGATGGGTTTGAAATTGGGCTTATGCACGATAAACAGCGAAAAATCAGCAAACTACATCCTAAAACGTTTTGGAATAGCAAGCCTGTTTGGCGCAGTAACAACGCGAAACACGGTGAAAAATGTTAAGCCAAACACCGAACATCTCGAAGCCACCCTAAAGGCTTTGGAAGTTAACCCTGAAGAAGCAGCCGTCGTCGGGGACAGCGTCGTAGACATGAAATGTGCAAGAGAACTTAAGGCTTTGGCAATAGGCGTAGTAGGCGGAGTTTCTCCACCAAAAGAACTAATCAACGCCGGCGCAAACTACCTAATAACTTCAATCACAGACTTACCAAACCTAATAGAACACATAAACAAAACCTCAGAAGAATAGATAACCTAAACTCTGCAATTCAAACGTATAATACAGTTGATTTTGTGAAATTAACAGCCCGCTAGATGTTCCATTGTTTAAACTTTTTAGTATGCATGACGAAATATTTTTAGGGATGAATTTGTTGGATGGCAAGTCTTATCAGATGAAAGAAAAATCCAATGGAAAATTGAAGTACGCAATTCCTATTCTCTGCATGTTTTTGATTCTTGCAAGTTACGCAAGCTACAGCTTAGGATATAAAAATGGATATTTTGACGGCAACCTAACCGGATATGCTTCAGGCTATAACGATGGTTATACAGATGTAGTAGTAGACGGAGCAGGAGCAGGCTACAACATTAGAAACCCAACTTACCAAGAAACGCTCAATTTTATAGCCTCAGATAAAACTGATGAAAATGAATATTCAAAAAACTACACATGTTTCCACTTTACTAGAGACGTTAAAAGCCACGCTTTTGACGCAGGATATCTCTGCGGATTCGTCTACATAGAATTTAGAGATGGCGCCCACGCAATAGTCTGCTTTAACACAACTGACCATGGAATCATCTTTATAGAACCACAAGACGATGAAATAGTAACCCTAATAATCGGACAACCCTATTGGAATAGGACAAAATATTCGCCTCCAGACTACGATGATACCGTCGTCAGCTTCACAATAATCTGGTAAAAAAGACTGAATTATACTGGTTTAAAACAGTATTTGGGCCACTGAGGCCATTGTTGAGTTGCACTACATTCCTCGAATTCCAGGATTAGGGGCATTCCAATTTTTATTTGTTCCAATTTAGTGTTTTTAATCATGCCCGGGATTTTTAAGCCGTTTTCTAGTTGGATTATGCCTACAGCATAGGGCGTCATTGCTTGGAACTGGGGCGGTGCAACATGAATAATTGTGTATGTGAGAAGTTTTCCCTTTGTTGGAAGTTGAATCCATTCAAAATTCTTAGAGAAACAATTATCGCATAACGGTCTTGGCGGCAAATGCACTTTTCCACATTTCTTACATTTGCCAGCCATGAGTTTTCTTTGGCTTATATGCTTGTAGAATTGTTCTATTGTGAAAGGTGCTTGTTCGCTCATGGCTCAATCCCTCCTATAAATGTGGACTGTCGCAGTGGCGCCTGAACCGCCAACGTTATGCGACAAACCTATTTTTGCCCCTTTCACCTGCCTTTTGTCAGCTTGCCCTGTTAACTGCAAATAAATTTCATAGGCTTGAGCCGTTCCAGTCGCGCCTACCGGATGCCCCTTCGCCTTTAACCCGCCGCTCGTGTTTACTGGGATTCTTCCTCCAAGTTTTGTTTCACCGTTTTCCGCTAATTTTCCGCCTTCGCCGGACTTGCAGAAGCCTAAGTCTTCGTAGGCTATTATTTCGGCTATTGTGAAGCAGTCGTGAACTTCGGCAATGTCTATGTCTTCGGGTTTAATTCCAGCCATTTCATAGGCTTTTTTGGCAGCTATCTTTGCGGCTTTAATTGAAGTTAGGCTCTCCCGTTCATACAAGCCAATCGTGTCGCTTGCCTGTCCACTTCCAATAATGTGAACTGGCGTGTCCGTGTATTTCTTGGCTAGCTCAGGCTTTGCCAAGATTAGGCAGCTTGCCCCATCCGTTATAAGCGAACAGTCAAAAAGTTTAAGAGGCCAAGCGATAACCCGCGATGACAAGACTTGTTCCAAAGTGATTTCTTTTTGCATGTGCGCTTTCGGGTTTAGGCTTCCGTGAAAGTGGTTTTTAACGGCAACAGCAGCCAACTGCTCTTGCGTAGTGCCATACACATGCATGTGCGCCGTCGCCATTAAAGCGTATAACCCTGGGAAGGTTATACCGTGCCACTGTTCAAAGGGGTAATCAGAAGCCATAGCCAAAAACTCTGTGACTTCAGGTGTGCTTCTATGAGTCATTTTTTCAACGCCGCCTACCATGACGATGTCGCATAATCCTGAAAGAACAGCGTGAACAGCAGCTCTTAAGGCTACTCCAGAAGAGGCACAAGCAGCCTCGGTTCTAGTGGCGGGTACATGCAGCAAACCAGCCCAGTCAGCTGCTATCGCACCAGTATGTCCTTGATGTTCGTAGGCTTCGCCCATATGCCCAATAAACAATGCTTCAATATCCTTTTTTGGGTCTAGGTTTGGGCAGCGGTCAAACGCCTCTTTTGCTGCTTCCGCGAAAATTTCCCTAGCATATAAGCCTTCAAGCCTTCCAAATCTTGATAAACCGGCAGAAACTATCGAAACGAGAGGTTTGCCATTCAATTCGAAGCCTCTCCTTTTATTAAATGCTGTTAGGGAAAACGAATTTTGCAGATACCAGTATTTAAATATGTTATCTGCTTGTTGATCTTTACTATGAAAAAGTTTAAAAATAGGCTTTATAGAAATCAAAGTCTTTAAGTGCTGCTGAAACCGCACCAGCGTATGGATCAAAGTTTCTGTTCCCCATACTTGTGGCTAAAGCACAAGTCTAAGGCTTTCAACAAATTTTAGAGTTTTCAAAATCTCTTCATTTTCATAGCCCACGAAAGTATAGGGTTTCTCGTTCACCTCAAGCCGAAAGTTCTTTATATTGCAGAAGAGAAAACTGATGCCATGCCATCCTGTCCTAATTGCGGTAAGGAAACTTCAACAGGCGCAGCCTTCTGCCCATCTTGTGGTGCAAGCTTTACTGCTGTGCCACCTTCACAGTCCCAAAGTGTGGCATCGCCCCCGCCTGCAGTAGTAGAAATCCCAATATCCTATATAGTTCAAACCACAACCATACCCTTCGAAAGTAAGGCCTCTCGCATCGAACTTCTAGTGAGAATCGTATGGTACATTCTAACATGGTTAGTAGGTGTAGTATACTCTATAATCTTCGGAATCATCATACTAATTTATGGCATCATCGCATTGATTTTAAACATCATAAACTTCTTCATAATTCTGATCACTGGAAAACGCTGGAAAACCGCCTTTGACTGGCAAGCAAAGCTTATAGCACAAAGCGCGACCTATTCCACAAGACTTTATAATTACTGGATGCGAAGAGCACCATACCTCGGACTCATGACAGACAAAAGACCAGACCTAGGAATGGAACCAGAACCATCTAAAACGCCCGGTGGGTCTCCAGCCTAATAACACCAACGTTAATGCACATGCAACTTGCATACGCAGAGAAAAACAGAAGAATCGCAAAAACTCAACAAGAACCAATGAAACACTGCTGATACTCGTCATAGCCTTAATAATAATTCAACTTTATTACTTCTAATTGCGGGCGGCTGGGCTCATTATTAGTCATTATTCAACGCCCTTAAACTTAAAATAGGCTTACATACCAGAATATCAAAAACCTAAACTACAAACTGAACTTAGGGGTTTACAAGCAAGAAAGGGATTGAATATTGAAGCGGGAAAAAACCGAAGATTCGCGAAGAAAATTTTCAGAAGCCCTAAAAATTTCATGGGTTAGGTCATCCATAATTTTGGGACTAACACTGTTAGCTATAGGCTTAGCTGCAATTTTTATTCTGAAAGTTTTAAATGTTGGCAACACGCAGCTTTTCCTAGACGCAAAAACCTTTGTAAACGACTACGGTTTTTTGGGTGTTTTTTGCGTGACGATTCTTGCTGGAACCATCGTGCCTCTTGGAAGCCCAGCGTTGGTTGTTGCCGCAGCCTCTTTCGGATTACAGCCCATATTACTTACATTGGTTGCCACAGCGGGGTTTACGGTCGGCATGACAATAAACTATGGCTTAGCTTACCGCTTTGGGAGACCATATGTTATTAGGAAGGTCGGCGCGGATAGGCTTGAGGAAATGAAAAGTTTATGGAGCAAGTGGGGCTGGATAATTTACACAGTTTTTGGGTTTATCCCCTTCCTACCAGTTGAGCTCTTTGCACTGTTTTGCGGACTTTTGAAAACACGCCTTGCAACTTTTCTGGTCTTAAGTTTTACCCCTAGGCTTGTTGTTTTTGCAGTTTTAGCCCATTTTGGAGGGCGTATAGGCAGCTGGATTGGAATAATCTAAAAGAGACTGTGACCCACAAAAGCATGTTCTCAAATTCAATTGCATTTACTGTTTAAGGACGTTATTTTCTGATTGGTGGCGGAACAGTTAAGGTTTGGGTTCGACGCACACCTTTAACGCGTTGAAGCTTCTCAATTATTTTTCCAAGGTCTTCCATTTTAACGAATTCCCGTAGGCAACAGCGTCGAACTGCCCAGTCACGGCGTGCGCCATCTTCACTCCTTCAATTTTAAGTGCTGCTTCTGCAACGCTCCATATCATGCCGGGCTCCGTGTTAATTAGAATGTAGGCTTCCAATATTATCCCCGCCTAATTCTTTGCTGGGTGAAAGCATAAAAAATTTGGGGAATAAGTGCCTAAACACTATTTGGAGGGACGCTTTTTTAAGAAGTTTCTGAGGGCGGTTCTAATCTCTTTTAATGGTAATGGTGCGCGGTGGAATTCTGGTTTGTAGGGGTGGGTTTCGCTTTCCAAAATTTCCGCAAGCCTAGCATAATAGTCTTCAAACTCTTTTAGGGTGTTGCTTTTGAACTTGAATATGGCTATGCCGCCTTTCGGCGCTTCCCAACGTTTGTCATAGGCGTAAACTGGGTGGGCGTCCCCGAACTTTTCAATGTTTCTTTCAATTAAAATGTCTTTGTCAACGTTTAACATTATTAGTAAACGGTTAACTTCTCTAACCTTTGTTGTTAGGAGGAAATGGCGTGTCACGTTGTCTGGGGCTGTTGAGTCGATGACGACGCTGTAGCCGCTTTTAAGCAAAGCGTCTCGCAGTTCTGCAATCATTGAATAAACTAGGAACTCGTCTCGGCATGGATAAGCCTCGTAAAAGAACATTTCCCTCAGCTCATCGACGCCTATGCGGGCAAAGTGTGGATAGTCGTTAACAAGCCTTTTCGCAAGCATGGTTTTGCCTGAACGTGGATAGCCGCTTAGGACAATGTTCCATAAGCCTTTGGCAACTCTCATCTTGCCACGTCTCAGAGCCTTTAAACCTAAGCGTGTTTACTTGATTATTAGTGGGTAAACTTCGTTTGCGACGTATTCCAGATACTTTTCCTTGTCTGTGATGTTGAATATGGTTACTGAAGCGTCGCGGGTTATGCCCACAACGTAGCCGTATTCCCTTGCCCTCGCAACAACATACCATAAATCGCCATGCCTACAGTAATCTTCGAAAAGCGAAGTGTTAATGAGGTCTGGACCATAAAGCGAAAGCTTATTCACATTTGGAATATCTACATTATCAAAAAAAGTAATCTTCGTATCCTCAGGGTTTTTTAAGTGGAAATCCCGCAAGTTTTCTGGAGGAATCCGCGCTTCCACAATGCCGCCTACTTTTTCGAATAAAATTTCGCTGAGTTTGTTGGCGATAAAATTAGCTAGGCGCTTCTTCTCAACAACGGTCAAAAACGTGGAATCCTCGTATTGAGCGAAGCTGAACAGAGCTTCAACAGTGCGCGGTAAAGGCGCCACTTTACCCCTATGAAAAATGTGAATAACATAATCATGCGAGTAAACGCCTCTGAGCATTTCTTCTTTAGGCAGTAAGCCAACAACCTCAGATACAAGCGTAAACTTGTGGTCTCCCTCCTCATAAGGCTCCTCTACGCGGTAGCCCTCAAGTCTAGAAGCAATTTCAGCTATGGAAAGCGACTCAGAAAGCCTAAAAACCTTACCAGCAACGACCATGTTTCCGCCTCTGACAAGTTCTTATGTTTCCATTAATAACTAAAGCTTTATGCTTAAGCCATATTCAATAATTTACTCTGCATTAAGTTTTATGCGCTTCTACAAGTTGCTCATCCAATCTACCTTTATTGATTGTTTGAATTTTTGGAATATTGTAGTTTTTGGTGACGTTTTGAAATTAGATAATTTTTATATCTTGAATCAATTGTTATGAGGTGGTCGGATATGAGCCTAATATCAGTTGAAAATTTAGTTAAAAGTTATGGCAGAGTTGTTGCTGTGGACGGGCTTTCTTTAGAGGTTAAAGAAGGCAGCATTATGGGTCTTATAGGACCGAATGGCGCGGGAAAAACCACAACCATAAAGGTAATTTTGGGTTTGCTTAAACCTGATAGTGGAACTGTTAGGGTTTTTGGTGAGGAGCCTTGGGACAATGATGAAATTAGGTCTAGGATAGGGGTTATTTACGAAAAGGCTTATTTCCCATCCCATCACAAAGTCATTGATTATTTGAAAAGGGTTTGCAGAATCTTCGGCAAGCCCGAGTCGCGAGCCCGCGAGGTTTTGGCTTTGGCTAAGCTTGAGGATGCCTACGATCGTCCCGTAAAAGGGTTGTCGGCTGGAATGCTTCAAAAGTTCGCTATAGCCCACGCCTTAATTAACGAGCCAGCCATTGTTGTGGCTGATGAGCCGACTGCAAACCTTGACCCAGAAGCAAGAAGCTCCATATTAGACTTAATCCTCAAATTTCATCAAGATGAGAAGGTAACGTTTCTTATTTCTTCCCATATTCTTCCAGAACTAAGCAGAGTCTGCGAGTCCGTAGCCATAATAAACAGAGGGAAGGTTTGGGCTTCGGGTAGTTTGGCGGAACTTTCAGATAAGCTTGGAGCTAAAACCACAAGATATCCACGGACAATCCAATGCCTCTTGCAGAATTAATAAGGAAACTTGATTACGTTAACAGGGTAGGGGTGGACAGCAGAGGAATAACAGTAGGCGTAGTCAGCGGAAAAGATGAAAGGCTTTATGAAGATGTTCCGAAACTCGCAAAGCAAGCCAAAGCAAAAATTTTCGGAATAGAAAGTGGAACAGCGTCCCTTGAAGAGCTTTTTAGGCTTGCCGTTAAATCCAGTTCAGAAGGAGGCTCATAAGTGGGGAAAGGAAGACCGTTCCTTGAAGTTTTCGCTTCCGCCCTTAACGAAGACTACAGATTTCCAATATTGGAAATTTTCGCTTTCCTTTACGCTTTAGGAACCTTTGCAATCGCCAGCGATATAACAGGATTTCCTCAAAGTGGAGAAATCTATGTTTATAACTTAATTACCCTCTTATCAGGACTTCCACTTTTCATCTTTGTTATTCTCGTTTTCAAGAATGTAGCCTATGGTTTGGGAAACGATTTGGAAAAGGGAGTAATCCAAACTTTGCTTTCATATCCATTAAGAAGGTGGAAAATTCTCACAGCAAAACTTCTTTCAGCACTAGGAATATCATTGCTAATGTTCTTAGGAATTCAGATTTTTGCTCTTTTCCTTTTAGCTCCAGAAGCCATAGCCACCAATGCAAACACGGTTTTATTAGTTTATGCATGTCAAGTTTGCCAAGCACTTTTTCTATCTGGAATTGTGCTTCTTTTGGCTTTATTATTAAAGAGGGTGGGTTAGCCATAGTCGTCGGAATTGTCTTCTATTTCGCTTTGGGAATAGTTTCGTCAATGGTGCTTTTCATTGCCTATGCAACAGGTGTAGACTTACCCTTAAGAATTTACGCTGTAATAAGCCCCAGCATAGCCCTGCAAATGTACTACATGCCCGAGATGGTATTCCCATTTACAAGAGAAATTTGGAAGCCGACTTTCACTGAGGTTCTCCTGTACTTAGGAGCTGGATACTTGATTGTTGCGATTATTTTCGTTTTAGCATACGTATATTTTGAAAGGAGGCTTGAAATACAATGTGGACAACCCTCATCGGAAGAATAGGCACAGTTTTTCTGACAGTTGGGTTGGCTTTAGCCCTTGTTTCCCTCATTCCCCCAGCAATCAGATATACAACATCACAAACAGGGTGGATATCACCTGAGAAATATCAAATCATGCACTCCCAAGTTTACACACCTCAAACTGGCAAATTACAGTGAACTCGAACTGCACCGTGAAGCTTTACATTCTTGGCGTAAGCGCGTTTGAATTGATAAATTGGACGTTAAACTGGGTTAATGAAACCTATCCCAACTTAGAAGATTATCGAATATGGGATTCCATCCAAAATTTGACTGTTTTAGAATTGTTTCTGCAGGCGCATCCTCCAGACATTATTCTCTGGGAATCACCTTTAGAACAGAATATTACCCGCAACTACTTTCCGCCAACAGTCCTTAACGTTACGCTAATCGTTGCCAACCCAACTCTGAACATGGCAGAAGTTGAAG
>JAVZLH010000012.1:0-34231 GCA_038883855.1 Bathyarchaeia archaeon
AGAAGGAAACTGGCAAGTCGCACCTATCCAAACTTTTGATGCTGAACCTTGTTGGATACAAAGCCACCGTTGTCGTCTTCGACTTGAACGGTGAATATTTGAGGCTTGGAATGACAGCAGACGGGAAAAGAAACGCCTACTACGACAAGATTCACGTTTTGACGCCAGCTCAAAACTTTAAGGTAGCATTCAAACACTTAAACCTCCACGTATTGTTGGGTATTTTAATCCACGCGCTCCATTTGCCTGGAACATCCGCCCGCGAGTTTAGGCGCATTTGGCAGTCGCTAAAAGAAAGAGACATGCTTAGCCTTCACGAGTTGGGAGAAGCCATACGTAATTGGCACTGCAACCAGCATGTCCGCGATGCGCTTTTCTCGCGGTATCATGCACTTGTAAATTCAGGATTTTTTACGGATGAAAACGCCTCAACAATGCTTTTGGAAGAATGCCTTTTCAAAGCCAAAGAACAAGGTGGAGCAATAATAATAAATTTGAGAAACACTTCTTCAATTGACCGTCAAATAGTTGTGGAATACGTTCTTGGAAAACTTGTAGAGTTGCTGACAAACTGGAGGCTGAAGGCAGTTTTCCTCTTCGCTGAAGAAGCGCACTTGTATTTGCGTGAAACTTATTGGGATGACATCGTAACCCGCATGCGCCACTTCGGCATATTCACAACTTTTATAACGAATCAGCCAGACACTATACGCGAAAATATATACCGCCAAGCAGACAACATTTTCCTTTTCAATTTCACAAACGAGCATGATTTGGAAGCAGTTTCACGGGCGGCACGTGTTGACGCGGAAACGGTGAAATCCATAGCCAGGGAACTGCCGCCGCACCACTGCCTAGTGCTTGGAAAAGTTGTTAAGGACTTTCCAATGGTTGTGAAGGTTAAGGCTTTAGACGTCGAAGCAATGGGAGAAACAAGGCTTTTCTTTAAAGAAGCAAACTAATGGCGAGAGTTAAGCTTTTGAAGTTTTTCTCCGTTCCTTTTCAAGAATTCTCTCAGGGTTTTTGTTATGTCGTATTTTTCGGCTTCAGCCAAAGGCACCCATCTTAATTCTTCAGCGTCGTCGGCAGCGTTGAGTTCTCCTCCCTTAAGCTTCACAAAATAATCAAGTATGATAAAATGATATTTTATTTCGCCGTTATCGTCTCTAACAATGTTGTCAATAACATCAATAAGCTCTGGACTTTCAACTTCGAGCCCGGTCTCCTCCTTAACTTCTCTAACAACTGCATACTCAACGCTTTCGCCCAATTCCACCAAGCCTCCTGGAATGCTCCATTTACCTCTTCCAGGCTCACCTTTCCTTTTTTCCAATAGAATTTTGCCGTCGTGGATTACGACGGCGCCTACGCCGACAACCGGCTGGTTTGGGTAAAGCCTTTTGACCAATTGGAATGCCTCTATAATATTTGTTTACTCGTATCTTAAAGCTTCTACGGGCTTAAGCTTTGAAGCTCGCCAAGCTGGGTAAAGCCCGAAGACTACGCTTACTATTATTCCGAAGGCTAATGCGCCTATTAGAACTGTGGGCGTTAAGACGGGTGTTATTGATATTTGGGTTGCCACTGCATTTTGGTTTATGCCCTGAATTCTTCCGCCGCCGAAAATTCCTAACATTGCAACTATGTTTGCTAATCCCCAGCCAGAAACTATTCCTATCACAGCGCCCATAAACCCTATTATTATTGCTTCGCTTAAGAAAATTGTGAGCACCGTTCGGTTTTTCATGCCAAGTGCCTTAAGGATGCCTATTTCACGGGTTCTCTCCATTAAAGAAACAATCATAATATTCATTATGCCAACTCCAGCAACCAAAAGCGAAATTCCAGCAATCCCAGCCAAAAAGAACTCCACGTTAGAGAATATTGCTGAGATTATGTTAAGAACCCCCTTGGCAGAAGTAACCGAAACCTGATTGTTGAAAGCTTCCTTTATCGCATCCGAAACTCCTTCAATTGTTGCCTCTTTATCATCTTTCAACAAAACGATTATCATGTTGCATTCGTTTGTTTCAAAAAACTCTTGAGCCTGCGCAATCGGAATGTAGATGCCGATGTCTGATGGGCCGCCTATGTTGAAGCCGCCTATCTCGTTGAGGACAGCAATTATTTGTCCATTGTAGGTTTTGTTTTGGAAAAGTCCATCGCTTCGTTTCATCCACGTGATTTCCACGGTGTCGTTTACGTCGGCGAATATTGTTCCGTTTTGCCAAGGGTTATGTATTCTTGCGCCAATAACTATGGAATTGTTTTGTGGGTTTTCGTAAATGCTCTTGTATTTTTCGAAGTTTACACCTATCACGTTGATCGTTACGATTGTGTTGCTTATGTTGACGAAGCATGTTTTTTGCATTATCGCCACTGATGCCGTCACATTTTTCTATATGATCAATTATGTTTGTGTCTGAAATAAGCAAGGTTGATTCTGCACCGCCGCCTAGTGCTTCTCTCGGTGAGACTATGAGCGTGTTTGTTGCAAAGCCCTTTTGTAGCTGGGCGGTTATGGTGTTTTGGAAGCCTTGGCTGAAGGAGAGAAGCGCGACAATGGCGGCTATGCCGATAACCACGCCGAGAGTTGTGAGGGCAGCGCGAAGTTTACGAAGTTTTATGGCGCCGAAAGCGTAGGATAAGACATCAACAACATTCATCTAGTTCACCACATCTTCAACAATCGCGCCGTCAAGCATTCGCACAATTCTTGCTGCCTCTTTGGCGAGACGCTGGTCATGAGTAACCATTATTATTGTCACGTTCTTTTCCTCATTCAACCTTTTAACCAAACCAATTATTTCGTTTGCAGTTTTGGAGTCAATATTTCCCGTGGGCTCGTCCATTAAGAGGAAAGCTGGATTATTGGCTAGGGCTCGTGCGATTGCCACGCGTTGTTGTTCGCCGCCGCTGAGTTCTGTCGGCTTGTGGTTCATTCGCTCTTTTAAGCCTACAATTTCAAGAAGTTCTTCGGCGCGTTTTCTCCTTTGGTCCTTGCTTAAACCGGCAATCGCCATGGACAGCTCAACATTTTGTTTAGCTGTAAGCCTTGGGATAAGGTTGAAGAACTGGAAAACGAAGCCTATTCTCCTTCTTAAATCTGCAAGCTGGTTATCGTTCAATGTTGAAATGTCAACACCTTCTATGAAGACCTTGCCCTCAGTCGGCTTGTCTAATGCGCCGATCAAATTTAACAGCGTGGATTTTCCGCTTCCAGACGGACCCAAAACTGCTAGGAACTCGCCCTTTTCAACTTTGAGGTTTACGCCTCGCAGAGCTTCAACTGGCACTTTTCCAAGCATGTATGTTTTTCTAAGGTTTACGGCTTCAACAATTTTCGTCATGTTGCGGCTTCCCTCTTATTTCCGTGCTGCGGTTTTACTTGGTGAGATATCTCCACGACAACACTATGCCTATGGCTGAGAACACCGTTGCAAATGCACCGAGAACTGCAAAGTCAAGCATTAATGTTGAGGTATTCATCGGTAATATGGTCAGTTGTCTTACGGCGTCTGTTAAGTAGCTTATTGGGTTAACGCGGGCTATTGCCTGTATCCACTCGGGCATCATTGAAATTGGAAAGAAGGTGTTACTCGCAAACATTAACGGCAAATTAATTAGGTTTACAATTGCCATCTGCGTCTCAATTCTCGTTGACCTCAAAGCAAGCGCCAGAAAAATCGAAGAAAGTCCTATGCAGAGTAGAAATATTGCAGCGTAAACGCCAAGTATGTTAATCGGAGAGAAAGTTGAACTGACTTTCAAGCCGAAGACCACCGCAAGCGCCAAAATTATTGTTGCTTGGAACATAGCTCTCAAAGCCGCATTCAAAACCTTTGAAAATATTATTGCGGCTCTGGAAACTGGTGTGCTAAGCACTTTGTTTAAAAAGCCTAATCGCCTATCCCAAACTATTGACATACCGCTAAACATCGTTGTGAACATAACGATGAAGGATATCATGCCAACAGACATGTAACTAAAGTAATCCTCAACTCCGAACACGTTTTGCATTACGCTTGGACCAAGATTAGCGAACAACTGCGAAAATGCTGTGCCGTTAACGTATATTGTTCCTTGTTGAGGAGGAATTAGGAGGCCTCCGTCAAGCGGAAATACTGGGGGCATCTGTATGTTGCTTGCTGAGAAAATTCCGCCCAAGTTCATGGCCTTTCCGAAAAGTCCCATCCAAATTACTGGTTGAAGAACAGCCATTATTAGGAGGATGGGTTCTTTTAGCCATTTTTTGAGTTCGCGGTTGGTTAAAGCCCATAAGCCATGAAACTTATTCGGATGATGCGCATTTAATTTGTTCATCGTGATCTCGCCCTCATTAGAGTTAGTCTTTGCGCTCTAAAGGCTTCAGCAGACTCTTCCATGTCACGCATAGACTTGCCCGTATATTCCAAATAAACCTCGTTTAAAGTGGGTTCTGTGAGCGAAAGCCTCGTTACAGTATAGCCCTTTTTCCGAAGGGCTTCGATTATTAGGGGGGCTGTTACTTCGCCGTGTTCAGCCTTAATCCTATAAGAGCCGTTCTCGTTTTTAACATCCTTCACGTGCTCAACGCTGCGTATTAGTTCGCTTACGTCCGCATTCTCCTTAATCGATATTGTTATGACATCGCCGCCGAGGCTGTCTTTAAGCTCGCTTGGAGAACCAGTCACAACAATTTTTCCGTGGTCTATTATGGCTATGCGGTCGCAGAGGGCGTCTGCCTCCTCCAAATAATGCGTAGTCATAAAAAGCGTCATGCCAAACTCCTTCTTTAAACGCCTAATATAATCCCACGTTGCAGCCCTAGTCTGAACATCTAAACCAAGCGTTGGCTCATCCAAAAAGAGCACTTTCGGCCTATTAATTAGCCCACATGCAAGTTCAAGCCTGCGCCGCATTCCACCAGAGTATGTTTCCACTTTCTTGTCTTTGAACTGGGTTAGTTCCACAAGTTCAAGAAGCTCGAGAGCGCGTTTCTTGGAAATTTCGCGCGGAATTCCATATAGGTCTGCGCATAAAATTATGTTCTCATATCCCGTTAAGTCCTCGTCCGCCGTGTATTCTTGGGGCACTACGCCTATGACTTTTCTAACCATGTTTGCCTGTTTCACAACATCGAAGCCTAAAACTGAAGCTTTGCCTTTAGTGGGTTTCAAAACGGTTATTAGCATGTTGATTGTTGTGGTTTTTCCAGCGCCGTTTGGACCTAGAAAACCGTAGACTTCGCCGTCTTTGACACTGAAGTTCACGTGGTCAACAGCTACGAGGTTTTTGTTGAAAACTTTCGTTAATCCTTCAGCAGTAATTACGTCATCACTCATTCCGTTCAGCCCTCAGCTTCTTGTCTATTTTTTCAAGCTCTTCTGCAGCCTTATTCAAAACTTTTATGGTTTCCTCAAAAACTTGTTCCGAAAACTTCTCTCCAACATTAACGCCTATGCTGGCAAAGGCTCTAAGAAGCCTACGGGAAGATTCGCGTAGCTCAGCGGCTTTCTCCGCTGGTAGACCGCACCACATAACACCAAAAAATGGCGGAGCTAGAAACTTAGCTTTGTCCTTGTATTGTTCTCTAATTTTTCTTTGTTCTTCAAGAAGCTTTTTCCCCTTATCCGTGAGGGTGTAACGTTTTATTCCACTTTCCTCTGTCGGAACTTCTTTAATGTAACCATTATCTTGTAGCCACGCCAAAAGCGGATAGACTGACCCGGGACTGGGTTTCCAAAGTCCATTTGTCCGCTTTTCTATTTCGCTTATTATTTCCGAGCCAGAATGGGGTTTTTCATTTAACAGTTCGAGCACTTGGTAGCGGAGGAAACCTTTTGGAACAGCTGCCATATGCCTAATCCAATGCCTGAATGGGGGAGGGGGAAGTGGAGGTGGAAACATCTTGTCACCATTGATATCGACATTGATATCAAATGTGATATTTAAAGATTACGCAACTCAACCAAAATATCACTCGATTAACGTTCCAACCCTTTCCCCTTTAACCACTCGTAAAAGATTTTCGGGCTTGTATCCATTAAGAACAAAAACCTTCACACGTGTACCCCTTAAAATCTTAACAGCCTTCGGGTCGAGAATCTGATGAATCCCAGCCTTATGTTTGTCTTCAGCTAAAACCTTTGATAAATCATCAAAACTTAAACGGTCAAGCTTAACAGCATCTGCATGTTTTCGCGGGTCTTTGGTGTAAATGCCTTCTTGGTCTGTTGCCTTAATCAACACATCCGCACCTATCTTTTCAGCAACTAAGGCGGCTACGGAGTCCGTTGTCATGCCGGGCTTTAAGCCGCCTAAAACCGCAATTTTTTCCTCACTCAAACATTCAGCGGCTTCCTCAACAGTCAAAAGCACTTTTCCGCAGCCAAGTTTTCCAAGCTTTTTCGTGAATAGTTGAGCGAAGATTCTGGAAACAGAAATGGCCACATCATCTTGATCTTTTTCTTCAAGCCCCAAATTTTTCGCGGTTTCAATAAATTCTCTTGCTAAGGCTCCGCCCCCGACAACCACAGCCACATCGTGTCCTTCACCTTTCAGCCTCTTCAATATTTCCACGTAATCGCCTATCAGTTTGGGATTAACTGGTGAGGCGATAACTGAACCGCCTATCCGAATTACAATCTTCATGAAATTTTCTCCTTAACTGCAACCTATTGTTGGCTGTTAACATTTAAAAGAATTTGTTCAACCCCTCTTGGCTTTTCACAACTCTCACTTGCACACTTATGGTTTCCCCAAAGTTGATTTGCATTCCGTCAACAGCCGCAATTGTCGGAACGCCGGTTTTCTCCTCTATTAACTTTGCTTCTTTGGCTGGTCCTTGAAATATCATCTGCATTCCAAGATGTGTCAAAACCGCTTTTTCGGGGCTGGCTTCCTCAACTATCCTTATGGCGTCGTTCGTCGTCATGTGACCTTTCCAAGGTTTTCCAGCTGGACGCATTACACAAAGCATTAGAAGCCTCACGCCTTTGTAGTATTTTGCTATTTCCTCAAAGTATTCTGTGTCGCTTGTGTAGGCGAAGTCGCCGAACTCTTTGGTTTCAAATCTGAAGCCCACAGCGTCTGGGTCTGTGTGTCTCGCTTCTGTCACTGTAACTTGGACATCGCCTACCTGAAATTTCATGTTCGGCACTGCTTCGATTACTTTTTCGGGCATCTGCTGATGATACTTAGAGATAGAGGCTTCGCAGACTTGGCTTCCGTTTAGAACGCTTTTGGCTGCAGCAAGCAAACCGCGCTTTTTTGTCGTGCCACGGGTCATCGCTTCAATCAGCACTTCTGCGTCAGTGTAGTGGTCTGGATGTGAATGAGAGACGAAAACAGCGTCAAGCTTCTGCGGATCCAAACCCAACTCAACAGAATACACCAAAGCTCCTGGTCCCGGGTCTAAATGAAGGTTTAGGTTTTCGCTTATTATGCGTATTCCAGCGGTGCGCCGCTTCTGCGTGATTGTTGCGAATCTTCCGCCGCCCGTTCCTAAGAAGATTATTCGGTATTGCGCCATGTGTATGGCTATGGCGGTTAATAATTTCTATTTTTCTATCTTGTAAAGCCTGGGAAAACGCTTTTAACATTCTGTTAATTGGATTAAGCAAAACGGAGGCGGCATGCTTTGTTCGAGGAGTGGGGATTACTTGGCAATGCACTTGTCCTTTTAGCTTCCCTGATTGTTCTCGACAAGGCAAGCGACTGGACAATAACAAACTCCGTTAAAGTTGCAGACATAACGGGAGTTGGAAAAACAACTGTCGGATTCATCTTAGTTGCTTTTTCCACATCGCTGCCAGAACTATGTGTCTCCATCTTCGCCGCCATAGGAGAAGAAAGCATAGGTGTTGCCATCGGAAACGTTTTAGGCTCAAACATTGTAAACATCTGCCTAATACTAGGCGTATGCTTCCTCCTTATAACCCTAAAAAGCTCTGAAAGCGTGAAGCTTCTACCTGCCATGGCGAAAGAGGAGATAGGAACATTGTATTTTGGTCTTTTTGTGGCGTCTGTTATTCCTTTAGCCCTCCTTTACATAGGGTATGCAAGCAGATTCATCGGCATAATTCTGTTAGCATTTTTTGTTTTCTACATTTACCAGCTTTCAAAAGTGAAAAAAATTAGGGAAGAAGGTTCCTTAGGAGAGGAACGGAAAAAACTGGGTCAATACACATTCCTCACAGTTTTAGGCGCTTCTTTAGTTGTTGTTAGCTCATATTTTATTGTGGATTCAGCCTCATTCATAGCGGAAGGTTTGGGAATTCCATCGGTAGTTATAGGCGCCACAATTGTCGCTTTTGGAACAAGCCTACCAGAATTGGCAACAAGCATAGACTCTGTCCAGAAGGGCCATATGGACCTTGCCCTAGGCAACATCATTGGAAGCTGCTTCATAAACATAACATGCATTTTAGGTGTTGCATTAATAGGTTCGACACTAGCTATTAATATGGCTGCTTTCTCCCACCTCATAATGTTCTCGCTTATAACAAATATTCTGCTATGGTACTTTCTGTCAAGCGAAAGAATAAGTTGGAGGGAGGGGACAATATTCTTATTCATGTACTTCATCTTCCTCGTAACAAGCTACGGCGGCTATCAAGTCTAGGGATGAATTTACTAAAATCATCGAAAATCATGAAAACAAGGCAAGGAAAGACGAAGATGCGGCATTTACAACGTGCCTTCACGTGCCAGAACGAGTCAGCGGAAAAAGGTCGGGAAAGCTACACCCAAAAATTTTGAGGAGGCTAGAGCAAGCTCTGAAAATACCCTTCTAGACCATTAAAACTCTGGGAGTTTATTAAAGTTAAAGTTAGGCCTAAGGTTTCAAGTATTCCGCCGACAAAGAAAACCGCGCCTGCTAAAACATCAAATACGCTGAAGTTTCATTAGGCCTTGACTCTTCCGCTTTTTCGTGCAAATAGTCTCTAAATGACATTAAAGCTTAACACGTTTTAAACTGATAAATGTACACGTAAATCTTATTATCTGAAAATAAACATTGCAAAAACGAATTGGAAATAAATCAAAAAGAGGGGAAGAAAGCCGTATTGCAGCCCAACATAAAGGCAGTAATTTTCGATTTCATAGGCACATTAACCAACGTTAAAGGCTACAGTTTAGAAGCCTCAAAAATGAAGCTATACAACGCTATTGTAGATGCAGGCTTCAAAGTTAGCGTCGAAAAATTTTTGAAGGCTTACAGCGAAGCCCATGAGAAGTACAGGGCTATAAGATACCAAGAGCTTGTGGAAGTGACAAACGCCATCTGGATTTCCGAAGCCCTAAACGCTTTAGAGTTCAAAACGAGCCCGGAGGACTCAAGGATAAAAATGGCTGTAAATGTGTTCTTTGAAGATTACCTAAAGTCTTTAGAATTGCGACCATGCGTGAAGCCCATGCTAAAGCAGCTTTCAACACACTATAAGCTGGGTTTAGTTTCAAACTTCACTTACACGCCGCTAATTTACGCCGCCCTCAGGAAACTAAGTATAAACCGCTTTTTCAATGTCATATTGGTTTCGGAGGCTGTGGGATGGCGCAAGCCTCACGCAAAAATTTTCGAAGAAGCCCTTAAAAGACTTGGAACAAAGGCTGAAGAAACAGTTTACGTTGGAGACAGCCCCCAAGAAGACATTGAAGGAGCGAAGGCTGTAGGCATGAAAACAGTTTTTGTTCCTTCACAGTTTTACTCGCTTGAAAACCTCCGAGAAAGACACCAGAAGCCAGACATCATCGTGAAAGACATTTGTGCACTCTACAAAACCTTCACATCTGCCTAAAACATTTTTATTTGTTTTCTATTTTTTATCAACAACGAGTGGAGGAAGAGTAATGTTTAATTTTACATCTGCTACAGAATAATGAGTAATTGAGGAATGTGTAATGACCGAGCTTGGAAAGAGGATTCGAATTGACCGCATAATGAATCGGAACACTAGAAGAACAGTCATAATCCCAATGGATCATGGAATAACAGTTGGTCCAATCAAAGGGCTTTACGACATGAAAACCATCGTCAACCAAGTTGCCGAGGGGGGCGCAAACGCCGTTCTGCTGCATAAAGGAATAATAAAAGCAGGATACAGAGGCTACGGTAGGGATATAGGGCTAATACTGCATCTTTCAGGAAGCACGGCGCTTGGACCAGATCCAGACGCTAAAGTGCAGGTGGCGGATGTTATAGAAGCTATAAAACTGGGCGCTGACGCCGTTTCCATTCACATAAATGTAGGATCCAAAACAGAAGACAAGCAACTGAAGTTTCTGGGTAAAACAGCAAAAGTATGTGAGGATTGGGGTATACCCCTCTTAGCAATGATGTACCCGCGAGGAGAAAAAATCAAGAACCAATACGATGTGGATGTGGTTAAACACGCTGCTCGCATCGGAGCGGAGCTTGGAGCAGACATCATTAAGACCAACTACACTGGAAGCGAAGACACGTTCAGAGAAGTTGTCAGAGGATGCTTTGTGCCAGTTGTTATGGCTGGAGGACCCAAAACAAACACGGATGAAGAATTCTGCCAAATGGTTTACAGTTCAATACGGGCTGGTGGGGCTGGAGTGGCTGCTGGAAGAAATGTCTTTCAACATGAAAACCCAACAAAAATGGTTAAAGTGTTATGCGGCATTGTTCATGAAGGTTTAGATGCGAAGACAGCTCTGGAAAAGTACATGAAATAGCAGTCATCTTCCAATACTATTTTTTAAAAGCTTCACCGCTTCTTCAAGGCTGTTAAAGCCGTACTCTATTTTGTTAAACTGTTTTTTGAAGGCTATTACCTCTTCTTTAACTTCCTGTGGTTTACGCGTCCCTTTAATAACTTTCAACATTAAATCACATAGATATTTAATATCGCCTTCTTTGAAACCTCTTCTTGTCACATCTTGAAAACCTATCCTAATGCCCGATGGGTTGCCGCGGTTGTTCTGATCGTCGTAAGGCAAGAGGTTCCTGTTCAAAATTATGTTTGCTTCCTCCAAGTCCTGAGCAACCTTTTTCCCGCCTCCGTACTCGCGGACATCTACGGCTAGTTGATGGGACATTGTAAAGCCTTTGTGTTCGCCGAGAACTTTAACGCCATGTTCGTAAAGGTATTGACCAGCAACTTGAGCATTTCGAACAGTTTGTTTTGCTAGTTCTGCGCCGAAAAGTTTCAGTTCAAGAGCTGCAACTCCAAGGGCTGGCAGTCTGGCTAAATGTGTATTGGAAGTGCTTAACGGAAATACAGCGTGCTGAACCCATTTTATAGCGTCTTCCATTCTACCGTTTTTAGCCTCCGCAAGTATAAGGCCACCTTGTGGACCAGGAAACGTTTTGTGTGTTGAGGCTGTAACGAAATCTGCGCCTTCTCTGAGGGGGTCTTGAAAGATTCCGCCAGCTATGAGCCCTAGAACATGGGCTGCGTCATAAACTATGTAGGCACCAACTTCTTCGGCTACACTTCTTAATTCCTTGATCGGGTGGGGGAAGAGAAAAAGGCTTCCGCCAAAAGTAACTATCCCAGGTTTGGCTGCCCTTATTATTTGCGCAGATTTATTCACATCTATCGTCATCTCTTTCGCATCGTAGGCGTGGTCTATTATTTCTAAGCCTAAAACTCTGCCCGCCAAACCAGTATAATCATGAGATATGTGGGCGCCGCAGCTTAACGGTGTCGCAACCATCTTCCTGTTTTTAGTCGCCAAAGAAAGCCCTTTAAAAGTAGCCAAGTTCGCGTGTGTGCCTGAAACCAAACGGATGTCAGTCCAACTGCACTTAAACAAGTTTTTGATTATGTCCGCCGCGCAATTCTCAATTTTTGTTATGTACTTTTGACCTTGATAGTAACGCACTTTAACATGACCTTGAAGGTCATTTTCTCCTTCGGCATAACGGCTTTCCAAATCCATGCAAAGCCTAAGCATTTCTTTAACTGCTGGCGATTTGATGCCCTCACTCGCTATGAGATTTATACATTCAACATCGCGATAGTATTCGTGGGCTTGGCTGGCTTCGATTAACTCAAGAGTTAAATTCAATATCTCTTCCATCTTCCAACCACCTCAGCATTCATGTAATCCCTTTTTGTAAATAAAAAGCCATATTTATACTTGCGGTTTTAGCGGTTGCAAGCATCACGGCAGGAGTTGTCTAATACAACAGAAGAGTTATGCGCCAAAAGTGATGCGTCCGCCGGAATTTAAACCGTAACAACAACGGATGGAGATATATTCCGCAAAATTTCCTCTTTTCTTTTTCGGGTTTGACGGGGGTATATTTTTCCGTTGGAGTATGTATGCTGCTGATTGGCGCTGATTTTCTGCGGAGCAGGCTTTCTTCTGAACAGTTTGAGGAGTTGTGTTGGCGTTGGGCATGTGCCTAGAATGCGGCGGCTCACCAGTCAATGTGGATGGCGAGATTGCATGCACAAAACTCCTAAAGATACGGAAACGGGAATCAGAAAAGCGTTAACAAAAATCGAGTTCATCTGCCACATCTTTTAACCCAAGCTCTTCTAATTTAGCTCTTGTGGGCCAGCCAGTATCCTTATTCCAACCCCTTCGCTCGTAGTACTTATCTTTTAGTGCTTCGAGCTTTTCTTTATCTATCGGTCCATACCAATGATTTCCTAAATGCCAACTTTCTTCTCCCCAATATCTGTGCTTAAACTTGTAGTCGTATATAGCGTCATCCTCTCTTGTTCTGTTTTCTCTTTTTATTTGTATCGCCCTCTCCAAGTTGTAGATCATCTCGCCAGCTGACAACAGCTCTTTCTCAGTTATGTCTATCCCTGTAACGGCTGAATATAACTTGCTTTCTAAAGAAGCGTCTCCTACACCGTCTCTCTTTACAGAGTAAAGGATAGGAAAAGCATAATCACACAGGGGTAGGGAGTTCTTTATGCGCTGGCGGTGTTGAGTTATTATGACTGCGATCTCCGAATCTTCATAGACGGTATTAGCCGGGTCCTTGAGGAGGGAGTGAGCTGGTTTCTCGGTGCCAAATGCATATTTAGATATCTCAGGACGCCCAATTATCTGAGAATAGTCGTGACACGAATCAAATGGATCTCTCGTTTCAAACATCCAATGGAGCACACCGGGTACAGCGTCCATCCAATGACTAACGTAACCTCTAGCTCCATAGAGTTCCTTAAGTACCTCCCATGATTCTTTTCCGAATTGTTCAGCTGCCCTTGCAACCCCGTCAGCGAAGGGACTTTTCTTGTAAGCAACCCCGTAAAACAACGCTGTCAAAAATTCATGATCTGTGGCTTTGCCTCCTAACCATTCAGGGGTGGGTAGACCCGTATCTTTTTCCGTTAAAATTCCTTTTTTATAACAGTGCCATATCCAGCCTGTAAGGCCCCAAAGTATATCAAAGTTATTTATGCCGAGCTTCTGGCTAAGTATGGCTGCTTCCCATGTTGGCTTCTCTGTGACGGCGGGAGCTGTAGGCTTATCTTCTCCCAGATAGTACGACGTGTCTCCAGGCTCCCCGGGTCCTCTAGATCCACATTCGGCATAAGCCCAGTCTGAACACATAGCAGCCCCTCTTCCAATTCCTGGAACATCGATAACCGCTTCACAGCATAGTGGGCATCCGAAGCATCCGTTTGGTTTCTTCCAGTATTTCTTTAGCTTATCGCCCGTCCTCTTGCCAGCTTCAAAATATAGGAGACCATCTCCTTTTGAAGCCAGCGTAGCAAACATTCCATAACCCACTTCTTCATCGATATACTTAACTAGCTTTAATAATTCATCAGGTCTTGCTACATTAATACAACCTGTTCCTCTGACAGCAATGGCTTTTAGATTCTTTGAGCCCATAACGGCACCGAATCCTGCCCCACCAGAGGCGTGTGAAGTCTCAGTCAAAATAATCGCGGTCCGAGACAAATTTTCTCCAGCTGGTCCAATACAAGCCACTGAGGCGCCCGGCTCAAGCTCACTTATAACTTTCTGCGTCTCAAACGTATCCAAGCCCCATAAGTCGCTCGCATCCTTAATCTCCACGTCATCATCGTGTATTGATAAATAGACAGGCTTGTCCGCTTTTCCAAGGATAACCATTGCGTCATGTCCGGTATACTTGAATGCCCCAGGCCATGTTCCTCCGAAACTGGAGTACGTATAAAGTTCCTTTGGATGGGTGAAAGGCGATATACTGCAAATTTCCGCTCTTCCGGTACCGGGTGCGAGAGTGCCCGTTAGCGGACCTGTTGAAATTATGAGCGGGTTGGCGGGATCAAAGGCATTTACCTTCGGACATCCTAGGTCCCAGAAAATCTTTGCGTTTAAACCTTGCCCTCCAATGAATTTTGGCACGTATTTCGTCGTGTCTTCTGTGGTTATTCTCCTATTTGTCAAGTCCACCCAAAGTATTTTTCCAACCCAACCATACAACATGTTGTCTCACCGTCCACCGACTTTGACATATTCTATCGACCTCGTCGGGCAATATTTTACGCATTGCGGGTCTCCTCCGCATAGGTCGCAATTAAACGCCTTCTTCTTCTCTTCATTGAAGAACATCACTCCGAATGGACATGCGTCCACACACAACTTGCAACCTGTGCACTTGTCTTTGTCGACTATTCTCGCACCTGTTTTTGGGTCGGCATATATGGATCCAATTGGGCATACGACCATGCAATCAGGAGCAAGGCACTGTCTACAAACTTCCACAGAGGATTCTAAAACAAATTCCTTCTTAACTATACGTATACTAGCCAGCGATGGGCTGAATACACCATAGTGAGACAATGAACAGATAAGTACGCATCTCTCACATCCTGTACACAACTCAGGCTTAACCTCTAACTTATACTTTGGCCTAGGTATTCTTTCAATAACAGCGATCTCTTTTGCCATTACTATCAACTACCAATCTCGTGCGAAAAAGGTTTTCCACGATTCTTATATAAATATTTGTGCACAATTCGATTATAATTTGCAAAACAAGAAATACCGGTATGCACGCGTAATAGGATTGAAGAAAAACCTCGCTTAGAGTTCATACTTTTGGGACAACAATAATGGTTTTAGTTGACCATATAACGGGCTTCTTAATTGAGGGCTGGGCATAGAAACATCAAGAACACGCTTGTTTACACTCAGCTGATTAATTGTGACGCCGAAGACGAGTATGTCTGCAAGGTTGCCAAAAACCGTTGAGCAAACGGCTGAGCTAATCGAAGCAGGCTTTGAATATGTATGCGAAATCGACGGCGTTAAGCTGTTTAGGAAACGTAAGTAGGTGCTGATGATTTATGCTAGTGATGGTGCGGTCGCCGGGATTTGAACCCGGGTCGTCAGCGTGGCAGGCTGATGTCCTAGACCAGGCTAGACTACGACCGCTGTGATATTAACTCCACCATTTTGTGCTTGTCTTTTTTTCCTAAAAAGCGTTGCGTTTAAAGGTTTGCCAAGCACTCTTTTAAGTCTTCAAACGCTTCGTAATGTGTAATGCCCGAGCGGAGGTTTCCACGGGTTTGAGGTTTTATAGTTTGCACATGCATATTGTTTTTGCCTTTAAGCTTGGTGGAGAAAAACTCCATGCATGTTCCAGCTGAAAGAACCAGTAAATAAGTTATTAATACACCGCGTTTTTAATGTCTTCAAAATCTCTCTTTTAAAACCATGATGGGAACTTTATCCTATCGGTTGAAATGAAGACTTTCTTTTCAGCATTATTTTGAAGTTTGAATTTGCAATTCCAATTATTTTAGGAGAAAAGTATTTACGAATTGAACTAAATACTTTGGTTCCCTCTAGGCAATAAAACATCAAAAAAGGAAAGCTTGCTGATTGGGTCTCCTCGATCCGTCAACTGCAATCGTAATCGCGTTCTGTCTTTTAGGTTTGATGCTATATAAACGGGTGAAACTGGGAATAACTTTAAACGCCACAGCCTTGGTTTTGGCGCTGCTTTCCCTAGAATGGCAGCAAATACCCTCCGTGATTTACGACACAACCGTCAGTCTACTTACAATCGCCATCGTGCTTGCCACCTTCGCTATAATGTTTCTAAGCCAACTATACAAGGAAACTGGGTACATTGAACGCCTAAGCACAAGCCTAAGTAAATTATTGAAAAGCCCAAAAATAGTTCTCAGTTTGCTTCCAGCCATAATAGGGTTTCTCCCGGTCGCTGGCGGCGCGTTAATGTCCGCGCCCATCGTGGATATTGAAGGGGAGAAGTTAAAGCTTAAACCAGATAAGAAATCTTATGTAAATATATGGTTTAGGCACACAATATTTCCAATTTATCCCGTAAGCCAACTGCCCATAGTGGCATCCGCTTTTTTGCGTGTTCCGATTTACATACTTATTTTACGCCAAATCCCCGTGGTTATTGTGATGGTGACAGTTGGGTATTTTTTTAGCTTCTGGAGAGTTTCAAAAGTTCAAAGCAAAGAAAACTCGGATGTTGACGCTAACTTAAATTCAAATCTTAAAAGTTTTCTAATATCCTTCCTACCGATACTAACGACAATACTTGTGGTTGTTTTTTTCGGAATAGTTAACGTAGGCTTACCTGAACAGAACCTACCCGTGCTTATAGCAACATTAGTGGGAATCGCTGTTCTGATAGCCATTTCAAGGGCTAGTCTTCACGCCATTGCTGAACCGTTAAAAAATTGGGCTGTTTACGATGTGACACTAGCGGCTTACGGCGCCTTTCTACTAAGAAATACTATTATTGCGTCTGGAATAAACAATATCTTTCAAGAGCTTATAGCGAGTGGCAGCCTTGACATCACATATATCGTAGTGGTTGTTCCAATAATGTTGGGTTTCTTGACAGGTTCGCCTTTAACAGGTATATCCATAAGCGCTCCACTTTTACCTCCAAACATGATTTCATTGCCCAATGCAGCGGCGATGATTTACATAGGCGCGTTCTTGGGTTATGTTATTGCGCCAACCCACCTCTGCTTCGCGTTCACAGCAGATTATTTCAAGTCTCCGATAGAAAAAATATACAAGTACCTTATTCCCTCGTTCCTAATAACCATCGCGGCTGCCCTCGTAATCTATTTTAAGATATAACTGGAGATTATTGCTGGGAACTGAAGTCAAAGGAACCGCAATAAGGAACTGGAGTTGCGTATGTGAGCAAAACAAGCAAGTTCTTGGAAGGATTCAAAGCCACAGCACCATTGTCTTTGGGAATAGCTTCCTTTGGAATAGCCTATGGGATTCTAGCCAGAAAAGCCGGCCTCTCCATTTTCACTTTAACGCTAATGTCTCTTTTAGTGTTTGCTGGAACCGCCCAGTTCTTGACAATCTCGATGCTTATAACCGGCACCCCGTTCATAATTATTCTCTTCACAACGTTCATTGTGAACTCCAGATATTTCTTAATGGGTGCCTCAATCGGGTCATACACTCGCAAATGGGGAACGAGATGGCAAATTCTTCTATCCTTCTTGCTGTGCGACGAATCATACGCGTTAACCACCGCCTATTTCTCAAAAAATGGCCCAGACAAATACTATCAGCTGGGAGTCAGTTTAGGGCTATACATAGAATGGGCATTGTTCAGCGTGATTGGAGGGTTAATGGGGTCGTTTTTGGGCAACCCTCAAACTTGGGGATTGGATTTTGCTCTCCCAGCAACTTTTATTGTTCTACTCGTGCCCATGATAACAACTTGGAAACACGTCACGGTATGCCTTGCCACCGCGGTTTTCTCTACTGTAGGTTTATTATTTTTGCCGACAAAATGGTATATTCCATTTGCCACTGTTCTCGGAACAGTTGTTGGAGGAATACTTGAATTTTGGAAACGGAAATAATCGGATTGATTATGGAGATAGCGGCTTTAACGTTTTTTACAAAGTTTGCCTTAGCAGTTATACTCAAAAAAGTCGAGATCTCAGAGAGTTGGAATAAGCGGCTGGCGCATATTCCAATTGCAGTTTTTACAACATTTATCGTTCCCAGCTTGCTTGCGCCAAACGAGGTGTTTGAATTATCTGTTCAAAACGAGTATTTGATAGCTGGAATCGTCGCATTTTTGGCTGCATACAAGACAAAAAACCTAGCTGGAACCGTGATAATCGGCATTTCAACCGTTTTATTGCTACGAATGTTATTTGGCTTTTAACTACACGTGCACATTTGGCGAAGCGGCTAGTATGCGTTTTGTTTAGAATTTGATGGGTGGCTTGCGCTTTTATTTTGGTATTATTAGAAAAGGCATCCTCAAAGTTCTTTAGAGCTTTTGCAATGAACGTATCTGCAGAATTACTTGTTTGTCAGTTAAACTCAAAAATATGCATTATACCCTAATCAATATCCTTGATGTTAATCCAAAATAAGGTATCTTAACGGACTTGAAGAGTAGCAGTTTGTTTGCAACCATTAACGTCAAGTCATAAAAAGTATCAACTTTAATGAAATTGCCGGGAAACTTCTCGCGCAAACATTTTTCCCATTCTGATGGAAATTTAACACTAATATGCGTTTTATCGCAATCTTTCATAACGCTCCTAATCGGTTTCTCCACGGCTTTATTAGGTGTTGTGCAAAGGAGGACACCCTTACACAAACTAATCATGTTCTCAATCGCCTTCAAGGGATTTTCAAGGTGTTCCAAAACATCGAAGCACGTTATCAAATCGAAGGCCGCCTTAAATGGAAGCCCAGCCTGTGCATCACAGACTATGAAGTTTCCAGTGCAACTTACGCAATTTGCCTTTGCTCTCCGTATGGCATGCCTTGATATATCTGCTCCGTAAGTTTTGTAACCTAATGACTCTAAAATGTTGATGGAATACCCATAGGCACACCCAATATCCAAAGCTGTTTTACCCAGCCCGTTCAAAAGATTCTGACGTGAAACCTTTGAACCCCACCTAATAAGTTCAAGAACATGCCGTCTAACAAGTTCCCCCCTCTGAGAATATTTTACACTTCGAAAATATTCTTCCTCAAATCGCAAATGCCATTCCTGATCTTCCAACATTCGTGTAAGTTATAGCGTTCTCCAGTTAAAATACTTTGGTTTAAGGTAGAAATTTGCCTTTTAGAAAGAAAGTCGAGCGCCGATACTGGCCTTCATTTTTCTTGGAATCTGGTTTTTGATGCAATGGATTCTTGGAATGTATGACATAATATTTTTTGCCAAAAGCTTACATGGTTATTGCAAGAAGTCATTTATGCTTTTAATCAATTTTTATAATCTTATCTTTGTAAAATTAAAATTTTTTACACCTTATAGGTGTAGTATGAAGCGAATTGGAAGGCGGTAGACAATATGTGAAAGCTTAACCAGAAATGAAATTGATGGATCAAGTCGTATGTTGAGGACTAGGTGTCTGTCTACAAAGTAAAAAACATTTATGCAGCAAAGCAAGAATTACTAAAAATTGAAGAGATGTAAACGGAAGTCTCTAAAAACGAGTGTAGAATAAAAATTGCGGAAAGAATGGGTGAACTGGACAAGTGCCATTCCTGCCGACGACACCCTTTAGGCAATTTATAGCTGGCTTTATAGGAGACAATTAAAGTGAAATTTAAAAATGGGTATAACATGATAAGTGGCGTATCAATAACCTTTGAACCTGAAGGTAAAAAAATAGAAACGCCTATTGGAACCACAATTTTACGAGCAACCGAGGAAGCGGGAGTTAGCATTAGATCCGAATGTGGCGGCACAGGTAGCTGTGGAAAATGTAAAGTAATTGTAAAAAACTCTGACGCCGTAAGTAGTGTAACGGAGATTGAACGGAAACATTTATCCCACTTAGAGATAGACAACGGTTACAGACTGGCTTGCCAAACCAAGATCCTCCGAAATGTTGCAGTGGAGATCCCGTCGGAAAGCCGGCGGGTATCCCCCAAGATTCAAGTATTAGGCTTAGAAAGAACAGTGAAATTAAACCCTTCAGTAAAGAAGTTTCACCTGCTACTGCCTAAACCGACATTACACGATATTACGCCCGACCTCGAAAGACTTTTAGATGTCTTATCAGAGAAAGTTCAGAAAGCAGGTGACTTGGAAATTAACTATGAAATTCTGAAGGAGCTGCCTTTTGTCCTCCGAGATGCAAATTGGGACATCACGGTAACCATATGGAATAATCGTAAGATTATTGCTGTTGAGCCTGGTGATACGACCTCTGACTTGTTCGGCTTTGCCATAGATATTGGTACCTCAAAAATAGTTGGTCATCTAGTCGACCTAACTTCAGGCAAAACTGTTGCGATTGGATCCGTTGAAAACCCGCAAATTATCTACGGAGAGGATGTGATAACGCGAATAACATTTGCAGCCACCAATAACGCCAATCTTGAGATGTTGCAGAGGCTTGTAATTGATGGAATAAACAAAGTTCTACATGAAACATGCAAAAGCGCAAGAGTTAATCAAAGCATGGTTTATGAAGTTGTTGCGGTTGGCAACACGGCTATGCATCACTTTCTTCTAGCAATTCAACCAAAGTATACTGCACTTTCACCTTACGTGCCAGCAATAAAAAGACATTTAAACGTCAAAGCCAAGGAACTGAATATAAATATAAACCCTTTTGGTATAGTTACTGTTCCACCGATTATTGCGGGGTTTGTCGGGGGCGACGCCATTGCGGACGTTTTGGCCACTGGAATATGCGTGTCGAATGAACTGTCCTTACTGGTTGACATAGGAACAAACACTGAAGTTTTCGTTGGAAACTCTGAGGATTTACTTTCATGCTCATGCGCTTCTGGACCAGCCTTCGAAGGAATGCATATAAAACATGGCATGAAAGCCTTTACAGGCGCCATAGAAAGAGTTAGCATAAATTCGAATTTTGATGTTGAGTATGAAACCATAGGGAGTGAGAAACCTGCTGGATTATGCGGATCAGCAATGATTGACGCTGTAGCGGAAATGTTTAAGCATGGAATAATAAACAGCCAAGGAAGATTTAATCGGCAAATAGAGACCCCAAGATTCAAAGAAAACAACGGTGAAGTAGAATTTGTAATAGCTTGGGGGCACGAAACAGCTACAGGTAAGGAAATCACAGTAACGCAGAAGGATATTCGTGAAATACAGCTGGCGAAGGCGGCCATATACGCAGGATGTTCAATTTTAATGAAGAGGAAAAACGTCATGGAAAAAGAGCTTGACAGAGTTTTAGTTGCTGGCGCCTTAGGAAACTACGTCAATCCGGGAAATGCTAAGGTTTTAGGTCTTTTGCCAGATATACCAGTGGAGAAGATGAGGTTTGTCGGTAACACGGCGGTTGTAGGCGCCAAAATGATGTTACTTTCCCAAAATTTCAGGAAAAAGGCTGATGCTATATCCAGAAAGGTTCGTTATTTAGAGCTTGCGGCGGATCCAAGCTTCAAGGTGGAATTTTTGAAAGCTACGTTTATTCCACATAAAGATTTAAATAGATTTCCTTCGGTCAAAAGCAGTCTAAGAGGTCTTAGAAATGTTCAAATTTGAAAAGGAACAGAAAATTTTTGATGTTGCAGGTGTGAAAGTTGGAGGACAACCAGGTCAGTATCCAACAGTGATGATTGGAAGCATATTTTATCACAAACACAAAATTGTGAAGGATGAAAAGAAAGGTGAATTCGACAAAGAAAAAGCCGAAAAGCTGTTGAAGAGAGAAGAGGAAATTTCGGAGAAAACTGGGAATAAAAGAATAATTGACATCTGTAGTTCATGGCCTCAAGCCTTCGAAAAGTATATCGACTTTGTAGCGAACGTAGCTGACGCGCCCTTCTCCATAGATGGAGCAACAGCAGAGGTAAGAATCGCCGGAGCCCAATACGTTAGAGAAGTAGGTCTATCTGAAAGAGCAGTTTATAACTCAATATTGCCACACATAAAAGAAGAAGAAATATCAGCAATAAAAGAAGCAAAAATAAAGTCCGCTATATTGCTTACACTTAATATGAAGAATCCAACAGTATCTGGAAGGTTACAAGTACTCGATGATCTTCTCACTATAGCCCAAAAAGCTGGAATAGAAAACTTTCTGATAGATACGACGGTTTTTGACTTGCCAGATCCAGGACCAGTTAGCAAGGCAATTTATCTTGTAAAGGAAAGGTATGGCTTACCAGCAGGAGCGGGCACGCATAACGCAGTTGATAGATGGAAGGAAAGACGAAAACTCGATCAAACACAATGTTTAGTTGCAAGTAGTGTAGCTAACGTCTTTCCTATAGCCTTGGGAGCTAATTTTATACTCTACGGGCCGATAGAGAACGCAGCAAATGCGTACTTTTACTGTGCGCTAGCTGATGCTTACGTTGCCTACTGTGCAATGCAGGAATTTGGAATAAAACCATTAATTAGGGAACACCCATTATTCAGAATATTTAGGTAAAAATATTTAATTAAAAAGAATAATGGATAATCCCATTCGGTGTCGCTATTTGTTTTTGATTTATTGCTGGTAAGCCTATTTAACAGATGAAGTTTCTACCGAGCTGAAGCAGAATTCAACTGCATATCTTTGATTAAACCTTGTTAACGCTTTTTGTTACGATAATTACACATGCGGCGATTAATAGGCTTTGTTTACGCCCAATAACTTCTACTTCATCATTTTAGATATTTATTGGGTACTTCCCGTATTTTCTTCCTGTTTCAACCATGGCTAGGCAGTTTTCCAGCTTTGCATCGGTGTACCATGAATTGCTTGAACATAGAAAGTGTCCTCCACCCGGGGATGCCTTTCGTATGCATTCTTTTGTTTCCTCCACCACTTCTTCTCTACTTTTTTTAGCTAGGCTGTCCACAGCCACATTCCCCATCAACACGAGTTTATCTCCGTACTTTGCTTTGACCTTGCCGATGTCTACTCCGGCTGATGGATCAAGTGAGTGTAGGCCGTCAACGATGCTCGCCAAGTCATCTAAAAGCATATTCACATTTCCATCGGTGTGTTTGATGAACTTCAGTCCCCTTTTGTTTGCAACCTCAACTTGCTTCTTCAAGTTTGGAAAGATGATCTCTCTGAAGTATTTAACTGGAACCATAGGCCCCATCTTCTCACAATAGTCTCCTCCACTGATGATGAAGTCTACTCCAATGTCGGCGAGTTGCTTTATGATCTCAACGTTGAAGTCTGTTAGTTTCTCCATGGCTTTTCGTATAAGTCGAGGTTCTGCATACATCCACCTGACAAAGTTTATAGGCGTAAACATTTCCCAAGCATGGCCAAAGGGATCTCTTATAAAAGCAGCTATAGCCATCTCATCTTTAACAATTTTCTTCATATACTCCAGGCCGAAAGTACGCCCAGAAGCGTGTGGATCTGGAAATGCGAATTTCTCAAAGTCTTCAGGGACTTGGAATATACTGCGATACGGAAACCATGATTTACATCGAGAGTCGTAAATTAAAACTCTTCCCCACTCATCAACAATAGTTCCATCCGGATTCTTTACAGATTTCCATTCATCTGGAGCAGAAAGATCACATGTAATTACATCAAACTTGAGCTTTCTATAACACTCCGTCTTAATCTCAACTTTTGTTGCCTCCGTTTTTCGGTCAGCGGAAACCGCGGTTTGCAGTGACACTTGACCAGAAAATGTTTTCCCAGTTAAAGCTTCTATATGAGGGACATCAATATCCATCTCTGTGATGGGAACAGTATCCGGCTCCTCTATGTTAAGTGTTTTTAAAGCTCTTTCTTTTCTGTTCATAAGGAGCCTCCGCCTACTAAAAGTTTTGCTATTTTAACGGCCTCAGCAGCGTTACTGCCATAAGCATCGGCCCCTATTTTCTCGGCGAATTCTGATGTTATCGGTCTGCCACCGACCATAATTTTTACGTTTCCTCTCAAACCAACTCTACTGAGTTCTTCGATTACTTTCCTCATCTCATCTATACCCATTGTTAGAAGGCAGCTCATGGCTAAAATGTCGGGTCTTTCTTTTTCAATGGCCTCCACGAACTTCTCACATGGAACATCGATTCCAAGGTCGACAACGCTGAACCCAGAAGAAGATAGCATGGCGATAACGATGTTTTTGCCTATATCATGTAGGTCTCCCCTAACGGTACCTATGACCACCTTTCCAATTGGTTTCTCGGTTGACTTCCCTAAATGAGGCTTTAATATGCTTGTGATTTCAGTAGCTATAACCCCTGCCATAATTAGTTCTGAAAGGAAATATTCTCCCGTTTCATATTTTTGCCCAACGATTTCTAATCCCTTGCTCATTGCATTCACAACGTCCACTGGGTCGATCCCTGAGTCCAACGCTTCGGTAACGATATTTTTAGCGTTCTCAACACCTCCAAGTTCTGATATCACAGTTTGGATCTCTTTTAAGAGCCGATGTGTATCCAAACCCATTTATCTTTTCCACTCCTTGAAACATTTTTTATGAGATATTTATTTAAGCCTTTACAATTTTAGGTTAATCAAGTCGCTTGACATATCAGTCCAAGAGTGATATTTTACGGCTTATCTAAACCTCTAATATCGCTATACATCACCCAGTTTTCATTTCTCTCCATCGATTGTCTACCAATTTTTGTAAGGTTTCTATTTGTTTTTCTGTTAGGTGTCTAAATCTTCCTTGAGACTTGATGTATTCTTTTACTGATATTCTTTTGGAGGGATCTACCGCGGTACAGCTTTCGCCCGTCAATTTGAATAGTCCGTTTTCTATCTCGTATAGAATCCATATACCAGTCCTGACGGCCAGTTTACCTATTTCTACCGTTTTGTTCATGTCAAACTGCCAGCCTGGAGGGCATGGACATAATATATGAATATACCTTGTGCCTTTTTTCTTTCTTGCTTTGCTAATTTTTTGGAATAGATCATGAGGATATGAAGAGCAGGCTGTCGCTACATACGGAATCTGATGCGCAGCCATAATTGACGGCATATCTTTCTTATATTGCTGCTTTCCTCTTACAGGAGTTGTTTTTGTTATGGCGCCGAACGGTGTTGTTCCTGAACATTGCACGCCAGTATTCATATAGGCTTCATTATCATAGCATATATAAAGCAGGTTTTCTCCTCTTTCAGCAACACCTGAAAGCGCTTGTATGCCTATATCAGATGTTCCTCCATCTCCGGCCCAGCCTACAACAATTATATCTTCTTTATTTTTGATCTTTAAGGCGGCAATTATTCCTGAAGCTAGTGAAGCTGTTGTCTCGAATGCTGTTTCAAACACTGGAATTTTAAATGGCGACTTTGGGAATAAGCCTGTAGTGGCTGCTGTGCAACCTGCAGGTATTACAAGAATTGTTTTTCTGCCTAATGCTTTCAAGGTATGTCGAAGCGCTAAAAAGCTTCCACAACCTGGGCAGCTTCCAAACCCTGGATATAGATATTCTTCTTCAGGTAAACCAAGTATCTCCATTTATACTCCCTTTATACCTTTAAGTTAATCCATTCAATTTCTTTTTCAACAACTCCCTTTTCAAGTTCTTTAAAGGTCTGTTCTATTGCATACCGCTGATCAGAACTTCTTATATCTCTACCTCCTAAACCCATTATAAAACCTTTTATTAATGGCCTATCAGACATATTATAAAGAGCCGATTTAACCTCCATAAACAGTGAACCACAGTGACCAAATGAAAAGCTTCTATCGATCACCGCTATGGCCTTAACTTTTTTCGCAATCTCACGTAGGTTACTCACCGGGAAAGGTCGAAATGCTCTAACTTTTACGGCCCCGACCTTAAAACCTTCAAGTCGCATAGAGTCGACAACATCCTTCGCTTGAGCTGCAAAGGAACCTATACTTAAAATGACTACTTCGGCATCATCACAATGGTATTCCTCTAATAGATCACCGTGAAATCTTCCGAATTTCTCATCGAATTCTTCACATACCTCTTTTATCTTCTTTATGGCTTTTAACATGGCCTCGTTTTGCATATATTTGTATTCCATGTACCAATCTGAGTCGGGTCTTAAAGGTGAACATGTAGGCACATAAGTTATAGGATTTTCAATGTTATCCAGCGCTAGTGCCAAGTTGTAATGGGGAAGAAACTCATCAACATCTTTTTGAGATGGAATTTCCACCGGAGCTGCCGCGTGAGAAAGAGTGAAACCATCAGCACAAATCATAGCAGGAAGATGGATGTCTTCATCTTCGCATATTTTGTAACTCATTAAGATTGTGTCTAATATTTCTTGGTTATTTTCAGCATAGAATTGCATCCAACCCGTGTCCCTTTGGGAAATAGAATCTTGATGGTCGCACCATAAACTCCAAGGCGCAGCAAGTGCACGATTGACTACATACATTACAATCGGAAGCCTTGTACCGGATGCCCAGTGAAGCATTTCATGCATTAAGGCTAGGCCTTGACTGCTCGTCGCCGTAAAAGTTCTTACACCACAAGAAGAAGCCCCAATCACCGCACTTAAGGCGCTATGTTCGCTTTCCACGCGTATAAGTTCAGCTAAAAGCTCTCCACTTTCAATAAATTCTGAGATATTTTCTACACATTCTGTTTGAGGGGTGATTGGATACGCGGCTATAACTTGCACTCTAGCAAGTTTCACCGCATATGCAACAGTTTCGTTTGCAGTGAGTATTTTAATGTCTTTCATACTTCGCTTTCCTCCATCATTTCAATCGCCTTTTTTGGGCATTCATTCGCACATATGCCGCATCCCTTACAAAAGTTATAATCTATTTCAGGATAACCCTCTTGATCTCTTCTGATAACACCATCTGGACAGTACAACCAACAGATCATGCATTTGCTACAAGTTTCTCTTTGAATGTTTGGCCTTAATATCCGCCAATTACCAGTATATGCAACGGATGCAAAACCAGGTTTTGCAACTGGTTTTTCAGGAATTTTCTTTGAACTGCTCATTTAATTTCTTCACCCACTAAAGTCTCCTTATATGCAATTTCAGCTGCCTTTGCATTTATTTCTCCAAGTTTCACCCCAAAGTGATCTATAATTGCCCTCTTTATCGAGTTTATAGAAACAAAATTAGTTGTTTTGGCAAAAGCACCCAACATCGGTGCGTTAACTACAAAAAAACCTGCAACCTTTAGGTTGAGCATCCTTGATACATTGAAAGCATTGACGGTGGCTACTTTATGTTTTCTAGCCCAGAGGATTTCAGAAGGCTTTAGTTTAGTATTTAATATAACATAACCAGTAGGCTTTAAACCCTCGATAATATTAGGCGTCTTAGATAGTGAAGGATCTAGAATGATAACAACATCAGGTTCGTATATTTGATGCCTAATCCTAATTTCGTGCTGACTTATTCGGGTAAAGGAAAGAACAGGAGCACCTCTACGTTCCATTCCGAAAAATGGAATAGATTGTACTCCCTTAAATCCGTCTAGAATTGCGGCATGAGCTAAAATTTTACTCGCAACCACAGCGCCTTGCCCGCCTCTACCATGCCAACGAACTTCAATTATTTTCTTGTCTTCCATTACTCATAACCCGTGTCTTACAGCCTCATCCGATATTTTTCAGTTATCTTACGCACCTTTTCCAATATTTCAATTTCGTTCACCATTACAGTTATTTTTCATGCATCACTACCTACCACTATGATTACTGTTTCTACGCCATCACCAGTGGCGGAATCCAGTATATTAGAAAGTAGATTATGCAAGGAAACCGCTTAGGATTTTTCATGTTCATTGTTGCACAACGCTCGTTGGAGTTTTCCTTAATGGTTCAACGTCTTTTTCATCCATATAAAGTACGCGAGCAAGAACATTCGAACCGAGAACGCCAAGATTTTAAAGATGTTCTGCCTTTGAGGTTGTCGTTCAAGAGTTTTCTCAAAGATTTTGTTTAATTGATAAATGTACTTGGCTGACAAGATAACAAATGCGTATTAGGAAAAAGGTTAATTAGAATGAGGCATACTTTGTGAGCTAAGGTAATTAGCATGAGTATCGACGAAAATAAAATAGAAGAGATTGCTAAACAGTTACTGGAAGCAGAAGACAAACGAAAGCCTATAGACCCCATAACTGATAAAAATCCCAAAATTACCATTGAAGACGCGTACAAAATTCAATTGAGAATTGTAGACTTTAAAAAGCAGAGGGGTCAGATAATCGTCGGTAAAAAAATAGGTTTAACAAGCAAGGGTATTCAAAATCTTCTTGGTGTTAACGAGCCAGATTACGGGCATATTCTAAACAAAATGGTGATTTATGAGGGGGAACCACTCAGCCTCTCGCAATTAATACAACCTAAAGTAGAGGCAGAAATTGCCTTTCTCCTTAAAAAAGACTTAAACGGCCCAGGCGTGACCGTAGCAGATGTTTTAGACGCCACGAAGGGGGTAATGCCAGCAATTGAGGTGATTGACAGTCGAATCAGGGACTGGAAGATAAAAATCCATGACACGGTAGCAGATAACGCATCAGGTGCACGAATATTATTGGCCGGGAGAATAATGCCCATTGAAGAAATTGACTTACGATATATTGGAATGGTCTTAGAGAAAAATGGTGAAGTTGTTGCTACAGGCGCCGGAGCAGCTGTGCTTGGCAACCCTGTTCAAGCTGTTGCATGGCTTGCAAACAAACTTTACGAGTTCGACATAACCCTTAAATCAGGAGAAATAATCATGTCTGGTTCCTTTACAGCCGCTGTCCCAGTGTCATCAAACGATGTTATAAAAGCCACATTTGATCATTTAGGTCCAGTGACATTAAAGTTTATTTTATAGGAAGTAAAATGAATTGCTCAAAAGATGATAATTGCAGGAAGTAGTGGATAAGTTATTTTCTAATTTTTCCACAATTTCCATTAGGGTAACGTCTAATGGAAAGTTGTTCGGTCCTTTTATTTGATGGAGGAAACAAGTTGAAACGATATTTTCAAGAGGAAAACTAGACTTTAAATAAGTTCTTTAAATAGTCCATTTAGTTTTTATGAGAACGCTCATTTAGAGACATTTTGGCACCATTTGACACCGATTTGAGCTCTTTTCTCTTTCTATACTCCTCTAATGAATGGCATAAAGTTTTTGTTGACATTTTTAAACCATCAAGTAAAATCAAAAGCTACTTACCTTTTTGAAACTCATTTTAATGCTATTTTATGCTCAAAATAGGCAAAATTTGAGCGAAATTAACATTGCGAAGATGGTGCGGGGGGTGGGATTTGAACCCACGGAGGCCTACGCCAGAGGATCTTAAGTCCTCCCCCTTATCTTAGGCTTGTCTGGCACCCAACACCTATTTAGACCTAGCTCGGGTACCCCCGCAATTCCTCTTTTTGAAAGAGTCTTAGATTGTTTTAAGTCTTTCTAGATATATTTAAGTTGGAATTTGATTTATCTAATTACCGTTATGGGCGGGTAGCCTAGTACGGATAGGGCGCAAGCCTCCTAAGCTTGTGGTCGTGGGTTCAAATCCCACCCCGCCCGTTTCAGAATGAACCCTACCCGCACGCTACTTACGTTTTCTGAATAGCATTACGCCGTCGGTGGCTGTGCAGACGTATTCGAAGCCTGCCTCTATAAGTTGCTGTGCTTCTTTAGATGTTGTGGCGGCTTTGCAGACGAACTCGTCATCCTTGAAATCGACTAGCTGCGTGTATATTGGCGTGTTTTTGATGTTTTTGTGGCCGAGCATTCGCTTTCCAATGGCGAAAAGTATGAGCGCATCCATTGAATTTTGTAGGCGCTCATGCCGGTATCAGCTTAGACAGGCATCCAATAAATAGGCTTGAGGTTATGGTGCCTTTAGCTGGAGAAAAGTTTGATAATAATGGAAGACTAATCGATGAGAAAACTCGGGCAAAGATTCAAGTTTTGTTAGAAAGTCTTGTTGCGTAGACTAGAAAACTGAAATGTTTAAAAGAAGAATTATGACCCGCTGGATGCATTATGCTGATGGCCATGATTAAAATTGGTTTGCTCCAAAAAGATGACCTACATCATGTTCATTAATCCAAAAATTGAAAAGTCGACCAGCCGCCTGGTCACAATATAAAATCGTTCACCTAATGTCACGCAATATTCCGACTGCTTTTAAGTCCTTCTCACAATTTTCGTATGTTCCGGAATCTTCTAAAATTTTCTTAAAGAATTTTGAATCTCTGTAAATTTCCGCGGCCCTTTGTCATATTTTTAGAAGCTTATCATTAAAACTTTCTGTTTCTCAGTAAACGCTCAAAGTTCAGGGGTTCATAAACTATTATCCCTAAAATCTTTCGCAATTTAATTCGTCTCTTTTCGTATTTGTTATTTTCGCAGTTTACATTATTCCCTAGAATTCCCTAAATTTCTCCTTGGATGCCCAACATACTGGGCATCTGCTCGGCGCTTCGTCCTCCACAGTGTACCCGCATATGTCACAGATGTAGATTGGACCGAGTTTAATGTCTTTGCCTTCCTCAACCGCTTGCTTGGCTTTTTTATACATGCCTGCATGCACTTTTTCTGCTTGAAGCGCCCACTCGGTGGTTCTCTGGGCTCCTTTTTCCTTTTGAAGTTTCGCTACCGCATTGTACGCGGGGTACATTTCATTCACTTCGTAGGTTTCGCCGTCTATGGCAGCTTGAAGATTATCGGATGAGCCGCGAATCATTCCTAACACATCATAATGGTTTGTCGCATGCACTTGCTCAGCATAAGCTATGGCTCTAAAAAGTCTTGCAACGTTCGGATAGCCCTCTTCCTCCGCCTTTCTGGCAAAAATCAAATAGCGCATGTGGGCTTGGCTTTCACCTGCAAAGGCGCTTTTCAAGTTATCTTCAGTCATTTTTCTCATTTTATCACCATGTTTATTTTGTTTACAATAATTCGAATGTATTGTCTGAATTAAAAAATTTGTGCACGAAATTCGGTGAAACATTAATTAAAACGTACGAAAAACGGGTTACTGAGAACTATTTGCTTAACACCAAAAAGCGTTTAATTAGTGTAAATTTCCCTTCTTCTCTTTTCCATTGCTTCTTTGACTCTTGTTTTAGCGATTCTTAATGCCGCGTCTCTTGACGGGATTTTTGCCTTAGCGGCTTCTCTCAAAACTAAGCGAGTATTCTTAGCTATTCTTTCTTCAACAATTTCAAACATCTTCCTTGGATTTTCACCTAAGTACTCGGCATAAGAGGATATTACGCCCCCAGCGTTTGCCACAAAATCAGGGACTATCAGAATTCCTTTATCATGAAGTATTTTTTCAACCTCTGGTTTAACAGGGATATTGGCAGCTTCAACAACTATTCTTGCTTGAATTTTATCAACATTTTTTTCGTTTATGACATCAGGTATGGAAGCGGGAACAAGAACTTCTACGGGCAGCTCGAAAAGCTCTTCATTTTTCAAAATTTTTCCAGGCTCATAGTTAATAACAGACTTCGTATCAGCTTTAATTCGTTTCATTTTTTCATATTCTAATCCTTCAGGGTTGTATATGCAGCCTTTGCTGTCGCTTACTGCAACGATTTTGGCTCCATAATCTGATAGGTATTTCATTAGGAAGGAGCCTACATTCCCGAAGCCGTCAATGGCTACTCTTGCCTTTTTTAAATCTAAACCAATATGCTCTGAAGCTACTATTGTTGCGTGAAATACTCCGTAAGCCGTTGAACCGTATTCATGGGGGATTCCACATTTTTCGCCAGGTCGAACACACATATTTGCGGGTTTACCGGTACAAGAATTTAAGTTGCCATTTGCCATAGCGTAAATCGCCATTTCTTCTTCGCCAGTATTAATGTCTGGACCTGCAATGTACTGGCTTGGAGACAAGGGCTTTATGGCGATGGCAAAAGCTCTGATCAAACTAATTTTTTCTTCTTTTGAAATCTTCTTGGGATCTGCAATTATTCCCGATTTTGCTCCTCCAAAAGGTAATTCTGCTAGGGCGCATTTCCAAGTCATCGTCCTTGCAAGTCTGAAGACTTCCTCCACGTCTACTGTTGGCGTCATTCTTATTCCGCCTTTGCCGGGGCCAAGGGCCGTGTTGTCGATGACGAGCATTCCCTTCAATTTGTTTTCTGGGTCATAGACTTGTAGAATTTTTTCAGGCCCCCATTCATCTGAAAACCTTTCCATAAATTCCATTTCCTTTTCTCCTCGCTTTGCTGTTTTACTATTCGTTTTCTCATTACATAAGGTTTAACTATTTAGAAAAGTAGTTATGAAAAGGGAAAGTCTTATGTATGAATTCTGAAGAATATGTGCCTTTATGTGAAAAATGTGGTCGACCAATTGGCGATGATAAGTGTATTTGTCCATATTGCGGTGAAACTTTATGTTATGTGATTGTGTATTGTAGTTGACAAAACTTGCGTTAGGCAAAGACTTAACCGAAGCAGATTTTAATTGGATGGCGGTGGGCCTCAAAGAAGCGGTATAACTCTTTTTCCGCAAGTTATAAAAACTGAAGTTGAAGACTTACTGATGGAGATTAAAGTGAAAGTGATTGTTGTTTATGAGTCGAAGTATGGTAATACTAAGCGTGTAGCGGAGACTATCGTAGAAAGTATGAAAGAAATTGGGACAATCGACATTTCCATTAGTGAACTCAAAGAAATAAACGTCAACACTATTCCCAACTACGATGCAATTCTGATTGGTTCACCAAATCATATGGGTGGACCAACAAGAGGTATTAGAGGCTTCATCGACAAGCTTGGTAAGTTGCAACTTGAAGGTAAAAAGTTCGCAGTTTTTGACACATATATGGGAAAAGACTTTGGAAAAGCCGTAAAAAAGATGGAGAAACAAATAAGAGAAAAAGTTCCGGGGTTAATGCAGATAGCTTCAGGTTTATCGATAAAAGTCCTTGGAATGAAGGGTCCAATTGCTGAAGGAGAACTTCAAAAATGCAAGGATTTTGGAAAAAAGATAGCAGCTCAACTTAAATCAAGTTTATAACGGATACGGTTAAAAAGAAAATCACAGTTTAAGAAACCCTACCAAAAACATAACCTTTGTAGCGTTCTTATGGATGCTTCAATCCGTTGGAAGATTTACCTTTAAATACCTTAGCGCAATTAAGCCGGGAGGCTTTTAGACATGGAAGCTGCTCCTGAAATTATTTAGACTATAAATTGGATGTTCTTTGTGTTTGGGATTTTGGGGTTCATAGCCGTTACATAATTACTGCTGATAAGAAATGGGGGTTGGACAACCGTCTTTGTCACTGTTTTAAAAATACTGTTCCAGCCACAGTTCTTGTTGTCGCGATTTTTAACGGTGGCTTTTATGGTATAATTCCCTGGTTGATTTTCACGTTTGGTAAAAAGTTTGTTAAACCGTCGTAGGGATTATACTTTTAGTTTTTCTAGAAGTATGGCGGGGCAGATTTTTTTTACACCTTCTATTGTCCCGATTTTCTCAGATATTATTCGTGAAAGTTCTTTCCCATCTCTCGCCCAGATTTCCGTCATTATCATGTGGTCTCCCGTGGATGTTGCCACGTATTTTGCTTCTGGGATTTTGCAGAGTTTCTCTGCCACTTCTAGAAGTTTCGGCGGGTCAACATCCACGCCTATTATTGCAACTGTGTTGTAGCCTATTTTTGATGGTTCGACGATTACTGTGAATTTTCGGATTACTCCTTCTTTTTGGAGGTTTGCCACCCGCTTCCTTATTGTGGACTCGTTTAGCTTCAGTTTTCTGGCTATTTCCGTGAAGGGCATGCTTCCGTTTTCTTGTAGTAACGTGAGGATTTTTAGGTCAAGCTCGTCAACCATCCGTGTTTGCCTTCTTGTCCGATTTTTGTGGTGATTCGTTATTTATTATCCGATTTTCGGACATAAAACTTATAAAGTTCAGACCGATTTATAAGGTTATCGCAAAAGAATAAAATATTAGCATTCCAAAATGGAGGAAACACGCATGTATGAACCGAAAAATTTTGACCAACTGTTGGGTTTGAATGGTTTCAGCGACCAGCTTCTAAAAAACCATTTTACGCTTTATCAGGGTTACGTTGCAAACACGAACAAACTGGCAGACGCGCTAAACGCAATGTTGAAGGAAGGGAAAATGGGAACGCCAGAATACGCAGAGTTAAAGCGGAGGTTCGGATGGGAATTTAATGGCATGAGGCTTCACGAATACTATTTTGGCAATATGACGAAATCCGCTGTGGAATTTGACAAGAACTCAAGTTTAGCCAAAAAGATTGTCGAGGATTTTGGGTCTTTTGAAAGTTGGGAGAAGGATTTCAGGGCTGCTGGAGCAATGCGGGGCATAGGTTGGGTTATACTCTACTATGACAGTTTTGCTGGGCGTTTGTTTAATGTTTGGGTGAACGAGCACGATGTTGGACACCTTTCAGGCGC
>JAVZLH010000013.1:0-31639 GCA_038883855.1 Bathyarchaeia archaeon
CTAGATTTAGGGATACAAGTGGATGTTGAAGACGCCGGATTATATTATATCTGCGCAAATAATTTAGCCAACGCGTCCGACTACTTCATTAACGTTTATGTCTACTGTTATACACAGATTTACTTATCGCAAGGAGTATATTATGTGAACTTTTCCATTTATGGACCCACAATTTACGCTTCACAAGTCACCAACATTTCAACGATAAAATGGTTGTATCTGGACTTAGTAGACCAGCAAGCATATGCATTGTATTTAATTGACCATCGAGACAGCCTTCCATTGAACAACGCCTACAACTACACGGATTTTGAGTCTCACGCGCAACTGACAGGAAAAATCACAGACGAGGGAGTGGACGCGAACGGCAACGGATTACTTGATTATTTGAGGGTTGGGGTTGAAATCAACGTTACAGAAGCTGGTTACTACGGCGTCGTCATAGAACAATTAGTTGACAACCAAGCAAATGACCTTTACATCCCCCATCGGGTTGAAAACTACTTCGGCTTGGGCAATCATACAGTTTACATTGAATATTATGGTCCGATGTTCGCTTACTACCACTTCAGCCCAGTAAACATCTCCTACGTGCACTTATATGAAATAGACACGAACGTAGGTTTAGGAGAAATCGAGTCAGCCACGCTTTCACAGACATATAACTACACGCTCTTTGAAGCGCCCTCAAAAGACATGCAAATCTACTTCACCGTCTACCCGAATGGCACATTAAGTGTTGAAGGAGAACTCAACTTCACACACATGTACCCGCAAAACACAGGTCCAGCAATAAACGCTTCAATAGACATCTCAACAACAGGAAGCACAACCGAAGGAACATTCAGCGGAAGCGTCGCTTTCCCAACAAATGGCGCTTTTGGATGGCCCTTCAACTCTACCGTGGCAAATTTAACCTCAAAATACGAAGGAGACTTGGTGAATTCAACTCTGGACTTATCCATGTTTATGCCGCCTGGGCTTGGAGGAAGTTACCCGTTTAACTCCACGGAATTTGAACTTGTCAGCTTGTACAAAAATGGAATGCTTAACGTGGATTTATGGGCTGAGACTACGCTGCCCGAATCCATCATGGCTACTTTCCCATTTAATGCCACCGACCTGACAATACGCGCAGACTACGCGGGTAATCAACTTGTCGGCAACATAACCTTCCACCTTTTGGCTGGAGTTCCAGAACTAGACATAACAGTCCATTTCACTGGCAACAAAACATATTTGCAATTGACTGATGATGTCAACGTGACTTACGGCAACTATTTTGGAACAGAAATAAACTCCACAACAATTGAACAATACCTCTATTACTTTAACAGCACAATTCCAGGGCAAGATTCAGGTTCACTGTATAACATGACTTGGGGAATGCTTGAATGCACAAGCTTAGAGACGACGAAAACCGAATGGCCTAGCGGGCTAGGCGCAGACATCCAATACAACGCCACTATCCAAGGAAACTTCACATTGTTCTTCGCTAGACTTTTAACTTCGCTGGTTTCTGGCTCTTCTGAAGAACTCATTTATGCAGTGTTAGAATCAGCGTTTTCCTCTGTTGAGAATGCATCCTTAACAGTGAATTACTATTATATGTCTGGAATAGCGAAAGTTAATTTAAACCTCAATTGCGACGTTAAAGCTTTATGGAGTACGGCATTGGAGCTTGTCCCATCAACAGTTCCGTCTGAAAACAGAACGCAGGTTGAGGCGATGCTTAAAATTGCAAACGCTTCAGCCTACGCAATCCAAGACTTTAGCTTAAACGCGTCTTATTCAAGCGCTGAACAGAAGCTAGATTTAGACGCCTACATTTTGTCTAATGCGACTCAATTGGAAAATAAATTGAGATTGATACTGCCCGATGCTGTTCCGCCAGAACTGCGTCCTATTTACGAAGCTTACTTGAGCGTCACCTACTGCAACCCAACCTATTACGAGGCAACATTCAACTATGTGAATGGAACAGGCGAATTCGAAGTTTACTGGACTTGCGAAGGCGACTTCAAGGCGCAGCTAAACCATGTGAAACGCTTCTACATAGACTATTTGAACGCAACATCACCATGGATGCTTGACTGGTCGCTTCGCCTACTCAACGAAACCGAGATAGATGCAAGCGACTTTTCCGCAGACTTCAAATTGGCAAGAGATGAAATGCATCTAACGTTCAGTGGAGTAGTCATAAAGCCTCCAAAAGACGAAGTAAACCCAATAATATTCAAACTCTACCGATTCTTCAACACAACAAGCTACGACCCCCTTGAGCCTCCACGCGAATTCGAAAAACTCAAAATAGTAATAACGGCAAGCTTCAACGAAACCCACATAATACTGCTTTACGCGCCTGGCACTGTGCCAACACCAGACGAAACATCATTGGACTTTAAGAGTATGGCTTGGGAAAATGTTACCATGAGCAGCCTAAAAGACTTAAACTTCAAAATAGCCTATCAAGCTGAGGTTGATTATGCTGGAGAAAAATACTACATTCCAATATTCACAAACTCAACCGTAGACTTGGGCAGCTTCAACTTTAACGCAGGCGCAAAAAGAATAAGTTTCAACGTTACCGGCGAAAGCGGAGCAGGATTCTGTGAAATAACAATTCCAAGGGCACTCTTAAACGCGTCCCGCTCAGAGTGGATTGTAAGGCTTGACGGACAAACACTAACTTTGGATGAAGATTATACTGTGACGGAGAACGCTGAATATGTTTTCATAAGCCTCAACTACACTCACTCAAGCCACCTAATTGAAGTGGAGGGGACATGGGTTGTGCCGGAGTTCCAGCCAAACATACTTGCACCAATACTAATAGCCCTAAGCCTCATTGCAGTTGCAATCGCCATCAGCCAAAGAAAGAAACTAGGCGTTGTTAAAGCGCGATATCAAAAGATAGCATATGCCCTTCTAACAAAAATTCACTAACCATAAACCTCCTTTTTTATCTCTTATTTTTCGAAACCTATTTGTGTCGGGCTTTTTCTTAAATAAGTAGGGAGATGTTTAGTTTAGTTGTTTAAAAAAATTCTCGTTCCCCTAGATGGTTCCGAACATTCTTTAAGAGCCTTAAATGTTGCAGTTCAAATAGCGAAAAAATTCGGTTCAAAAATAACTTTACTTCACGTTTACTCTGTAACCGTTAGACCAGCCATGATACCAGAACCAACACCGATGTTATCTTTAGGAATTCCAGTAATGACTCCAGCTGAGGTTTCAAGCCTTATCGAAGCAACACGTAAAGCTGGCAACAAAATTCTCGCAGAAGGCGAAGAGAGAGCCAAAGCCGAAGGCGTTGAAGTTGAAACAAGACTTGAAGAGGGACATGCGGTTCAAGAAATCATCCGCGTCTCCAAAGAAGGCGGCTACGACCTAATTGTTATGGGGGCTCAGGGGATAAGCAAACTGAGAGAAATCCTTCTGGGGAGTGTAAGCAACGCGGTTACACATCACGCAACATGCCCGGTTCTAATTGTCAAATAGACCCATCTGGGCTATAAAACTGGCTCGGCAATCAACAGATTATGCTTGTTCGCCACAATTCTAGCCTTCAACTTTGCGCCCACCGGAATTTCCTCAGCGTTAACAATGGTTAAACACCTATCTCCCTTGCTTGTTACAGCCAACTTTTCTCTCTTCAGCCAACCCGGTCCAACAACCTCAACTTTCACAACTTCAAATTTTCTGTAAGGCACAGGAAGCATGGTTCGTTTGTGTATCCCGAAGTCTTCTGGATTAAGCAAAAGCTTAACCTTAAACTCTTTTTCCCAGACACGCATCTGCTCATAAAACCTATTCCACGGGAGCGGTTTAACCCCTTTCACCTTTCTTCCATGCTTATGGGCTTCATATCTCTGGATACCTAGAGGAGGAAATTTTCTGCCAACCCCCAACTTAACAGCTAAATCTATTATTTTTGGAATTTCCTCGGTGTTCTTTTCTGGAATCCAGACGGGAGCCAAAAGCAACTCTACCTTCGAATTTAACGCGATATAGCGGGCTAATTCAACAACTTTTTCCACATCATACCATTTTGTGTCCGCCAATTCCCTAGCCAACTGCGAGTCTAAAGCGTCTATCGACAAGTTTATTCTTGTTAAACCAGCGTCCGAAAGTCTATCAACAAGTTTCTCGTTCAAAACCGAGCCATGTGTCTGCATGGAAACCGTTTCTACACCTTCCACTTGCCTCAAACTTGAGACAAGCTCAACGATTTTGGGGTAAGTAAGGGGGTCTCCAACAGTGTCGATGTGGGCTTCTATATGCTTTCTTCCCTTGAAAGCAGCAATTTTCTCAAACTCCTCCACCAAATAGTCCAAAGGCACAACATACTCTGTCTGACGTATCTTAGACTTTGGACCGGCGTTTGTCGAACAGAAGATGCAGGAAAGCGGGCAGGTCGAAACTGGGCGAACTTGAATGAGATTTGTTCCTCTGTCAATTAAGCCGAAGGCTATGCAACCAACCAACGGTATCCGGCGTGAAACCTCAAACATTCCGCTGCAAGTTAGTTCTTTCCAAAATTTAAGTTGTTCCCAAAAAGTTTATATCCAAAATTTTAGAGGCAAAATTTTGCTGAAGTCTGGAGGCAAGCCGACGGAATAATGTCCATGTCTGAAACAGTTTGCAAATACACCCAAGGAGTATTCGGAGGGTGTACGTATGCTGAAGTCAAGGTTACTCCTATTACTCACGTTGAGTACCCTATACTCTTTAGGAGTCGGCTTGCTCGGTCCAGTCTATCCCATTTTTGTTGTTAACCGTTTCTCAGCCTCCGTCATAGACATAGGCATATTATATGCCGTCTTCTGCTTGACCGCAGCCATCTTTAAGGCTGTTGCAGGAAAGCTTGTTGATGTTTATGGAAATGAGAAGGTCTTTTTTGCTGGTGTTATGGTTGGGGCCGCCTGCTCGCTTTCCTATATTTTTGCCTTTGATTTAGTTCAGCTTTACCTGATCGAGTTCTTTTTCGGGATATCCTACGCTCTCCAACGCCCATCCATCCTCACTTTACTGGTGGACCTCAGCGACAAAAACAAGAGAGGCTTATTCTTGGGAATGTTTGAATCCGTTTATGACATTGCAGAAGCCGCTGCAGCACTACTCTCCACGCTAATAGCAACAAAAATCGGGTTTGAACCCCTATTTTTCATATGTTCAGGATGTCAAGCAACAACAGGAATCTTTGTCCTAAAATCTGCTGGAAAGGGTTTGCAACGCTAAAGTTATTACTCAGCGCCTTCACTTGTTAAAAATGGCACTTTCGAAGCCCGGTGGTGTAGCGGTCAAGCATGGAGGCCTCTGGAGCCTCTGACGAGAGTTCGAATCTCTCCCGGGCTACCAATTACTGTTTTGGCCGTACCCCTCGTCTAAATCTCTAGCAAGCGCAATTTAATTTTAGGAGTTTTGTGAAGAAAGTGATTATCTCAATTATTTTTGGGTGCCTTCCGCAGAATGACCGCTTTATACAGTTCACGATCACCCGTGTGATATTTTTCTTTCACCAATCCAGCATTCTTTTTGAAAAATCGTGTCTTTCATTCCTCAGAGCATAAATTGTTGGACAAACATCTTGGCCAGAAAATGGCATGTGCGTAAGTCTTGTTTTTGAAAGAAGTTCTTCCACACGCCTTTTCCATCGTATTCTAACATGGCTTTAATAAAGGTGAGAGGTTTTTAAGCGGTATTTTTGCAGAACGTCTGAATACAAGTCATCTTTTTACGCCTCTTTCCTTCATCATTTTGTCTTACTTCTGAGAGAAAACTTTTACTCAAGATTTTCTCTTTATTCGAGGATGATTCTGGCATCTACTGTTTTTGCTCCCTTCTCATAAACCATTATTGGGTTTAGGTCAAGCTCCTTAATCTCCTGATGCTCCATAACAAGCCTAGAAGTTTTCAACAAAATATCCACTAAAGTGTTTATGTCTGCTGGTGGCAGATTCCTATAACCCTTCAAAAGCGGATAAGCCTTAACCTCAGTTATCATTTCTCGGGCTTCCTCTTCGGTTATAGGCGCTATTCTGAAAGTTACATCCTTCAAAATCTCCACAAAAATTCCGCCGATACCAAACATTATGGCTGGACCAAACTGCGGGTCTTTAACTGCGCCAACTATGACTTCGGTTGAGGCTGGAGCCATCTCTTGAACGAGTATACCCTCTATTTTCGCGTCGGCCTTGTGCTTCTTCACATTTTCCAAAATCTTCGTATAAGCATCGCGGACGTCATTAGCGTCTTTCAAGTTTACGATGACTCCGCCAACATCAGACTTGTGAATAACGTCGGGTGAAACAATTTTTAAGACAACTGGATAGCCTATTTCCTCAGCGAATTTAACGGCTTCAGCCTCGCTTTTAGCTAACTTAAACTTTGTAACTGGAATACCATACTCCATACAAACACTTTTAGCTTCGGTTTCGAGAAGATATTTTCTTCCTTCACTGCGGACACGTGAAAAGAGTTGGGAAGTTTTTTGCGACATCTTTTCTAGCACCTCAAACATATGTAGGTTAAGAAGAAGTAGTTTATTTTCAAGTATTTAACGTAAACTGTAATGCGTAAAGGGTAAGAATGATGTTTTTGGTCTTTCACGGTTAGGGCGGTGGAGGTGGAGGCCATCCGCTTTCGTAGTACCATAGAAAGATTTCATTGTCGGCAACAGAGTAAGCGTCTGAGCTTATGTCGATGCGTGTCCAATTAAGCATGTAACCGTCCCATTTCCACCATACCCATCCATGAGAAGCGTTGTAGGATAAACCGTTTATCGATTTCACGTAAACGCCAAACCCTGCAGCTGTGTCGTATTCTACATTTGCTATGCTTTTTGTAATTTTGAACAATGTCATTCCTGTCAACGCTTTTGTGTTATTATGCCATATCCGCGTATTGTTACCGTAATCTATACCTATATTCACGTAAATTGCTACACCGCCTATCCTGTTAACGATGTCATTGTATTGGAGCCAATAGTAACCAGCAAACAACGATGCTATCAGCGCCCACACAAAGAAAGCCATAGAAACCAATGCCCACTTATTTTTCAGAAATGACATAATTTTCACCTCCCACAAGTTGAAAGACAGCATTAATTGCTGGAACACAACCTAACCCAAAGAAAAGCGCGTTGCTAGCCATGTGTAAAACCCCAAAAGGAACAAAACCGACGACTATGGCGAAGAGAATGTTCCAACCGCTTACATATCCAAACACAATGTTTGTAATCAAGTCATAGATAAGCGTCAACAATACTCCAAGAAACGCAAAAAAGAGACACAATGGAACCCTTTCATTTCTGAAACCATCAAATCCATCACTGTTCAGACTTCTCTTAACAAATGCCCCTGCAATACCATAAATCGCTTCAGAAAACATCGTAGAAAGCCAAACTGGAAACGAAAAACCTAAAGGATTTAAAGAACCATAAACCACCCAAGACGTTACACCAATCATTGCCCCAGCTAAAGGCCCAAAACAAAAACCCCCAACAAAGACAATGAAGTCCATGAGCTTTACATTGTACAGCGATATCATCGCATAGTTGGTGCCTATTGACAGCGCCGTCAAAACTGCAATTACTGCTATTTGTACAGCGTGTTTCACGATTGTTGGATGGATTATCCAACCATATAAATCTTTCGAATTAGCTCTCAAAGTTCCTATGTTTTAATGCGAGAATTTCACAGTTTAGCTTTTGCTTTGGCTTAGTTCTTGTAGGGCTTTTAGGCGTTTTATTATGTTTGGGTGTGTTGAGAACACTTCAACCAGCTTGTCCAGGGTTGTCGGTTCTTGTGAAAGCATTTCTTGGACTAGTTTTTGGTCGCTTGAGGCTGTCATCGTTGCGACCGCCATAGCCTCGATTTCTGCGCGGTCTGGGTCTGTTATGAAGAGGGCTTTGAAGGCGTTTAGGTTCTGCATGTTTTTCGCTGTTCGCTTCATGCTTCCGGTTGCGTGAACTATTTTTGCCAAGCCTTCGGAAAGCTTTCTCGGACCGTCTTCAACTATGGCGGCGCTGTGTCTGTCAGCGTAATACTCGCGGACGCGACTTAGGAATGAAACGCAAACGTATGTTAGGAACATTGAGAAAGCCACTAAGCCCATGCCAAGCAAGGCAGCGGCACCACTGCCTTCTTCTCTCCTTCTGCTGTACATTGACGACATCATAAGTGAGTAACCTATGTAGTAGAAGAGCGCTGGCAGAAGCGAAACAAGCATCATAACTTGAACGTCTCGGTGTTTAAGATGTCCCAACTCATGACCGATAACCGCCTCAACCTCCTCATCATCCAAGGTTTTTAGCAGTCCGTCTGTGACGGCGACGCGGTTTCCAGCTATCGGCGAGCCATAGGCAAAAGCGTTCGGAATGGGAATGTTCGCCAGCATAAGCCTCGGCTTTTTAACTCCGCTTTTACTGCTTAAGTTTTCCACCATCTGGTGAAGTTTTGGATGTTCGCCTTCTGGGATTTCTCTTACGCGGTAGAGGGCGTCAATAATATAGGGTGATATTAGCCACTGTAGAATATTGAAGGCTACCACAAAGATTCCTATGAAAATTAAATCGAATTGGAGAAGGCTTAGAATTACAGTTAGGACTAACGTTGATAAGGTGAAGATTATGGCCAAAGCGGCAATCATTGACATTCGAAGCTTCCAAATACTCATTTCTTATTTTCACCAGTATTGATTCAGCAATAAAGGGTGACTTATATCTTTTATGGCAAGACGTAGATTATCCTTAAATACGTCATTAAAGAAAATTCATCGTTATGGACATACTTGTTGACGACGTAGGTAGTTTTCCGCTTCCCGCTTATGCTAAAAGAGAACTGTTTGACAGAGCATATCCTCTTGCCAGAGAGGCGGTAATTAATGGAAGAGACATCAAAAAAGACCATTATTTGTATAACAACTTTTACCGCGTTATAATAGATTCTTTTATGGCAAAGTGCGCGGCGGGTTTAGATGTCATCAACTATCCGCAACATTATGACATTTACAAACAGTTTACAGAGGTCATTCAGAAGGCTATGAGTCAAGGCACATACGTGGTTGATGAAAGAGATGCCCTCATACCAGAAGTGCACGTAATTAAGGAAGAAGCCAAAATAATTTATGAAGAAACAGGAAGGCGAATACCGCTTCGCGTGTGCATAACTGGACCAATAGAGTTATACCTCAAAATGGTTGGGGTCACACCTTACAAGGATGTTCTTTTAATGTTTGCAGAAACCGTAAAACGCTTCGCAGAAAACTCAATTTTAAATTCTAAATACGTAAAAACTGAGGTAGTTTCTCTGGATGAGCCAAGCTTAGGATTTCAAAACTTAACCATTGACAGAGACACTTTTTTAGACGTTTTCGAGAAGGCTTTTGCCTTTGAAGGAACAGTAAAACAGATTCACTTACACTCATCGTCAATGGTATCAGACATATTAAACGTGAAGAACCTTGATGTGATATCTTTAGAGTATGCTGCATCTCCAAAAAACATCGAAAGCCTCCCAAAGAAAGCCTTAGAAACCGCAGATAAGTGCGTGCGGATTGGAATTGCAAGAACAGATATAGACTCAATTCTGGCGGAGCTATACGATAAAGGCATAACAAAACTCGGTATTGAACAATTGGTTGAAGACGAAGACACCATAAAAAGAAGGCTTAAAGTTGCAAAAGAAAAGTATGGCGAAAGAATGAGCTTCACAGGACCGGACTGCGGCTTGGGCGGTTGGCCAACGCAAGAAGCGGCTCAGCAGCTTTTAAGAAGAACAGTAAACGCTGTAAAATCTTCTAAAAACGCTTACACATAGTTTTTAAGAATAAAACTGTGCGAATTCTTTTCATAGGATGAGCCACAATTTTCAGTTTCGAAACTCCTCAGCCTGCATTTTCTGCTCGACATATGAAAGAGTAGCCCTACTTAATATAAGCAGGTTCCTACAGTACAGAAAAGAGTGGTGATGACTTAATGTTTAAGTATTTTACATGTTATACATACTTTACTAACAGCGCAAAAACGATTCTAAAGGAGATCGTATAAGAAATGGAACTGAAAGGAAGCCAAACTGAAAAGGATCTTTTGGCTTCCTTTGCAAGAAGTGGTAAACGAACTTGAAAGAACGAACTGCTAATAACGTGCATACTGCTTTTGTTGAGGAAGCCAAAGCATATCAAAGACTTCTAATGTTTGCCAAAAAGGCAGAAGAAGAGAATTTACCACAGATAGCCCACCTATTTAGAGCAGTAGCTGCTTCTGAGGGGATTCACTCTCGTCGTCTTTTCGCGCTTCTAGAATCAGTCGCTGATACACAAACTAATTTAGAACACGCATTTCAAACTGAAACGTCAGTTAGCAGAATTTATTATCCAAAAATGTTACGAGAAGCTGAAGAAGATGGGGAAGAGGAGGCAGTTCTAGTCTTTTCGCAAGTTCGCGATGTTGAGAATTTCCACGCTAAACTTTACAAGAAAGCCCTTGATCATCTAATTGCACAACGTTTTACTAAATACTATATTTGCACAGTCTGTGGTTACGTAGCCGAAGGTGAGCCGCCAAACACATGCCCTATCTGCAGTGCGCCTAGCTCCAAGTTTGAAAAAATAGATTAACTAAAGCTTTAAGAACTGGCCTAATTTGAGCGTTTTTCATTAAAAACATCCTTTAAAACTCGTTAATTCCATTTTTAGCCTCTTTGACTAGCGCTTAACAATTCGACAATTTCTTCTCTGACTCTAACCGCAGTTATCCAAGATTTTATCTTCGCCTTTCCTTCTAAAAATCGTTTGATGTTACCTGTTTTAAATGTGCGGTATTTTTAACTTTATTGTGTCACAACAATTCTCATAGGGTTTCCTATTTTCTTTTCCAGCATTTCCATTCCGTAATTCACATCTTCAAGCTGCACTCTGTGAGTTATAGAAGTTGAAAAGTCTATTTTCTTAGAGTCAACAAGATTAATTAACTGGATCATTTCTGATTTTAAATGGTCATTTACACCGATTATTTCCATTTCCTTGCCTATTATAGTCTTATATGGTGAAACATTTATTTCTTCAGAGCCTATGCCTACAATCAGCATTCTGCCGCCTTTCCCTACGCAGTTGATGGCTTCTTCAATAGTGAACTTTGATCCTACAAAGTCTAAAGCGACATCAGAAAGTCTTCCGCCGGTAATCTCCTTTATTCTCTCTATGGGCTTCTCTTCGGCGGAATTCACAACTTCGTCTGCACCTACCTTTTTTGCAATTTTTAGCTTCTCTTCTGAAATATCCACTGCGATCACTTTTCCAGCCCCAAAAACTTTTGCAGCCAATTGAACAGCGTGAATTCCAACTCCTCCAACACCATAGACAACAACTGTTTCCCCAACCTTTACCCTCCCCTTCCTTAAGGCATGAAAAGCCGTTGAAACAGCGCACCCAATTATGGCCCCTTGTTCAAAAGGAATTGAGTTAGGTAATTTTAACACGTTTCTAGCTGGAACCTTTACAAATTCGGCGAAGCCTCCATCCACATCCTTTCCTATCATCTTATAGTGTTCACAGAGATTCTCCCTTCCTCTTGTGCAAAAATAACATTTCCCACAACTTAGTACATAATGAACACAAACCCTGTCGCCTTTATCAACGGTCTGTACATGGTCACCTATTTCGTCTACTATACCTGCTATTTCATGACCTAATACTATAGGCAGTTTTCCAACGGGACTAATGCCTTCTCGGTAATTTATGTCTGAATGACATATACCACTCGCTTTAACACTAACTAGGACATCCTCTGCATCTAAGGTAGGAACTGAAACATAGTCTAAACGCAATCTCTCCCTTACATTATGTAACCGTGCTGCCTTCATCTTCACCATGAATTTCACCAATCCCAACAGGAGAAAATGAAAGCAACACTTAATAATCTTTAATTTTTGTTAATCGCTGTTAGCTGTAGTAAATTTAAAGATTACAGAAAATTTTGACTCCTGGGGATGTATGTAATCAGTGTTGTACAACCTGTTTAGTAAGACATCAATAGCAATGGGAGAAGCGCGCAGGTTTTGTTTTGATGCTGAGCCTAAACAATAAACAGCGTACATTGAAATTTACGCAATTGTTTAAAAAGGAAACGTAAAACATTGAAGTATGTCAAAGGAAAAATTCGAAACTGAAAAATATGTTTTCTGGTTCTAACAAGTAGAAAGAGATGTTGGGATAGGCATGGCGCCTATTCCCCATCGAGAAGTTACTGAGGATTATGTGAAAGAAATAGATGATTTCTTAAAAGATATGGGAAAATGTGAACCCTTTTGCTGAAACCTTGAAATGTCCACTCGAAAATTTAGGAATAAGTGAGAGATCAAAAATGAAGTCGAAAAGAAACTGGCTTTTAAAAATTAACACCCAAAGAGCCTTCGGCGAACTAATCAACGCAATATTAAGGGCTATCAACAGAGAAATCAGATCAAGTAAAAACACAAAAATGGCAACGATTAAAGAAAAAAATATTAGACTTAAAAGCCTTATCAGAGTAAAGAGCTCATGTCTGAGCTAAATTAAGAGGGATTGATATGAGCGTACAAATACAAATTGAAACAAGAGATAGAAAATTGATTTTTGATATCTTTGAATCTGATAAGATGATATACCCCTTCATCGCTAAAGAAATTACAGATGGAGTTTCAATAAGATTAAATGGTTTTGTTCTCCGAGAGAATATTTACGCTCCAGGGTTAGTGAGCATTAAATTATTCTTGGCAGAGAATGTTGCGTTGCCTACCGCTATTGGTGTATTTTCTGCTTGGTTATATGACAAATTAAAAGGAAGAAAAGTTGACAAATTATACATTGAAGGAACGGAAGTTAAAATAGACCGAGGAGAAATCGAGAAAAATCTCATAGAGAAAGTTGAAAAAGAAAAACATTAACGACTAAAATCTTGTGTACTCGAAAGGTTATAAGAAAATGGTAATGTGAGTTAGGTAACTATTCAAATATACATAAATTGGAGTTTGTGACTTTTTGTCGGATTTTTGAAGGCTAAAATCCTGTTATCTATGGAGATTTTTATTGGTACTTATATGAGACCATGGTTTTTCTGTATTAAAACCTACCACGCATTAGAGAAGGCAAAACTGAGCTTCTTTTCTCGGAATGCTTAAGATTCTAGGTTTTCTTACCGCCATACACTCTTTAAGCTTGCACTAGCGACGAACAGAGTGGAACTTTGGATCAGAAAAGTATTTGCAATGTTTAATAGAACTGTATGGCTTTGCGTTTAAGCTTCATGTAATGTCTTGCACTTACGCTTTTTGGACTGGAAAACCTCCATGGTTTTAAGTAGCTAATGTAGCTCCTACCCGCCTCATAAGTGCGGGGGGTGGGATTTGAACCCACGAACCCCTACGGGATAGGCTCCTGAAGCCTACGCCTTTGCCCAGGCTCGGCAACCCCCGCCGCTGTTCTAGGGATTAGTTTTGTTGTGGAAATGTTTAAGAGTTACTGTGTGTTTTTAGGGTTGGTGGTTTGTATGCCTACGCATGGTTCGCTTTCGAAAGCTGGGAAGGTGCGTTCTCAGACTCCTAAGGTTCAGCCTTTGGGGAAGAAGAAGCCTGGTCCGAAGTTTAGGAATAGGCGTAATTATGAGAAGCGGGTTGTTTTGCAGCGGAAGCCTGGGCAGAACTGGGTTTAGTTTTGTTTATTTTCTTGTTTTGTTTTAGTTTTTGTGGTTGCTTGGTTTGAGCTTTGCGGATGCGTTGAGGGAAATCGTTGAGACTTTGATGCGCGCTTCTTCACTTAGCCTTGACGATGTTAATCGTGTTAAGGTGCGGGTTGCCGCCAAATATAAGCTTGAGAGGGTTCCTTCTAACTCTGAAATAATTGCGGTTTTGCGTGGTGAGGAAAGGCGTAGGCTTCTGCCTGTTTTGCGTAGGAAAGCGACGCGGACGATTTCTGGTGTTACTGTTGTTGCTGTTATGACAAAGCCTTATCCTTGTCCGCAACTTGAGCCGTGCGCTTACTGTCCTGGCGGTCCGCCCTTTGGTGTTCCTCAGAGCTATACTGGTTTTGAGCCTGCTGCCATGCGGGGTTTGCAACATGCTTTTGACCCGTTTTTGCAGGTTAGAAGCCGTATTGAACAGTTAAGGGCTATTGGGCATAGTGTGGATAAGGTTGAGCTTATTGTTATGGGCGGGACTTTTCCCGCTACGCCTGTTGATTATCAAAAGTGGTTTATTCAGCGTTGTTTGGATGTGGTTACGGAGAAGGATTCTAATAGCCTTGAGGAGGCGAAGAAGAATGCGGAGACTAGCCGTATCCGTAATGTTGGGATTACGGTGGAGACGCGTCCTGACTGGGCTAAGGAAGCGCATGTTGACCTTATGCTTGGTATGGGTGTTACGCGGGTTGAGTTGGGCGTGCAGAACCCAAGCGACGAGATTTACCACCTTGTGGGTAGGAGGCACAGCGTGGCGGATGTGGTTGAGGCTACGAGGATATTGAAGGATGCTGGGTTGAAAATTGTTTATCACATGATGCCTGGACTGCCCGGGTCAAGTTTTGAGAAGGATTTAGAGGCTTTTAGGGAGATTTTTTCTAATCCTTGTTTTAAGCCTGATATGGTTAAGATTTATCCTTGTTTGGTTTTGAAGGGTACTAAAGCGTATGAGTGGTTTTTGAGGGGTGATTTTAAGCCTTATTCGAATGAAGAGGCTGCTAGGCTTATTGTTGAGGTTAAGAAGATGGTTCCGCGTTGGGTTAGGATTATGCGTGTGCAGCGGGATATTCCAGCGCCGCTAATTGTTGCTGGTGTTGACCGTAGTAATTTGAGGCAGCTTGTGCAGCAGAAGCTGAAAGAGGAGGGTTTTAGGTGTGGTTGTATTCGTTGTAGGGAGGTTGGGCATAGGTTTTTGGCTGATAAAGTTAAGCCAGACCCAGAAAACATAGAAGTATTTGTTACGAAGTATGCTGCGTCTGAGGGTGAGGAAATTTTTGTTTCTGTTGAGGATAGGGTGAATGATGTTTTGGTTGGGTATTTGCGTTTGCGGGTTCCATCAGCCAAAGCGCACAGACCAGAAATAAAGGCTAAGCCATGTGCAATTGTGAGGGAACTGCATGTTTACGGACCATTAGTGCCAGTAGGCAAACACTTAGCCAAAGCATGGCAACATAAGGGTTATGGCGGAATTTTATTAAGCGAAGCAGAACGCATAACACGGGAAGAGTATGGATTAAAGAAAATTTTAGTCATAAGCGCATTAGGAACAAAGGAATACTATAAACGATTTGGATACAATTATGACGGACCATACATGTCAAAAACATTAAAGTGAGAGAGGCGTTTATGTGTATATGCAATCATCTCTAATGCCCCATTTGAGCTAAATATGATAGAGTATACTTTGGGTTTTTAATGTGAGCAAGTTTTTGGCATTTTTATTTAATTACTTTTAACATATAGTGCCAATACTTTTTCAAGATAATCGATATATTGAGGACTTAATAGGGGACAAAAACAGGGTTCTTTTGTTTTCCCTTCAAAGACAAGTTCTACACCATAGCCTTTCCAAATCTTCTATAACCATATACTTTGTTATGGAACCTTCTCCAACCTTATTCACACCTTGCAGTTTATATTTTAATTCTGATTTTTGAGATGCACTTAATCCATTTATTATATTAGCAAATTTGAGTATTTCACTTAACAATCCTAGTTCAACATGCGAGGGAGCCCATGTCATCAAGTTAGAATACTCCTTACTCATTCTTAGATTAGGTCTTGAAGAATCATCAATAAAATGAAATATAACTAAGAAAGATTTGGTTCGATTTATCCATTTCCATTGAACGCATACTGGCATATCTTATCCTAATTAAAATACGTTCACGTCATCAAAAACTTTTCCAAAATATTATTCTATTGTTATTCTAACGATTTTTCATGCGCTCAAAAATCACTGACATATATACAACAAAGGTTAAAGACTGAAACTGCTTTCTTTTCAATTAAGGTTTGGAGAATTAAAGTATGAGCGAAGAGGAAAAGTTTTCTGGTTATCGGGGCGAAGCTTTAGAAGCCATTAAGAGGGCTAGGGCTGAAATTGGCGATTTATTGCGTATAACAAAAGATGGTGAAGTTTACGAAGGCATTCTTATTCCCCGTTCTGAGTATGGCGACGAAAGACACATTATTATAAAAATTAAAAGCGGCTACAACATTGGTGTGCGCATAACCCCAAACACAAAGATAGAGAAGATAGGCGTGGGTGCAAAACCTGCCTTTGCTGCGCCCCCGCTTCCACCACAAAACCCAGCATTGCCGAAAGTTGCCGTAATTAGCACTGGCGGCACAATAGCAAGCCGAGTCGACTATAGGACTGGCGCTGTTCGCCCCGCTTTATCGGCAAGCGACCTTTACAGCGTAGTTCCAGAACTAAGCAGCATAGCCCGCATTGATGCGCACATACTCTTCAGCATCTTCAGCGAAAACCTAACACCTTCCCACTGGAAGGAAATGGCTGAAACTATAGCCCAAAAAATAGCTGAAGGCGTCGACGGCATAGTCTTAGCCCACGGCACAGACACGATGGGTTATACGGCTGCAGCCCTAAGCTTCGCTTTGCAAAACCTACCCGTGCCAGTTATCCTCGTCGGTTCGCAGCGTTCAGCAGACCGCCCAAGCTCAGACGCAGCCACAAACCTAATAGGCGCAGTTACAGCAGCCGCCCACGCGCCCTTTGCAGAAGTCGCCGTCGCCATGCACGAAACAACAAGCGACACCGCAATAATACTGCATAGGGGAACAAAAGTGCGGAAATGCCACACAAGCCGCAGAGACGCCTTCAAAACTGTAAACGCCACGCCACTAGCCCGCATACAAAACCAAAAAATACAAATGCTAACCCAAGACTATAAGAGGCGAAAACCCGAAAACAAGCTTGTCCTAAAACCTGAATTCAACGAAAAAGCCGCCCTAATCAAATTTTACCCAAGCATGAACCCAGCGGTCATAGAATGGCACGTGGAAAACGGCTACAGAGGCATAATCCTAGAAGGAACAGGCTTAGGACACGTAAGCAAAGCATGCTATAAGGCGATAGAAAAAGCTGTGGAAAACGACGTGATCGTTGCCATGACATCCCAGTGCATTTGGGGACGCGTAAACATGAACGTTTACGACACAGGACGCGACTTACTCGCTTTAGGAGTAATCCCCCTTGAAGATATGCTTCCAGAAACAGCCCTAGTAAAACTCATGTGGACCCTCGCCCAAACCAAAAACCCAGAAGAAGCAAAAACCCTCCTAAAAACAAACATAGCTGGCGAAATCTCGCCAAGAACCCTCCCACAAGAAGAGTGAAAAAGTGCAAATAGACTACGAAAAACTTGGTTTAAAAGTCGGCTTAGAAATCCACCAACAACTGAACACTTCAGCCAAACTCTTCTGTAAATGCAAACCAGAACTCTTCAAAGAACAACCACAAATCACTTTTCTGCGCAGATTACGCCCAACCCAAAGCGAGCTCGGACAAATAGACCCAGCCGCCTACTTCGAATTCCAAAAAGGCGTAAAAATCCTCTACGAAGCAAACACCGAAACCTCATGCCTCGTGGAAATGGACGAAGAACCACCACATCCATTAAACATGGAAGCTGTAGAAATAGCCCTAACAGCCGCCTTACTGATGAACGCAAAACCCGTAGACGAAATCCACGTAATGCGCAAAACAGTAATAGACGGCTCCAACACCACAGGATTCCAACGCACATGCGTCATAGCCCTAAACGGACAAATAAAAATCGCCAACAAAACCGTCCCAATCCAACACATAAGCCTAGAAGAAGACGCCGCCCGCAAAACAGGCGAAGAAGACAACACTATACGTTACCGCATAGACAGATTGGGGATACCCTTAATAGAAGTTGCAACAGCACCAGTCATAAACACGCCAAAAGAAGCCGAGGAGGTAGCCCTAGCAATAGGCAGGATACTGAGGGCTACTGGAAAAGTGATGCGCGGCTTAGGAACAATCCGCCAAGACCTAAATATATCAATTCCAAACGGCGCCCTAACAGAAATAAAAGGCGTCCAAGAACTCGAACTAATCCCCCTAGTAATAGAATACGAAGTGCAAAGACAACTAAACCTAATAAAAATAAGCCAAGAACTACAAAAAACAGGAGCAAAAGAAGAAGACCTAAAACCAGAATTCTACGACGTAACACACGTTTTCCAACATACAAAATGCAAAGTTCTCCAAAAAGCCCTAGAAAAAAACCAGAAAATCCTAGCAGTAAAACTGCCGAAATTCAAAGGCTTCCTAAAACGGGAGCTTATACCAGGCATCCGCCTAGGAACAGAAATGGCTGACCGCGCCAAGTTCTGGGGCAGAGTAGGCGGAATATTCCACACAGACGAACTCCCAGCCTACGGAATAGCAGAAGAAGAAATAGAAACATTAAGAAAAATGGTAAATGCCAAACAAGAAGACGCTGTGGTCTTTGTTGCAGACACTCCAGAAAACGCTGAAGACGCATTAAAAGCCGTCTTAGAAAGAGCCCGCGAAGCCCTAAAATGCGTGCCAGAAGAAACCCGCGCAGCAAACCCCGACGGAACAACACACTACATGCGCCCACGCCCAGGAGCAGCCCGCATGTACCCAGAAACAGACATACCGCCAACACAAATAACAGAAGACTACATAAGGCAAATTCTCAAGCGCCTACCAGAATTGCCAGAACAAAAACTTAAACGATTCATGCGCGATTATGGATTAAATCAAAAATTAGCAAAGCAGATACTCGACTCTGAATACACGGAGATATTTGAAGCCATAGTTAGAGAAAGCAAAGTCTCGCCAACAACAGTTGCAGCGTTCCTAACAGAAACAATGAAAGCGTTAAAACGAGAAGGCGTAGACGTAGAAAAAGTTTCAGAAAACCAACTAAAGGAAATCTTCAAACGCATCGGCTCTGGAGAATTGACAAAAGAAGCCCTGCCAGAAATTGTCAGCTGGCTCGCTAAAAATAAAGGTAAAAGCATAGGTGAAGCAATTCAAAGTTTAGATTTAAAAATTCTTTCAGAGAAAGAGATTGAAAAAATTGTTGACGAAGTAATTGGAGCTAACAAAGACTTAATTGAGAAATCTGTAAAAAACGCCTTCGGAGCGCTTATGGGGTTAGTTATGAAGAAAGTGCGGGGAAAAGCCAAAGCTGAATTAGTCAATGAAATTGTGAAGAAAAAGTTAGAAAGCAAAACGGCAAGATTGAACTAAAGAGCAAAGAAATATAAGATTAGAATCACATAATTTCCAACGATTTAAATGCCTAAAAATTGGCGTCAACCCTTAATTTGGATTTTAAAGGCTAATGTTATCGCCGTGACAGTTGACATAGTCTTTCTAGCGCTTCTAGTAGCGTTAATGAATTTAGATGTTCTTGCGCTAATCAGAGACGGCTATTTTCCGAAAATGTTACTTTTAGAGGCAGGCATCGTTTTCTTGATAGGTGGAGCTATTGCCATGTCGGCTTCCATATTTCCAAGCAAAGTAAGAGAGCATTTTTTACATTCTAGAGAAGAATGGTCTATGGAAAAACTTAGGAAAGGAGAGAAAAAAGCTAACCTATACATTTTGACGGGGATTATTCTTTTTATAGAATGTATCATCACATCGTATCTGGTTTTGTGAATTAAAAAAGAAAGGGGTTAAGGAGCTCTAACGCTTTCTCCTTGCAATGACAAATGCCGCTAGACCAAGCACCACAGCAATAGCTATAGCCGCGTACGTCATGTTCCTCGTGTTGGAAAGCGAGCTTTGTAAGTCATCGATTTTGGCATTTAAAGTTTCAAACAGGTCTTCAAGTGATGTTACGTTTAGCATCTGAACATATTTCCATTCTTCTCCTGCTGGTGCTTCTCTGTCAAAGAGATAGTAGTAGAACACTCCAGTACTTGTTGGCGTAACGGTGAAACTGTACCATCCGTCCAGCCCAGTGACCGTTCTACCAATCATTATAGATGTTGTAGCATATGTAGAGTTGTCGGTAGTCACCATCAATTGCAGTTCTCTATTAGGTACGGGATTTCCATCGGTGCCTACATAGATCCCGGAAATAACTGTAGACATTCCAAGCGTGAATGATGGAAGCGTCGGTTGTGAAGGTAAAGCTGGAACGGAATATCCTGCCTTTTCCAAGTACTCTTTAGCCTTCGCCAAACTATACTCTCTCGGGGCTATTTCATCGTTGTAAAATGGTTGCGTCGGCAGCATAGGTGTGGCGCCAGGCTCTCCAAAGCCTGAAAGAAGGTTGTCAATGATTAACTGTCTTGGAATTGCATAGTCAAAGGCAATCCTTACATATCTGGCTGCTTCTGCGGCTCTTGATGGATCAGCTTGGCCAAGTGGAGTTGCTGTACCAGTGCCGAAAACGGGGTGACGCATGTTGTAACCTATTTCCTGTCTTCCTGTGCCTTCTTGAAGTAGCACCCTGCCCCAAGAAGGATCTATTGAGGGAATGTCCACTTGCATCTGATAGTTTGGGTCTAAGATGTCAACCTCGCCGTTCTTTAAGGCTGCCAATGCTGCAGTTTTGTCAGCAATGAATTTAATATAGTAATCCTCCACTTCAAAGGCGCCGAGAGCTTCTAAGCCTGTTTTGTTCCAATAATCATCGAATTTTTCAAGATGCACAAGCTGTGTAACTGGGTCGTAACTCACCCATTTGTAGGGACCAGTTCCCACGGGACCAGTGTAGGTTTTTCCATTGACTACGATTGATCCTTGACCGGTGTTGAACGGTGTGTTGGTCCATTGAGCTGGTGGTATATTTTCAAAGATGTGTTTCGGAATTATGTTGTTAGCGAACGATAGAAGGTATGGGTCAAAGTACCCATAGGGCTTGCCTAATGCTAATTCTGGAAGCTCCACTTCAACCGTGTATTCGTCTACGGCAGTTATGTTGCCTTGGCGTGTGCCTGTACCAAGGGTTACTGAAGTACCGTTTGAGTAAGTGAATCTAACATTGTCTCCGTAAACACTTTGATAGTATCCTACGAATTGGGATCCCGTTTGAGGATTCATTAAAGCCCATAACGAGAACACGACATCATCTGCGGTGAAGTTTTCACCGTCGTGCCACTTAACACCAGTCCTGCAATGGAAAGTCCATTTGAAACCATCCGCACTTGGCGCCCAGTCTGTTAAGAGGGCTGGAACAGAGAGGTCGCTTAGGTCAGGCCAAACCTGGGCTAAACCGTTGAATATTGGTGTAAATATTATTGTGTCGTACCAAGAGTTGCTTAGCGGTGGAATAAGTGATTCTATTTCGCCTGTGGAGCAGTAAACCACAGTACTTTTACCTTTGAGCAGTTCAGGATAAGGCTGGGCATTGAAATAAAGCCAGCCTTCGCCTCCTGGAGTTTCATACCAGTTTGTTAGGACAGGGTTTACAACGGCTGGCGCAGATTGATACATTATTTGGGATGCAGGCATATCCTCAAAGTAAATTTGTTGCCATTGCTTTAAGAGAATTTCTTGTTCAGTAATATTGGTCGATGTTATGAACGCATCCAACAACGCGTCAGCTGTTGCGTTCTGCCATAGATAGTAGTTTTGTCCATACGGAGCGAGGAAGTCTTCGCCTCCATAATAGATTTGTCTAGGTTCAGGAATCAGCCCAGGTGTCCAACCGATTAACAGCATGTCATATCCACCTTCATCGTAGGTTTTGCCCACCATACTTGGGTCGGGTGTGAGGACGCGGTCAAAGACGCTTGCCCATCCTAAAAAGACTACTCTTGCATCAATTCCCAGAAGTTTCAGCGAGTTAGCGAATATCTGTCCCCATTGACGCCTAACCATGTTTGCGTTTCCAGGAGCGATTATTGTAACTTTGAACAAAGGCTCTGTTTGACCCTTTACAATAGTCAACGGCAACAAAATTGAAATCGTTAAGATAGCAATTGACAACGCCAAAAATATTTTTTTGATTGTTCGCATTTTTCTACCTACCTATTTCACTTCACTTTTGTGATGACTTCCTATATAGTTTTTGCCCTTAAAAATTTTCAAAGGCTCTCATCTAATACATCGTATTTTTCTAAGTGGAAATAAAAGTTTAAGTAGGTTTCGTCTCAAATACGTTATAGAATGAATTTCAATTGAGATGATTAATGTGGGCTCTATGCTCAAATATATTGTCAGAAGGCTTTTGTATATGATTCCTGTAGCTTTAGGCATATCCATAATAAGTTTTATAACCATGTACGCTGCAGGAGACCCTATTAATATAATCCGCTTAGGCAGACCTACAGTAGATCAAGCAACAATAGACGCATTGAAGGAATATTATGGTCTTGACAAACCCTTACACATACAATATCTCACTTGGCTTACAAACCTATTACAACTAAACTTCGGAAAATCTTTGTACGGTGGCACACCTGTCAATTTGATAATTGGAAATTGGATTTGGGAAACAGCTAAACTTCAAATTATATCAATTCTCATAGCTTTTATTATATCTATACCTATTGGCGTGTATTCTGCAAGAAAACAGTATTCAGCGGGAGATGTAGTGGTCACGTCAGTTTCCTTATTCGGTGTTTCGATGCCCACTTTCTGGCTTGGACTTATACTGATAATAATATTTTCATACACGCTTGGATGGCTGCCCTCAGAAGGAGCTCGTGGTGGAATAAAAATTTGGTGGGGTAACCCTGTTTTAGACGAAATTGCCCACTTAATATTGCCGACGACCGTTCTTGTTTACGTAATGTTAGCTCAAAACATCCGCTTAATCAGAGCAAACATGCTGGAAGTCTTAAGATCAGATTATATTCTTGCTGCTAGGGCAAGCGGAATAAGCGAACGCAAAATAATCTATAAATACGCCTTGAGAAACGCCATCAGCCCTACAATTACGTTTCTTGGAATATCCTTGGGAGCAATGATAGGAGGTGCCCCCATGACGGAATATGTATTTAACTGGCCCGGCCTTGGTCGTCGCTATGTTGACGCAACTATGAGACTGGATTTTCCAATAGTGATGGGGATAACTATGATAATAACTGTGATGACATTAATTGCAAACTTAATCGTTGATATAATTTACGTTTACATAGACCCTAGAATACGACTAAGGTGAAATGGTATGTCTTTAAACCATGAAAAAAAGACGCTGGAAGTACAATACAAACGAAGATCAGCCAGCCAATGGGCTGTAGCTTGGAGAAGATTCAAAAGGAATAAAGCTGGAGTGGCAGGTTTAATTATTGTAATTTTCATAGTGTTTGTGGGATTTTTTGGAAGTTTCTTCGCGCCCTACCCGGCAAGACCAGACCCAGGCGCTTATGAACCGTTTTATAGGGGAGACGTTCGTGTGCCGCCATGCGAGAAATATCCTTTGGGAACCTCAGCCATAGGCACAGATATTCTTAGCGATATTATTCATGGAACAAAATATTCGCTGTATGTAGGCGTTGTTGTAACGGCTATAACGATGCTTATAGCAATCGTTATCGGGTCAATAGCCGGATTTTACGGGGGATGGGTTGATAACGTTTTAATGAGAATCACAGAAATATTCCTAGTTTTTCCTTCATTGCTATTTATCTTAGTTTTTGTGAGAATATTCACTCTAACAGTTGGAGAACCCTTCTGGACGGTGCCTTTGATCGGGATCAAAATACCTGCTGGACTTACAATTGTTACATTAATCTTGGCTATATTTAACTGGGCAAGCAACGCGCGAATGATTCGAGGCGAGTTTTTAAGAATCAGAGAACTTGAATTCATAGAAGCAGAGAAGGCTTTAGGAGCCAGCAACACCAGAATAATTTTTAGACACATACTTCCAAATATTTTGCCATCAATAATTGTTGTTTCAAGCCTAACGATTGCCTACGCGATTCTCGTGGAAGCAGCGGTGAGTTTCCTTGGTTTTGGAGATCCAAACACTGCAACATGGGGACAAATCCTTCAAGAAAACTATTCGGACATGAGAACCGTCTGGTGGGCAGAAGTTTTCCCAGGTTTAGCCATTCTGATCACGGTGTTTGGCTTCAACCTTTTGGGAGATGGCTTATCTGATGCCTTAAACCCGAGGCTTCGCGATTAATGGAAGCGAATAAAATGGAAGAAACACTACTAAACATTGAAGGACTAAAAACCTACTTTTTCACAGAAGCAGGAGTAGTAAAGGCTGTTGACGGGATTTCCTTCGACTTAAAAAAGGGAGAATCCTTAGGGCTGGTAGGCGAATCAGGCTCAGGAAAAACGGTAACAGCGCTATCCGTATTAAGAATAGTGCCCAAACCTGGGAAAATTGTTGGAGGAAAAATAGAGTTTGCTGGCGAGAACCTTCTCGAAAAAACTGAAAAAGAAATGCAGAAAATCCGTGGAAACAAAATTGCCATTATTTTTCAGGACCCATCATCTTCGCTTAATCCCGTATACACAATCGAAACGCAGTTAGCAGATGTTTTAATTGCCCATAAGCGCTTATCCAGAATTGAATGTCGAAAGAGAATCATCGAACTTTTACACCTTGTAGGAATACCTGACCCGATAACCAGAATGCGCGAGTACCCGCACCAGTTCAGTGGAGGAATGAAACAACGTGTAGCCATTGCTAGAGCCTTAGCTTTGGAACCGACACTTTTGTTTGCTGACGAACCCACAACAAATCTTGATGTCACAATTCAAGCTCAAGTGCTAGAACTTTTGAATGATCTAAAAAAGAAGATGAATATGTCCCTCATCCTTATTACTCACGACATGGGAATCATAGCCAAAATGACAACACGAGTAGTGGTTCTTTACGCGGGTAACGTGTGCGAAATAGCAAAAACAATTGATCTTTACGAACATCCAAGACACCCCTATACAGAGGCCCTTCTCGCTGCTGTCCCCAGATTAGACATGAGGAAAACTTTACGCGTCATTCCTGGGAACATCCCCAACCTTATTGAGCCGCCTTCAGGCTGTAGGTTTCATCCGCGTTGTAAATATGCCAAAGAAAAATGCGCAGTAGACATCCCGGTATTAGAAGAAATAGAACCGGGACATTTTGTTGCTTGCCATGAATGGCAAAACATAAAGCTAAAAGGAGAAAGGGCGAACGTTGTCTAGCGAAAATCTTGTTGAAGTTAGAAAATTGGTTAAGTATTTCCCCGTTTATACAAGAGGGGTTTTACTGAAAAAACAAGTTGGTGTAGTTCATGCTGTTGACAATATGAGTTTTGTGATAAAAAGGAGAGAAACTTTTGCTCTTGTAGGAGAGAGTGGGTGCGGAAAAACAACCACTGCTAGATTGATACTAAACTTGATAGAACCTACTTCTGGAGAAGTATTATTTGAAGGGGAAAACGTTTATGAGAAATTTAAATCGGCCAGCAAAAAGGAAAAGTTAGCATTGAGAAGAAAAATGCAGCTAATTTTCCAAAATCCCTATGGTTCTCTAGACCCACGAATGACTGTTTTTGATATAATTTCTGAACCCTTTTTAATTCATAAACATGTACCAAAAGAGAAATGGAAAGATAGGGTTTACGAATTACTCCAACTTGTGGGGTTAGAAGAATATCATGCTGAAAGATACCCTCACGAGTTTAGCGGCGGTCAAAGACAAAGAATTTGCATAGCCCGTGCTTTAGCCGTTGAGCCAGAATTTATAATTGCCGATGAGCCAGTTTCTTCTCTAGACGTATCCATTAGAGCCCAAATTCTTAATCTTCTGGTAGACTTGCAGAAAACCATAGGACTTTCTTACCTCTATATTTCACATGACCTAAGCTCTGTTAGGCAAATTAGCCACAGAGTAGGAGTCATGTATCTGGGAAAGATAGTTGAAATGGCTAATACCGATGACCTTTTTGACCATCCTCTTCATCACTATACACAAGCCTTAATCGAAGCAGTACCCATACCTGATCCCAAAACAAAGGCTCTGAAGATCATTTTACGAGGGGAAGTGCCAAGCCCAATTAATCTACCGTCTGGTTGCCGTTTCCATCCCCGGTGCCCAAAAGCGCAGGAAATATGTAGTGAAAAAGAACCAATGCTAGAAGAGGTTAAAAAAGGTCATTTTGTTGCTTGTCATTTTCCTTTGTCTTAAATTTTGGATTTATCTACAATCTTTTACTGCAAATATTTTTTCTTGAATAGGCTTAAGGCTTTCGCCGCAGTAAGGGCATATTTTAAATTCTGGGAGCAGTGGTTTTCCACAGTTCACGCACACTATTGGGAAGTTTATCTTTTCCTCAACTTTCATGATTTCCTTTTTAAGGATACTCAGCTCTAATTTTGTTTTTTCTATGTTTTCTTTTATGGGCTGAATTTCTCTGACTTCTGTTCTTATGTTGTAGATCAAGTCTTTAACTTGAGCAAGCATTGCGTTGTTCATTTCAACTGTTTCATTCATTGCGTCTAATAATTCGCTTTTGCTTTCTAAAAGTTGGGTTTCGACGGCGCTTTGTTTTTGGCATCTGAGAGAATTTTGTTCAGAAAAGTTTCCACGGGGTTTTCGAAGGCTATTGCACATGTTATACCCCAAAAGGCTAGTGTTAAAATCGCGGTTGCCCACGTGTAAGCCATAGGCGTTATTGCTTGCAGTTTCTCGTTTATGAATGGATATAGCCTAAGAAGCTTTATTTCGTTGCCGAAAACAAAAGCTGAAACCGCGTCTGCCAAATGAATGAGGGATGTGAAGGTTAGGGTGCTGAAGAGCCATACGAACAGTCCTTTTTGGCCAAGTTTTCCCCTCTTGTTTAACCTTTACCATATGTAGAGCATCGCAATATTTAATACACATTTCCGTTCTCGACATATTCTAACATAGCAAATTCTAAAAAGGGTTTCACGCATTCTAATAATTAGGGAGTTGCTTGGCTGATAAAGTGATAAAAGAAATCAATGGAAGTTTGTTTGGTTTCCGTGTAAAGCTTGGAGATTTCGAAGTTGAAATTAATGGAAACCGCGAAGAGGTTTTGAAGACTCTTGAGGAACTGCCAAGTTTAATGGTGAAAGTTCAAAGCGCATTTGAGTGTTTAAAACCTAGAGAAGCCGCGAAGATTATTGTTAGGACTGAACCTTCAAAGGCTCAATCTGAGGAGAATAAGATGATAGCGCAGAACCTGCCAAAAATAGCGCCAACAGACGATTGTAATGAGGCTGTTTTAAGGATTTTAGAGAGTGATTGGGGGAAGTGGCGTCCGCGAACTATTGAAGAGTTAAAAGAAGTTTTAAAAGCTAATGGGATGAGTTTTCCAGGGCGGATTCTGTCCGGTACTCTTTTGGGTTTGGTTAAGAAAGGTGTTGTTAGGCGTTGGAACACCAATGCTGGTTATGTTTACATACTTGCAGAGAAGGAGGTTTTAGGCGTTTAGGGAGGCGTGTTTATGAGGAAGGTTGAGGCTAGAATAAAGACGCCTTTCGGAGAAATTGTTGTGGCGGGAGATAATCCGCAAGAAGTTTTAGGTTTGCTGGAGAATTTTCCGCCAGATTTTATGGAGAGAATTTCTAATGTTGTCTCCCAGAGGCTTGTGCCTTCTGGCGCTCAGTTGAAGGGCATTATCGAGTTTACTACTGAAGGGCCCGTCATAGTGACCCGTGAGAATCTTACGCATTATGAGGCTATTGGTTTGGTGCTTTACGCTTCTGAAGAGCGGAAGAACACGGCTGCACAAGTTCAGAAGCTTTTGGAGTCTAGCGGGATTAAGTGTATGGTTCCAGCGCGTCTTAACGAGATGACCAAACGTGGGCAGGTGTTTAAGCCTGACCCGGCTAAGCCTGAGTTTAAATTGACTGTTCAAGGCGAAAGGTGGATTGAGGATGAAGTTTTGGCTAGGCTTAGGGGTAGGATGGGTTGAGCGAAGCGGAAATAACGGTTCATGTGAAGTTTGGGGATGTTGAGAAAACTTTTAGTGGCGGTTTGGAGGAGGTTTGGCTTAGTCTAAACAAGTTTTTCGGTGAGTTCTTGCCTTCTTTTGAGGTTGCGAAGAAGCTTTTGCTTAGGGTTGATCTGGAGGAGCTTTTAGCGTCTTGTGAGGGTTTAATTGGTTTTTCTAGAGAGGAAGGTGCTTGTTTGCTTGTTTCTAAGGAGAGGCTTACTGACAACGAGACTTTGCTTTTGTGGCTTCTAGCCTACTATATCGGTTTTAGGCTGGGTTTTGTCGGGGATGACGCGGTTTCAAGGGATGAGTTGCAGGCGAAGCTTGGGAAAAGTGGTAAAATTACGAGCACTAGGCTTGGGGAACTTGTTAAGGGAGGTTTGGTCGCGAAGACTGGTGATGACAGGTATAGGATTACGAGTTTCGGTGTTCTGCAAATGCAGAAGGAGATTATTCCACGGGTGAAGGCAAAAACAAGTAGTTGAATGATTAAATTTTTGGGTTTTAAGCAGGTATTTTATTAGTTCTTTGCTTATTAGGGGTTTGCCATCTTTTAGTGGATAAGCGTATGGTAGATGTATGAGGTGGTTTTCGCTCACCTTTATTGTTAAGCCTTTTTTCACCGGGATTTTTTCTAGTGGTATTCCTTCATTTACAAGTTTTGCCATGTAGACGGCGCTGTCTATGGAAAACTGGGTTTTTCCGATGTTTCTGGCTGTGGCTTTTGGGACGCGGCTTGTTATGAGCGTTGAGGTTCTGCCTCTTGGCGGGTGGTCGCCTAGAATGCCGCCTACCACCACAGCCTTTTTGCCATTGAAATCTTCTGGTTTTAGTGGGGTTTGGGCTTTTGGGTCTAGGATTATTATTTCTTCTTGGCTGAAAATTTTTGTGAAATCCTCTTGTCTTGCCCTTGCGATTTTTGAAAGCTTTAGGTAATGACTTTTCTTTTTCACGTTTGTGAAGATTAAGCGGTTTTCACCCGCAATTTTAGAAGCATGCTTATACTCTATTAGGAGCCACCTGCCAACTATCGGTTCCAGATGCTCAATAACGAAAAGGGGCTTTTCCATTTTTAACCACGCGTTCATAAAAAGGGTTGAGTTAAGTTAAGATTATATTTATTTTTGGCTGTGGAAAAAGCCAATACCGATAGCCCCCTCTAGGTTTTTGGCATTGAGCAGCTAAACTTTAAAATAGAGGACGCTGGGAGAAAAGGGTCTAAAGTTTAAAATGAATTTAAGGGGAAATAGAAAACTTTCACCGTGTCTTGGCAAGTTCTGCAACTTTTTCTTTAATCTGTTCATACACTTTCCAAGCGTCTTCTCTAGTCATGTAGTATGGGTCTGCAATGTTCCAGACAATGATTTTACCCTCACATTCTGGGCAAAGGCTCAGTATGTAATCCCTATGCCAGTCTTCCATAGCTACGATGACATCGTAATCGCTAAGCTTTTTAACGTCTAAACTTTCTGGAGCGGTTTTCAAATACTGTCCCGCGTTTTCCCTTTTCAGAAACTCTCTAACCATGTCAGCAACTGGAATGTCTACTTCCACACCAGCAGAATCAACAATCCAATCTGGCCGCATCTTCTTCAACAAAGCCTCAGCCAACGGGCTTCTATGCGCATTACCATAACACACAAACAAAACCTTCACGGCTAATTCGCCCTCTCACTACAAATTTCCTAACAATTTTTGGAAGTTTTCAACTGCAATACCGACCCTACCCTTCTAGGATTTTCTTCTACGGATGTTTTGTTGTTTACTGTTTCAAATATGTTTCTAGATTTCGCTCGTTGTGATTACTCCTTTAGTTGTTTGTTCTGGCGTGTAGCTAAATATGTATCTTTTCAAAGGATTAACTCGTCCACTATTTGGATGTAATAGATTTCTATTTGTTCAGGCTTGAGTTTTAGGTGTTTTTAGGGCTTGTTTTAATACTTCGGCTGAGTTGTTTCCGTAAGCGATTATTTTGTTTTTGTATATGGCTACATGTTTTCCTCTGTATTTCTGGTATTCTTCTGGGCTTATTCTTGGAGCTTTAACAACGGTTTCAGTCACTGCCCTTACTCAAACAATAATTATCAAACAATTATTTAGCCTTATGGCATATAATTGTATAGTTAATGGAAAGCCTAGCCAAAAAAGAAATCACGATAACCTAAGCCCGTTTACCACTGTATAGATAGGATAGCTTACGGGTGGCGCCATACTGAAAAATCAGTGATCCAAGGTATGAGTTAGGCACTATTTATGTTTGTTTTAGATTTGAGTGCGGCTAAGTCTATTCGAGATATCCATCTTATATGAAGCGCTAATGATACCACGGTAAAGATTGTTACCAAAATGAACATCAATGGTACATTATTAGAAACTTGGTGATAAAGCGCTTCATGTGAACCTTCAAGGAGGCAAGCAAAACCTTCTGCTATAAGGCTTCCAGTTATTGTGATTTTGGTGAAAACTTTCAATAATATGAGAGCATGCCTCAATCTTTGACTTCTTATGCGATTTATTAAAAAATCGAATACCCTTTTAAAGAGTATATAAAAACGTAAAGCACTATTACCGCAAATAGACCTCCACCATATTTCAAAATATTTTCTCGCCAATCATTAGTTGGTACGTAAATTACCTTCCCCCATTCTATTTTTAAAATCTGAACACCCAATAAGACACCTACAAAAGCGTGCCCCAATTCATGAAAAGGTGAGGCCAATATGAAACCACAAGCAATTACACTAAAAGATAAACTGATTATCAACAGAAGAAGGATTATCACGCATTTCAAGTATCGCAATTCCGTATGATTCAACTCGCATTAGCAGCATTATTTCCAAACTGGTTTTATTTGAAGTTGAAGAATTATTTTTGGGTTTTGCTACGATATTCATATTAATAGTTCACGCGTGTAAGTTAAAAAAGTAAGTTGGGGCACATACATCCTTTTTGATTTATGGTGGTGGTCTTTTTTGTGCGTATTGGTATCTGCGGGGTTTTCCTTCGCGTGTTAAGATGCCATCTTTGACCAAGTCTATTAGGGCGTGGGCTACGGCTGTGCGGTCGTAGTGGAATCCGCGTTTTGCCATTTTGCTGTGGACTTCGCTTAGGCTTTTAGGCGTTGCGAACCAGCCTTCTTCCCAAAGTTTTTGTATTAGGCTTTTGCATGTTTCTGCCCGTGGCGGTGGTGGTGCGCGTTCCGCCATCAACGGCGTTTCCTTAAGCTTTTGGGTTAATGTTGATAGGATGCGGTCTACTGTTGCCTGCAGTTGGTCTTCTTGGCATTCTATTTCGAACTCTATTTCTCCTATTTTCATTTTTACTCGTATTGGTGGTTTTGTGCTTGTTTCTGTCAATTTTCCACCTTGTTGTTTATTGAATTGTGCATCTTGTTCATGCACAACACTTATATACGTCTTCCCCAAACAAACTGCTATTGGTGAATCTTGGTGATTGAACAATACACTATAACAACAACACCAAAATATAACTTTCCACACCCCACCACAGACACAACATTACCCCAAAGACTCATAGAACTAAGCATCCACTCCCTCAAAAACGCAGTAAACACCAACTCCATTCAACTAAATCAACAAACAATTCAACAACCATTCAACAACAGCATCATACACCTAAGCCTAACACCAATACCGCTAAGCCCAAAACACGACGCAACAACAATAGCCGCAATAGACACCTCAAGCATGAAAATAGGCGAAACCGCCACGGGCACGCTCATAGCCATAAGAG
>JAVZLH010000014.1:0-28461 GCA_038883855.1 Bathyarchaeia archaeon
TTGAGTGGGTCAGATATTCGCCAGAAGAAATTGAGAAAGAATTCAAAGAAGCATCTGCGGCAGAGCAAAAATGAAGCTGCTTGTGTTCAATTCAACTCCGTTAATCTACATAACAAAGATTGGGTTAAGCCGAATTTTTGAAGAATTGAAATGTGAAAAGTTAACTTCTCCAAACGTGAAATGTGAAGTTGTGGATGAAGGCAAGCGTAAGGGTGTTGCAGACGCCATAGTCTTGGAAAAGTTATTTCAAAAGAGTGTTTTCAAAGTTGTAAAACCCAAAAACACAGGTTTCTTGGAAACTCTCTTACAAACGAGAGGGCTTCATATGACTGACACTGAAGTTTTAGCTATCGCGAAAGAGCGCGACGGAACAGCCATAATAGACGATGAGGTCGCGAGGAAAACAGCAAAAATCTATGGAATATCCTACGCTGGAACTCCATACATTTTGGCAAAGGCGGTATCTCAAGGGCTTATTACAAAGGAAAAGGCGAAACAGGCAATAAATGATATGGTTTTCGCTGGGTGGAGATGCAGTGTTGAAACTTACGCGAAAATTATGGAAAGCATAGAAAAGCTTGGGAAAGAATAAGGATGGGAATAGCTGGAAAACGGCAAGGTTTGCCCATTTCAGATGTTGCTGAACCTCTGGTTTCAGTTACTGATGTTAAGCATTATGTTTATTGTCCACGGCTTGTGTATTTTGATAGGGTTGAGCATGCTCAACCCGTTTTTGGCTCTCAGCAGGAAGAAAGCCAAGAACTGCATATGGATTATGTGCGTAAGGAGCTTAGGCGAAAAGATGCTGTTTACTATTCTCCTGAATTTGTTGGCGCTGAGAAGCTTCTTTTTGTCCCGCTAGTTTCAAGAACTCTTCAGCTTAATGGCGTGGTGGACTGCATAATAAGGACGGTTAAGGGCGAGTATGTTCCAGTCGAGTATAAGAACATGAGCTCTGATAGGGGAAAAGCCTACATGGACCATAAGTACCAGCTTGTGGCATCAATTAAAGGAAAGAATGTTCCTTTATTTAAGGATTCGCTTAAAAAATTAAGTGGACCGGGCAGGATTTGAACCCGCGACCCCCGAGTGCGAGTCGGCGTTCATACAAGCTGAACTACCAGCTCATTCGTCTTTAACCGGAATTCTGCTTTGGATTTAGGCTTTCTAGTGTCAGGTTGGGCTCAGGAGTATGCCCCCTTGTCATCTTTTGTCGGCGAAGAGAGGAGGGTTCCTTCATCGCCATCCAGAAAATAGGTGGACTGTTTTTAAGCCTTTACTGCATGTGTGGTTGCATGAACATGCGAAAAGCTTTTACAGAAGTACAGCTCAATGCTGTAGCGCCGCTATGGCACCATAATTTAGCGTTTCGGGGTTTTAGGATGAGTGACCGTGTTGATGTTGGTATTCCTGGAATGAACGAGATATTGAATGGCGGTTTGCCTAGGAGAAACGTTGTCCTCATGTCCGGGGGTCCGGGCACTGGCAAGTCTATTTTTGGCCAGCAGTTTTTATACGCTGGGTTTAGGCTTGGGGAGCCCGGCGTATTGGTGACTTTGGAGGAGCATCCTGTCCAGATTAGGATTAACATGGACCGTTTCGGATGGGACCCGAGGAAGTACGAACAGGATGGCAAGTTTGCCATTGTGGATGCTTTCACTTCGGGTATTGGTGAGGCGGCGAAGAGGGAACGCTATGTCGTTAAGGATCCCGATGATGTTCCAAGCTTTTTGGACGTCATTCGACAGGCGATCGCCGACTTGAACGCTCAACGGGTTGTCATAGACTCTGTTTCAACGCTTTACATGACCAAGCCGGCGCTGGCAAGATCCACCATTATGCTGATAAAGAAGGTTTTGGCAGGTTTGGGCTGCACAGGCTTCCTTGTTTCTCAAGTTAGCGTTACGGATAGGGGGTTTGGCGGTCCAGGTGTCGAGCATGCCGCCGATGGCATTATCCGACTTGACTTGGACGAGTTTCAGGGAGAACTCAAACGCTCGATAATTGTTTGGAAGATGCGGGGTACAAGCCACTCTATGAGGAGGCACCCCTTCGACATAACAAGCAAAGGCATAGTAGTTTATCCGGATAAAACTATTAGGATAACCCCGAGAGGCTTTTTTGAAGGAGGAGGTGAAAGCCCATGAGCGAAGTTGAGGTTCCCCTAAAACCCTTGGGCAGAGAGGACATCCAAAAACTTGAGGCAGTCCTCTTGCTTGGAACGGTTTCAAGGCAGGATGTTATCGAGAAAATGCGAAGCGAGACCCCAAAGACAGAATAACGTGGATAGACTCGCTGGCTATGGCGGCTGGAGCCATTGCGAGAGAGAAGGCTGGCATGACGGTTCCAAGGATATCCGACGAGCTTGGAAGAGGCGAACAGACAATACGCTCCCATTTAACGGGGAAAACTGAGGCTGGAAAACTTGTAAGTGAAACCTATGAGATGCTAGTGCGCGGCGAGAAAGTCCTATCTTTCATGCTCAAGGAGGCTGAGGCTCCATCTAAGGAGGAGCTGGAGAAACTTAAACTTGAACTGGATAAAGAGCGAAGGGAAAAGGCTGAGCTTCAAGAGAAGCTGGCTAAACTTCAAGGCAAAATCGAGAATGCAGTCAAGGCCTTGGAGGAGGTCGTAAACCAACTGAAAGCCCAAACTGCTAGGCTTTTTCCACCCTAAGTTTTTCTCCCCCCTCCACTTTTTCAAGGATTTTCGGATCGTTTAGGATTTTCCCTATCACGTTTACTGGACTGTAGGGTTTTATTATGTTGGGGTTTGGACTTGAGAGGGTTGGCCCGAAGAATAGGCATAGTGCTGGGCCTTCAGGGCCAGTAGGCTACGTCCCCATATTCCACGATTTCCTTAGCCTTTTCCAGGGTCACTTTGAAGGGTGCAGTGAAATAGATCTCTTTGCCCCAGAATTCAGCTCTCGCCTCGAAGGGTAAAGCCTTCATAAGGGCTTCGGCTGTTTTTGGATTTTTATTGAAGCGTATTTCGCATGTTATGGTTATGCCGGATTCAAACGTGATTTTTATCCTCTCTTTTCGCTCCATATATACGCCCTCTCCAGGCTATTCTCTCGTCAAATTTAATAGTGTCCTCATGGCTTCCGTCACATATCTGGTGCATTTCTTCTCTCTTATCTGCTCCCCTTTAAATTTTTGTCTGCCTTCTGTTGTTGTTAGGTCGCAGTTTGGAGTTGCAGACCGCGTTTTTCTATTTGGAGAAGTATTGCCATTTGAAAATGAAATAACGTCTCTGACGTCGAAAATCTTAGCGATTTAATAGGATTACTAGTCCACTACGGTGGAAAAGTCTACGTTGTTACACGTTCTCCTCTAGACTTAAAAAGCACTACACTTTCGTCATTATTCATTAAAAACAAGCCAGAATGCTTATGCAACTTCATCACAAAAGATGCGAAATAAAATTCAATCCAAGACTTCACGCAAAAGCAACAGTAACTTCCCAAGGCGTGGTTTCCGTTCATTTACTCTAACAGAAAGTGGGCGGTTCTTAAATCTTGAAGAAGGACAATTTTTCCCAATGAGGGTGAATCTAAAAAGTATTACCTAAAGAAGTTGGCATGGGCAAAAGATCTTTTGAAAACCGTTCCAAACCACTTAGCATAGAAGATTTAAAAGTCGCGCTTCAAAGCCTAAATGAACCCCGTAGAATCCACAAAGTTTTTCAATATCACTAAATGAGACGATTAAAATATTATTTGGTCCGTGTAGTGACCTAAATTCTGCCAGCGCCTTCTCGAATCGATTTCTGATAGGTTCAACTTTATCCGTAGCCTTTTCAGCCTTGCCTCGTTTAACTACTATGAATCCATACGGTAATTTAGAAAGATTTGAAATATCTCCTTTCATGGCTTTTGTTGTTACATCAGTGACCTCAATTTCAAAAGCAGCACACAGTTGCCTCTTCATACTAATTTTCCGCTGAAGCAATTTCCTGTATTGCTCATCCAAATCCTTTCGGCTTAGAACAATTTTTAAAAGTTCTTTATACCAATCGGGCGGCCGCGTATAAACCCTAAACAACTTCCAGCCAACGGGAAAAACCGACACAAATCAACAGCCTTCTCCAACCACATCTGCCCACCCCACTCATACTTCGCCAAAAATCCCCGACAAACTTATTCCCCGCACAAAACACTTCACATCCCTCAACGAAACACTATAACCAAACCGCCGCCACCGCAACAACAACCACCAAACAAAAAAACAAAGTGACAAGACATAAACCTTTAGGTGTCAGTTCGCCCGTCGAGCCATATCATAGCCTTAAAGCTCTATTGACTCTCCAGCTCATCATCCAAAAGACAACAAGTAAAGCCACAAAAATAAGCTTTGTTAAAAGGCATCAGAATTTACGGAATACTCATTATCCATTAGCATGAAACGTTTTTCGGACGCTGACAGATGGGTATAGAGAAAAACACATTGAACTTCTGCTGAGGGATTTATTGCCTAACAAATCCTAGTCGAGAATCTTGCGAAAACCCCGCACCCTCGCTTTCTGACAACATTGTTGGATAGCCTCTCCAATGTGATGTTTTCAAAAAGTGCTCAACACATTAGTCAAGATGACGAATATAATAAAACTTAAGGCTTTTGCAGTGCAAAATAGAAAACGCGTGGTGAAATTTATGGATGTTTTCGAAGCCATTAAAGGCAGAAGAAGCATAAGAGCCTTCCAAAGCTGTGATATTCCACAGGAAATTGTGGATAGGCTAATTGACGCTGCTCGTTGGGCGCCTTCCGCTGGAAACATCCAACCATGGGAATTCGTAATCGTTAGAAAACTAGAAACAAAGCGGAGCCTTGCGGAAGCTGCTTTAGAACAAACCTTCATCGAAGAAGCGCCAGTTGTAATCGTTGTATGTGCCGATGAGAACCGTTCCTCAAGAGGCTATGGTATTCGCGGAAAAACCCTATACTGTTTGCAGGACACTGCAGCTGCCATCCAAAACATTCACTTAGCTGCCTACGCGCTTGGTTTAGGCACATGTTGGGTTGGCGCCTTCAAAGAAGACGAGGTAAGAAAAATCCTAAAAACTCCAGCTGGAGTGAGACCAGTAGCTATAATCCCAGTGGGTTACCCAGCCGAAAAACCACAACCGCGAAATAGAAGACCAATAAGTCAAATAACGCATTACGAAAGCTTTTAAGCAGATAAATTTGATTGTAGGTTAATCATATTCTTGGTTGGTTTTCCTCCTTACAGTTACGGTAAAAACTGTCGGTGTTTGAAGCCACTATATGCATTGTTTGGTGTTACTTCAGACAGAACTTGGTCATATAAAGGCCGGTGTATCCACAGTTGAAATGGACGATATGAAGCTTTAATATTCCTTTTCCACATTTTATTGTGGGGTTATTTGTTGAAGTATTCGGAAATTGCAGATGCTTATGAAAAAATTGAGGCTACAACCAAAAGATTGGAGATGACAGACCTTTTAGTTGACCTTCTTAAACGTACGCCTAAAGATGTCATCGACAAAGTCGTATATTTGACGCAGGGCAAGATTTACCCGGATTTTGTTGGTATAGAAATAGGTGTGGCGGAGAGACTTGCGATAAAGGCTTTGGCGAGGGCTTCTGGAAGAAGAGAAAGTGAAATTGAAGAAGATTTACAAAAGAGCGGGGATATAGGGGCGACAGCCCAGAAAATGACTGCTGCCAAGAAACAGTTGACCTTCTTTCAACAACCCCTAACCGTTCAAAGAGTCTACGAAACCCTTGACAAAATGGCTAAGGCTTCGGGTTCTGGTGCGGTTGACACTAAAATGGCTTTGTTAGCTGGGCTTTTGGCTGACGCAACACCGAAAGAGGCGAAGTATATAATGCGTACTGTGACTGGAAATCTGCGTTTAGGCATTGCCGACATGACTGTTCTTGACGCTTTAGCCATAGCCTATGGCGGCAGTAAAGAAGCCCGCGAACTAATCGAACGCGCCTACAACATATCCTCAGACCTTGGAAGAGTGGCACGAGTTTTAGCCGAAAAAGGCTTGGAAGGAATTAAAAAGTTTGAAGTTTCAGTAGGCGAGCCTATACGACCAATGTTAGCTGAAAGACTTTCATCTCCAGAAGAAATTTTGGAAAAGCTTGGCGGAAAATGCATAGCCGAATACAAGTATGACGGCGAGAGAATACAAGCACACAAAAAAGGCGGAGAAATTATCCTGTTTTCTAGGCGTTTAGAGAATATTTCCAGCCAGTACCCAGACGCTGTAGAGCTCATCAAGAAGCATGTTAAGGCGCAAGACGCCATTTTAGAGGCGGAATGCGTCGCCATAGACCCTGACACTGGTGAAATGCAACCCTTCCAAGAGCTTATGCATCGTAGACGCAAGTATGGAATTGAAAAGGCTATGGAGGAATACCCCGTCTCTCTTTTCATGTTTGACGCGCTTTACATAGACGGCAAGGACTTAACCCTAAAGCCTTACCCAGTTAGGCGCAAAGCTCTCGAGAAGGCAGTTGAGGAAAGCGAAAGGGTGAAAATCGCCAAATGTATAATTACGGGAGACGTTAAGGAACTTGAAAAGTTCTTTCTCGAAGCCATAGAAGATGGATGTGAAGGCTTAGTCTGCAAGTCGATTGCAGAAGATTCTGTTTATCAAGCTGGAGCTAGAGGGTGGCTCTGGATAAAGTATAAGCGCGATTATAAAAGCGAAATGACAGACACCGTAGACTTGGTCGTTGTTGGTGCTTTTCATGGAAGAGGAAGAAGGGCTGGAACTTATGGTGCGTTGTTGCTGGCGGCTTACAATCCAGAAAACGACACGTTCGAAACGGTGACGAAATGTGGAACAGGCTTTACAGACGAGGATTTGGCGAAACTCCCAGAAATGATGAAAAAACACGTAATATCTCATAAACATCCGAGAGTCAACTCTGTTATCGAGGCTGATGTCTGGTTTGAGCCGGTTGTTGTCATTGAGGTTTTGGGTGCAGAAATAACCCTGAGCCCCATACACACATGTGCCATGGACGCCGTAAGGAAAGGAAGCGGATTGGCGATTAGGTTTCCACGGTTTACTGGAAATTATAGACTTGACAAGGCGGCGGAAGATGCTACAAACGTAAGCGAAATAATTGAAATGTACCAGAAGCAACTTAAGAAAATTGTTGAATGATCACTTGTAAGTGAAGTTTCCTTCTTTTGCGTTAAAGTTAAAAGAATTTCTGCCTCAAAATTAGCCGGAGAAGGCGTCGTCATCGAAGTAGCCTAAAATCATGCTGGAGTCCAAAGGTTTCATAAAGGAAAACCTATCTTATATCCTATTGTGGAGAAATGATGTCCAGCGACGCCGAGAAAATAAAGGGGCTTTTAGCCTTTAAAAAGAGGCTTGAAGCAAAAATTGAAGCCTTAGAATCTGAACTTAAAGAGTTGCGAGTAGCACTTGAAACAGTTAACTCTATTCTCTTAGAGAAAGGGTTTAAACGCGTAGAAGTTGTTGTTCCGCCACAAGAGGAAGCAGTTGAAACTGCGCCGCCTTTTCCCACTCAAACTCCGAAGAAACATGAAAAAAGTTTTCCGTTGAAGACGGCTGGCGGGGAACTCCTCGCGAACCTTTTTGTTGAAGACGATTCTTTGAGGGTTGTGCCAGCTGAAGACAAGGATTTCAACGTTAACACGCCGCCCTTCAACCAGTTCCTGATAGAGAAGGTTTTTTTGAAAATGCAAGAGAAAGATGCTGAGCTTGCCAGAACTGGACGGTTGCCTCAGGAAAAAATTTTCTCCTTCAATATTGTAAGGGAAGGCGACGTAATCCGCGAAATAATTGTTAACAATGTGGATGCAGAACGCTTGAAAGAGCTTAAATCCAGCATTCGTTGGACTTTTGAGAAAATGTATGAGAAAATGAAGGGTTAAGTGCGTCTGTCAAAGTATATGCTTTTTCCCTTCGCTGAGATGGGAATGCCCATGGCAACAGTTGCTTCCGGCAACATTCCCAGCCTCAAAGCCGCCGTGCCAGCTCTATACATGATGCGGTTGTCAACATTTAACACGCTTGCAATTTTTACAGCGGAACCTAAAGCGATTCCGAGGTCCAAAGCCTTAAAAACACATGTTGGACCAACAAAATCTTCGCCTTTACGCCTTTCAGCAGCCTCAAACTCCTTGCAGCTTTTGTAGCCGCAAGCTCCACAGTTTAATCCAGTGATGCGGCCTCCTCTAACACCGATTAAAACAACAGCCTCTGAATCCCTAACGTTTTTTGCATCTCGCCTAAAACCTTCTAATTTCCGCTCTTCGCCTATCTTCTCCATTTCAGCAGCAATACGGTCTTTATCTTCGCCGTAAACAATTAGTGTTAGGATGTCGTCTACGCCAAGGGATTTAGGCGCTGTTCTTGCAGCAACTAGCATGATCTTTGCAGCTTCTAAGAGCGCCTCTTTCTCTGCGGTTTCGCTTCCGATTTTTGGCGGTGTCATAAGTCACGCAACCCCATTTTAGATTTGTTAATGAATTCAAAACTGTTTATAAGGTTTAGGTTTATGCTATAACTGTCTTAAAGGTTGTTTTCAACATTTCCACTATCAAGTTTAACTGTCCAGTAGATATGCCCACGGCTAGTAAGGAAACTCCGAAGAGCAGTAGGAGTCCGCCTATAACCCTTCGCTCTGCCACGTCCATAATTTTCCTATCCTAAATGCTTTTTTAAAACAGCCTCTATGTGCTTTTTGGGAACAAGCCCGACAATTCTTTCAACTTCCCTTCCATTCTTCGTTATAAGTAGTGTTGGAATGCTGAAAACGTTGAAGCGTTCCGCCGTCTTCGGATTTTCGTCCACATTAAGTTTTCCAACAAAAACCTTTCCAGCATATTCTTTGGCTAACTCTTCTATTGTGGGCTCCAAGGCTCTGCAGGGATAGCACCAGACAGCCCAAAAGTCTATTAAAGCCAAAGTATGCTCGCTAACTACTTTGTCAAAGTTCGCGTCTGTCACTTTAGCTGGCTCAACACCCGTCACAACTTTCTCTCCCAAACTTTCTAAAGCTTTTCCACTTCTCTTTTGCTGCTACTCTGATATAAACAGTTTGTGTTTCCCTTTCGCCCTTCACGTTTTAAGGATTGCTGCAAAGCCCTTAGTTTTCTGTAGGCTTCGTTTGGGTTTGGGATTTCATCCGCTAACTTTTCGAATGGGCACACGTTTTTTCCGTCAACGCCCAAAATGTTTTCCACAAGGTTTTCCCATTCGTGGTGAACCGAGTTTTCTTCCAGCACGGTCTTCGCTTTTTTGCTTAGCGTCACAGCATAAACTGCCCTAACCTTTGCGTAAACGCACAGCAAGGCGATGGCTTTTCCAACAATCCTATCTGCAACAGAAGCTTTTTCAAGGTGGGTTCCACATTTTTCAATCGCCTCCAAAAAGCCTGAAACCCCATGCGAGGCTGTTTCAAAGAGCACTTTGCCATCTTTCACTATTGAAAGGGTTAGGTTCTCTCCTTTAAGCCGACTTTTTGCAATTTCCAACTCTTGAAGCGTCATCAAAACATGTAAAGCAATGTCTTAAAAGATATTTATTGTGTTTCTATTTTGAAAAGCTCATGTTCTGGTTTACGCGCAATTTCCCATGCCAGTTCCTCGCTGGAAGCGCCTTCCGAAAGCTTTTCCACAATTTCTTTAACTGTCCTTTGGTTAACTGTTATTTTCAAAGTTTTGCTTGGGTTCGAAGCTTTAAAATACGCAATTATCTCCCCTTTTGAATTTTCAATCTTCAGCTTCTGATTACCCACAGTGCATTTTGTTGTGGATTGCACTCCGTCAATAACACATGAGAAGGGAGTTGAAAACGGCACTTTTACAGTTGCATGCATTTCCCCGTTCAAAGTTTTTTGGGCGATTGCCCCCGTCCTAACTCCAATAACAAGAAATGGACCCAAATGTCCATGAAGCTTCTCAGCCACTTCTACCATGGATTTTAGCTTAGCCTCTTCATTAGACACTCTTAATCCTCCTTACATTCGCCTTTTCCAAAACGCTTATGATGGGCAACGTTACCACGACGCCAATTAAGCCTCCTGCTAGGTGCCACCCTCCCCAAAAGGTTAGCGCCCACTCTATTTGTCTGCCCATAAAGATTGTGCCTATGACTACCCCTGCAAAGTAGGCAGATACTGCAGTTGCCAGCGCAGCTATGATCATGTCACGTATTTTCAAATTGATTCGATGACCGCTCGCCAACATCAGTATATCGAAAAGCACTGATGAAATTGTAAAGCCAATAATGTGTGTTGAAGGTAGAATAAGCATGTATATTATTGCGCCTATGATGCCGACGATTGAGGCTGCTCCAAACTTGCCAACTATCCACACGGTTAACAGAAGTGTGAAGAAAACTGCGAAGTCACAGAATATTGGGAGATTGAACCAAGTGAACCCCAATCTTCCTATTGTCATGTTAAGGGTTGCCCAGAGAGCGCTAAAAACACCTATTAAAGCGATGTCAACCGTTTTGAAGTGTGTTTTTTCATTCATGCGGCTTAGCCTCTTTTTTAGCCACTGCCATTCCCACAATGTAGGATAATCCTAACACAAGGAATGTTCCGAAAACGCCAGCCAACAATGTTGAAGCGTAACTATTGCTTATTGCTGGCAAAGTGTAGTCTGGCATTAAACCGCTCCAAAGAGGTTCATGCTCCTCCACCCCTAAAGTTTCAACAACCCTTTCTAAACCGTCTGGAGCTTCCGAAGAGAAAGGTATCAATAACGCAAGAAATGCCAGAATTAAGATTAGAGGCTTAAGGTATCCCTTCATTTTTCGTTCTCCCAAAACGTGCTAAACCGTTAAGAACTGTGGGTTGTATTCTGCCAAGCTGAGACACGACAGTTGTGGTTATTGCGGCTTCGCCCACGCCGATAATCACATGCCAAAACAGCATTGCTGGCACAGTGGCTAATATGCCTCCAACTTCTGAGAAGGCTGGAGAAAAGCCTATCTGCAATGCGCAGGATAGCGCTCCCAGAACCACGGAGAGCCACGAAGCTGCAAAAACGCTTGGGAGAAGCCAGCTTTTCTTCGTGAAGTTTTTTGTTAGGATTTTTATTAAGAAATAGCTTAGTCCGCCTATTATCGCCATGTTGAAGACGTTTGCTCCGAAAGCGAAGATGCCGCCGTCAGCGAAGAAAAGCGCCTGTATCAACAAAACAATTGTCATGCTTAAAATTGCAGCGTAGGGTCCCAAAACAACTGCGAGAAAGGTTCCGCCGACTAAATGTCCACTTGTTCCATATGGAATTGGAAAGTTTATCATTTGGGCGGCGAAGACGAAGGCGCTTGAAACCGCAAGAATTGGCGTGAGAGAGTGTGAATATGTGGCTTTCGCCTTTTTCCAAGCCCAGATTAGGAAGGTAGCTGATATGGCGTACATTAAGGCGCAGATTAGTGGGCTTAGGAGTCCGTCTGAAATATGCATTCCATCACCAGTAACACTTTTTAGAGTTTCTGTGTTACCGCATGCATAAAAGCTTTATGGTTAACCCGCAACAAAACAATGGGAAAACCCATGACAAAAATAGTCCGCGTCGGAGTAACGTTTCCCCCAGACCTCCTTAAAGACTTCGACGAAATAATACGTAAAATGGGTTACGAAAACCGTTCGAAAGCAGTCCAAGACGCTGTTAGAATTTTCATTTCAGAGCGAAAGTGGCTTCAAGAAGAGCAGGGAACCCAAGCTGGAGTTTTGATGATGCTCTATGACCATGAAGTCAGGGGACTTGAAGAAGCGCTCACCGATGTTCAGCACGATTACGCTGACATAATCTTTTCAACAATGCACATTCACCTAGGCGAAAGAGACTGCCTAGAAGCGATAGCAGTCAAAGGCGAAGCCTCAAGAGTCAGGAAACTAAGTGACGAATTAGCAGCAAAAAGAGGCGTGAAAATCTTAAAAACCATGATTGTCTCAGTTTAGCACTTCCCTCATTTTAACTCAAACATCTTCTCCAAAGCCCTTCTAGCCTTACTTGCTATGGGCTCTGGGACAGTCACGACATGTTTCTCTTCCTTCAAAGCCATGTAAAGCCTCTCCAAAGTATTCAACTTCATGTTTGGGCAAACGGCCCCCTCATAAGCCAAAACAAACCTTTTCTGAGGGTTCTCCTTGCGCAGACGATGCAGAAGCCCTTCCTCCGTAGCTACAATAAAGGTTTTAGCGCTGCTTTCTTTCGCATACTTACACATCTGTGAGGTGCTTCCAATGAAATCTCCGACTTTCCGCATTTCACCTGAGCATTCTGGATGAACCATAACCACAGCATCTGGATACTGCATCTTAAGCACATGCACCTCTTCAGGCTGAAACAGTAGATGCGTTGGGCAGAAACCCCGCTCAGGAATCGGAATTATGGTCTTCCTAGTTTTTTCTTGAACGTATTCAGCCAAGTTGTGGTCTGGTCCAAAAAGCACCCTGTCAGAATTTATAGACTCAATAACTTTAACGGCGTTTGCAGAAGTACAGCATATGTCACAGTAGGCTTTTGCTGCAGCCAAAGAATTCACGTAAAGCACTAGGGGCACGTTTGGATAAAGCACCTTACACCTCTTAATCTCATCAACAGTAAGCATCTGCGCCATTGGACACCGCGCACCAAGAGAAGGCAACAAAACCTTCTTTTTGGGATTCAAAATGGCAGCGGATTCCGCCATAAAATCCACAGCGGCAAAAACTATTATTTCTGCTTCCTTTTCATCCATGGCTTTCCGGCTGAGCTCTATGCTGTCGCCAACATAGTCCGCCACGTCTTGGATTTCTGGTCTCTGATAGTTATGGGCTAGAATTATGGCTTTCTTCTCTTTCTTCAGTTTAAGTATTTTTTCAGCTAACTCCACTAAGTTCGCCTTGTTGCCATCTTTTAGGGTTTGGTGAAGAGTTTTCTAATTAAACCGCAAGATATATCTTTTACCTACACCTTCGCCTTCATTTTTCGCTTCAAAAGTAGAAGTCCAATTATTGCTGTCAAGCCAACAAGCGACACCCCTAAAACCCCGTTTATTTCATGTAAAAAAGCCAAAAATATTAGAAAAGAAAGAGCACCAGCCACTATCGCCAATCTGCTAGGAGCGGATTCTGGGTTTTCCCAATCAAAGCCGTCCAACAACTTTAGCATGCCGAAAACAAACGCCATTCCAAAAAGCATTAGGACGATTGGAGTGTTTATGAAGCTTGGACCGGCCCAAAACAGCAGAAAAAAGACGGTAGTGCTCACTAAACCAGCAGTCCAGAAAAGTTTTGGTTTGCCAGCTTTCTTTTCTTTTGCATTCTGTTTTTCTAAAGGAATTTTGTATGCTATGTAAATGAGTAGAAACATTGCGAACATGGCTAGCACGTAATGCGTTAATGGTGGAATGTAAGGCGTCAAAAAGAAATATCCCAAGGCTGTCACAAATGCCAACAAAACCACTAAACCGGCGAACGTGCGCTTGCCTATCCAGCTTTCGCCTTTCCTCTCCGGATAAGCAAGTTCAACAAGCACAACAGGAATTGTTATGCTGAAAACAGCATGATAAATAACAAGCATTTCACTCCAAACCCAGTTAACCTCCAACCATCTGCCGTAAACTCCCAAAACCCCCAAATCCACCCACTCTGGATCGAAAAAACTTTTCACCATCAACCCCTCCTCAAGTATCCCATATGCGGCTCCAAGCAGAAGCAAAGCCCTAAAGTCCTTTTTCCATCGAACTTTAAGTTCACGCATCAAAACTGCGCCGCTACCATACAAAGAAGCAAGCAAAAAGAAAACAATTGGGTTAAAAAACTCCAGCGGCGGCGAGGAGCCAGAAAGAAGTTCACCTATCGCAGGAGCCAAAACAAACAACACAAGAGGAGGCGAAAGCTTAGGCTTCTTCAATCCTATAATCTCCTTAGGTAAACAGTTATGAAGATATTTCCATATCACAAATGAAGTCCTTACGACACATATTAAAGTTTATGACATGCTGATTCACCAACGGTGGTGCAGGTCAAGTTCAATTTTCGGAATGCATGTTTGCGTTTAGTAAGTGTTTTATGTTTATCAATGAAAGAACATGTGTTGGATTGAGAAAGTGATTGAATACACGGAGCATGCAATATTTCGAATGAGATATAGAAGTATATCCAAAACTAGCGTTGAAGAGGTTGTTCAAAATCCAGATTCAATTTTTATCACGCGATTTGGCAGGTCAGCGGCGTTGAAGAGATACGGTGATAGGTTCCTAAAGGTGATTTACGAAAAGAGTAATGATAAAATAACAGTTGTTACAGTTTATTGGACAAGGAGGCTTCAGCGGTAATGGTAAGAGTTGAATATGACTCAAAGATTGATGCTATGTATATTTGGCTTAGAAAAGCCAAGTATGACATAAGCGAAGAGCTTGCAGAAAACGTTATCATAGACCTCGACAAGAGTGGGCGCATCATAGGAATAGAGATTTTAGACGCTTCGAAAAACCTAGGAAAAGAGTTAGTACACAAAATCTTGAACACGGAAAAACCTGTAACCGCAGCCTAAATAAGAAAAGTGGCTTGATTTGGAAAAGGAAGGATTAAAGGTTTGGTTTGACCCTGAAGTGACTTGCTTGAAGTGGAGTTGAGTAAGCCACGAAAGGGTTTCTTTAAAGATTTTTGGGGGGACGACGTTTTCTAAGAGATGACGAAAAGGGAAATGTGTTAGGATTTATTATTCTCAATGTCACAAAAAGGGTGAAAAAAGCAAGAGAAATAGAACTACCCATAAAAGCTTCCTTCTCAAAAATAAAACAAACAGCCTAAAACAAATTTAGCGCGACGGGCCGAATTTGAACCGGCGAACCACCATGGAAAAAGGAATTCATAGGTAGCTTATTATCTTGTTTTTTGGGGGGCTAACAATTTCAAGTACATCGCTTTCTAAAGCTTTGCGAAATACACGATCCGCATTTCTCTTATAAAAAGCCTCTATTTCCTCTTTAGTAAAGCTTGACCTAACAAATTTTCTTGCTTCCGATTTTATCTTATTTTTTGATTGTCAGAGATAAATTGCAGTAGTATCCAATAGACCGCTGATAAAGCGCGTGTCTCTATTGTCAGAAGTTCAAGTTCTTTCCGAAGTTCTTTATTTACTTGTGCTAAGCTCAATCTTTCACCCCATCAGGATCTTACTTATTTGTTCTGATAATTTATCTTTATTTGAACTGAGCGACAAGGTGACCGCTTTTTCGGCGTACATCAATCCGTAATCTTCAACTTTAAATCCGCGACCTTCCCATAATCTCCGAAAATTTTCTTGATCCATTATAGCAGGTTTCGTCACGCGAATCATAACATCTCCTTTTTCCAATTCTAAGACCCAACAATCAACCGTCGATGCTTCATATTTAGAGATTACTTTTCTCAAGATTTTTTGAATAGTTAACTCGATTGCATTTATTTCTTTGCGTTTCTTCGACTCTGTTTCCAATTTCAATTCTTCTTCTTTATTTCGTGCCAGTTTATACCAAGTTTTTGTTCCGCGATATTTGATTGTATATACTTTGTTTTCAGGGATGCCGAATTTTCTAAGTGTTTCACGTAATATCTCTTCAGAAGCTTCATACTTTGGAGTATTCCAAAGCACTTGAAGGGCTACATCTCCAAGTTTTTCGCTTGGGATAATTGAAAGACACTTTTGATCAAAAATTCTCCTATCTTTTTTAGAAAGCGAGCGTCAAAGACGCTTGTAGAGAGCTTTTTATGTTCTAATTTTAAGAATTCTTCATATTCATCTTTGGTCGGTTCAAGAACACAGTCTTGCGGTGAGTCATAAGACCAATTTTCAAAAATCGGAATTTCATAATAGATGTAAACTCTTCCTGATATTGGTGTGAACGCTCTGCTATCCATTTCAAATTGTATATGAATTCCCTTTATACCTTTCGTCAAAAGTCTTCTTGTAACCGTATCCCACCATAACATATAAGGAATACAGAGGCGAGACCATCCAAAAAGTTCACTCCAACTCATTGTAGCAACCCACTCCATTGGAATACGTCTATTCTTAATTTCGGAAGACAAAGGACCACGAAATGCATCTTCTAAACTCATGCCTTTCTCATAACACTCAAAAATGAGATTATGACATTCACTTAGACTGCTGAATGCCCTATGCCATTGCTCAAATTCATCCTTTACTTTCATGTGAATAATAACATCTAAATCTCCTGGCAGCACTTCTCCTCTAATATAACTTCCATGAACAAATACTCTCAAGATTGTTACTGGGAGAAAAGTGTGTTTTACTCTTTTTATCATTTCTTTCAGGTTTCTAGTAAGAGTGTCTCTCTTCACATTTTCTCCCCTATAACTCTTAAATGGTGCGGCGGGCCGGATTTGAACCGGCGAACCCCTACGGGAGAGGATGGCTCATAGGGGCTTTATAGCCTTCCAGCGCCGATCTTGAGTCCTCCGCCTTTGACCTGACTTGGCTACCGCCGCCTAATGTTTCAATTTGGATAATGATAATTTAAGCTTACCGACTGGAAAATCTAGAGGTGGGTAGGGTCTGTATTGGCTTTGAAAACTTTCAATAGTTGTTTAGCGTTGTTGGTAACTAGCCTAAAAGTGGAGTTGTCCACAAAAAAGTTTATTAGTGAGGTGTGTTGTTTTTACGGTTTAGCTTCACAAAATTGGAGACTTTTTCGGTTGGATGATCCAACAACGGGAGGAAATTGAAAGTTTGAGTAAACCCGCAAATCCACATGTCAAAAAACGTTTAAATTTGAGAATGCGGGGGCTGATTTGGTTTGGTTGAAATTTCAGGAGATAACGTTTATCCATTGTTGAAAGCGTTCTTTAAAGAGAAGGGGCTGGTGCGTCAACACTTAGACTCTTACAACGAGTTCATAGACCATGGCTTGCAAGAGGTAATAGACGAAGTTGGCGAGATTCCAATAGAGGTTCCAGAAAGCCCCTACAAGGTCAAACTTGGACAAGTTTGGATAATAGACCCTCAAACTAGGATAACTGGACCATACACAACTGAGGTGGACGGTACGAAACACGAGATTTACCCGATGGAGGCTAGGCTTAGAAACTTAACCTACGCTGCGCCCATAGCTCTTGAAATGACGCCCATAATAGACGGCAGAGAACAAGACACTGAGCTCGTCTATATCGGTAACATTCCAGTAATGCTAAAATCAAAACTCTGCTTCCTATCGCAGCTTTCAAGAGAGGAACTAATAGCGTGCGGAGAAGACCCGGATGATCCTGGCGGCTACTTTATAGTGAACGGTTCAGAACGTGTAATTGTAGCCATGGAAGACTTGGCTCCCAACCGCGTAATAGTTGACATAGACGATAAGGGAGCAACACCAGTTTACCAAGCCAAAATATTTTCAACGACGGTTGGATTTAGAGCGCGCATAGAACTGAAAATGAAGTCTGACGGAGCACTGTATGTTTCGGTGCCAGGCGTGCCCACAGAAATTCCCTTTGTGATTTTGATGCGTGCCCTCGGCTTAGAATCAGACAAGGAAATAGCTGAAGCCGTCTCGCTTGACAAGGAAATACAAAGTGAACTTGACCCCTCTTTTGAGAAGGCAGTGGGTGTTGACACTCCACAAGACGCCATACTATTCATCGGAAACCGTGTAGCCCACGGACAAATCGAAGAATACCGCATCCAAAAGGCTGAAGCAGCCATCGACAAAAACTTTCTGCCCCACATAGGGCGAACAAGCGAAAGCAGAAGAGACAAAGCCATATTCCTCGGCGAAATGGCTTGCAGAGTTATAGAGCTTAAACTTGGAAGGAGAGGACAAGACGACAAAGACCACTTCAAAAACAAGCGATTAAGGCTTGCCGGACCATTGCTCGCAGACTTATTTAGAGTTGCCTTCAGAAATCTCGTCAGAGACATAAAATACCAGCTTGAACGCATAGGAGTGAAAGGTCCAATAATCACAGTTTCTGCGGCTGTCCGCCCGGGAATAATAACTGAACGGTTCCAGCATGCTCTTGCAACTGGAAACTGGGGCAGGGGAAGGGTCGGTATAACTCAGCTTCTGGACAGGACAAACCACCTCTCCACCCTAAGCCACCTACGCAGACTCCAATCACCGTTAAGCCGAAGCCAGCCCAATTTTGAGGCAAGAGACCTGCACCCAACCCACTGGGGACGCTTATGCCCAAACGAGACTCCGGAAGGCTCCAACTGTGGCTTAGTGAAGAACCTAGCCTTATCCGCGTGCATTTCTGTTGGCGTAAACCCGGAGAAAATAAAGCAGATTATTTTCAGCATGGGAGTAACTCCAATAAACGAGGCAAATGAATCAATGAAACTTTCAGCGGCAAAAGTTTTCATAGATGGAAACATTGTGGGCTATTGCAATGCGCCGGAGAAACTCGTAAAGGAGTTTAGGGAAAGAAGGAGAACAGGTGAAATTTCAAACGAAGTGAACATAGCCTACTTCTCGAAGCCCCAAGACAAAAGGGGAGAAATTTACGTTAACTGTGATGAGGGAAGGGTTAGACGCCCTCTCATAATAATTGAAAATGGCGTTCCAAAACTTCAGCCGGAGCACATTGAAAAAGTTGCCTCGGGAGAATGGTCTTGGGAAGACTTGGTCAAAAACAGTATAATAGAGTATTTAGACGCTGAGGAAGAGGAAAACGCTTACATCGCCATGACCCCGGAGGAAGTTTCTCCTGAACACACTCATATGGAAATAGCAGCCTACACTATTCTCGGAATATGCGCCTCAACAATTCCCTATCCAGAACACAACCAGTCACCCCGCAACTCTTACCAAGCTGCGATGGCGAAACAAGCCCTAGGCGTTTACGCCACAAACTTCCATCAGCGCGTAGACTCAAGGTCTCACATTTTGCATTACCCGCAGGTACCGCTGGTGGAGACAAAATTAATGGAGATAATGGGGTATAAACTGCGTCCTTCAGGGCAAAACTGCATAGTTGCGGTGCTTTCCTTCGAAGGCTACAACATGGAAGACGCTTTAATCTTCAACAAAGCATCCATAGAAAGGGGTTTAGCCCGCTCAACTTTCTACAGAATATACGAGGCTGAATGCCGCCAATACCTCGGCGGATTAAAAGACAAATTCACTGTGCCTGAACCTGGAACGCGGGGATACAGAGGTGAACAGTATTATAGGCTTCTTGAACCCGACGGCATAGTGAGTTTGGAAGCAGCAGTTTCAGGCGGAGATGTTTTAGTTGGAAGAATCAGCCCGCCAAGATTCTTGGAGGAGTATAAGGAGTTTGAAGTGAGGGGTCCGTCGATGCGGGACACCTCCGTTGACATGCGCCCCTCTGAAACAGGGATTGTTGACGCAATTTTCATAACGGAATCTGGGGAAGGAAGCAAACTCGTAAAGGTTAGGGTGAGAGACCAGCGTATTCCAGAGTTAGGCGACAAGTTTGCCTCCCGCCACGGACAGAAAGGAGTTATAGGAAGAATTGTTCCGCAGGAGGATATGCCCTTCACAGAAGATGGCATTGTTCCAGACATAATAATCAATCCCCACGCGATTCCTTCCAGAATGACAATAGGTCAGTTCATAGAGTCGATAGCTGGAAAAGCTGCTGCCCTCCGAGGAAAGCCAGTTGATGGAACACCTTTCGCGAACGAAAAACCAGAAGAACTTAGAAAAGCTCTTGTCAAGCTGGGCTTCAGCCATACTGGCAGCGAAGTTTTCTATAGTGGTGTAACTGGCGAAAAGTTTGTTGCAGACGTTTTTGTTGGAGTAGTTTACTATCAGAAGCTGCATCACATGGTCGCAGACAAGATTCACGCTAGGGCAAGGGGACAAGTGCAGATGTTGACAAGACAACCCACGGAAGGAAGAGCTAGGGGCGGCGGGCTTAGGTTCGGAGAGATGGAACGTGACTGCCTTATTGGGCATGGAGCGGCAATGCTTTTAAGAGACAGACTTTTGGAGGAGTCGGACAAATACACGCTTTATGTATGTGAAAACTGCGGCTTTATAGCCTACTTCGACATGAAGCAGAGAAAATACGTGTGTAGACTCTGTGAGGATAAAGCCAAAATCTCTCCCGTAATAGTCTCTTATGCTTTTAAGCTCCTCTTACAAGAGCTAATGAGCCTTTGTGTGGCTCCAAAATTAAAACTTAAGGAGAAAGCGTAACATGGCTGTTGAAGAAATAGTTCACAAAGTTGTTGACGAAATCTCCTTCGGTTTAATCTCTCCGCAAGATATACGCAGACTCTCAGTTGTGGAAATCCAGACACCAGACACCTATGATGAAGACGGCGCGCCAATCACCGCTGGACTTATGGATGGTAGACTCGGAACCCTCGAACCTAGGCAAAGATGCAAAACATGCGGGAATACGGCCGCACGCTGCCCAGGGCACTTCGGTCACATAGAACTTGCGGTTCCAATAATCCACATTGAATTTGCAAAGATAATTTATGATCTTTTAAGGGCAACTTGCCGCAACTGCGGGCGCATTCTTCTTCCAGACGAAACCATAAAGAAGACCAAAGCAAGAATTGCTAAGATTCGCCAACTTTTAGGTGTGGTTCCAGACGAGGTTTACAAGGGAGTTATCCAAGAAGCAAAGACTAAGCAGTGTCCCCATTGTGGAGCAATCCAGTACAAGATAGTTTTTGAGAAACCGACAAAATTCACGGAGCAAATTCCGGAAAGCGGAGCGGAACCCTTAACGGCCAGCATGGTTCGGGAAAGGCTTGAACGTATACCGGATGAAGACCTTGAACTTTTAGGATTTAACCCGAAAACGGCGCGTCCAGAATGGATGGTTCTCCAAGTGTTACCTGTCCCGCCAGTCTACGTTCGTCCGTCGATTACGCTTGAATCTGGCATCCGTTCAGAAGACGACCTTACCCACAAACTTGTGGACATAATCCGCATCAACCAGAGGCTTAAAGAAAACATGGATGCGGGCGCTCCAACCCTCATAATTCAAGATTTGTCTGAGCTTCTACAATATCACGTAACAACATACTTCAACAACGAAGCTTCAGGTATACCTCCTGCAAGACACCGCTCTGGAAGAGCTTTGAAGACGCTTGCGCAAAGGTTGAAGGGAAAAGAGGGCAGGTTCAGAAGCAACCTTTCAGGGAAAAGGGTGGACTTTTCCGCTCGAACAGTAATTTCTCCAGATCCAAACCTTGATATAAACGAAGTTGGCGTTCCACTTGATGTTGCCATGCGTTTATCCGTCCCGGAAAAAGTTACAGAATGGAACCTTGAAGAAATGCGAAAACTAGTCTTAAATGGACCTGAGAAATATCCAGGCGCACTATATATTATCAGGCCAGACGGGAAACGAATAAGACTTGAGTTTGTGGTTGACAGAACAAAGATTGCTGAGGCTTTGGAGCCGGGTTTCATTGTTGAAAGACACCTCAAAAACGGGGACATAGCCATTTTTAACCGTCAGCCTTCACTTCACAGAATGTCCATAATGGCGCATTACGTGCGTGTTCTTCCATACAAAACCTTCCGTCTACACCTCTGCGTGTGCCCACCCTACAACGCTGACTTCGATGGAGACGAAATGAACTTACATATCCCACAAAGCGAAGAAGCCAGAACCGAGGCTTTACTCTTAATGCAAGTTCAAGACCAAATACTTTCACCGAGGTTTGGCGGTCCAATAATAGGCGCCATCCGCGACTTCATAACCGCCGCTTACCTCTTCACAAGAAAATCAAACTACTTGACAAAGGACGAAGTTAGCAGACTTCTTGTTGCTGCCGGATATGAGGGCCCGCTTCCAGAACCCAAAATTAAGGAGCCCCAGCCGCTTTGGACCGGTAAACAGATTTTTAGTCTTTTCCTGCCGAAAGACATGAACTATGTTTTAAGGGCGAATATTTGTCAAGGATGCGATAAATGCCTCGAAGAAAAATGCCCGCACGATGCCTACGTTGTTGTTAAAAACGGTGAACTTGTTTCCGGAGTAATAGATAGACGTTCAATAGGCGCAGAACAGTCTGAAAGCCTTCTTCACAGAATAGTGAAAGATTACGGAACGAAGGCTGGACGTGACTTCCTAAACAAAATAACAAGGTTGTTAAAACTTTTCCTAACCATGAGAGGCTTCACCTATTCCTACAATGAACTTGTTTTGTCTCCAAGAGCTGAAGAAAGAATAAATAAAGTGATGGAGAGGGTTCAAAAGAAGATAGGAGAGCTTATAGAAAGCTACCGTAACGGCACCTTACCCGGACTTCCCGGACAAACCCTTGAGGAATCGTTTGAAATCTACGTCATGAACGAACTAGCCAATGCAAGAGATGAAGCTGGAAAAATCGCTGACGAAGACTTCACCTTGGAGAATTCTGGCATAGTGATGACGCGGACAGGTGCGAGGGGTTCAAGCCTAAACATTGGGCAGATGAGCGCCTGTGTTGGACAACAGTCGGTTCGTGGAAAAAGGATTTTGAGAGGATACATGGATCGAGCTCTTCCCCATTTTAAACCAGGCGATCCAAGCCCAAGAGCAAGGGGTTTCGTCTACTCTTCGTATGAGAGAGGGTTAGATGCTATTGAATTCTTCTTCCACGCTATGGGAGGCCGCGAAGGACTCGTGGACACAGCTGTCAGAACACAACAAAGCGGCTATATGCAGAGGAGGTTAATTAACGCCCTTGAACACATCAAACTGGAGTATGATGGAACAGTTAGGAACTCAGCTGGAGACATAATCCAGTTTAGATACGGCGAAGACGGTGTTGACCCGGCTAAAAGCGACCATGGAAAAGCCGTTAACGTAAGTCGGCTCATTGAACAGATAAAAATAGCTGAAGAAGGTGGGGAACCAGCGTCTGATGAGGAAATTAAGAAGCAATTGAAAGAAGTTGAAAGCGAACTCACACCCCTGCTTATAGATGAACTCAAACAAGGCTTGGCGAAAGCTAAACTAAGCAAGAAAGGCGTGGAAAAAGCAATCAAATTGACGGTTGAACACTACAAACGCGCTTTGATGGAGCCGGGCGAAGCCGTGGGCATAGTTACCGCCCAATCAATAGGTGAGCCAGGCACACAGATGACCCTGAGAACATTCCACTATGCTGGGGTTAGGGAGCAGAACGTGACCTTGGGTTTGCCAAGGCTTATAGAAATTGTTGACGCTAGGAGGGTTCCATCCACGCCCATAATGACGATATATCTCACTGAAGAGTATAGGAAAAGCAGAGAAGCAGCTGTTAAGATAGCGCGTAACATAATTTACACGACAATGGAGGATTTGGCAGAGGCAATTTACGAAGATCCAATGAATGAGGAAATAGTGGTGGAACTTAACAAGACAATGATGGAGGACAGACAAATAACCATAGACGAACTTAAGGAAAAACTGCAGATACCAAACTGCTCTGTGAAATTGAAGGGAAGCAAAGTACATATAAAGCCCAAGAAAGGAGCTTCCCTAAGTAAACTACTTGACAAGGTTTCGTCATTCTACATTAAAGGAGTACCGGGCATAAAGCGAGTATTGGTTACCGAAGAACATGGGGAATGGGTTATAAGAACAGACGGCTCAAACTTACCTAAAGTTTTGGAAATCGGTGGAGTCGACACTTCAAGAACGACGACAAACAACATTCACGAAATAGCTAAAACCCTTGGGATAGAGGCTGCACGCAACGCTTTAATCTACGAAGCAAAAAGTGTTTTGGAAGAGCAGGGTTTAGACGTTGATGTCCGCCACGTTATGCTTGTGGCTGACATGATGACTTCCACCGGCGAAGTGCAGCAGATAGGAAGGCATGGTATAAGCGGCAAAAAGTCAAGCGTCCTAGCTAGGGCTGCCTTCGAAATAACTGTTCCAAACATTGTGGACGCAGCTGTTAAAGGCGAAAGTGACCCGTTGGAAGGCGTAACCGAAAACGTTATAGTTGGGCAGTCAATACCAATTGGCACGGGGCTCGTTGAACTCTACATGTCAACGTTTGAGCAACAAGGGGAGAACAAGTGATAGACATAGACAAGGCAATTTCCACGGCCGTTAAAACTGGAAAAGTGTTTTTTGGGGCTAACTCCGCCATACAAAGCGCCAAAACTGGAAGGGCTAAACTTATTGTTCTGTCCTCAAACTGTCCCAAGGCAGTTAAGGAAGACATAGAATACTACTGTAAGCTTTCAAAAATTCCAGTAATAACCTATAAAGGATCATCTCTCGATTTGGCGGCTTTATGTGGAAAACCCTTCGCTGTTTCGGCGTTAAGTATAAGAGAGCCCGGCGATTCAGAAATTCTTAGATTAGTGGAAAATGTTGAATCTAAAGAACCTATTGGAGGAAGCGAATGACTAGTGGAATAAAATTCACAGGGACAGAAATGCGTTATATTGCTTTGTTTGAGAGCATAAGCGGCGCAAGTGTCAAAGATTGCATAATTGATGAGGAACAGGGACGCGTAATCTTGGTTGTTAATGAGGGTCAAGTTGGCGTCGCCATTGGAAAGGGCGGGAGAAACATAAGAATTTTAGAGAGGATGACTGGGAAAAAGCATGAGATAATTGAGTATTCAGAAGACCCTGTTCAGTTTATTAAGAACGCCCTTAAACCCGCTAATGTCAAAGAGGTTCGCTTAATCCAGAAGACTGATGGAAAAACAATTGCTGTTGTAACTGTTAATCCAAAAGACAAGGGTGTCGCCATAGGGAAGAACGGCAAAAATGCTGAACGCCTACGTTTCTTGGCTAAACGATACTTTCAAATACAAAATGTAAGCATAACGTAACAAGGGATTTAGGATTTAGAATGAAAGCTAGAAGCGCACTAGCTCTTTGTTTGATGCTGTTTTTTTCTTGTGGCAAGGTTGTCGGCGCCTCCGAAGAGCCTTTCACGGAGCAGTTTCTCGGCAGTCCTCTGCTTGTTTTAACAGCCATAATAATCATTGACATAATGGCCCTAATTTACCGTAAAATAAGGAGATGAAATTTTATTCGCTTTGAGTTTCGCCCTTTAAAAGCAAGTCTGCAAGCGCTTTCTGGTCAACTTCCGCGCGGGTTCTCCAATCCAAGTATAATTGCTCGTTTTCGTCTTGGGTAAGGTATCCATAACGAATGTAGCGGTCAATGTTTAAGCCCACCTTCCACCCGGGCAGCTTATCTCGCAAAAGTTCTTCCACTTCTTTCCGCGGTGCTTTCCCCTTCTTTGATATTATGTATGCAATTGTTATGGCTAAGCCTGCCAAGTCGTCTATTCGCCACCCAATCATCTTCGCTTCTTTGGGCGTCAAGTCTCCTCTTAGGGTTAAGTAGAATCTGGCTTTGTCCAACTGCTCCAAAGTTGGCTTCTCAACTGGTTTTTCCTCTTCAAAAACAGTCTTAACTTGCAAGTCAAGCGGTTTAAGGTAATTATCCAGTATGCTTAAAACTTTTGGGTAGTCTGCGCCCAAGGCTTTGCGAAGTTCCCAGCCTTTTACTCCTGGTTTTTTGTGTCTTCGGTAGAAGAGCATATGGGTTGCCCTTTTCATTTTGCTGGCATAGTAGGCTTTTCTTTTGCTCACTTTGACTTGCTTTTCCACTTTTGCCACTCTTCCACGGTCACAGCTATCGGTATGGAAACCAGCTGTTTTTTCGTGGTTTTTGCTGGTTTTTCCACGGGTTTGATGAATATTTCCTCTTCTAACGGGCGGATTTCCAATGTTGCATAACCGTATGTGATTAGAAAGCTTGTCATAAAGGCCCTGTGAACTGTTTCCTCGTAGGTTTCTGCGCCTACAAAGTCCCAGTATCTAATTTTTCCTTCCACACCTTTCTCCGCTACTTTATTTTTTAGCTCTTGCCAAAAGCTTTCCAATTCCTCTGAAAATGCTTTGTCACGTAGAATTCTTTCCCTAATCAGTTCTTCCCGCGTTGCTGAACCAGCAGCAACTTCGGGTTGAGCAAACTCTTTCCACCTCTCTTTAAGTGGCAGTAGGTTTTCCCAGTATTTTATGGATTCAATTAGGCTGTGGAGAGATATTTGCTCAAGCTCAACTATGGGGTGCCAAGCCTTAAGAAAAACTCTGACCATTTCATCTTTGTCCATGCGCGTTATCTTCTCTTCTAAAAGGAATGGGTCTGTGTAGAGGGATGTTGAACGGTGTTTAACCCATTCGCTTTGAAGCTTTATAACAGAAGCTAGGCGATGTATGGCTTCAGCGTCTAGGCATAGGTCTTCTGGCAGTTCCCATTCTGGAAAATACTCTCTTACCACAGCGATAATTTGGTCAACATCCACAAGGAAAGGGTCTAAGGAACGCTCCTCAATAGAACGGCACATTTCAATTATTCTCTGAAGCTTTTCTCTGCCGATCTTCACCTTTTCCCTTTTTGAAGACATTAGGCAACCTCTCTGATCACGGATTTTCCTTCAACGTTTTGAACAGTGATTATGTTGACTTCTTCTTTGGCGAAGGTTATTTGGCTTGGCGTAATCACAATGTATTGGGCATTTGCATCCTTAACTGTTGAAATTAACATTTGCGCAATTACCTCGCGGTTTCTGGGGTCCATATGGATGTCGTATTCGTCAACTGCACGGAAGGGGGAGCGGACATGCTGCTGCAAAGCCAGCAAGAAGCTCATTGTGGCTGTTGTTCTTTCGCCGCCGCTCTGCGTATAAGCGTCCAAGGGCACTGGTTTTCCACCTTTAAAGCCGACGAGGATTTCCAGTCCCGCAGCCTCTATATCATGCCCATTAACAAGCCTAACTTCGCCTTCGGCTTGGGCGTGGGCCAAAATTTTCTGGTATTCCAAGTTCACACGGTCTAGAAGGCTTTGAATCACTGTTCGCCAAGCTTGCATCCTCGTTTTAACTTCTTCCAAAGCTTTTTCTCGGTTTTCAGCAACCAACTGAGCTTTTTCCTTAAGCTCCAAGTAAAGTTTTGAGTAGGATTCATACATGCGTTCGATGTCTTCTGAAACATCTGAAAGAGCAGCCAAGTGGCCGTCTGTAACGCGGATTTCGTCGAGGATTTCGCCGACGCTTTTTATTACAGCTATTCTCGGTCCAGTCTCCTCAGCCTTTTTAATGGAGCTGTTCAAATAGGCTTTTGCGTCTTTAAGTTCCTTCTCGAGGTTTTCAATTTCTGCTGTCACGTTTTCCCTACGGTATTGAAGAAGCGCCAGTTTAATTCGGCTGTCTAAAACTTGATTGCCAAAATCTTCAATTTCCTTCTCCAGCCTCTCCATTTTTGCTTGGTTTTCGCTCATATTTTCGCTCAGTTTTTGAAGGTGCGCCTTGGAGTTTTTCGCCATTTCCTCCAAGTTTTCTTTTACGAGAAGTTTGAGCTTTTCTGACGTGTTTTCTTTTAGCAGTTGGGTTAGCTGGAGATGCGGATTTTCGAGAACCGCCGTTTCCTTTAGCAACTGCTCGCAAAATGTTAATGCTGCTTCGCTTCTGCCTTTTTCAAATTCAAGCTTTAGACGCTCTTCTAAAAGCCTCTTCCATTCGCCTTTAAGCTTTTCAAGCTGCCCATTAAGAGTTTCCATCCGTTCTTTTTCTATTTTTGTTTCTTCCTCGATTTGGCTTAGATTTTTAAGCATTTTTTCCCGTTTGGCTTCCAATTCCTTAACTGTGCTTTCTTTTCGGTTTACCTCAGCCCAAGCAAGCTCCCTCTCCAAAAATCTTCTCTTTGTCTGCAGCTGCTTTTTCTCTTGAAGCCTCTCGTACTGTTCCCGCCAGTAGTTAAGCGTCTGCTCCGCTGACTCCAAAAGTTTGCTTATGGATTCTTCTTGGCTTAGGATTCGCGTCAATTTTTTCTGGGCTTGCAAAACGTTTTCGCGGTAGGCTTCAAGCCCAACGGCGGCCTCAACCATCCTCAGTTTTTCCGTTGGTGAAAGCACGGTGAACTGTTCAACCATGTTCTGATGCATTATTATGAGCATGTTGTCCGGGTCAACGCCCAATTTAGACAAAAGCCTCTCCACATCCTTCTTCGTAACAGCCCTATTCTCCAACTCAAACCAGTACTGTCCATCCCTACGCAAAACGCGCGTCAAAAAAATCTGGTCCTTATTAAACTTTGGAACTGGGCGCCTTCCACCTTTCTTTATGTTATCTAAAACAAGTGTGACGCGCGCTTGGTCTCTTCCCCAACGAATCAAATCGCTCAATTTCCTAGAACGTTCAGTGTACGATTGTCCCAAGGCTACAGAAATAGCCAGCAAAAGCGAAGACTTTCCAGAGCCGTTTGGACCGCAAATGACGTTTACGCCATGTTTAAACGGTACCCTAGCGTATTCGTAGCTCATGAAGTTTTCAAGGATCACCTCACTGATTAGCATTTGTTTTGTTTGCCTCTTTTGCGGTAAATAATAGAGATTTAAGACTCTTATTAAAACAATTATGTCAAGCCTGTTAAAAGTGCATCACAGCAAATTGGAGTGTTATGGTGTTCTTTTCACTTTGCTGATTATCCAAGGAATGGCTAAAACTGTGCCTGTTGAAATAAGAAATAAAGCTGGCAAGGCCACTCTCTCGTTCGGTGCAA
>JAVZLH010000015.1:0-27074 GCA_038883855.1 Bathyarchaeia archaeon
GGTTTCCATTTAAGTTAATTAATATTGTATTCCTTTTGTTGTAACCGTTTCCTTCGGATGCTTAACATCTACAATTTCGTTTACAAATTCTGCTCTTTCTATTAGTTCTTTGGGGGCGAATCTTCCAGTTAAAACAATATCTGTCTTCTTGGGAATCTTGTTTAGGAAATCTAAAACTTCGTTTACGTCTAAGAGCTTACAATGTAATGCCAAGTTGATTTCGTCTAAAACTAGGAGGTGCGGCTTCTTTTCTTTAACAATTTTTTCAGCAAATTTTAACGCCTTCTGCGCCAGTTTCTTGTCTTCTTCGCCTAAATTGCTTAGCCCATGCCACCCTTTGCGGCCAAACTGGTAAATTTCATAGTATGGCGCAAGCATCTTTCGAATCTTATATTCGCCTGTGTTCTTCCACCATTTTAAAAACTGGATTATAACAACTCGTCTTCTATGCCCGATGGAACGTAAAGCCAAACCCAAAGCGTTTGTAGTTTTCCCCGCTCCAGTTCCCGTGTAAAGGTAAATATAACCCATCATCGCCATCTCTGTTCTGTTAAAACATCTTATAATTCTTTCAATTATAAACCTTAAAGCAGATGATGTAGAAAACCGTGAAGACAGATATTTTTATCAGAAAACACCTATTTTGTTATAGAACGAGGTGTTTTGAGTGAGAACGCAGGAAACTGGGCGAGTGTTTTCCATAGTAGGTGGAGCGTTGCTTTTTGTCGGTTTAATCTTTAGCTTAATTGTTCTTTCGGCTTTAATAGGGCCAGTTTGGCGGATCCCACCTTTTCTAAGCCTTATAATCATCCTAGGAGTTTTATTGGACATGGTTTGCGGCATCATATTAATACTTGTTAAAGACGCAGTCATTTTACTAGTAGCTGGGATAATCGGGCTTTTATCCTCAATAATTTTTATTGGTGGGATAATCGGCGCAATTGGTGGAATACTGGGAATCATAGGAGGTGCCTTATGCTTGTCTGCTCCATCTGCAAAAACTCCGACCATCGCGCAGACACCAAACGCTTTTCTAAAAAAGTGTCCTAACTGCGGCAAAGAAATTCCCATAGCCTCTGAGGAATGCCCAGAGTGCGGAGCTAAACAAGGCTAATGATTCTATGCGGACAACGTAATTGCCTATTTTTCAGATTAAAAAATAAATACTTTACTGCATCTATGTTCTTTGAGGAAATAATCGATGAAGTATGAATATGAGGAGCTGTTGAAAAGGGCGCGTTCTCAGATTCCTGAAATTGCTTCAAAGCGCGAGCGCTTAGAATTGCCCAGGCTGCAACATTCCACCATTGGAATGCGCACCATAATCTACAACCTTAACGATGTGGCTGATGTTTTAAACCGGGATTTACAGCATATTTTGAAGTTTTTAACTCGTGAAATGGCTACGGCGGCGACAGTGCATGAGTCAAGAGTTATTTTCCAAGGAAAATTTTCGCGAGAAACCTTTGAAAGATTAATCCAAAGGTACATCGAAAGTTTTGTGATGTGCCCCGTTTGTAAGCGCCCAGACACAAAAATCGTGAAAGAAAAACGCTTATCGTTCATTGTCTGCGAGGCATGTGGCGCAAAATCCTCGGTCAAGCAACTATGAGAGCGTCCTTAATTGCAAGTGTATATGAAGCTCAGAAAAATCGGCGGAAACGTGCTTTTAGCTATCTGCGACTGTGAAATACTTGGGAAAACGCTACATGAAGGAAAAATAACTTTTCATGTTAAAGAGGAATTTTATAAAGGCGCGAAGGTAGACGTCGAGGAGGCAATTGACATGATAGAAAACTCTAACATAGTTAACATGGTTGGGAGAAACGTCGTGAATAAAGCAATCGAAAGAGGATATGTGCACCCAGAAGCTGTGCTAACCATCGAAGGAATACCGCACGCCCAAATCATAAAATTGTAGCTGCTTGATATTTTGCAACATTATTGGGCTAGTTCTGTTTGGGCCTTTTTTCTATAATTAGCTTTTCTCTTTCAATTCTCACCGTTACATCTTCACCTATCTTGAATGGGAAGCTCGTATCTGAAGAAACCTCTTTGGGTATGTAAATGAAAATTTTTCTATATTTTTTGCCTCTGTCGACGACTTTACCTTTCCCTTCTCCAGTCATAGGCACCTCTGCGCCCTAACATCATAAGCTTATTTCTTAATTTCAAATTTCACATTTTTGATATAAAAGTTTTAAGACAGCCACGCCATTCATAGAGTCGTTTTTACAACAAATTCGCAGTATGGGTCGCCTTTCGCTATGCACCTGGTTTCCGTTACTTCCACATCTTTCCCAAAGAAACGGGTGAATATTCCAGCAATGGCGCCGCGGTAGAATTGGCTGTAGGGTCTCCCATTGTTTTCACCTAGTTCACACTCAAAATTGTCGTAAATGCGGAATTTGGCAATGCCCTTTTTAACATCGACTTTCACTTTGTCAACTATTCCCCAGCCGAGCGTCATGTTAACCGCCTTAGCTACCTCAATTAAATCCTCAAGCCTTTCCGACTTGGCAATTTTTACGTACTCGTCGTATATTTCAAAGCCTATGGAAAAGCCTTGATAGTAGAGCATAGCTTCTCCTGCTGAGCCAAATTTTTTCCTAATACCGTCAAGTAAAGCTTCATAAACGGATTTTCTGAATATTATAACCCTTTCGCCTTCAAGCGTGATAGGAAAGAAGCAGCTGTCGTAAATAATTTTGTTTGAAGGATTTATGAGTTGAGCTTTTTTCACATATTTTTGGCTTTTAAGAATTTTCATAGCCTTTTCTGGTGATGTTTTTGATTGTGAAAAATCAAGGAAGGCTATTGCAGTTACTGTGGGCTTGTCTACACTTTCCATAGAACATTGGATGTATCTAATTGTGATGTCCAGATTTTCAGCTAATTCGGATAATTTTCGGAGTGCACCATTTCCTATCGTTGACTCAATGGCAACCCCATAAATTCTTCTGTTTCCACCGCAAACCATTATTCTGCAAATGTTAAGCGGCTTGAAAATTCCTTTAAGTTTTTGCTGTACGCCTCCTTTTATTAGTTGGTAGGCGCACAAATTGACCACCTTGAGTAGTTACTTTGGTGTTCTAGCACATAAACTTTGTTAACCAGGAATTAAGAGTTGGAACTTTCAGTTTCAAATAAGCATTACGAGCTTTCGCTTTTAACTATTGCCTTAGTCCAGTTTCCATATTTTATCCAGAGAATGGCAACAACTCCTCCAATAACATTGCTTAAAGAAATGGCTAACCAAACTCCAAGAGAACCCATTCCAAAAGTTAGGGTCAAAAAATAGCCTAAAATTATTCTTATTCCCCAAAGTCTCAGTATTCCAACAGCTGTTGGAAAGCGCGTGTGTCCAGACCCTCTTCCAGTGGACATAGCAACCATATATAGCCCAAAGAACGGAAGTGTCGGCAGCAAAATTAAGAGGAGTACGTCAGATTCATTTAATATTTTCGGGTCATCCGCAAAGATGTCGGCGATATTCCTCCTAAATGGATAGACTGTGCAAGCTACTATCATCATAAGAGCAAATATTAAAATGGCTGACTTGTAAGCGACCTCTCTAGCCCTTTCTGTTTTTCCTGCCCCTAAACTTTGCCCCACCATTATGGCTGGTGCTCCACCTAACCCCCAAAGTGCGGTATCTACAATGTCCAAAACCACAAACCCTATGGAGAACGCTGCGGCTACTACTACGCCCAGCATATTGACGAGCCTGAGTTGTGTAAGAAAGGCAAAACCGTTCAGTAAGCCAAACATCAATATTGGTAAGCCTATATTAAGAACTAGCCGTGCCCACTCTGCATCTATCTCTTTGGTAAACCCCATTCTAAGCTCGGGATAATTCCTTCTAAGTATATAGGTTAAGGCGCTTATCGAAATGATTTTCCCGATAATGTCGGTGATAGCAGCACCTATAACCCCCAACCTAGGAAAAGGCCCTATGCCCAACACAAAGAATGGATCTAACGCTACATTAATTCCAACAGATATTGCATTAAATATTGCGGGTCTTTTTGTGTCTCCAACACTTTGTAGGATTGTTGTGTATGTGAGAACTATGTAAGTGAAGAAGACATCAAACGCCATTATGCCAGAGTATCTCATGACATCTTCAAATACTTCAGCGGGAGTGTACATTAACCATGTAAAAATTAGGTCTCTAGATGCGTAGAGTAAAAGGCTTAATGTGATTCCTGCTAAAAAGGACACGGTAAAGAAGCGTGAGGCTTCTAAACTGGCTTTCTTGTAGGCTTTACCTCCAACATACTGAGAAACTATACTTAAGCAAGCGGCTGTTAGCGCCATTACGAGTGCTTGAAAGAGCATTAAAACCGGCCACATTTGCCTAGGAACAGCCACTGCAATTTCGCTATATTGGCTAATCCAGTAGGTATCAGCTACGTTATAGGTTACAACTACGAGCTGATTTACAAGCGGGGGAGCCCCTAACCAAACAAGTGTGCGGATGATTGGTCCGTTAACAATTTTATCTCTGTACTTGCCTATTTCGCGTAGTTCCGGTGACGTTTCAAGCTCGTCAGACATCGCTTTTTTGAGCTTTGAGCAATCTTAAAAGCTTTAGTGTGAGTTTTAATTTGTTTTAATGTTACTCGTTCTCCTGCCTTATAAAACTAGGAAAAGTTCAGTATGCTGGCTGCACACCTTCTATTGTCTCTTTGGTAGGTTTTAATCTTGGTTGTTTAATCGTGGAAAATAAACATGCTTTTAAGGGAGATCAGCTATCTTTTAAAGGAAGCTTTGAGGTGCTTGATTGGGTAAGAAGAAGGTCATAACTGAAGAAGAGTTAAGTGAGATGGTGCTTCCATCCGAAAACGACGTGTTAGGAATAGCTGTTAAACTGCTTGGTTTTGACCGTGTTCTCGTTAAGTGCCAAGACGGTCATGAACGTTTGTGTCGCATTCGCGGCAAGATGAAGCGAAGGGTGTGGATAAGGGAAGGTGACGTTGTTCTGGTTTCTCCATGGGATTTTCAATCTGATAGCCGCGGCGACTTGATTTGGCGTTACACTCACTCGCAGGCTGAGTGGCTTAGAAAAAAAGGGTATTTGACAATTTAGTTGCGTGGTAGTTAATTGTCTTTTCGCGAGCATGTTAGGAAAAAACTCCTCAAAGAAGAGAAAGAATATGAAACTGAACAGTTGATGAAGGAAAAACGCAGCGAAGAATACGAAGTTCTAGAAGAAGTTTTTGACCGTTCAACGCTTATGGTTATTTATGATTTTATGAATAAGGGCACAATAAGTGAAATTCACGGTGTTGTTAAAGCTGGAAAAGAATCTCGGGTTTACTGGGGCAAAGATAAAGACGGAAATGAACTGGCAATCAAGATTTACCTAACAGTTTCAGCCGAATTCCGCAAAGGCATGTTAAAATACATAGAAGGCGACCCACGGTTTAAAGGCGTTAGACGAGACACGCGCTCATTAATTTTCGCGTGGGCTCAAAAAGAATACAAAAATCTGGAACAGGCGATGGCGGCAAAGGTTAGGGTTCCAAAGCCAATAGCCGTGAAAAACAACGTGCTTATAATGCAGTTTATAGGGAAAAACGGTGTTTGCGCTCCCTCATTGAAAGATAAACCGCCGAAAAATCCGCAGCGCGTCTACAAAACGCTTTTGAGCTATTTGCAGAGGCTTTATCGCAAGGCTGAGCTTGTCCACGGAGACATAAGCGAATACAACGTGATGATTTGGAAGGGGCTTCCAGTGCTTTTTGACATGTCGCAAGCTGTTCCGCTATCGCATCCGATGGCTACTTTCCTACTTTACAGGGATTTAAACAACTTAAACAAGTTTTTTAGTAGGCTCGGTGTTCAAGTTCCTTCAGTAGAGGAATGTTACAGGTTGGTTACTGGCTATGGCGAGACCTAGCGCATTTCTGAAAATTCCGAAAGAAAGAATCGGCGTCTTAATCGGTCCAGAAGGCGCTGTGAAAAAGAGCATTGAAGAAAAGCTTAAAGTTGAGCTCCAAATCGACAGCGCCACAGGCGACGTTGCTGTTACGTTGACGGAAAAGGCTGAAGACCCTTCCATGCTTTTCAAAGCCAAAGATGTTGTAACAGCCATTGGGAGAGGTTTCTCGCCTGAACATGCCTTCCGCTTAATTCGAGACGAAAATGCCCTTTTGGATGTCGTAGATTTGAGGGATTTCTGTGGAAGATCAGAATCAGACATTAAACGCATTAAGGGACGAATAATAGGGATGGATGGAAAAACCCGCCGAATAATTGAAGAGTTAACAGACACTAACGTTGCCGTTTATGGACATACAGTTAGCATAATAGGCGATGTGGAGCAAACGCAAATAGCAAGGGAAGCAATACAAATGCTGATTCGAGGAAGCCAACACAGCACAGTTTACAGATTCCTTCACAGAAAACGCAGTGAGCTTAAGAAGAGAATGCTAGAATTGTGGGAAAAGCCACCAGAAGAAAGATGAGAGAGGCGGGCTCTTCGCACTCAAGATCCCAATCATTATGAGTTCAGCGGGGCCAGAGTCGTCATTGCCCACCGCCTAGAAATAAAGTTTCAGACTAAGATAAAAATGTATAGGAATTGGGCGTTTGCGTGTTGAAAGGCGTGTTAAAGCATATGCGTGTTGTTCCGTTGGCTGCTGAAAGTTTCGGCGTTAGGTCTATGTGCACTTATGTTGAAACTTCGGATGTTAAAATTCTTTTGGATGCTGGGGTTTCGCTTTGTCCAAACCGTTTTGGTTTGCCTCCGCATCCAAGAGAGTTTAAAGCTATAATGGAGTGTAGGCAAAGGATTGCCGAGGCTGCTGAAAAAGCTGAAATCGTGACTTTAAGCCACTACCATTTTGACCATCACACGCCTTCTTATGAGGATTGGCTTTGCAACTGGACTGAGGCGGATGAGACTGCAAGGCAAATTTACGATGGTAAATTGGTTTTGCTAAAGAATCCGAAAGAAAAAATTAACTTTAGTCAGAGGCGCCGAGGATGGGTTTTCCAAAAAACAGGCGGAAAATACGCAAAAAGAATCGAGATTGCGGATGGAAAAACCTTTCTTTATGGAGATACGCGGATTAGGTTTTCAGAGCCAGTATATCATGGACCAGAAAACTCAAACTTAGGGTGGGTTTTAATGGCGGCGGTTGAGTGCCAGAATGAGAAGTTTATGTTTGCGCCAGATGTTCAAGGCCCAATGGCGCCGCGCACGATGGAAATCATTGTTGAAGAGAAGCCTCAGTTGCTGATGATTGGTGGACCACCCTTGTATTTGGAAAAGTTTAGGGTTGACTCGGAACAAATTGAGGTTGGGCTTAGAAACCTTGAAAAAATTGTTGAGGTTGTGCCATGCATGGTTTTGGAGCATCACATTTTGAGGGATGAAAACTGGCGTGAAAAGGCTAAACGTGTTTTTGAGAAAGCGCGGGTTGTTGGGCATAGGGTTTTGACGGCCGCCGAATACAGGGGTGAAAAGAACGCTTTCTTAGAGGCTGAACGGAAGAGACTTTTTGTTAAGGAGCCGCCGTCACGGGAGTTTGAAAGGTGGATGCGTGAGAGCATAAAGGCGAAGAAGATGGTTAAGCCGCCAATTTAGAAGTATAGGGAGTGGAAGAGTTTGGGTTTTTTCCCGTTTTCTTTTCTGTAAAAAAGGACGAATCTGTTGATTGCCATCTCCATTATTGTCAACAGCTCCTCGACTGGCACGTTTGCATCTTTTATTTCTTCTCCTATAAGCATTGTTGCGCCTGAGGGTATTCCTTCCTCTCCCTGCCAATAAGCCGCCCTTATCCTCACGCCGTTAAATGGAGTTGCTTCGAAGCTCCATGTGGCGTTTGAATGCTCAACCATAATGCCGCCAATCTTTTTAACAGCAGCCGCAACCTCTTCAAGCGTTGCTCCGTCCATTTCCGTTGCCAGAAAGGTAGCTATCCGCTTCTCGTATAGTTTCGCTGTTTGTCCGCCTGGCAACTGTGTCAAACTGATCAAACCGCCTTTATGATTGGCTGATTTGCCTATGGGGACTCTTTCAAGGGCGTTAAGCAAATAAACAAGCAGTCTCGAAGAGTCTTCCTCCCTATTTAACGGGTCTTCCACACGCGCTTCCACATCACCGTCTGCTGCAACCAATTTGTAATTTATTCCAAGAACAAAAGCCTCTAACCCTTTTGGATTATTTGCTTGCGCTGTCTTATTAATTATGGAGACAAGCCTAGCTTTAACATCTTGTCTAAGCTGCATATAAATCATCCAAAAATTGTTTGGCAAAAATACTTTTCCATTTCTGGCACACTACACTTAAAACTCCAAAACACACTCCTAAAGCCTCTAGGGTTAGGATACTGTATATGGGGCCGAGGCCGGGATTTGAACCCGGGCGCCGGGCTTTCCATCGATTTCGTCCACAGGCCCGTAGGCTTCCAGGCTACCTCACCTCGGCCACCTTTTAGGTGGATGCTTGCCCTATTTGTTGTCAATTTTCCTTTTTTCTCTTTCGGAAAAATTGTCTATTGGGCTTGGAAAGTCTTAATTCCTTTTTGTTAAATTCAATATTGAATATAGGCGGAAGTGTGTTTGCAGCGGTGGTCAGGTAATAGTAAGTTGGCTCTTTTGGGTGCGGCACACTCGCTTAATCACTCGCTATTTGTTATTGCTCCTACTTTGTTGACTGTAATTATGAGTGATTTGGGTGTTTCTAAGTTTGTTATTGGCATCATAGCTACTGTTGCGTCTTTTCTTTATGGCGCTGGTGCTTTGGTTGGCGGTCCTCTGGGCGATAGAATCGGCGAGGTTAAAACAATAACGATATGTCTGACTTTCTCCGGTTTATCCACGTTACTCATGATTGCTGCAGGAACTACAGGTCAAATTGGCATTTATGCCTTGGCGTTAATTTTAATGGCTTTTTGGGCTAGCCTTTACCATCCAACGGCAAACTCGCTAATTTCGAAAACTTTTAAGGGTACGGTTGCTGAAGCGATGGGCTTGCATGGTGTGGGAGGAACATTAGGCGTTGTTTTAACCCCCACTATAGCATGGTTTATAGGCTCAGTTTTTGGGTGGCCGTGGGCTTTTGTTGTTTTTGGAGCGCTGTGTATATTGATTGCTTTGGAGTTTAGAAGGAAAGTGAGTTCTGAGCAAACTCGAAGTGCAGATAAGAACGTTGGGAGTATAATTGACGCGTTAAAAATTCGTGAGTTATGGGTGCTCTTGATTTTTAATGTGGTGATAGGGCTTTTCATGAAGGGTATTGAGTTGTTTTTCCCCACATACCTTAAAGAAAACAGAGAGATAGACCCGATGTGGGCTTCTGTTGCCTACACCATGGTTTTGGCTGCTGGTGTGCTTGGACAGTGGATTGGGGGAAAAGCTGCAGATAAGCTTGGTCCGAAGAAAGTTTTGATAGCTACATCAACTGGAGTGTGTATAGGTTTGTTTTCTCTTTTGCTTTTACCAGTTTACGTTGTTGGAATATTACTTTTCATTGTTTTTTATGGCGTTTCATTTCATGCGCATCAACCAGCATTAAACTCTTTAACAGGGTTTGTTTCACCTCCGAATCAGCGTGGCGCAGTTTATGGCATTTACTTCTTTACATCTTTTGGGGTAGGTTCGCTTTCGCAGTTTGTGGCAGGTTATGTGGCTGATGTTTACGGTTTAGATGTTGCCTTCTATTTGCTTACAGCGTTTGCTTTTGTTGCCCTAATATTATCTTTAAAACTTCCGGAAAGAGAAGGTGAACAATTCAAGATGGCATGAAAAGGGCTAGAAGTCTGTAGGCCAATCCACCTAAGAGAAGCGCAAACGCTATATCTATAATAGATATTGCTAATGCTTTTTTCCACCCAAACTCCCGTATGCAAGCAGCTATTGTTGCGATGCATGGAATATAGAGCATTATAACTAAAGAAAAGACAATCATTTGCACAGCACTTAAGGATTCTATATTTATGAGTTCTGAAAGCAAAATTAGCGATAATTCTTTGCGTAAAACTCCGAATATTAGTGGAATGCCCGTCTCAATTGGAAGCCCAAGCCAGCCGCTTATGATTGGACTTGTGCCATTTGCAATATAAGTTATTAAACCGAGTATGTCAAGTGCTGCTATTGTGATGCTTCCAGCCACTATTATTGGAAAAGCCATGAAAACGAAATCTCTTGTCCTACTCCAAGTCTTCAGCAAAACACTTTTTGCAGATGGCTTTTTGTACGGTGGGATCTCCATGATTAAGCCCACTGGTTCTCCAGGTAAGACTTTGAACGCCACTCTGCCTAAAAAGAAAACTATGAGTAAATTAAAAGCGTAAAGAGCCAGCGCAGCATGTAATCCCACAAACCTGCCAACCAAGCCGAGAATGACAACTGTTCTAGCGGCGCATGGAATCAAGATGACGACGAATGCTGCGAGAAAGCGTTCCCGTTCTGTTTCCATGATTCTACAACCGATGCATGCTGGAACACTGCAACCGTAGCCTAAAATTAAGGGTATGAACGCTTTCCCATGTAATCCTATTTTATGCATTAAGTTATCCATCAAAAATGCAGCGCGTGGAAGATAACCGCTATCTTCAAGAAGCGCTAGCAATATGTAAAATGGCACAATGTATGGCAAAGCGATTGTTATTCCTGCAACTATGCCGAATAAAACTCCTCTGACAATTAGGGCGACAGTAATTTCAGGAAGTAAAGAAGTCAAGCCGCTTTCAACGTACGCAATAAAAATGTTAAAAACGTAATCTAGACCTGCGGAAATGAAGTTTCCACCGATAAAAATTAAAGTAAACATTGATGCTAAAACAATAGCTAAAAACGTGTACCCCAAAATTTTATGAGTAGTTAAAGCGTCAAGTTTCTGCTCTAAACTTATTTTTGGAGGAGCCTCAATTATCGTTGATGCTTTGGCTATTTTATTTGCAAGACTGTATCTCTCAGACGCGATTACAACTGGTGAAGGTTCTCCATGAATCTCCTCAAGTTCTTTAGCCATTTTCTCCGCGTATCTTAGGATTTCTTCTCCGTTCTCATAGTTTTTTAGGTTACTAGAAACTTCTGCGTCCCTTTCCAAAAGTTTAATTGCAATCCACCTTGCAGGGTAAACTGTGCTGAGTTCTTTAAGTTTAGATTTGATAAGTTTCTCGATTATTTGGACTCTTTTTTCAATTTCTTTTCCATATCTAACCTTTAATGGCTTAAGTTCAATCTCCCCATTTATCACAGCAATGACCGTTGAAAGAAGTTCGTTTACTCCGCTTCCTGTAATTGCCACTGTAGGAACAACAGGTAACCCCAAAATTTCAGAAAGTTTCTTTACATCGATTTTTATACCCTTTTTTGCTGCGAAGTCAACTTGGTTTAAATCGATTATTATTGGAGCTTCAAGCTCTAAAAGCTGAAGTGTGAAGTATAGATTGCGTTCCAGCGCCGAAGCGTCTACGACGTTAACGATTATGTCGGGTTTCTCAACAGCGATATAATTACGTGAAACGATCTCCTCCATGGAGAACGTAGACAACGAGTATATTCCAGGCAAATCAATTACGCGAATTTTGTAACCTTTAAAGTGTAGCGTTCCCTCAGCCCTTTCCACAGTTTTCCCAGGCCAGTTTCCAACAATTTGGTTTAAGCCTGTAAGCTGGTTAAATATGGCGCTTTTTCCAACGTTTGCGTTTCCAGCCAATGCAATTCGTAACTGTTTAGCCATTAGAGGGCATCCTTTAATGGTTTTACAAAAACTTTTGAAGCTACGCCGTGACCGAGAGCAAGAGTTACACCTCTAACCTCAATTTCTACCGGTCCGCTGAAAAGTCCTTTCCTCAACACCTTTACTTCTACGCCTGGTGTTAATCCCATTTCTGCTAGTCTGCGTAGTAGTCCAAATCCGCCGACAGCATGTGAGACTATGCCTTTTTCGCCTTCGTTTAGATTTATGATGGAGACTGCTTCATTTCTGTTTTCGATTTTAGTTTCTGGCTTTTTTCCTCTGTGCCTAAATTGCATGTGCATCTCTCCCTGGGATTTTGACCCAAATGTTTGCGGCATCCTCGTAACTTAAGGTACATTCTTTACCAGAAACGCATATAACAAGTTTTGAGCGCAGACGCTTCACAATGTAGATTGGTGCGTCAGGCTTTATTCCTTTGCTTGCTAACAGAACAAGTTTCTCTCTTTTTTCGTTTGTTATTTTTGATATTCTGCCAGTTTCGCCAAGAGGCATTTGTGTCAGTAGCTGACATTTTTCCTCCTCTAACACGCCTTCCTCTGATGGTATGGGATTTCCATGCGGGCAAAACTTCGGATTTTCCAAACGCTTTTCCAAAAGTTGTATCACTTCCTTTGTTAGGGCATGTTCAAGCCTACATGCGCTTTCGTGGACATCACACCAGTCGGCGTTTAAAATATCTGTTAAAAGTTTCTCGGCAAGTCTATGCCTCCTAACGATGTCTAAGGCGAGTTTTTCACCTTTTGCGGTGAGCCTAACACCTCTGTAAGGCTTGTGTTCAACCAAACCATGTTTTTCCAGATGTGTAATTGTGTTCGTAATGGAACCATGTGCAACTTTTAGTTCGTCTGCTAACTCCTTTGTTTTAGCGATGCCGCTGCGTTTCTGGAGCTTGTATATTGCTTCAATATACTCTTCTGCCTCGTAAGATACTTCCGCTGTCAAAGGAAACACCAAATGACGAGAACTCGTAATTTAATAAATAAAACGCCTTATAAACTTTTTGCCTTAACGAAATAAAACGAAATTTATAAATACACAAACTTACAAGCTCTTCGCCTCCATAATCTACCAACGCTTACGCGACGAAACCTCGTCCAAAACATAAATGCTCCATGGAGTTCTGGGCAGTCCACTATGCTTTTAGGCAATAAGTCATCAATTTGCAAATTTTTACGTATGCGAATTCAATGCGAATAGAAAAAATTTGCAAAAACATGAAAAATAAAAGGCAAAGGAGAAAATAAGCATGTAGTTTTTTAGCTCTTTTGTTTAAAACTTATATGCTTCAAGCTTTACGATCAACGAACTAGATTCATATCCTACGATTTGGCATATCCAATTCAAGCATTTGTCAGGAGAAGCGTCAACACGCAGTGAGACAAGCAATGTGGAAATATATCTACTGAGATTTTCAACTGCTTGTCTATAGTGAAAGTCGCTCTGTTGGGTTAAATTCTAACTAATGTTATTACTACTTAACATAAGTCTGTTGATTGTTCAATTAGGGAGCTAATATACTAAGTTTATGTGCGTTTCAAAAGCGAACTGGCATGCGGTAGTGCTAAACTTAGATTAAGGAAAATATGTTGCAAATTATGAGGTCTATTTGAAACGGCAAGTTTTTGCGTCTTTCTCACTCGCCTATCACCTGGATTGTTATGGTTCTTCTTCTTGGATGTACATCTGTCTCAACAAAGAGCAGGGACTGCCATGTCCCAAATTCTATTCGCCCGTCAATTACTGGCAATGTTTTGTCTGGTGGTAGAAGCACAGACCTCAGATGAGCGTGGGCGTTAGATGGATGCATGTAAATACCGTCTCTAGGAACAAGCTTTTCCAACAAAGCCTTAACGTCATTCAATAAGCCGTATTCGCTTTCTGTTAGTATTAAAATGCCAGTTGCATGCGGAGCGAAAACATGGACTATGCCGTTTTTTATTCCAGATTTTGAAACCACTTCCTGAACTTTGTCGGTTAAGTCTACAAATTCAATTTCGCCCTTTGTGGAAAAGCTATAGGTTGCATTGTAAACTTTAAAGTCTGGCAAGCCTTTTCACCTCCCTCGTTATTTCAGCATTTTTGTAATTATGTAGTCGCTGTCTTTGAAAAACCTTTTTTGATTTCGCCCAACCTCGGCAAACCCATTGTCTTATAGAGGTTTATGGCGTCTTCTTCTATTTCAGTTCATATACCTCTTCACTATTTCAGAGTTAGCCACTCCAAGTCCATCAACATCGGCGGCTACAGAAAACTTCGCCTTTTTCTTGGAGGCTAAGAATCTGAAAGCCATTCCACTTCCTCTTCCTTAGAAACTTTCTCAGCTTTAATGATGTTCGCGCTTTCACCAACAGGCGAATTGATAAAATCCAGCAAATCGTCTAAGTCCCCCGCTTGAGAGTTCTCAAAACCACTTGCGGCAATTCTTGACAACAAACTCCACGATAGCATTGGGGCCACATAACCTTTTTCAAAAGGGCTGAAACTGGTGAGTTTTGTTGATGCTTTTGTATACGGAGTCCGCATAATTCCCTCCGGTGAATTCTGGTGACACATTAAGAAATATGTAATACCAACTTTACTGGAATCACCAAAAAGTGAATTTTTGACGTCAAAAGTTTGAAAATGTGAGCCACCTAGCCTATAAGAAGCAAGACAAGTTTGCTTACCCATGCAAAATAAGCCAGCAAAAAGCCCATTTCCAATTCGCAAAAGTCCCGTGGTGAAAACCTAAAATCCTAGTTGTTAGGGTTTCTTCTTGTTTTCCAGCGCTCATAAACGATCACGCTTAATGGGATAAGGAAGCCGAGAAACAAAAACAGAGCCACCGCCGACTGACCCATTGCAACAAACTCAAGGATGAGGAAAATCCAGCATGCTGCAGTCAATAATAGGATTGCCTTCGCGAAACGGCCTATGAATCCCATTAGGTGTAACCAATAGAATGAACTGTAAACAGTGTATTAAAAGTTGCGATACACAGCTATTAATTACGGCTTCAACTTGTGTAAACAATCTAGCCACCGCAAAAGTCTAAGTCAGTCACACCACGAAATTTTTCGAAGTATTTACGAATTATGTTGGTTTTTGTTTGGCATGGAGATTTTCGACAGTTTCCTTTATGAAGCCACGGTTAACTCCATGCTTGCTGTTTGATGGCTGATTTAAAAAGGCTGAAAAGAGCCTCTTTTGAATTTCTCGGCTTAAAAATAGCTTTTTGTTTTTATGCTTGCTGATGAAACTTTTCACGGTTTCCGGGCTATTGGCATACGATGGAAAACAACCAAATAAAATGCCTTTAGTTGTAAAAGAGAGGATTAAATTGGTTTCTATTTTTATTTGAGTTTTTCGAAAGAATATCGCTAATAGGGCGTGATTGGTTGCTGTTGCTGGTATTTTTATTTTTTTCATATATCCATTTTGAAATAACGTCTTTAATTGTTCACTGTGGTTGTTTTGGTAGAGAGGTAAAGGTGCCACACTTGACCACCGACCATTTTGGAGAAGGCGTCGAAGTATTCGAGAGAAGCGTAAATGGACGAAAGGTCAGGGTTAAGTGGGACTGGGGCAAGTTCAAAAGCACAGAGGGTTTCCCGGTTGACGATAACTTGATAAACTGGGTTATAGGACAGGAACAAGCCTTAAAAGAATGTTTCCTCTGCTTAGACGAGTGGGTTCACAAACTCAAATGGCTTGAAAAAACTAAATGGTATGAAAGCTGGAGCCACCTAGACAAGCCTAAGCCTTCGGCAAAAACAGTCATAAGCCCTGGACCATACCTCTTGCTTTTGGGAGACCCTGGAACAGGCAAGTCTCTTATTGGGAGGGCTCTTGCAGAAAAGCTTACGCAGGTTTACAAGGAAAATGGCATAAAGCTTTTTGATGTTTTATGCTGGAAGAATTCAGCGTTGCCAAGCCAGCCTAAAATCTCAATTCATAAAGCTGGAGAAGGAAAGAAAATCCTGCAAATAGAGCAGCTTAAAGAACTTAAGAGGAAGTTTGTGACCAAAGTAGGGCTTAAGGCGCTGCAAATCTTCCTAATTTTGATGGGTCTGCTTCTTATGTACTTAGGCTTCTATTTCATGTATCAAGCGTGGCAGATATGGAACGCCAATCCAACGTATTTTGGAGAACCACTCCAAGAATACTACAACAATAACTTTGTAGATTATATTATAGGAAAGTTTGTTGGCTTAGTCCCAATAACCTTCATTCCAGGCGGGAGCCTAATTTTCTTCGGAGTCTTCATATGGTGGTTCTCGAGGCTCGGCGGACTAGGCAATTTGAAGGGCATTGGGGGGGCTCAACAAACGGATGTTCCGAAACTTTTGGTTGATAACAGTTCTGAGCGTTCGCCTTTTGTAGACGCCACTGGGCATAGAAGCGCTCAACTTTTTGGTTCAATAGCATGGGACCCTTATCAGACTGGTGGTTTGGGCACTCCTGAGCATCAGCGGGTTACCGCTGGAGATGTCCACATTGCGTCTCTTGGCATTCTATATATTGATGAGATAAAGAACCTTGACCAAGAAGAAGCAATAACGTTGCTAACGGTTCTTGAGGAAGGACAACTGCCCATAACTTTGCGAGGACGCTGGCATGGAGGAGACACTGCTGCAATGGCTGTTTCAACAGAACCCGTTCCAGCCATAACCTTTCTGGTCGGTGCTGGAAACTTTGACAGCATAAGCCAAATCCACCCAGCCTTGATGGACCGCATTTACGGATATGGCAAAGTTGTGAGAATGAATAATGACATGCCTAACACTTTGGAGAACAGGCGAAAGTATGTGCAGTTCATAGCGCAGGAGGTTAAACGCTTTAACCTTATCCACTTCAGTATGGAGGCGTGTCAAGAAATAGTGGAGGAGGGAAGACGGAGAAGCAACAAAAGAGACGCTTTAACAACGAGGTTTAGACCCCTAATTTCCATTATAAAGACGGCTGCAACCCTTGCCATGAACGAGGGATGCAAGGTTGTTGAGAGGCGTCATGTTAAAGAAGCCATCGAACATCACTGCAAGACTATTCAGAGGCAAATTCTTGAGCATGAAATGAACGAGAGGGGGAAGCTGCTTGAAATCAAGCCGGAAGGAGCCAAACTTGGACAGATTCACGGCTTAGCGGTTGTTAGAGACCCGTACAGCGGCGAGATGACTGGAAGCGTCTTATGCGTTAGAGCCTATATGGCTAAGAAAAACGAACTTCCAAGAAACTATCCCTTTAAGGGCTATTACAAAGTGACTGGTGTAGCCAAGGGGCAAAGCTTCATCGCAGACAGCATAGCCAAAGTTAGAAGCGTAATACTGCAAAAATACGGGATTGACATAGCCCAAGACTATTTGACGCATATTGACTTCGCCCAGTCCTATGGAGTTGACGGCCCATCGGCGGGCGTAACAATGGCCATTCTATTATGCTCGCTGATTGAGGGAAAACTCATAAGGCAGGATGTTGCTGTAACCGGCGAAATAAACCTAGGCGTAGGAAACTCCATACAAGTGACTGCTGTAGGCGGGGTTTACGAGAAAATTAAGGCTGCGGAAGCTTGGGGCTTTAAAAAAGTTGTTATTCCTCAAAAGAATTATGAGCATTCTATAGATGTCAGAGATTACAAGATTGAGGTTGTTCCAGCAGCGACATTAGATGATTATTTGAAGGAGTGCCTTGTTGAGAGGCCAGCCATTAAAGTTTGGACCCAAGCGTTTAAACGCAGGAAATCTTAGACAAAGGCTTCTTCACACCTTTCTTCCTCTAGGCTAAACGTTTAACATTTTCGTTTTTTCTAGCGTAAATCAACCAAGTTTAGTGGGTTGGGTAATTTCGGTATTACTAAGCAAAGTTATGTTTCACCAAAATTCACCAGAGGGAATTATGCGGACTCCGTATACAAAAGCATCAACAAAAACCCTAAATCTGCTGCAAAACTGGAAAGGGGAGAAAGTTATTATGCATTCCACTTCCTACATACTGTGTTTACCGGTGGAGTGCAAGGATTATGGTTAGAGAAGTTGACAAAGATGAAATTCGCCGATGGCGCAAAAGAGGGTTCTACAGCGAAAACGTACTTGTCAAACTTCTCGGGAAATACGGTTACAAAGCGGTGCGCGTCCCCGTTAGCAACCCAAGCCTAAACCCGCTTCCAGACGTAATAGCAAGAAAAGAAGCACACATCTACGCTTTTGAAGTTAAAAACGCCAGTTACTACGCTTATTTTCCTAAACAACAAATGGAGAAACTCTTCAGGTTTCTAGAGGAACTTATCCCCTTGGACAAGGAGTATAAGCACGCTGTCCTCGCGGCTCACCTAGGCAAGAGATGGATTTTCAAAGAAATTTCCTGGAAGGAATGGGAAAAGGGCAGTCTTCCTGAAAAGGCAAGAATTCTAAAAAGGGATAGAGGAAACTTCAACCCGCAACAAAGGGGTCTAACTTAGATGAAGGGTACGAATTTTGCAGTTCTTGCTTCCAGTTTACGCAAAGAATATGAAGTTGGAGACATAAAGATCGAAGCACTAAAAAACGTGAATCTTGAAATCAAAAATGGCGAGTTTGCGGCCGTAAGCGGTCCTTCTGGTTCTGGAAAAACGTCGCTCTTAAATATTATCGGAGGAATTGACAAGCCCACAAGCGGTAAAATCTTCGTTTTCGGAGAAGATTTGGGCGTCAAAGATGAGGATTTTTTGGCAGAGTTCAGATGCAAAAAGTCGGGTTCGTCTTCCAATCCTACAATCTCATCTCCACGTTAACGGTTGCGGAAAACATAGCCTTCCCAATGGAGTGGACGCGGAAGTCGGAGGAACAAATAACAAAGCGGGTTGAGGAACTGCTGGAACTTGTAGGTTTACAGCACAGAGCAAATCATTTTCCATCGCAGCTCAGCGGCGGCGAACAGCAACATGTGGCCTTTGCAAGGGCGCTGGCAAACGACCCCATCTACTTTTAGCTGATGAACCAACGGGAAACCTTGATGCAAAAATAAGTCAGAAGATTGTTGAAATACTCATTAAGTTAAAAGACGTTGGAAAAACAGTTATTGTTGCAACTCATGATGCTCAGATAATTCAGTTGGCGAATAAAAAGTTGCTTTTGGAAGATGGTAGGCTGGTTAGCCTAAATGAGTGAAACCTTTTTCCAGTAAACGATTTGCTGCGGAGGAAATTGCAGACAAGCCTCGCCATAATCAGCTTAACATTATGTGTAGCATCAAGCACTTTTCTATTTTTTTGGAGAAAAACTGGGGTTCGGAATTTTCACGAGAACAGAAAACATATTGACGGCGAGTTTTTCAAAAATTTTCTTACAATTCATGTACTTCATAGGAGCCTTAATTTTCATTGTTGGAGTTGTAATTGTTTCCTTTACGGCTTTTGTCATGATGTCTCAACGAACCAGAGATATTGGTTTAATGAAGGCAGCTGGATGCCCCAACAACCTCATTTTCGGCTATTTCCTAACCGAACTCTTAATAATGGCTTTTCTCAGCTGCCTCTTCGGCGTGCTCCTTGGAGTTTTAGCTGATTTTGCTTCAGCAAGCTTGCTGGGCAATTTTGGAACGCAAGTGCCCCAAACATTAGTTGATGTTTGGCTTCTTGTTCAGGTCTTCCTGCTGTTTTTTGTTCTTGCAATGATTTTCGGCTTGAAACCAGTTCTTGACGCAACAAAAATCGAGCCGGCCAAAACCATCTCGCCAACACAATATTTCGGGTTAACGAAAGCTCCAGAGTTTAAGGCGATTAAAAAGAGTTTGGTGGTTAAGATTGCCTCGAGAAGTTTGTTTCGCCGCAAGTCGGCAACAATTCGAATAGTTCTTTGCCTAACCGTGGTTTTCATTTTAGCAACGATTACTATCACAGGCGGAATAATCGCCGACCAAACCACGAAGAACTGGGTTGAAAAGGCTGTTGGCAGAGACACGTTGCTCATTGGACATCGTGAAGTATGCAGCCAGTACAAGCTTCTTTTATCAAAATTTTATGAAAACAAGGCGGTTCCGCAGTTTACTTACACTGATGAAAAGTATTTGATGCCCTAAACTCTTCTAAACAAGCTAAGCCTAATGCATGAAAACATAACCATCGAACAAAGGCTAATTTTGCAAGCGCACGTTAAAGAAGTTCAAGGCTACATCCTTAGCGAAACGACTGGCGGAACCAGAGAGGTTAGTGATAACCGAGAAGGCGAATCAATAATAGTCGGCGTTGAACCAGAAAGGGTCTTAAACGAATGGTTTTATGAAGGAAAATTTCTAGGAAACAATGGGGCTTATGAAGCGTTCATTGGGGACTCTCTAGCTGAAAAATGTTTGAATTACCGCTATACCAGAAAATAATGCTTTTTAACACAAGCCTAAAAATAGTCGGCGTCTGTCTAGACCCGATAAACAACGGAAATATAACATATATTCCTCTAAAAACCTTACAGACCATAACTGGAATCCCTAAACCAAATCTCCTCATGGCAAAAATAACATCAGCTAACCGCACAGAAGTTCTGAACAATTTATTAGAGATTGTGAAAGACGCAAACTCCGACTTTGAAGTTGCCGAACTCAACGAAATATTAAACGAAAATTTGGGTTTTTTGGGCTTTATTTGGTATGCAATAATGTTTCTGCCTATATTCTCTCTGACATCAGCGGCTCTATGTTTGACAGGCTACGTGATGCTAACCATCACTGAACAGAAACAGGAATTTGGAATTTTGAGGGTTTTGGGAGCTAAACAAAAAACCGTTTTAAGCATAGTCGCCCTGCAAAGCCTAATAGTTTTGCTTTCAAGCTACGCCGTTGGAATAGAACTGGGCGTAATCATAACTTTGCTAATTCTGATTCCAGAGCCTGTGGTCACAAGCTTCACTATCATACAGATAACAGGATGGCTCTTAAGCGCATTGACCATCATCTTCACCTTCAGCCTTTACCCAAGCATAAGATTCATGAAAAAGCCGTTGAGGGAATTAATCTCCTAAAATTGAAGCGAAAAATTAAAAAATTTAATTTCATTTTTGAAGGATGCTCAAGGTGACGTTTCATGGCTCAGCAAGTTCAAGGAGTAATAATCAACTATCGAGTTGGACCTAAAACTCAGAAATCTAAGGAATGCATAATCCATTTTCCACATGTGAACTCTGCTTCTGAAGCGAGCAAGCTCATTGGGAGAAAAGTGGCTTGGCAATGTGGAAAAAACAAGATTATCGGAAAAATTGTGGATTTACATGGCAAAAAAGGCTTGGTTAGGGCAAGATTTAGGAAGGGGGTTCCCGGTCAAGCTTTGGGAAAACCTGTGGAGTTAGTTGGCTAAACTGTTTTATGAAGTGTTTAAGGGAGTCTATCTGGGCTGGAAGTTGACTTAGGAAATCTTGAAATTGAAGGATTGGAACCACTGGTACGTCATCGCAAAACTTGAATCTGCTTGGGACAAGAGTCAATACTGCTGGAACAAACTTAACAATATTCCACGAGGCGCATTCTATTTTAACAGAAGGATTTGGAAGAAACTCAAATAGAGCCTTTGTTCTCTCCACTTGCTCTTCAACTATTCGCTTCAATGTAGAGGGGTGCATTCCTCGGCTCCAGTGTTTACAGTCTAGGCATAGGGCTATGGGCTTTCTGCACGCAACTACATCTATTTCCCACTTCCGTCCTGCATTCTTAAACCGCAGATTCTTCGCAACAGAATAAGCGTTGTGTGACAAAGCCGTGGCAACTATATCCTCGAATTCTTGCCATGAAAGGAAACTGCTTACATGTTCAAGGTCAGCGCCTAAACTTATGGTTTTAACAGCTAATTTTAAACGTTGCATGCTGTTCGCTTCTATTATGCCTCTATTAAGATTAATCAAACCATCAGTTTGTAATTTTTTAAGCAATTTTTCAGAATACTGCGAGGGACATATCTGCAATTTTTTGATTGTTTCCTGTGAAAAAGGTCCGTTTTTTGTCATTTTCAAGATTGCAATAAGCAGATTTGTTTCAACATTCATTCATAAAACACCTTTTTGTGACAGGAAAAATGTTAAAAATAAAACTTAATAATGGATTACTTAAAAGGTTTATTGTGAAGAAGTTTCCAGCAAAGAATTCTCTTTTGTTAATCGTGGGGTTGACATGTTGCACATTTGCCTTCGCGTTCTTTTAATGTTGGAAGGTCTTTCGAGTGTAGGTCGCAAATCATTCCTTCAGACCTAATAGCCATGCAAATTTCGCAAAGTTCCTCCATAACTTTTTCTGTGGGCACGTCTGCTCTTGCAATATTTTCGGCAAGCTTCGAAATCATTTCCATTGTTTTTTCGGAACGCGTTAGCTGGTTAACGGCGAATGAACCGCGCTCTCCTTTAATATATTGGGTTATTGCAGCGGGCGTTAACTCCATTTTTTCGGAAACATCGATTTTGCGCATTCCATGCTTTTCCACCAGCTCTTTCATGACGAGCGCTCTTATTGCAGGAAGTAGATATTTAACGACAACCACACATGGAGGCTTCAACTATATTCCTCTAGATATTTCTTAGCGTAGAGCTTATATATTTGTTTAACGGCGTTAAATATGTTTAACGCCGTTAAAGGAATCAAAATGATCCAAACAGAAATAAAACTCGCCGACCTAGACGTGCTGCGACCACATGAAGAAGTCGACCGCGAACATCTGAAAGAACTCACACAAAAGATAGCCTCAGACAAAATTCTGAAATTCGCAATAGTTGCAGACAAAAACACAAATGTGGTGCTTGACGGTGAACACCGTTTCAGCGCCTTGAAAAGTTTGGGATGCAAAAAGATTCCTGTGGTTTACGTGGATTATAACTCACCTGATATAGTGGTGCAAAGTTGGAGAGATAACCAGAAGGTAACGAAAAAAGATGTTATAGAAGCAGGTTTAAGCGGCAAACAGCTTCCGGCAAAAACAAGCAGACATATGGTGAAGGTGAACGGGGATTTGGCGCACATTTTTGTGCTTGAAAAAAGAGTTGACATTCCAATTGAAGTGTTAAAAAGTGAACCTCAACTGGTAGACATAAAAAGCGTTAAGCCAGCGATGCAAGAAGATTTTAAGGAAGTCTTACAGCTTTACTCTAAAATCCTGGACTCCAATATTGTTGAGAATCCGCTAATAATAGACAAGGGAACGCACATTTTATTGGATGGTTATGAAACTTATTATGCACTTAAACTTCTATCCGCGAACAAAGTGCCAGTCTTCACAGTTGACATCTCAAAAGTGGAAATAAGATCACTGCAAAACGGTCTCAGTACAATTACAAAGGAAAAGGTAATAGAAGCTGGGCTTAATGGACCAAAACTTCCTCCAAAAAGCTTTAAGGTGTTGAATGAGCCTATTCAAATAAGTGTCTCTCTAAAGGATCTGCTTGCACAAAAAGATGAGCGCAAAAATAACTTAAAAGTTTACAACAGCACGTTAGAACTGCTTTTTGAAGGGTGGCCAACCCCACTGGTAAAGTTAAATTCGGTTTCAAATGATAAACTGAGCGTTTGGGCTAAGCTGGAAGGATACAACCCATTCAGCAACAGCGTTAAGGATAGGATTGGCTTTTCCATGATTATGGAAGCAAAAGAAAGGGGAAACCTGAAGGAAATATTGTATGAAGCTACTTCCACAAACACTGGAATAGCCCTAACATCCATAGCAAACATTTTGGGAGTGAAGACGAAACTCTACATACCGAAAACAATACAAAAAGTAAGCGACATATACCTTGAGGTTTTAGGCGCCGAGGTTGTGAGGCTTCCAGTGGGCTTAACCGTAGAAGCCATTGGACAAGTGGAAAAAGAAGCGAAAAAGGACGGAGCTGCCCATTTAAACCAGTTTGAAAACGACGCAAACTTCAAAATACATTTGAAGCATACCGCAAGAGAAATTGACGAGCAACTGGAAAGTTTAGATTTAAAGCCCTCATGCATAATAGGCGGTTTGGGAACATCAGGGCACATGAGCGCCATATCTTTCTATTTCAAGAACAAGTACAAAAACAACATTAAAATAGTCGGGGTTCAACCAGCACCAAACGAGGTTATTCCAGGAATAAGAAGAGTAGAGACGGGGATGAAATGGTATCATTGGGTCCACTTCGACAAAATCATTAACGTTACACAGAGGGAAGCCATAGAAGGCGCCATTCAAATCGCGAGAAAAGAGGGCATTCTAGTTGGGTTAAGCGCTGGTGCAGTTTTCAGCGCGTTCAACAAAATCAAGGAAGAAGAGGGAGTCTGCGTGCTAGTTTTTCCAGACACTGGTTACAAGTATGCAGAACAGTTTGAAAACTACTTTGCAAATGCAGCAGAAAAGTAAGCATTGACGCTCCTGAAACCAAAAGAAAACTCTTCTTTACTGAAATTTAATGCCCCATTGCCCACTTTCGCTTGCCTAAAGGCTTACTTTAAAAAAGAAGGATTAAGGCAATTTAAGACCTTAACGTTTAGTCCTTAGATATTTTTTGATAAGATATTTTCGAGCCTCTTTTTCAAAAGCTTCTGTCCAACCATCTATAAATTGCTCATCAGGGGTATTCCATGCGCTGTTAATAAGTGTTCAACAATCTCGCCAACATTGTAGGTTTTGATGTTCCTATGAGCTTCTCCCCCGCAATTACAGAGAAAAACCTTGCGACTTTTATCATAAATTGCATGACAATGTAATACGTCTCTTTCCCAATCTGCAGGGAAATCAATCAGGTGAATATGCGCTCCTATGCCGCAACCTGTTCTGACGAAAGTTTTTAATTCCAAGATATATGGTTCAACTTTTAAGGTCTCGCAAGCTTTTTCTACCATTTCTCTGGATTTATCAATAACAACAATCACACAAGGATTTTCGGAGTACTCTGATATAAGTTGCGATATATAGTCATGCAAATCTTTAGAACCTAACTCCTTTTTTATCTGAGATTCGATAACTACATCGCTTTTTATATATGAATATAATGTATCCGCAACTATTTTTTGATTTTTAGCGTCTCCGATATTATTAATGAATCTGGTTACTTGCTCAACAATATGCCCGTATAAATCATGGGTTGACAACTCGATCTCCACAATCCAAAATATGTTATTTAAGAAATCAATTAAATAACCGTCTGGTTCTGACGTAATCTCACTTTCCGATGACATCCTGCTGTCTAAATCAGAGTATATTGAGCCTTCTCCGAAGATTTCTTTTGAATGTTCTTTTACGATTTCTTCGAGTTCTTTTTCACTTTCATAATCCATTAATTCGTATTTTGTGCCATTAACCAGAATAATACTTGCCCTATCATTTTTTCCCATGCTATCACAAAAAGGCTATATCATGTGTTTTCAATAATAAAATTTCTGTACATAATACGCAATTGAGTGCATTCTCCTTTTGAAAGACTTTGCACTTTTCCGAATTGTGGTTGACGCTTTGAGTTCAGGATTTTAAAAACTCCACCTCTCTTTCCCATCTACTTATCATCTTCCTTTCTAGCGAATAGCTGCGCTTTAAGCACTGAAATTTAATAGCCGTCAGCAAACCAATTGTGAAAACCTATAATTAGAGCGATTCTGTAAAACTGAAACCTAAAGAGGAAAATGCATGTTTGAGAAATACATTTCGAAAACTCCAAAGTCAAAAGCTCTCTACGAACGCGCAAAAAAGGTTCTCCCAGCTGGAGTCTCTTATGGATTGAGATATTTTGAGCCTTACCCATTCTACACGGCTAGGGCTAAGGGCAGTAAACTTTTTGACGTAGATGAAAACGAATACGTGGACTTCTGGCTTGGACATACAGCCCTCATACTGGGGCATAGCCCACCCGCAGTTGTTGAGGCTGCTAAGAGGCAATTGGAAAGGGGCACCCACTATGGAACAGCCCACGAACTCGAAATCGAACTAGCTGAGCAAGTTGCAAAAATGGTTCCAAACGCCGAAATGATTCGCTTCACCAATTCTGGCACAGAAGCAAACATGTACGCCACGCGATTAGCCCGCGCATACACGGGAAGAAACAAAGTCGCCAAGTTTGAAGGCGGGTGGCACGGAGGCTATGATGCACTCCACGTAAGCGTAAAACACCCCTTCAACATTCCAGAATCCGCTGGCTTAACACGCGGAGCACTCCAAGACACCATAGTTTTACCGTTCAACAACCTCGATGGAGTTAAGGCAAAACTGAAAGGCGAAGAGGTTGCAGCCATCTTCATAGAACCAGTTTTGGGCTCAGGCGGGGCTGTTCCAGCTGAAAAGGAATTTTTGAAAGGACTTAGGGAATTCTGCGACTAAAAAGAAATTCTTCTAATATTTGATGAAGTTATAACTGGCTTCAGATTGGCTCCCGGGGGAGCTCAACAATATTATGGTGTAAAATCGGACATAACAGTTTTAGGAAAAATATTGGGCGGAGGCTTTCCCATAGGCGCCTTTTGCGGACGCAAAGAAATAATGGAGCGGTTAGATACTACTGTTTACAAGAGGCCCCATTACTCTTTTCACGGTGGAACCTTCGCTGCAAACCCAATAACGATGACCGCTGGGTTAGCAACACTTAAGATTCTGGAAGATGGGCAGCAGATAAATCAATTGAATAAGCTCGGAGATAAAATAAGAGAACAAATCAGGGAGATTTTTGAAGCTGCTGGTTTGGATGCGCAGGTTACGGGCGCAAGTTCCCTGTTTAGCGTGCATTTTACAAGGGAAGAAGTGAAGGATGCGTATTCCGCGTTTACGGCTGACAGAGAAAAACTTGTAGATTACCATTTAACGCTTATTGAAAATGGAGTTTTCTTCTTGCCAACTCACGCTGGAGCCTTAAGCGTCGCTCATTCTAAGGCTGACATAGAAAAACTGTTTTTGGAAACAGAAAAATACGCTAAGAAATGCAAAACAGCCTAAGGCCGGAGTCTCCCAAATTCATTTTTCAGAATTTGTTCCGCCCTTTTAAGATCCATGGGCGTGTTTACGTTAAAGAACGTCATAAGCTTAGGGTCTATTTGCTGCAGCACAAGCGTGGAAACATAACGCACTCCGCGAAGCTTCTCGATCATTGAAAGCATGTTCAGTTTTCCCTCGCTTAAAGCGCTTTTTGCAGCCTTAAGCGCGGTTTCTGTGCAATAAACAGCCGGTAAAGGTTCTATGTAGCTGTTTGGCCAACGTGGGATAACTGCACTTTTATTTTTGCATAGTTCAAGCAAAAGTGAGATGACCTCTTTGGAAATGAAGGGTGTGTCGCATGGAAGAAGAAACGAATACTTTGCGCGGGTATTTTCAAAACCTGTTAGTGCTCCCACAAGGGGGCTCTGCACAGGGCTTACATCAACCAAAACCCGCACATCCGAACCCACAATTTTCAAGTAGTTTTCTGCTTGAGTCTTTGAACTGACA
>JAVZLH010000016.1:0-22870 GCA_038883855.1 Bathyarchaeia archaeon
CACACACTCCAAATAGCCCACAAAGAAGGGATAACCTTCTACGACGCCTCATACATAGCAACAGCTAGAAACGCGGAAGCCACCCTAGTAACAGAAGACGAAAAACTAAAGAAAACAGCAAGCAAACTCATAAAAACAATAACATATTCAGACCTCGAAAGCAAACTGACTCAAACCTAACAGCAAAATGAAAGTGTATCTGAAAACGCGCGATACCATAGATATAAGTTCGGATAGGATTTTTCCTATCCATGCTAGACTACGGGCCCAGCTCAAACTACGGCTATCTGAGCTTGAGTTTAATAGTGTTTTTCGCTTCTTAAACAATTTCCCGCTCTCTGTGTATTCGCCAATGGCATATGTATTGGTTGTCATAGTCTTTAAAGATCGAGCTGACAAGCTGTATGTATGTTAGCGTATTTTCGGTTTTTCTGGGGCTGATGAATTGCGTTTCGTGGGAAATGTCTCTGGTGCGGTAGTACCCCACGGTGGCTTATTCTCGCAGTTTCTTTTCCAGGTCTAGATTCGTCCATTTTAGGTTCCACACTTCCCTTGGTCTTACCCTTTTTCCTTTAGTGGCTGAAGGAAAACCGCGGTTTTCTGGCCACAATTTGCTATTAGCGCATCTAATTCTATTCTGTGGGGGGTGGAGGGTGATTTTCTAACCATTTTGTATCTGGGCGTATTCCAAGTGCCACCATGTATTTTCAAGAAAAGCCGCGTTTAGTTGGGATTTTCAAAAACTTGTTCTGCCAACTGTTCTGAGTTCCACGTAGCCATGCTTTTTATTCAAGCGTGCTCTAAGATTTTCCTTTGACGTCCGCTGTTGTTGTTTCTGTGGACCCGGCGCCCCGCTCATTGCAGTTCTGCGACCAAGTTTTTGTCTCCGCCAAGGAGACGCATGTTCTTTTCAAACACCTTGCCATGTTGTTCTCGGTAAGTAATGTCCCTATGCAGTTTTGCAGATCTAAAAATAAAGAAAAATTTTCTAGTTTTTGGGGGTAAAATATATTAAAACCGCTAACTTGACAATACGCAGAGTGCTGTGGTGATTAAATGATCACACCTGAAATGTTTTGGTCAGCGCCTTTTACAAAATCAGGTAAATCAGCTTTGGTGATTAGAGGTCCGTGGGTATATGCTATGAGTGGTATAGGTGCGCTTTATAAAGCAGATCCTAAATTGCTTAAAGATGTCACTCCTAAGCCGTTAGAAGTTGCTGACGGTGAGGTATTTGCATACCTGGTTGACATTATTTCTTGGAGCTCTAACGCTGCTGAATTAGTTGTTGAAGCTCCAGATTTAATTCAGTATATGGAAGGGGCTTTTTTCGTTAAAGTAATTTACAATAATAAAAAGTACCTATACTGTCCATATATGTGGGTTGACAACGACTTACCGTTTCTTAGAGGTTTATTAGTTGGCTGGCCTAAGAAGTTAGCTAAGATTGCTATTACTAGACTTCACCCCTTACTTGAACATTTAGATAAGCCTAGAAAAGGTATTAAGTTAGGGGGTTATTTAACTAGAGCGGGTTCCATGTTATATAGGATCAAAGTAGAATTACTTACGGACTCACCAATTAATAAGATACCTCTACTTACTGAATATCCATTCTTATTGCCCAGATATTTTGCTGGAGTAGCGCCTGGATTAGGAGCGATTAATGAGTTAATTGAATTTAATGGTGAGACTAATGCCATGGCTTGGGAGGGTATTGGTAAGTTAGAAATACTTGGCAGCGTTAATGATGAGTTAGAATCATTTAAACCTTTAAGTGATGTTAAAGGGTATTACTTCCTCCAATCGCTTAGTGTTAAAGGTTTAAAGAATGTTGGTAAGTTAGATGGGTTTTAAGCCATTATTTTACGGTCTGCTGCTATTCCCTTTTTCTGAAGAATTTGACGCCGTTGTGTTCGAAGCTTTGTTCTATTAATTCGTCTTCTTCTTCAAGGTTAACCAGCTGCGCGTATACTAGCGTGTTTTTGATGTTTTTATGCCCAGGCAGATTTATTACGCATAAGATGTTAGCTTCTAAAAACATGTTAAGTGGCCAAAGACTTCTAGAGAAACTATGGGACTTTTCCTTTTAACCACCACGCTGAACAGTCAAAGTCAAACAACATCATAAAGTGGGTAAGACATCGTAAGAACAAGACGCCAAAATAAAATAACAAGTTTAACCTAATTACAATGTCTCTAAGCAGACAAAAGTTACATCCTTTGGCATAAATTCGAAAACGTTGATGTAATGTTTCCAGAGTTTTCGTCTTTCATTTAGACTACGTAGGTTAATGCGCGCTTACCTCAAATAACAAAAGCTTTATTTTTCTAGAATTTAAGCTGAAAATATGTTTGTTATGCCTAAAAATGGAGAATGACGCGTTAATGTTCGGGGATTAGTTTTGAGAAAGAATTTTCTTTTGTTGGTTTGTTCCGTTGTTTACGCAGTGTTTATGATTGGTTATTTACTTTTCTTGACATTGTTATTACCGTCGATGTCAGCTTATGAACCTGACTGGGTCGCTGAAGGAGTTTACGCTGAATATAATGTGGAAGAATACTTAGCCACTAGTTTGGCTGAAAAGGGTACATACGTTTGGAGAATTGTCTCCATACATGCGGGCTACAATGGAAAGGTCATAGCGAGGATTAATGAAACATATGATCTTGAATGGAAAACAGATGGATGGTATTCTTTTTGGGCAACAGAAATTCAGCCAACAGGGAGGATATGGGACATCGACATAAAAAACGGGATTATAAACTCGAGACCCCTATGGTTCAATCGGTATTTTAACAGATACTTGCTAGACTTAAGCGATTTCAAGATAGGCAACGAAACCTTTGACGGAGAGTGTCTGGAAGAGATTTCAGTTCAAGGTGAAGTTTTCACGAGTATAAGGCTTACGCGGCAGCTGCCTACATACTACAGAGTGGATGCTTACTGGTTTGATAAGGACACGGGGCTTCTTTTGAAGTATGCCCATGGCTTCAGAGATAGGGCAACTCAAATGATTCTAAAGAGCACGAACATTAGTAGTAAAATAACGGGGAGTGAGGCGTTAACCGACCTACTTCTTCTCTTCCCACTCTTTATTGTACCAATTGCCGGAGCGTTCACTGGGCTAATAATCATTGATAAAAGAAGATACAAAATCGACCAAAAATCATGGTTTTTATTTATTTTCTTTAACGGAATAGTGTTGGCATTTGTTGCCAACTGGCCTTTTAGAATTCCATTAGGAAGACTTTCTTTAGGCATCTTTTATACGCCCACAATCATCTACAAGATAGCGGTGAATGCCTCACTATGGATGGGCACACTCGCTTTAGCTATTTTTTTCATCGATCGTTTCGCTTTTCCCATAATACAGCATTCGAACAAGAACTAGATGCGTGCAGAACTTTCAAAATCATCAAAGAAAATAGTGTCTTCGCAATATTTCGATCTAAAATTTCACTTATAAACAAATAGCAAAAACCCTGATTTTCACGTTCTTTTAACGTTTATTAATTCTAATCAGTTTTGAAAGGAACGCAGTTTTCCACCTAAAAAGGAAGCATAGAGGTTTGAACTTGCAAAGACTCCTGAAACCGCAGCACAAAAGTAAACCTAAAAAACTTAACCAGCTACTTGGTGTGGCTTAATGTGGAGTGGGTTTAGTTGGCTTGTTCTTTCAGTCTTTTGATTTCTTCTGCGAGTAGTGGCAGGAATGTGCCTACGTCTGTGATTACGCCTATTGCTTGAGTTGAGCCTCTGTCGAGAAGTTTTGTAACCGCTGCAGGGTTTATGTCGATACACACCAGTTTGACGGTTGAGGGAAGCATTTTTCCAACAGCTATGGCGTGCAATGTTGAAGCAAGCATTATAATCATCTTGACGTCTTTTAGCTGTTCTTTGTATTTTTGTTGGGCCACCACAGTGTCGGTTATAACGTCTGGTAGAGGGCCATCATCTCTGATTGAGCCAGCGAGGATGAAGGGTATGTCCTTTCTAACACATTCATAGATTATTCCACTTTTCAGTATGCCTTTTTCCACGGCTTTTCTGAGATTTCCTGCTTTGTAAATGGTGTTTATGACTACAAGGTGGTGCCGACATCTCCCAACGGCTGTAGTGCCCTCTTGAAGCGAAACTCCTAAGGATGTTTTAAGCAAGGCAGCTTCTACATCATGGACTGCCAACGCATTACCTGACAAAAGCGTGTCAACATAGCCTTCGCGTATGAGCGTGGCGAGAGCTGACGCTGCGCCTGTATGGACTACTGCGGGGCCAGCTACCACAGCAATTTTTCCGCCTGATTTTTTGATGTTATAGATGTCACGGGCTATTTGACGTATTATCACGGTTGCAGGTTTTTCGCTTGAGGCACCGCTGCTCATGAACTTGAACACACCTGTGCTTTCACGGGGACGTTCCGGAGGCTTTACACGTATTCCTTCCTCGCCTGTAACGATTAAGTCTCCCTTTTTAATTTCTCGAATGGCTTTGCAGACTGCTTTCTTGGCGACAGGTTCGATTACTATAACTTTATCCATTATGATGTTTTCAACGTTGACCCACTCACCTTTGTAATAAATTTGAGTTGGGTTATTTGTTGTAGAGTAGAAGTTGTCTGGAAACACCATGTCTGCTGGTGCAGGGGCAACCGTGACTTCATCCGTGCGATATGGAACAGCTCCAAGATGGTAAATTTCCTTCAATATGCTTTCCAGATGCTGCGGCGTTTTTCCTTTAACAAGAATGCGTGCGTAACTGGTGTCAGTTTTATGTTTTTCAGCCCTGAATTCTAGGGTTTCAAAGTCTCCGCCGAGTTCAATTATACGATCCCATATTCGCGTAAGTATCATAGAGTCTATTAAGTGGCCTTCAACTTCAATTTCCCTTCCGCTTTGATGGGTATCGGCTTTTTCCGTCTGCGGCATTATCTACGTCTCCATATTATAGGCTATTTTGGTTACATCTCATTTAAAAGGAGTTTGAGTGCCGTTTTCCCAATACTGTTGAACTTACAGCCTAGCCTCTAAACCACACCAAAATGTTTGACGGGTAATCTTTTTTAATCTGAGGGTTGACCTTATAATTGCCGTTTGTGTTGTTGTTATTTACAAGGGAACAAGTTGCAACAACGTTCAAAGTTTGGATGACTTAAAGTTATTTTGTAGAAAAATGTGCTCGTGTAGCTTTTCATAATTTCAACTGTCGCTGGCGCAAAATAGGATTGTTCATGGCACTTAAACTGGTCAAGTTTAACTAAGAAGGCGTAATGTTCACTTGCCACTTGCCTACGGTCTCTCTGTACTAATATGGTCGCTTCTTGTTTTATCCGGGCTTCTTCATAAACGTTTCATCAATATTCACCGATGACCATGCAAGCCCACTTGCGTCTAAAACGTAGAAGATTGCGTTAATTAACTCTTCAACCTTTTACAAAAATTTGATGCGCGTCCTTTTTCGCAACCAAATTAAATTCTCAAAATCCCATAGGGAAAGACTGTTTTCTCTATGAAGTGCCAGGAGTTAATGAAATTATGTTTAGGCTGTGCGTCAATCAACTTTGAGATCCTATAGCTCTTTTTAGCGCGTTAATTACGTTTTGCTTTCCCATGGCGAGGATGTATGGGCCCAGTCTTGGCCCTTGAGGTGCTCCTATAAGAATCGTGTATAGGGTTCCGAAGAATTTCTGTGGTTGTAAACCGTGTTTTTTAGCTGTATTGAATATGGCGTTTTGTATTTTTTCCGCTTCTTCCTCCATCTTCAAGATTTCGATCAGCTCGATTATGGCGTTTTTCTCCTCTTTCTCTAGGCTTACCGGTGTTTCCTTTATTTCCTCAAATTCTTTTACCCAATTTAGAGCGTACTCAACCCTTTTCTTCAGGTCTTCGTCGAGCGGCTGATTTTTCTGTAAATAGCCGTAGCTTTGAAGTTTCTCGGTTATAAACTCCATTTCTCTGCCTTTCGGCGCCATCTTAGCCAAAAAAGTTAACATGTTGTAGGGCACATGGACACTAGGCTTAGCCGGGGGTTTCAAAACCCAACAGTATTCATATAAGCCCTTCAATTTTGCCAGTTCTTTTTTGTCCGGCAACGTTTTTCTCCCGAAGTATAAGTCTTCAAGATAGTCGATTTCGTTCATGTAGAATGGGATGTCCGTAACATCTAAAGTGCGTGTTCCAACAAATCTTTTCAGCATAAGCAACAACAGCGATTGCGGCGAGCCATATTTAAACCAGACTTGAGGTGTGAAAACGTTTCCTGTGGATTTTGAAATTTTTCTTCCGCTCTTATCCAGAAACATCTCGTATTTCGCGTGGGAAGGTGGTTCATAGTTGAGTATTTCGCGGCAGATTCTGTCGTTGACGCGAACTGAGTCTGCTATGTCTTTGCCGTAAGCTTCAAATCTTATGTCGAGAGCTCTCCACCTAGCCGCAAACTCGCCTTTCCATGTTAGTTTTCCTTCGCCTTTCGCTACATTAGCTTCTCCTTTATAGCCGCAACCTTCAATCCATCTTCCCTTAATCTCCATTCCCTCGCAGACATAGAGAACTTTGTCTTCTTTTGGTAAGTATTCTGTGGCTTTTGTTGTGTATATGCGCCCGCAGTTCCCGCAGACTGGGAAGTATGGAAGAACTTCCATATACCTTTCTTGTCCAACTTCTTCCTTGACGATTTCTCCGACTTTTTTTGCGTTTAGGAGTAATGTTCGTACTTCGTTGTTTAGCATTCCCTTTTCATATGCCTCTTTAGCGGATATGTAGCAGTATTCTATACCGCATTTGTCTAATGCCTCAAGCAGCAGCGAGCTCATATGCTTACCATAACTTTCGTGGCAGCCAAAAGGGTCTGGGATGCTGGAAACGGGGAATCCCAAAAATTTTTCCAGAGATTTCGGTAGTCCAGCGGGGACTCTCCGTAACCCGTCCTTGTCATCGCAAAAGGCAATAAGTTCAGAGCGGTAGCCTTGTTCTCTTAAAGCCAAGGTCACAGCGTAAGAGCGGGCAGCATCGCCTAAACTTCCAATGTGAGGAAAGCCCGAGGCGCCGAGACCCATTTCCGTTCTTATCATTTCTAGGCTTCTGCCAAGCTTCCGCTCTCGCTCGATTATTTTTTCAGCCATTTTGTCGTACCATGTGCCTCTGCCGATAATTTTCTTGCTCATTATCGTCATGCTCCTTATAGGATAATTAATAAGCAAATAAAAACGTTACAGAAAATAGCACATTGGCGTTTTCTTTAAAATCTGTAATTAACTAAACAGTAGGCAAAATGGAATAAAAGATAAAAATGTTGTGGGGTTATTGCTCGAGTTTTGCTCCGCAGTTGGGGCAGAACTTAACTCCAGCTTGGATTTCGCTGTTGCATTTTGGACATTTAATGGTGGCTTGTAACGGTGTTCCGCAGTTGCCGCAGAATTTTGTTCCAGCGGGGTTTGATGTGCCGCATTTTAGGCAAGTGATGCCGGCTGCTTGTAGTGGTGCGCCACAGTTGCTACAGAATTTTGCCGTTTGCGGATTTTGGAAGTTGCATTTTGGACATAATACCATTGTTTGTGTAGGTGCTGGTGCTGCTGGTTGTTGAAACAGAGGCGGAATTATGGCTACTCCAGCTCCGACGGCTGCTCCGGGGCTTTTTGATAGGCTTTCTGCTGATTTTTGAACTGTTTCCATTCTTAGAACTTCTGTTGCACCAACTCCAGTTTTTATGTAGAATAATCTGTCTCTCCACTCTGGGGTTGTGTCGATTCCTTCAAATTTCACATCGATTAATTCAAGACCTATCCGTGAAAAGGCGTCGAAGAGCACGTTTTTTGCGAGAAGGCTTGTTTCGTCAAGTTTGCCGTATACGTCTGCCAGCGAATATTGGCTTAAAGTGTCAATGAGCCTTTCATTAAAGTATCCTCTGAGAAAGTTTTGCAGTCCATCTGTGGTGAAAGCTCCTTGCCCGCCTACAACTTCGTTGACAAAGAGGTTTGGTTCTTCAACTCTGAACCAGAAACCGCCAAAGAACTTAAGCGGTGCAAGCTCTTTGGTTTGTCCTTGCGCTCCAAACTTTCCTTGGAACTGTTTTAAAGAGACAAAGATGACGGTTGCTCTGAAAGGAACTTTGTCGAACCCAGCGATTTTTGAAATTATTTTTGTTAGTAATGGGAGGTTTGCTGTTGTCAAGACATGGCGTCCAGCTCTGAAAACGTCGTAGGCCTTTCCGTCTCTGAAGAAAACCGCGGCTTCATATTCGTGGACGACGAGGTTGTCTCCCCACACAATTTCTTCGACGGGGTATCTCCAAACGATGTCTCCTTCTCTTGCTCCAACCCACTCAATGACTTTTGGCACTCCAATTTCACCTCCTTTTAAATCACTCCTTTAGGAATCCAAGGTCTTTGTCCAGCTATGACGCTTCCGGTACATGCGTCAACTATCACGGAAAATGATTTGCCGCCCATTCTATATTCTATAAACCACCAAGGCGCATACACCAGTTCAGTTTCTTCCATGGGATAAGCTTCAACATTAAACCGTGAAACAAAAGTGTATCTTGACCTTAACTCTTGCAGAGCCAGTCCTTTTGCTTTTTCCTTAGCCTCTTGAGAGCTTATTTCAACGTTAAGCGTTTCTTCTTCTGTTTTCTTGAACGGTTCTTTCCTATCAAGAGGGTTTTTGTAAGCGCCAACATCGGGTTGATATTGGGCTGCTTTACGTGCCACAACAAAAACGTCCATTGCTTCACTGACGGCAACTCTTTCCTTTCTATCCGCTAAAGCCTTTCCCGCTCCCTTTCCAACTCCGCCGAAAATGCTTCCCAAGGCTCCTCCTAAGGCCTGCATTGCAACTTCTTGGGCAATCTGTCCCTTTGCATCTTTCGTTTTTACCAGTGCCTTTTTGCCTTCAAGGTCTCCTTCAAGTTGAACGGTTACAGCCCAATTTGGAACATATCTGAGAATTATGGCGCCCCATTCAGCGCGTTCAGCCATGCCTCTAGTGACAAGGATTCCTTTTGCAGCGTGGGTTTTTGCTGTTTCCAACGCTTGAGAACCAGTAAGTAGGATTGGTAGCATGCTGCATCTTGGAGGCTGTTCGCCAGTTGTGTTGTTAACGTATCCGCAGTAGTTGCATATTACCAGAATTTCCTCTGGATTATATGTTAAAGGAGCACCGCAGTGAATGCATGCCTCAAGTTTAGGTTTCGGCGTTGGCGGCGGTTGCGGTTGAACTGGGGTTGGTGCAGCAGTTGACGCCGTTGGCAAAACTGCTCCTAAGCTCTTAGCCATTTCTATGGCTTCTTGTTTCTTTTGCTCCTTCCATCCAATTAAATTGCTTGGGTTATCGCATGAGTTTGCAAGAGCCTGTTCCACAACATCCATTAAATCGGCTGGCCCATCAACTTCGACATATACATCTTCTGGTACTCCTCTAACCTTAACCATTGCCTTGTCAAAAAATCCTTTTTTCAGTTCAAGCATGAAGCTTTTTTCGCCTGAAATAACCTTCTTTGTGCTCCACCCGATTTGCTTAAGGTATTCTGGCAAAACCTGTTGAAAGTTTCCCATTTTTGCTCCTATTTGGCGGTAACAGGCTGAGGTCATCCTCCCAATCCTCTAAGAATCTCCGACCTCTTATCCACAAGTCCATCAAGCTCTTCAACCTTTGATATTAACTCGTCCATCGCTGTTCTCCACTCGTCTTTTCCGGGTTCAAGTTCGTTTACCCTTTCAACGTTGGTTTTTATGGCTTCGGCTTTTTCTATTAGGCTTAAGTCATAGTCAATAACTGTGTCAAGCTTGTCTTCCTTAACCTTAATAGCGTCGAACATTTCAGCATACCCAGCGACTGCCCTGTCTATGCGTTGGGTGACTCTGTCGATTCTGGCTGTAAGCGTGTCAAACATAAAAGTGTCTTCGCTTGAAAGCTTCTGAACAAGTAGGGGATTTGCAAATTTCCTTCTAAAAGCGGTTTTCGCAGCCTTAAGCCTATTCACAACTTCCATCCTAACAAGACGGTCGCTTTCTCTTCTAAGCTCCTTCTCTTTGTAGCCTCTATATCTAGGGATGTAACTCATTATTTTCTCGAGAAGACTTCGTTCTTTTCGAACTTTTTCCAAGTAGTCTTTTTCACTCATTATTTGCTCCTCCAGTATGCGACTATGCCTATAACTGCAATAGCAATTAAAAGTATGCCTAAAACAACGAATATGCTTAACACGCTGTAGAAGGCTGAAGCTATTGCAATGGTGAGCATTATGATGCCCCAAACCAAGTGGTACGTTATTTCTTTTGAGGCTGTAAATGAAAAGATTATGGTGTAAACTCCGAGAGGACCGAATAGCCAAGCGAGAATGTTGAATATATTAAGGGGAATTATGTTTGCGCCGTAGATCACCGCTGCTAATCCTGTTGAGATGACGAGAATAACGATGGCGCCTATATTGTAATCGAATACTTTACTTTCTGCGTCCATCTTATTCCTCACGATATGCTTAACCTATTATTTGTGATGGATTCATTTAAAGTTTCGTCACAATATTCCAAAACCAGCAGCGGGTATGTCGCCTTTGATGACGGTCCCTTCTGCTCCGTCTATTATTAATTGGTAAGTCTTACTCTTATATTCACATTTTATAAACCATATGGGTGCATGTAAGTAAACCGCTTGACTAACAATTATTTCCTTTTTGATTTCAATTACCTTGTCCACATCTTGCTGAGCCAAATATTTATGGTGTTCTTCAATTTCTTCTTTTGCCCGTTCCAAAGCTTCGTCTCTGTCTATTTCGCTGTTTAGCGTCTTAGCGTAGTCTTCAATTTTTCTAAAGTCATATGGGACTTTGCCTCTAAAGGCACATCATATTCTCTTGTTGGGAACTCGGTTGCTTTTCTCGCCAAAATCAGCCAATTGTATTTTTTCTTTATCAACCCTTCTTTAACGACGGCTGGGGTTATGCGTTCAAAAATTCCTTTGTAGGTTGTTTCCGCTTCCGCTGTTACAATCCAAAAAGGTACGTAAATCAGAAATTTTTCAATAATTTTTGATTTTTTGGCAAGGTCTGGAGGCTTTAGAAAACCCGATTGCATCCAGCTTTTTGCAAGTTCTTCAATCTGCGTTGGGTCATATTTGTTCAGTAGCATGGAGTGCTCGAAGGTGAAGGCTTTTCCAGTTTCTATTACGGTTGTGTAACCGCAGTATTTGCATGTTGCCACCATCTCTCCGGGTTCAAAAGGCAATGGTGCTCCGCAATGTGAACATTTTATTTCGTGCACTATCGCCATTTGCCCTTACCCTTTGTTTTTCTCCCTTCTTATGATTTCCCGTGCAACAATAAGCCCTGAAGCCGATGCTTGTATTAATCCTCTGGTTACTCCAGCGCCGTCGCCTATGGTAAACAAATTGTGTATTTTTGTTTCGAGGTTGTTGCTTAACTGAAGCCTCGAAGAGTAAAATTTCACTTCAATGCCATAAAGAAGTGTGTCTCTCGAATTTATACCAGGCGCAATTTTATCAAGCGCTTCGAGCATTTCTCTTATGTCAGCCAGATAGCGATAAGGCAAAACGAAGCTTAAGTCGCCTGGAGTTGCGTTTTTTAGGGTTGGCTTGACTACGCTGCGGGCTATTCGCTCTGGGGTTGACCTTCGCCCAGACTGTAAATCGCCTAAGCGCTGTATCATTACGCCTCCGCTTAATAGGTTCGAGAGCCTGGCGAGGTATTTTCCATAAGCTATGGGTTCTTTGAAAGGTTCGGTGAAGGATGTGCTTACGAGAATGGCGAAGTTTGTGTTTTCTGTTTTTCTCTCCGCGTAGCTTTGACCATTAACTGTTAAAACTCCATTGTATGATTCAGTTATTACCTCACCGTAAGGCGCAACGCAGAAGGTGCGAACTTGGTCGTCGAAGGACTTTGAGTAATAAATAAATTTAGGCTCGTAAAGTGTGCTTGTCAGTTCTTCCATTACTGAAGCCAAAACCTCAACTCTGATTCCCACATCAACGGGGTTGTTAAGCGTCTTTAATCCTAAAGCTTGGGCTTCGGTTTGAAGCCACTCAGCACCGCTTCTTCCAGGCGCAACAATGACATATTTTCCAAAGAATTTCTCGCCGTTTACAGTTTCAACACCTTCAATGGTGTCACCTTTCACTATAAGACCTTTTATGTCAGTTTTCGGTCTAAAATCAACTTTGCCGTTTAATTCTTGCCGCATTTTTTTAAGGGTTTGAGCACATCTTTCTGTGCCCATGTGGCGGATTTTTTGGCGGATAAGCTTTAACCCTGCCAAAGAAGCCTTTCGTTCGATTTCGTCAATTTTTTCAAGGTCTTCGCCGTAAGAGTGTTCAGTTGCTCCAAACTTCAGATAGATTTCATCAACATGTTTCACAAGCTTTTCAAGCTCTTCTTGAGAAACATACTGGTTAAGCCAGCCGCCCACCTCCGTGGACAATGTAAGTTTTCCGTCGCTGAATGCTCCCGCCCCACCCCAACCGCTGAGGAGCAAGCACGGTTCGCAGTTGACGCATTCGAATCCTCGGCTAGCTGGGCATTTACGTTGGTGAATGTCTGGTCCCCTGTCAAGCATGAGAACGCTAAGTTTGGTTTTCTCCGTAATTTCAAGCGCCGAAAATATTCCTGCGGGTCCCGCACCGACAATTATCACATCATACTTCAAAGTATCTAACCCTCTTGAAACCCAAAACTACATGTAGCAACTAGCATATATTTTTAGCGAGTAAGTGGATGTTCATCAAAAAGCTTTGAGCATCTTCACTTTTTGTGAGGAACAAGGCATAGGAACTTCAAAGGCTTTTTGCCGTTGTTTTTAAACTGGTGCTGTTCATTCGGAGGAACAAAAACGACGTCGCCAGCACCTATTTTATTCTCTCCCTTCTCACTTACAACGATTCCTTCTCCTTCAAGGATAAATACTTCATGCTCCCAAGCATGCGAATGCAGCGGACTGTAACCTCCAGGTTCCACCTCAAAAAGTCTCATGGCAAAGTTTGGCGCTCCTAAATCTTTTGTTATGAGCCATCGCACTTTAACTTTTGAAGCTCCCTCTTCTTCCGCTTCTTCCGCTTTAACTTTGCTGTAATGAAAAACCTTCAACTTGTCACCCTTCTAGCTTACAATGTTACGCCTAATATCATTTATCTTTTATGTTTCCTTGGTTTTCAACTTTACTGTTTACTTTGAAAATTAGTTCAAACAAAAACACCTAAGTAAAGACCCTAAAGGCGATTTCAAGAACTTCCTAAAACATCGGTATTTTCTTTGCTGTGCCATTTGGAATTAAAATGCACTCTTTGAGCTTAGCCCCAGCGTTTGGCAACAGTACCTTCATTCCTTTTTTAGATTGCTTTAAAGCATCTTGAATTTAGTTTTCTAACATGGAAAAACTTATTAATTGAAAATGAAATTTTTCGGGTCATGTTTGCTTTCAAAGCTCCAGAGAGATATTACGAACTTTGGAGGCGCTCAATAGAAGAACCGGCAGATTTTTGGAATGAGCATGCTGAAAAGGCCATGGGTGACATTTACTGGTTCAAGAAATGGGATAAAACCTTTGAGTGGTCTTATCCTTCTTTTAAATGGTACGTCGGTGGACTAACAAACGCCAGTTATAACTGCGTAGATTATAAAGTTTCTAGATATCATGATAAGGTAGCCTATATTCATGAAGCACCAGAACTAGGGATTTCGCGGAAAATAACCTACGGCGAACTATATAAAAAGGTAAAGAGGTGGTCTGCTGCACTTAGAAACTTAGGCGTCCAAAAAGGCGATCGCATACTGCTCTATATTCCCAACAGCATAGAGGCTATAACCATGATACATGCCGCTTGTAGAATAGGTGCAATACCTTGCGCTGTCTTCGCAGGTTTTTCGCCAGGAGCTGTGGCTGACCGCATGGAATTGACTAGGCCAAAAGTAATAATGACCCAAGATATTACTGTCAGAAGGGGAAAGGAGATAAGGCTGAAGGAAATGTTGTACGAGGCCTTTAAATTATGTCCTTCTGAAATAGTTAAGCAAATAGAACACGTTATAATTAACCGCGTAAGTGATACGGAACTTACTCTTACTAAAAATGATAGTTTACTTGAGGAGTTTGAAGAAGAAGGAGAGTGGGGTGATGAAGGGTACATCCCTCTCGAAGCAAATGAACCGTTGTTCATACTGTGCACTTCAGGTACAACGGCAAAACCGAAACCAACGGTTCACGTTCATGGGGGTTTCCAAATCTGGACTTATTGGACCGCAAAATGGGTTTATGGTCTTAATCCACAAGATGTCTTATTCAATACAACCGACATAGGTTGGATCGTCGGTCATAGTTATATAACGTTTGCGCCCTTGCTTACAGGGTGCACCGCCATCATCTATGAAGGGGTCCCTGACTATCCTAAACCTGATCAATGGTGGGAAGTAATGGAAAAGCACAAGGCGACCATAGCTTGGATTTCGCCAACTGGTGTCAGAATACTGCGCAAGCTAGGAATAGAGCATGCGGAAAGACATGATCTCAACTCGTTACAGAGAATAGTTTGCGCTGGAGAGGTTCTTAATCCAGAAGTTTTATTCTGGATTCGTGATGAAGTTTTTAAAGGAAGGATACCGGTTATCGACCACATGTGGCAGACAGAAGTTGCTGGTGCGATGTTCGGTTATCCTTATGGAGTCGAATTACCCGAGATAAGACCTGGGTCGGCAGGTTTTCCAATGCCTGGTGTGATTCCGGAAATATTTGATGAAATCAGAGGTGAACCTTGCAAACCTGGAGAAAAAGGCATACTTTTACTTAAAAAACCGGTTCCAGGCATGACGCCAATGCTATGGAATGATCCTGAGAGATATCAAAGGGAGTATTGGGAACATACTTTCCTCACCAGTGGTAGATATTATACAGGTGATTCTGCGTATTTTGATGACGATGGGTACATATGGTTCTGCGGAAGAGCCGATGAAGTGATAAAGATATCCGGGCATAGGATAGGTACGATAGAAATAGAAAATGCAATTATATCGCATCCAGCTGTTGCAGAAGCAGGTGTTTGCGGTGTTCCAGATGAACTTAGAGGGGAAGTTGCAGCTGCTTTTGTTGTGCTCAAGCCGGGCCATCAGCCTTCAGAGGAATTGAAGAACGAAATAATCCAGCATGTTAGGAAAACTTTCGGCCCTCTTGTTGTTTTCAAAGGGATAGAGTTTGTTAACATGCTTCCAAAAACAAAGAGCGGTAAGATAATGAGGAGAGTCATGAAAAAACTTTGGACAGGAGAAACGTTAGGTGACCTTTCCACATTGGAAGCCGAGGCCTCTGTTGATGAAATTAAGGAAGCTGTGTCAAAACTCAAGCGTATTTAACAGGAGAGTTTGAATATGACCGAAAAAATAGCAAACCCTGCAGCTTTAGGCCTAGCTTGTTTTGCGCTAACGACATTTCTGTTAAGTGTACTTAATGCTGGTCTTGCCTCAAAAGAGCTCCTAGGCCTTATTGTGTCATGTGCATTAATTTACGGGGGGATGGTGCAAATAATTGCTGGTGTGCTGGATACCAGAGTTGGGTCAACATTTGGCGGAACGGCTTTTAGTTCTTATGGAGGTTTTTGGATATGTTTAGGGTTGGCCTTTCTTTTGGAATTCTTGGGAGTTTGGGTTCTAACGCAAGATGCTATTGGTATATTTCTCTTGGCATGGACGTTATTCACGTTTTACATGTGGGTAGGATCTTTCAGGCTTAACTGGGCGCTGGCATCGACATTTACATTGTTACTGGTGACTTTCATATTGTTAGATATAGGACACTTGGCTAACGTATCTACAGCTAATGTTGCTGGAGGCTACGTTGGAATAATATGCGCCTTTAATGCATGGTACGTTTCTGCAGCCATAATACTGAACGAGTTATTTAAAAAAGAAGTATTGCCACTTAGCCACAGTAAAAGAAATTAATTCAAGTTCAAACAAAAAGCTTTAAAAAGGACGTGATAAAACCGTCCAACACACCCAATGGAAAACCTCAAACCCTCAAATTCTCGCCATCATCCAAAGCAAACCCCACACAAACTTTTAAAACACACACAGCAATAAAACACGTCTTTAGCGCAGCTTCAAAAACTTAACTATGGTTGTAGTCGCATCATTGTTCTATTAGCGACGTTAAGTTTTTACAACTAAATTTGAAATATGTTATTTAGACAACAAAACTCATCCCCTAATTAAAATACGTATAAATTTTGCTTAGAACCACGAGCTGATTTTATAAGCTTAACCCAATTCTCCATATTGCCATCTCATAATGCCTGTGACGTTCTGCTTTGGTTAATTTACCTGAAGCTACGGAAATAATTTCTCTAAATATTTTTTGTCCCATGTCTCTAATTGATAAACCATGTGAAAGAATTTTTCCAGCGTTTATATCGATGTCATCTTTCATTTTTTCAAAGGTCAAAGGATTACCTGTTACTTTGATAATTGGGGCTATAGGGTTTCCAGTGGCAGTTCCTCTACCAGTAGTAAAAATTATAAGTTGTGCACCTCCAGCAACCATCCCGGTAAGAGATTCAACATCACATCCTGGAGTATTCATTATCATAAGTCCCTTTTTGTTTACTCTTTCTCCATAATCAACTACATCAACAATTTTTGAACTGCCAGCCTTATAAATGGCTCCTAACGATTTTTCCTCTAACGTAGTTATTCCTCCAGCTATGTTTCCTGGCGTTGGTTGTCCCTCCCTTATACTTCCACCCAACAGTCTTATCTGCTCTTCATAATTCATGATGATCTCCAAGATCTTTTTCTTTACCTTCTCACTAACAGCTCTCTTAGTCAAAATATGCTCAGCTCCAATGAGCTCGGTAGTTTCAGATAAAATCACGGTCCCTCCCTTTTTCACTATTAAATCCGAAGCAAAACCAACTGCAGGATTAGCAGCTATGCCTGAAGTCCAATCCGAACCTCCACATTCCGTGCCAACAATCAATTCAGATAAACTTGTTGTCTTCCTCCTTTGTCTCTGAGCCTCTTCTGACAATTTTTTTACGATTTTAACACCTTTTTTAATAGACTTTACACTTCCATTTTTATCCTGAATGTTGAAATGGTATACGGATTTTCCAGACTTTGAAATTTCATCTGCTAACTTCTCTCCAGAAACAGCTTCGCATCCTAGTCCAACAACAAGTGCACCATAAACGTTAGAATTTAAACCAAGTCCCACGAGAGTCCTAAAGGTTTGATTCAAATCTTTCTCTATTTGACAGCAACCGCATGAATGAGATAATGCAATAACTCCGTTTACCTTTGATGCTATTTCTTCCGCAACCTTATTCGCACAGATAACTGTTGGAATAATTGCAATGTAATTTCTAGTACCGTAAGATCCATCTGGACGTTCATAACCTGAGAAATAATCCAATAATCACCCATCCTACTTCTCTACATCATCTTCTCGAATTCTCGATTCTTTTAATATGTATACAAAAATAAAAATCTTATATTTCTGGTCCTGCGCGTGCAACGACTGCTTGGACATAGAGACTTGAGAAACACTTTGATTTACATCGCCCACAGCTTAGACGAAGCTTGCAGTTGCTTGAGGTAGGCTTTGAGTACGTAACAGGCATGGATGGAGCCGCAATCTTCAGAAAACGGAAGTAGTCTTTTATGCTCGGAGTTAATCTTTTATGTCTTCTAGTAAACTCATTACGTTCCAAAGTTTTACCCGCGTGTAGGGTGGCATATTTGGATCCTGTAAAATCTCGTCTAATATTGATATGGCGTTTGAAGCTCTAACAGCGGGTGTGTATTCTGTTGTCTGCAAGGCGTCCATTGAATCTTTAGCAGCACGTCTAATGTTTCTGGGTGTTGTTGTGTCCTCGGATACTGCTCCCAAAACGGTTAACGCCTGTTTTATTCTTTCCTCATATTCTTGCATTTTCTTTTTCCTAACCATGTCCGCACCCCTTTTGTTAAATCGTAGTAATCTTGTTATATAGGCTTTTATACCTATCTAGTTTGAGGTTTTAAACTTGCCACGAAACAAAGTTGAAGAAGAACATATTAAACGAATGGCTGACCTGCTACGGCAAGGTTCAACACTAACAGAACTTGCGTGTCCGGCGTGTGCCTCACCGCTTTTTCGTCTAAAGGATGGAACATTATGGTGTGCGAAATGCGAGAAAAAAGTTATTGTCGTAAGGGAAGGAGAGGAGCCTGCAAAAATAACAAGCGCCCTAGCCCTTGACACCCTTGAAGCAACGCTTTTGGCAAAAATTAAAGAAATACAAACAAAAATGCAGAACAAGGAAAACGTGGAGGAACTGCAGAAACTCAGTACCACCCTCTCTGGGCTTCTTGAAAACTTAGAAAAAATAAGAAAAATGAAGAGAGTTTAAGGAAATGCTTGGTTTCTACGAAGGTTTTCCAACAAGCGTTCACAAAACAGCAGTTTTCACCACTTTGGTTTCAAGCAAGAGACTGCAAGAACAGGTGATAAGGCTTTTTCACGAATTGAACATCAACACCTTTAACTTAGAAGATGTCGCTGTTCCTTCAATACCTCAATGCATCCTAATTTTCGAGTTCGGAATAGCAGAAATTAACAACTTTAATTACCTCGACGATGAAGAAATTACGAAAGTGTTAAAGGCTATACGTAAAAAACCACTGCAAACAATGGATTTCTTCTGTGCAATTCGCTATTACAAAAAAACGGCGGAGAAAAAGAAACCTCTAAAATTTGATTACTACATGCTTCGCTTCTTATTCAACAAAAAAACTGTTGAAATTCTGGTTTTTCATGGAAAAGGGCCAAGATATCTCTCACCAGAAGACCTCATCACCTTTTTAACAAAGAAGATTAACGGGACGTCTCCAAGGAAGATATTAAAGATGTTGGAGTCTTCTTAGCGGTTTTTCTCCAAAAATCCTAGAACAACCTCTAAAATTTCATTTGCAACTTCCTTTATAGATTTGTTTCCGTTTACCATCACGAGTTCTCCATTCTCAACGAACTTCATGTAAACTTCCCGCACCTTACGCTGTGTTTCCAAATCTTCCATTACAGATCTTTTTTGTTTAAGTCTTTTAACCACTGTTCTTGGTTCTACATCGATGAAAATCGCGAGGTCTGGGCGTATTGCATACTCATTTATCTTTTTAATCCATTCTAGGCTAAGTTCTGTTGCCCCTTGATAAGCCAGAGAAGAATAGACATAACGATCTGAAACAACTATTTTTCCCATTTTCAAGGCTGGTCGAATTGTGTTTTCAACATGTTCAAATCTGTCTGCGGCGAAAAGTAAAGCCTCAACTACGCTTGAAACGCGTTTCTTGCGCTGTAAGCAGTATTTTTTGATAAACGTACCAATTTTGCCTCGGCTTGGCTCCGCAGTGTAAACAGCATTGTATTTTTTCCTAAGGTTCTTTACAAGCAATTTTGCTTGAGTTGTCTTTCCGCATCCATCCAGCCCCTCGAGGCATATGAAAAAGCCTGTTCCGCTCATGTTTTCAACCCATGATCTTTTACTGCATAAATGTAATAATATGTGTGTGCATAAAATAATTGTCTAACGCAAATGGAGAGTCGCTTATGCCAACGAACTATTGGGGTGAAATAAAGGATCCGGTTCACGGCTACGTTTACATAACTGAGAAGGAAAAAGCGGTTATAGATTCATATCCAGTTCAGAGACTTCGAAGACTAAGGCAGCTTGCGGGTTCCGAGTATGTTTATCCAGGGGCGAACCACACGCGGTTTGAACATTCTGTTGGCGTTATGTATTTAGCTGGTAAGGTTGTGGAGAACCCTAACATTTCGCGACGCATAAGCGGAGAAGAAGCGGAAATGGTTAGAATTGCGGCTTTGCTCCATGATGTGGGGCACGGCCCCTTCTCACATGTTTTTGAGCACTTGCTGATTAAGGAGCTTGGCAAGACTCATGAGGACCTTACCTCATGGATCGTTGAAAGAAGCGAGCTAGCAGACATATTAATCAATATAGGCTTTGAACCGAAAGAGGTTAGTAAACTGGCTGTTGGGAAACTTCACAAGCCTGAAAAAGCGTTCTTGGACCAGATAATTAGCAGCGCTATCGACGTGGACAAGCAAGACTTTATTGTGCGAGATACACATCACACAGGGGCAGAATATGGCTTTATCGACATTTTTCGAATAATTCACGCACTAGATGTTTTAGGCGAAAACCTCGCGGTGGATTTAGGCGCTTTGTCAGCCCTTGAATCTTTTATAATAGCTCGTATAGAATCATTCAAAAGCATATACTTCCACCGTGTTGGAAGAGCAGCGCAAATAATGCTTGCAATAGCTATGGAAAAGGCGAATAAAGAGCTTGGGCTAACAGATTTTAAAACTCCAGAGGAGTATTTGGCTATGGACGACTACACTGTTTGGGCGGCTTTAAAGAAATGTAAGGAATCAAGCAAGATAATAGGCGACCTTGAAAGGCGAAGGATACTGAAATGCGCTTATGAAAAGACCTTTTACGAAAAGGACGCTATGATTTCAAACATCTTCAGCCGTGCAGTTCACAGAGAACAACTGCAAAGAGAAATAGCCGAAGAAGCAAAAGTGAATACGGAAGCAATCATAATAGATGTTCCAACAGTTCCGTCAGTGCCATATCACCACTCCGTTCTTATGGAGTCCATGGAAATTCCAGTATTTCAAAAGTTGGCAAATGGCAGAAAAGTTCCGCAAAAACTAAGCGAATTCTCAAAAATCTTTGAAACCCTCAAGGGTTTTATTAATATATTGCGCGTTTATACTTTTGAGGAAAACCGTGTGAAAGTTGGTAACGCAGCAGCGAAGATTTTAGGGAGAATCCCTTCAACAGCGAAAGTATCCTACTGAAGTGTCCAAAATGCGCGAACATGAAATAAAGTTAGTGGGGCGGGGAATAGTTGAAGGAAGATGTGTGGCAGAGGCTCTTGTATCCGCTAAACCTATTAGCTTTCTAGGAGGCGTCGACCCTGCCGACGGCAAAATAGTTGAGAGAAGTCACGATTTATGCGGCGAGTGCATCAAAGACAAGATTTTATGCTTTCCCCATGGACATGGCTCCACAGTCGGCAGCTACGTTCTATATGCCTTAGCTAAGAGAAAGCTTGCGCCAAAGGCAATAGTCAATAAAACCGCTGACCCTGTTGTCGTTGTAGGCGCCATAATGGCCAACATCCCGATGGTGGACCAAATAGACGTTAAAAAGCTTAGAACAGGTGATTTGCTTGAGGTTGACGCCTACGAAGGGTTGGTAAAAATTTTGAGAAGAAAATGAAGGGAGTTGAACTGCATGTATTTGACAAAGGAAGAAGAGCGTATTCTTGACGGAGAGCATGGTTGGGTAAACCAAATATGCATGAAAATCCTCGTTAAACTAGGCGAACTTTTTAATGCAACAAAACTCATCCGCATAAATTCAGCCCATGTTTCAGGGGTTTCCTACAAAACCCTCGGTGATGCACCAGTTGAGTTTTTAGAAGCCTTAGCGAATTCTGGTGGGAAAGTGAAAGTTAAAGCAACTCTAAACCCCCATAGCCTCGACATGGAATACTTTCGTAAAAGATTAGGTGAAGACTTATGGCTGAAACAGTTAAAGGTTCTTAACATTTTTGAAAAAATGGGTTTCCAACGGTCTTTCACGTGCACACCTTACTATTTGAAAAAACCTAGGCGAGGTTCGCACTTGGCATGGGCTGAATCCTCTGCTGTGGTCTACGCTAACTCGGTTCTTGAGGCGTGGACAAACCGCGAGGGGGGACCAAGCGCGCTGGCGGCAGCAATAATTGGGAAAACGCCAAACTATGGTGTGCACAAGCCAGAAAACCGCCGCCCAACAGTTTTGGTGAAGCTTGAAACACAGCTTAAAAATGAAATAGAATTTGGAGCTTTAGGAATTTTTTTAGGTAAAGCCTTAAGAGAAGAAATCCCCGCAATTTTGGACCTAGAAAACGCTTCCAAAGAAAATTTGAAGCAACTTGGAGCCGCTTTGGCTTCCGCTGGTATGGCGAACATGTTCCACTTTGGCGAAAAATTAGGGGATGCGCGTAAACTTGAAAAAATAACCGTAGAAACCGCAGACATAAAAAACACGATAGAAAGTTTGACAACATTTTCCGAGGCAAAACCCGACCTAGTTTTCATAGGGTGCCCCCACTGCTCCATTAAAGAAATCATAAAGATTTCAAACATGCTTGGCAAAAGAAAAGTTAGAGGAGAAATGGAACTTTGGGTTTGCACTTCCCGCTTTGTCAAAGAAAAAGCAAAGAAACATGTGGAAAAACTTGAAAAGAGCGGATGCCACGTGATAACAGATACATGTGCAGTCGTAACATGGACGGAAAAGCTTGGAATAAAAACAATAATGACTAACTCCGCCAAAACAGCCTACTACGCTCCAACCCTAAACAAAGCGGAAACCGCACTCGCCCCGTTTGAAAAATGCTTAAACACAGCCCTAAAAGGATAAGGTTTATTCGAACGGAAAACATTTTCCATGATGCCTCTTCAGCAAAAAGTGCTCCGGTAGTATAGTCCGGTCAAGTATTCCGGCCTTTCGAGCCGGAGACGCGGGTCCGAATCCCGCCCGGAGCATTAAATTTTAAGCTCATTTTAGGCTTATTTTAACTAAAAAAGACTTATTTGAGTCATTTTAGAAATTTCATTTCCAACACCTATTGTTAAATCGATTGTCGTGGTCACCCGTAAACTCGCAGCAGTCCAAGACAAATAAGCATGCGCTCTTTAACTGCTGGTTTGTGGGTTATCTCTTAAATTCTCAATTGACCTCAGCGCTGTTGCCGGAATCAAATCAAGAACCGATTTCAATAATAAACGAGTAGCGCATATGAAGTATTTTAGAG
>JAVZLH010000017.1:0-18900 GCA_038883855.1 Bathyarchaeia archaeon
CCCAAGACCAGCTTGACCAATACCCGTGAGACCCTCTTCTTTAAGCAGTCTATTAAGAGACTTCTGCAGTTTCGCTCTCTCCTCTCTAGGCAGTGAACCGAACAAAAGATTACCGCCAACGCTTCTAGTAAAAGGCGGATTCATTATGCAAATGTGGAAACTTGGAAGCTCAACAGTTTTAGCCTCCCTCTTTGAAACACTCACAACCTCTTGTCCACGAACAGCTCCACCGTGAAGCACCATATCTTGACCAAGAACAGAAGACGACAAAAAGTTGATGCTACCTAAGTATTTCTCCTCACCCAGTCTCAAAGCAAAAAGCTTTGACCCACGCACTGGAATAGGATTATGCAAAGAAAGCACAGTTGCAGCAAGATGAACCGCATGATGCAAAACATCAAAACCCCATATTCCCTCCTCAACAAGATACCTATGTAAATCGTCAATTCTCAAACTTTCACTTTCAATTCTATGTCTCGCATTCATCTCCTTATAAATAGCTGATAGCAACGTACCCGAACCACACGCAAAATCAACAACTCTAAAAAGTTTCCCATTATATGTTGGAGGAACACTCCTCGCATCTAAACCAGAGGGCAAGTTTATTAGAAGCCTAGCCAACAACCGAGCAGCAGGAATCGACGTATAATATGTCGCATGATACTTAACCAAATTCCCCAAAAGCAGCCTATGATAAATTCTACCAAAAAGGTCATGCCTAAGCAAAACCTTAGAAGACGCTATATCATAAGCCAAATTAGCCAATGACCTCAATTGTCTATCCAACACGGGACTAGCAGGCATATTAACCAAAATGTCGAGGGCAATTTCAAGCACAGGCTCATAATTAATATTCTGAATTATATACCGCCAAGAATTCTCCAACTCCTTCTTCAAATTCGCAGACGACATAAGCATTGAAAGTGTTGGGATATCCTTATGAAAAGCAGCTATAATCTCATGAAAAACCATAGCATCGACAAGCAGTAATCCCGCAGTCGAAACAAGCTTATGCACATCTTCCCTACTGCTCATCTGATTCCCCTTCTGCCTCCTTCAACTCCAAAACTTCCTTCAAACGCTCCATATTAACCGAAGTAGAAACCTTGCTCGCAAAATCATCCAAAACCTCATTCATTCTCTTAATAACAGGCCCTATAATGTCCTCCTTCACAACCCTACCATAAACACTCATCAAATACGTTAAAAGCTCATCAAAACTAACATCCATATACTTCTCAGATTTTGGCGCAACAGCCATCCACTTATCCAACCCAATCCTATCCACATAAGAAAGAAAACCCACATTAAATCTACCTCTCAATAAAGCATCTCTAACATCCGACTGGTCTGGCACAAGTTTCCTTAATTTTACATCAGCGTATTCAACCATAACACATAAATCGCAAACATTGTTATCCAGCCTTTCCTTGCATTGCTCAACCAAAACATCCCACATTCCAAGTTTCTTGCCCTCAATAACAATTCGCACTCCATTCAACTCTATAAGAACATCAGGCTCAAGTCTTCCACACTTCTTTCTTAAAACCACTTCACCCAAAGCCTTCAATCCCTTTTCGCTCAAAAGCTCAGCCAATACAACATTCAAGTTCTCCTCTCTCAAACTCATTAAACCGCAGCCTCAATAACTAAAAGACATCACACCCTTTATAGCAATTACCTTTAACTCTGAGCGCAGCATTCCAGAATCTTACAAAAAGAATCTTTGAGGGATAGCTTATACGATTACTTTGAATAGGTCAGCCTTCGTTATTATACCAATCACTTTTCCCTTTTTTGCAACAAGAACTGCAGGGTAAACATGCAACAAACTTGAAACCAGCGGCAACGGTGCATTCTCGTTAATCTGGGGAAGCGCCTCCTCCATAATTTCTTCAACAAGCCCTTGAGACACTTGCGAGAGTTCTCTGCCAGCCGTAACCTGATTCAGTATCGTTTTTTCTGAGACGCATCCGACAACTTGTTCGCCGTCGAAAACTGGAAGCTGCGAGTAGCCGTGCTCCATCATTAAGCGAATAGCCTTAGCAATCTTGTCAGTTTTTTGAACGCCGATAACGCCTTTATGGAATATTTTGTTTGCAGTGTAATTCACTCTTGTCTCCATCTTTTCGAGCATGTCAAAAATGATTTTCACTTTGTTGTATGAAGGGTCTATTTTGCCTGATTCTATTTTCGCTATGAAAGATTGGCTTACGCCAGCCATCTTTGCCAACTGCTTCTGGGTTAAACCCAACATTTTCCTTTTCTTCGCTATTTCGTCCAAGGATGGCAGCATGGTTTTAGGCTTAGGGAGGAAGCGGCATATATTCTTTTTGGAATATTTTTGTCAAAAAAGTATTTTAATTGGAATCGCCATTTGCTTCGAAAAACACTTGGGGGTGCAATACGCTCGAAAAAAGAACCGTAACCGAAATAAACGAAAAAATCAAACGCGGAGACGTTCAAGTTTTAACAGTTGAAGAAATGAAAAAACTCGTAGAAGAAAAAGGAGTGAAAAAAGCCTTCAAAGAAGTTGATGTTGTAACAACTGGAACCTTTGGAGCCATGTGCTCTTCAGGAGCAGTCATCAACCTCGGACACTCAGACCCGCCAATAAAAATTCAAAGAGCATGGATAAACGACGTAGAAGTTTCCCATCCGGGAGCAGCAGTAGACCTGTACATTGGTGCCGCTCAAATGTCCGAAACCAAACCATTCGAATACGGCGGAGGACACATAATAGAAGATTTAATAAGCGGAAAAGAGGTGGAGCTCCGAGCAATAGCCTATGGAACTGCCTGCTATCCCAGAACCAAGATCGAAACCCTGATAAGCAAAGATGATTTGAACCAGTTTATCCTTTTAAACTTCCGCAACTGCTATCAGCGTTATGTGTGCGCAGTGAACAGCAACGACGAAATACTATACACGTACATGGGCAAACTTCTCCCCCACTTCGGAAACGCCACATTCTCAGGAGCAGGAGAACTAAACCCGCTCATGAACGACCCAGACTACGAAACCATAGGCATCGGAACACGCATATTCCTAGGCGGAGCCCAAGGCTACGTCATAGGTGAAGGAACCCAGCACGATCCCGGAAAACAGATGGGCACCCTTATGGTTAGGGGAGACTGCAAAAAGATGAGTCCAGAATTCATCCGTGGAGCAGCCTTCACAAAGTATGGGACAACGCTTTACGTGGGCATAGGCATACCCATCCCAATCCTAAACGAGGAAATAGCCAAAAAAGTAGCCATTCGAGACGAGGAAATCTTCGTTCCCATAGTTGATTATGGAGTTCCAAGAAGAGACCGCCCAAAGCTTAGGGAAGTCAGCTACAAAGAGTTAAAGTTTGGCAAAATAGTCATTAATGACAAGACCGTGAAAGTTAGTCCGCTTTCAAGCCTTCAAAAAGCTAAGGAAATTGCTGAAACATTGAAACATTGGATAGCGGAAGGCGCATTCTACCTCTCGGCGCCAGTTGAAAGACTACCGCTGGACACTGTCTTTAAGCCTATGAAACAGACTAAGGACATAGTTTTTGTTGAAGCCCTAATGCGCTCGGCTACCACATGCGGAGAAGATGAGTCTATTGAAAAGGTTGCAAAAAAAATCATAACTAACTCAGTCAACCACATAGTGGTTGTAGACGCTCAAGAAAAACTTAGGGGAATAATCACTTCATGGGACATAACAAGAGCTGTGGCTGAAAATAAAAAAAGCTTAACAGACATAATCATCAGAAAAGTTATAACAACAACACCAGACGAGCCTGTGGAAGCCGCCGCGAGAAAAATGACTCAACACAACATCTCAGCCCTACCAGTAATCAATAAAGAAGGAAAAGTGTTGGGCATCATAACCTCGGAGGATGTAGCCAAACTCATAGGGGGCAAATAACATGACGAGAGCCGTACTAAAGTTTTCGAAAGAGATTACAAGCGAGCCAATAACATCGCAAATAATCATCGAACATAAGACGCCAATAAACATTTTGACAGCCCACATCGACCAGCAAGGCGGAGAAATACTTGTTGAAATACCCTCAGCGCAAGCTGAAAAAATCATCGAAGCTTTCCGTAAAAAAGGCGTAATCGTCGAACCGCACAAGCCTGTGAAAGTGGATAAAGAGGAATGCATTAGCTGCGGCGCATGTTTTTCTCTCTGCCCAGTGAACGCTATAAAAATCAATGAAGACTTTTCAGTTACTTTCAACGACGAGAAATGTTTGGGTAGCGCCTGCAAACTTTGCGTAGACGCTTGCCCCATGAAAGCCATAAAAGTCAGCGTTTAACGAAGGCAAGGATGCTATGCAAGCTAGAAGTTTGTTCAAGGAAAACTTTGAATTTAAGGAGACAAGAGGCTTAATCCTATCAGACAGCAGAGAAGCCATAGCAAAAGCAATTTCTTCACTTAGAGAAAACAGAGAAAAACTTGAAAGATACATTCGCAAAAACCCAAAATTTTTCTATTCCTTAAAACCCGTTGAGGTTGATGGTGACAGCCCGTTGGTGGCTAAGATGATGGCTGAAGCTGCCGCGAAAGCTGGTGTTGGTCCTATGGCGGCTGTAGCTGGCGCTTTAGCCGATTTAGCTGTTAGAGAGATGGTTTCCGTTGGAGCGAGGGTTGCCGTTGTCGAAAATGGAGGCGAAGTTTCAGCGATTTCCGAATCGCCAATAGACATTGCCCTTCTAGCCTTAGACACGACATTATCAAGAAAGATTGGTTTTAGACTTGAAAAATTTCCAGTTGGCGTGGCAACCAGCTCCGCAACTTTCGGACACGCATTCAGTCTAGGAGAAGCAGATTCTGTTACAATATTTTCTAAAGACGCATGCCTAGCGGATGCCGCAGCCACAGCGGTCTGTAACGCTGTTAAGGGGGAAGATTGTGATTTGGCTGTAAGACATGGAATTGAAGTAGCTATGTCAATTGGCGATGTCAAAGGTGTGTTCGTAATCTTTAGGGGGAAAGTTGCAACTGCAGGGGAAATCCCAAAACTGATTAACATTACGGATGAGGTTATGGTGTAGGCGTAATTTTTCATTTCCAATTGCTTGTTTTCAGTTTTTAGCTACAGCCCAATTATTTTGACTATTTTTAGTCATTATTGTTATGAAAAGAAAAAATATGACCAAAAAATATTTAAGATTCTGTCAAATTAATGCTTCGCCGTGAAATAAAATGGAAACAGCTGCTTGCCCAGAATGCGGTGCAAAAATTGAAGTACCCGAAGACGTAACGAAAGGCGAGATAATAACTTGCCCAGACTGTGGACTTGAACTCGAAGTAAAAAGCGTAAACTCAGACTGTGTCGTAGTAGAGGAGCTGCAAATAGAAGGAGAAGATTGGGGCGAGTAGCTTTTTTGGCCGAGCCCCACCCAACTTTTTTTGAATTTAATCATCGGATGAACAAAGATGAGCATTGCAATCCTTTATGAACACGCAGGAACAGATGAGATAGGAATACAACTAACCGCTCAAACGCTTGGAATAGATTTAACTTTCATACCAGCCCGCAAAATCTCCTTCCTATTCGAAAATGGCAGCCATCAAATCAAAAGCGAGGGAAAAGATTACTTAGAAACTCTCAGAAATGTTTCCGTTGTGCTAAACAGGGCGCAAGGCAAAAACCGCAGGCTGTATGTTGGAACAATATTTGAAGCGTTAGGGAAAAACGTCGTTAACCCATCACAAATAGAATACGTATGCTTCAGCAAACTCAGAACACTTTTACGTTTCTGGAAAGAGAAAGTCAAGATACCCGCAACAGTCTATATTCCATGCGACCCAAAAGAAACAACAGTTGACGGACGCAAAATTTCCAACGAAAACGAAATTGCCAGCTTAATCCAACAAGAGTTAAGCAATAAACCAGTAGTGGTTAAGCCAGACGCAGGCTCCCATGGCAAAAACATCAAATTAGCAAAGGAAAGACAGGAGCTTCTAAAAATTTTAAGCGAAATCGAACCGTCCGTGATAAACCCTATTGGTGTTTTGGCGCAGGAATTTGTTCAGAAATGGTTCTTCGACTTGAGGATAATTGTTGCCAAGGAAAAGGGAAAGGCTTCTCACTGCTACCCAAAAGCGATGGCTAGAACTGGACTTAGGGATTTTAGAACAAACGCTTACTTAGGCAACATGGTTTTCGGAATAAACCTTTCCCAAAGGATAAGAGAGGAAGCTGTAAAATGCGCTGAATCCATCGCGAAAGAATGCGAAGCGTGGGTTTTAGCCCTCGACGCAATGGTAGACTTCGGAAAAGAAATGGTTATTGACAAGGAAATGCTTTCTGAATTCGAAAAGCTAACGCCGTTATTCAACGAAATACAGAAGGTCAAAAGCAAAAAAATCACCAGAGAAAACTTTGCCAACTGGAATGAGAAGTTAGAGAAGGCTTTTCACAACTATGAGAGTTCAGAAGCCTACTGCAACATCAAAGAAACAATAGAGAAAAGCGTCAAAAGCATGGAAAACCACGTAATGTTTCATGAAGCAAACGCATGCCCAGATTTCTGGGAACAAACGAGGCTGGCGGCTGGAATCGATGTGGCAAAGCAGCTTTTAATGTGCGCCGAAAGCCTCGTTGACAAACAAACGTGTTTAACGCATTAAAATGGGGAGATTAGCAAAATGAGAGTTGGTGTTGTTGGCGGTTCAGGATACGTGGGCGGAGAACTTTTGAGGCTATTATTTCTCCATCCAAAAGTGGAAATAACCGCGGTGACTTCACAAAAATACGCTGGCGAATTTCTGTTCGTTGTCCACCCAAACCTAAGAGGAGTCACTCAACTAAAATTCACTCCTTACAATTTATCTGAAATCGGGAAAAACTGCGACTTGGTGTTCACAGCCCTACCCCATGGAACATCAGTCAAGTTTATCCCAGAACTGCTCAAAGCTGGTTTAAAAGTTATTGACATGAGCGCGGACTTTCGCCTAAAAAACCCTGAAGATTATACTAAATGGTATGGATGGAGCCACCCCATGCCAGAATTGCTGAAAGAAGCTGTTTACGGTCTTCCAGAACTTCACAGAGAGGAAATTAAGAAGGCGAATTTGGTGGCTTGTCCCGGTTGCATGTCAACCGCAACGATTTTGGCTCTTGCGCCGCTGGTTAAAGAGGGCTTCATAGACAATGAGAGGATAGTTGTTGACGCAAAAATTGGTTCGTCTGGAGCTGGCAACAACCCGTCAATAGCGTCGCATCATCCTGAACGGTCTGGCGGCACAAGACCATACAAGCCAGTTGACCATAGGCATATTGCTGAAATAGAGCAAGAACTTAATTTGGTTGCGGAAAAGCCTGTTAAGGTTTCGTTTACTCCTCACGCCGTTAACATGGTGCGGGGCATACTTTCGACTGTTCACGCTTTTCTGGTTAAGAATGTGGCGGTTAAAGACGTGTGGATGGCTTACCGCGCATTGTATGAAAATGAGCCCTTCATCCGCTTTGTCCGTTACAAGAAGGGACTTTACCAGTTTCCAGACCCAAAAATCGTGGTTGGCTCAAACTTTTGCGACATAGGCTTTGAGCTGGATTCGCGGGTTAACAGGCTTGTGGTTTTCTCCGCCATAGACAATTTGGTGAAAGGCGCCGCTGGTCAAGGAATTCAATGTTTCAACATAATGTTGGGTATTGATGAAAAAACGGGTTTGGAACATCCAGGCTTTCATCCGGTGTAGAAAATGTTGATTGTTGTGAAAGTTGGGGGAAAAGTTCTGCAAAGCAGCCTTTCCGAAATCGCCGAAGACATAAAGGACATAGTCTGCAAAGGCGAGGATAAGGTGGTTTTCGTTCATGGAGGAGGAGCAGAAGTAACGCTTATCGCCCAAAAATTGGGTTTAGAACAGAAGTTTGTGATGTCTCCAGAGGGCTTTCGAAGCCGCTACACGGACAAGGATACTGTGGAAACGTATAATATGGTGATGTCTGGGAAAATCAACAAAACAGTTGTTTCAACTTTTCAAAGCTTTGGAATAAGAAGCGTTGGGTTGTCTGGTGTTGATGGCGCGCTTCTTAAGGCGAAGAGGAAGGAAAAGATTATTGTGGTAGATGAGGGGGGGAGGAAGCGGGTTGTGGATGGGGGATTCAGTGGTAAAATATGCGGGGTGGACACTGGATTGCTTAGGTTGCTAATTGAAAATGGTTATGTGCCAGTAATCTCTCCAGTGGCCATAGGCGAAGAATTCGAGTTGTTGAATGTTGACGGTGACCGCGCGGCAGCCAACATCGCCGGCGCTTTGCAAGCGGATAGGCTTGTTCTATTAACTGATGTTGACGGTGTGATGCTTGACGGGAAAGTCTTGGAAAGGTTGAAGCTTTCTGAAGTTAAAAGCGTTCTTCCAAAGATAGGGGCTGGTATGAGCACTAAGATTCACGCAGCTACAGAAGCCCTAAACCTCGGCGTGAAAGAGGCGATTATAGCTTCTGGAATGCGGAAATCGCCCGTCTCCTCTTCTGTTAAGCATGAAAGTGGAACAGTGATAACCCATGGATGAAAAATGGGTGATTGAAACAGAAGATAAGTATTTGGCAAGGGTTTACGCGAAAAAACCAGTTGTGCTCGCTAGGGGAAAAGGAGCTTTCTTGTGGGATATTAATGGCAAGAAATACTTGGATTTTACAGGAAACTACGGCGTCTGCATCATCGGATATTCTCGCCCAGAAATAATTCAGGCGTTAAGGAAGCAGATAGAGAGGCTTATTCCTTGCCACGGGTCATTTTACAACGAGAAAAGAGCGGAACTGCTGGAAAGGCTAGCGCAGATAGCGCCTAAAGGTTTAACAAAATCCTTTTTGGGAAACAGCGGAACTGAAGCGGTTGAATGCGCCATCAAAATGGCGCGCAAGTTCACTGGGAAGCCGGAAATAATTGCTATGATGGGTGGCTTTCATGGAAAAACTATGGGTGCGCTTTCCGCGACTTGGAAGGAGAAGTATAGGGAGCCTTTTCAGCCTCTTGTTCCAGAGTTTAAACACGTGCCAAGATATAACCTTCAGAAAATAAAGGAGGCTATAACAGAAAAGACAGCCGCAGTCATAGCCGAACCAATACAAGGGGAAAGCGGCGTTATTCTTCCGCCAGAAGGTTTCTTCCAATCTTTAAGGGAGTTATGCGACAAAACTGGAGTTCTTTTAATAATGGATGAGGTTCAGACTGGAATGGGTAGGACAGGCAAGATGTTTGCTTGCGAACATTGGGGGATAACTCCAGACATCCTTTGCGTTGCGAAGTCCATTGCGGGCGGATTCCCGCTTGGAGTAACCATGGCAAAAGAGGAAATAGCGTCTTCATTGGAGGTTGGGGAGCACACGAGCACTTTCGGCGGGAACGCTGTTGCTTGTGCTGCGGCATGCGCCACAATTGATTTGATAGTGCGGGAGAGGCTTCCTGAAAGGGCTGAGCGTTTGGGGCGTTACTTTTTGGACAGGCTTAGGGAGTTGCAGTCTAAATATAAGGTTGTTAGGGAAGTGCGGGGTTTAGGTTTGATGATAGGTGTTGAGTTTAGGGTTGACGTTTTGAATGTTATACTTGGGATGATGCAGAGGGGAGTTTTGGTGCTTGACGCTGGCAAAAACGTGGTGCGGTTCCTACCGCCCTTAATCATCACGGAGAAGGATATAGACACGGTCATCGCTGTTATGGATGAAGTTTTGGAGGGAGAAAAGGATAAACGATTACGCAGTTCAGTTTCTAACGAAGCTTCTTGAAATTTACAGCCCCTCAGGCAAAGAAGGGGAAATAGGCGCTTTCATAGCGGATGAAATGAAAGAATTGGGTTTTAAAGTTAAAGTGGACGCGGTTGGAAATGTTATAGGCGAAGTTGGAGTGGGGAAGCCTGAAATTTTGCTGTGCGGTCACATGGACACTGTTCCAGGCTACATTCCAGTGAGGGCGGTTGACGGTAAATTGTATGGTAGGGGGGCTGTTGACGCGAAATCCTCTTTGGCGACGATGGTTTTAGCCGCTAATTCTGTTGCGGAAAGGTTTTCGTCTGGAAAAATTTTGGTTGCTGGTGTTGTTGAGGAGGAGAAAACGGGTAAGGGAATGAAACATTTAATAAAGGAGGGTTTGTCGGCGGATTATGCGGTTTTTGGGGAGCCAAGCGGGGTAGAGAACATAGTTATTGGGTATAAGGGAAGTTTGAGGCTGAAATTGGCTTGTGAAACGCAGGCTGGGCATTCTGCTGCTCCTTGGCTTTTTGAAAACGCAATTGAGAAGACGTTTGAAGTTTGGAAAGTGATAAGGGAAACTCGTTTTCCAAACGAGGATTTAAACAGCCATTTTTACTCTGTCACCTCGTGTCTAATTCGGCTTAGAGGAGGCGAATCCGCTGCTTCAAATGTTCCCTCCAAATGCGAAGCCTTAATAGATGTGAGGGTTCCGCCGCAGTTAACATGCGCGCAAGTTTATGAAGAGATTAAAGGTAAGGTGGCGCAGTATCAGGCTGCAAACCCAAAGGTTACGGTTAACATAAAAGTTGTTGATTCGGTGGAAGCTTTCGAAACAGACAAGGGCAACCCGCTTGTTAAGGCTCTTTCGTCAGCTGTTAGGAAAGTGAGGGGTAAAACGCCTGTCTTGGTGAGGAAAACTGGGACTAGTGATATGAATTTGCTTAGCAGAGCCCTGAAAATTCCAGTTGTGGCTTATGGACCTGGAGACTCGAGTTTGGACCATACTCCCAGTGAGTGGGTGAGCGTGGAAGAGTATTTGGATAGTATTCGGGTTCTTCAAGAAGGTTTAACAAAGTTGCTTTGTTAAGCTGTTATGGGTGGAAAGCATGTTTAGGCAACGTGAAAATATCCAGAAGTGGCTGTCTGAAATTATTGCGAAGTTTCGGGAAAAGGGCGCCGTCAGCCCAGAAAAGGCAATGAGCGCTGAGGAGCTGGGGGCTTCCACCAGTCTTTGAAGAGGCAATGAGGGGACGTCTTGGGCGCTCCGGAATTTTTGTTGAGGTGGATGGTAAATACTATCTTTCTGAGGAAAGGTTGAAGCAGATAAAGGAGATGCTGTCAGCAAGGGGCGAAATGCCAAATCTGAGAAAGAAAGTTACGACGTTGCGGCTGATACAGTTGGTTGCTGTCGTTGTTGTTGTGGTTATTTTATTGTGAATTTGTTTGTTCAGAGCTGGGAGCTTAGGGTGGTGTCTATTGTTTTACTTGTTGTTTGGCTGCTAATAGCTATACTACAAATCTACTACATAACAAAAATACGGAGAAAGTTTACATTTCAGTAGAAGTCTCTCCTACACTTGCTTAATTGTTCATCTCTTTTGTAAGCACATGTCTGAATATTGACTTGATGGTCAAAGTTTTATCCAAATACAAACTCATTCACTAAAATATTCACATACGGAAAAGCCTGAAAAACCTTTTTTATTCCGAATAATTAATAGATAATCATTAGTGCAAACTTTGCGCTCCAAATTTCAAAAGATCTTACTCATAGTCATTCTATTAATCCTTAGTGTAGCAATGACTTTTGTTTTGCAACATGCAGAAAGCACTCGAATTGAGCAACGTACATTTACTACCACAATAACCATCTCAAATTAAACCATGTTTGGTTCTCCTTTCAATGCTTTTGTTAACAGAGGTCTCTTTAATTCTCTTGGAGATGTCTATGTGTATATGTCTTCTCCATATGCCAATTATTGGAATACGTTCAACTTTTGGATGTCCTTAGATAACCCCTCCTGGAAAGATATTCCCTTTATGGAATCCATTACAGATGATTTGACTCAAATGGCATATCCAGGGCGCATTAGTCTATCTGATCCTCAACTAACAATTTATCAGAAGTACTACGTTCCACCACAAACACTACTTCTTCCGCTTAATGTCACAAAAGAAGACGTTTCAAATATAAGAGCAAATGTTTTGGTTAAGCTACAAGCTACACCAGCCGACAGAACTCAATGGATACTAGCGTTTATTACGATGTTTGGGCTTGTTGCGTCTATTGCGGCTATTTTGGATCATTCCTTTTTAGAAAAAGAATTCAATAAAACTAAGAAATCGCGTACTCACACACTAGAAAGAAAGAATAGAATACTTAAAACCATAAGAAGGTACTTGGACTAGAAGGTAAACTTACTCTTTTGTGATTGTTTTTGGTGGTTATAGTTTTATTCCTTTGTGTTTTTTGACGTAGGGGACCAGTCCGCCTTCTTTGAAAATTTCGAAAACCAGCTTCGGCAAAGGTTTAAACTTGAGTGACTCTACGCTTCTAGTGTTTTCCACCGTGCCCTTCTCCAAATCTACCCTAAGGATGTCTCCTTCCTTCACTGCGTCTGATATTCCTTTGCATTCTAGGGCTAGCATTCCAGAGTTTATGGCGTTTCTGTAAAATATTCGCGCAAAGCTTTCAGCCACAACCACTTTTATGCCCAAAGCCTTCAAAACCAGCGGAGCCTGTTCCCTGCTTGAGCCGCAGCCAAAATTTTTTCCAGCCACTATCAAGTCGCCTTCCCGCACCTTCTCAGCAAAGTCTGGGCGTATAGCCTCAAAAGCGTGCTTAGCCATCTCCCTCATATCCAACGTGTCATACTTATACTTTCCAGCAATAATCAAATCCGTGTTCACGTCGTCCCCAAACTTCCACGCTCTACCCTCAACCCTCATACCCTACAACACCTCTTTAGGACTGGTTATTTTCCCAGTTATTGCCGAAGCAGCGGCAACAGCAGGCGAAGCCAAATAAATCTCAGCTTTTGGATTTCCCATCCTACCCTTAAAATTCCTATTCTGCGTACTCAAACAAACCTCGCCGTCACCCAACAAACCCAAATGCCTCCCAACACACGGACCGCATCCAGGCGGGTTTATAACAGCGCCAGCAGCCAACAAACTCTCGATTATTCCAGCTTTCAAAGCCTTCAAATACACTTTGCGAGAAGCGGGCTGAACAAGCAACCTCACACCCTCCTTAACCTTCCTCCCGCCCAAAATTCGCGCAGCCGTCTGCAAATCCTCAAACCGCCCATTAGTGCAAGTCCCAATAAAAACCTGATCAACCTCCACGTCGCCTAGTTCAGCAACCGTCTTCACGTTATCAACCGAATGCGGCACAGAAACCATAAAATCAAGCTCACTGGCTTTTACGGTGATTTCAGCCGCGTAACGCGCGTTTTCGTCAGGTCCAAGCTCACGGAAACTTTTTCCTCTCTCTTCAAGAAGGAACTGCAAGGTCTTTTCGTCCACTGGGCAGAAGCCAACCTTCGCGCCAGCCTCAATAGCCATGTTCGTCATCGTAAACCTCGACTCCATACTCATCTCCTTAACGCCTTTGCCGACAAACTCAATCGCCATATAATCAGCCCCATCCGCGCCCAATTCACCAATCACATAAAGCGTCAAATCCTTAGAAGTTAAAGGCCAATGCAGCCTTCCTTGAACATCAACCTTTATCGATTCAGGAACTTTCAGCCACGTTTGACCATACGCCATTCCAACCGCTATTTCAGTACTACCCATCCCAGTTGCGAAAGCGCCCAATGCGCCATGCGTGCACGTGTGGCTGTCAGCGCCTATGATGAGCATTTCTGGCTCAGCAAATTCTTCAATCAAAATCTGGTGGCAAACTCCATACCCTACATCGCGAAAGTTGCACGAGTGTTTATGTGCAAAATTGCGCATCATCTTGTGAATGTTGCTTACCCTGTCGCTGGGACTCGGCCCCGTATGGTCTATTACAAAAAGGATTTTGGAAGAGTCGAAAACTTTGCTGACGCCGAGTTCTGAAAATTCCTCTATTGCAAGTGGTGCCGTTCCGTCATGAGCCATCAGGAAGTCTATGTCGGCAACAATGATTTCCCCAGCGGTAACAGTCCTTCCAACTTTTTTGGAGAGAATCTTTTCAGCCATAGTTAAGCCTTTTTTGTCCATGCCTTTGCCTCTGAAACTTCATGACACATCAGGCTTTTAATCATTTCTAACGTTGAATCGGTTCTTTAATCATCTTTTTGCTCAGCTTCCTTGCTTCCGCAATCAAATTTGTCAACGCAGTCAAAGCCTTCCCAACATCCTTCAACTGCAAAACCAGTATCGTTTCAGTTGAACAGCTTAGGGTTTCCTCAATGTTTACACGCCTTCTGGAGACAGCGTTATAAAAGGTTGTAATGCAACCGGGAGTCTCAATTATTTTTTGAGGGCTAGTTATTATAAGGGTTACTAAATTGTTTTTCTCTTCAAAAATGTTTTCCAAGGGAAAGTCTGAACGGATTTTGTCAAACAATTTTTGATCAAAAATTATAGTGACTACTTTAGTTCCTTCTATAATTTGAACATATTCTTCACGCGCTAAACTAGCCAATATCTTCCGTAGAGTTTCAAGGTTTTTTCTGGTTTTTTCAGCCGAGATTTTCGCTATGTCTGTTCTCAAGTTTATGACGCTTTCCGCAATAACTTCGGTTACATCCATGTTGTGCGTGGGCTTGTAGGTTACGCTGGCTCTCTTCACCGCCGTTATCACGCTTTCAAGCTTAACCTTGTGGTTTAAAACTTCTTCAACCATAGGCTTCAGCATCCGCGCTACGGCGCTATAGTTTGCATAGCCCTTCTCAAGCGCGGACTGAAGCGAGAAGTCTTTGTCTATCAATTCTTGAACAATTCTGGATATACTTTCACTCAATTTTGGTCACTTTTACAGTTTTTGATATACTTTGACCAAAAAATATATAAGGCTTGCTAGCACAAAGCGAACCCATGTCGAAAGAAAAGGTTATACTCGCATACTCAGGTGGATTAGACACATCCATAATGATAAAATGGATTCAAGAAAATTATGAAGCCGACGTGATTACATTAACCGTGGATGTAGGTCAAGGAATAGACCTTAAAGCCGTAGAAGAAAAGGCATTGGCGATCGGCGCCATTAAACACTATTCAATAGACGCAAAACAAGAATTTGTCACAAATTATGTTTTTCCAGCTATAAAGGCAAACGCCCTATATGAAGAAAAATATCCTCTCTGCACAGCGCTTTCACGACCATTAATAGCCTCGAAATTAGTTGAGATTGCAGAAAGGGAAAACGCTTCAGTAGTCGCCCACGGATGCACTGGAAAAGGAAACGACCAAGTTCGTTTTGACATAACAACAAAAGCGTTAGCACCAAACCTTAAAGTGATAGCCCCCGTTAGAGAATGGCGATTAACAAGAGACGAAGAAATAGAATTTGCAAAAGAAAGAAAACTGCCAATCACCTTAAACGCAAAAACCGCCTACAGCACCGACCAAAACCTTTGGGGACGCTCAATCGAATGCGGCATACTCGAACACCCAGATCAAGAACCACCAGAAGAAATATACGAGTGGACTCTACCGCCAGAAAAATGTCCAGACGAACCCACATACGTCACCATTGAATTTGAACATGGCGTTCCATGCGCACTCAACGATGAACGAAGCGACCCAGTTTCGCTTATTACAAAGCTAAACAAAATTGGGGGGATGAACGGAGTTGGGCGCATAGACCATATTGAAGACAGAATTGTGGGAATAAAATCAAGGGAAATCTACGAGTGCCCAGCCGCCACAATCTTAATAGAAGCCCACAAAGACTTAGAAAAAATGGTTCTAACACGCCACGAAATCGCATTCAAAAAACATGTAGAGGCAGAATGGGCCTTCCTAGTTTACGCAGGTTTATGGGTTGACCCGCTTAGAAAAGACTTGGACGCTTTCATAGACAAAACGCAAGAGCACGTAACAGGCAAAGTCAAGTTGAAGCTTTATAGGGGAAACTTGATGGTTGTTGGGCGTTCTTCACCATACTCATTGTACGACTTGAACTTGGCAACTTACGACGTGAAAACAACTTTCGACCAGTCTTTAGCACATGGCTTCATTGAACTTTGGGGGCTTCAGTCAAAAACATTCAATGCTCTTAAAACAAAGCTGGAGCGCGTAGAGAGGAAAGCACTGTGAGCGTGCTGTTCAAAAATGGAAGAATAAAATCATCAAGAGAGGATGTTACCCGCTTTATATCCTCCATAAAAGACGACGAGAAAATTTTGAAGCATGTCATCGAAATAAACGAAGCCCACACAATAATGTTGATGGAACAGAAAATAATAGATAAGGAGCGGGGAGCCGAACTCCTTAACGCTCTGGAAAAGCTAAAGGCTGAAGTGAAAATTAAGCCATGGATTGAAGACATACATTTATACGTCGAGGAAGAAGTCGCTAAAAAGGCTAAAGGAGAAGCAGGAGAAAACCTCCACATAGCAAAAAGCAGAAACGACCAAGTGGCAACAGCCATCAGAATGAAGCTGCGCGAAGAACTGATAAGCCTAATGAAAACTGTGCTTGATTTCCAGAAGGACCTTTTGAAAAAAGCTGAAAAACACACTGAAACAATCATACCTGGCTACACCCACTTAAGAGCAGCCCAACCAATAACCTTCTCCCATTATATCTTATACCAGTTTGACGTTTTTCAAAGAAGCTTGCAGAGACTCATGGAATGTTATGGTAGAGTTAACGCTTGTCCGATGGGAGCAGCAGCCATAGCCACAACAAGCTTCCCAATAAACAGAGAACGCGTTGCAGAGCTTTTGGGTTTCGCCGAAGTTCTTGAAAACTCTATGGACGCTGTCGGCAGCAGAGACTTTGTTCTGGAAACCCTCGCGATTTTGTCAATAATTGCCATTGACATAAGCCGCCTAGCTGAAGACCTAATAGTTTGGAGCACTCCAGAATTTAATCTAATAGAGCTGCCAGACGAGTTTTGCTCAACCAGCAGCATAATGCCGCAGAAAAAGAACCCCGACATGCTAGAGGTTATACGCGCCAGAATGAGCCACGTAATAAGCAATTTTACGGCCTGCGCATTAACCTTAAAGTCCCTTCCGTCGGGCTATAACTTGGACTTTCAAGAGGTTACACCGAAACTTTGGGAATCACTGGAAAAGGTTAACGAATCACTTAAAATGTTATCCAATGTGGTCGCTTCTTGCGAGCCTAAAGGACAAACCGCAAAAAATCCGATTTTGGCTTTTTCAACATCGACCGAACTTGTGCGCATACTATTCCAAAAATATAATGTTCCTTTCAGAACAGCCCACAAGATTGTTGGCGCCTTAGTCAGAAAACTAAGCGAGAAGGAACTAAACATTACAGATGTAACGGCGGAAATGCTGAAGGAAACAGCAAAAGAAGTTGCGGGCATATCATTGACGGCAAGCACAGACGATTTGAAGACAGCCGCTGACGTGGTTAGCTTTGTTAAAACCCACAGCGTTCGGGGAGGTCCATCTCCAGTGGAAGTTCAAAGAATGCTTGGTTCTCGCAAGGACATTTTTGCCTCAATGAATGTGCAGTTAGCTAAAATGGAGACAGAAATCGTGGATGCACACAAAAAACTGGGTGACTTGGTTGAAAAACTGTGCAGTTCACCAAAACCAAAAAGCTTAAAAATGGTGGTGTAGAATTTTGAGAGGGCTTTTGGGTAAGGAAATATCGCCCAGAGAAAGAAAAGCGGCACTAGCCTTAGAAGACGGAACCTGCCTTATTGGTTATGGTTTTGGAGCAACCAAGAAGGTAACAGGGGAAGTCGTGTTTTCAACATCCATGGTAGGCTATGTAGAAGCCCTAACAGACCCCTCCTACCACGGTCAAATCCTAACCTTAACCTATCCCCTAGTAGGCAATTATGGTGTTCCAGCACATTCTAAAGGGAAATTGTCGCCGCCCTTCGAGTCGGACGGAATCAAAGTTGACGGGCTTGTGATTCACGAACTCTGCGAAAAACCACACCACTGGGCTTCCAGAAAAACCTTGAATGAGTGGCTAATGGAAGAGGGAGTTCCAGGAATCTTCGGGGTGGATACACGAATGCTTACGAAGAAGCTTAGAATCAGCGGTGTAATGCGTGGAATACTTCAAGTTTTTGAGGAAGGCGAAAAACCAGATGTTGGAAAGCTTCTGGAAGAGGTTAAAGATGTCCCAGACCCAAACTTGAGAAACTTGGCTGGTGAAGTTTCAATAAAAGAACCTATATGTTATAACCCGGAAGGAAAAAAGGCTGTTGTGTTAATTGACTGCGGCGTCAAACACAGCATTTTAATAAACCTGATCGCGCGTGGGTTGAAGGTTATCCGTGTTCCATACAACTATTCAGCCAAAGAAATAATGGAATACAAGCCAGACGGAGTTATAGTAAGCAACGGTCCAGGAGACCCAAAGAAATGTTGGGAGACGGTGGAATGCGTCAGAGAACTTATAGAAGAAGAGTTTCCAGTGATGGGGATATGTCTTGGAAACCAAATAATAGCTTTGGCACTTGGCGCAAACACCTACAAAATGAAGTATGGGCATCGCTCGCAAAACCAGCCTGCGCTTAACCCTGAAACAAACAGATGCTACATAACAACCCAAAACCACGGTTACGCCGTGGACGCAAACTCCCTAGGCGAAACAGAGCTTAAGGTTTGGTTTGTAAACGCCAATGACGGCACAGTTGAAGGCTTGAAACATAAGCAAAAGCCTGTTTTCTCCGTCCAGTTTCATCCAGAAGCAAGTCCAGGTCCATATGACACCGAGTTTCTTTTCGACGATTTTATATCGCTTATGAAAGGGTGAAAATGATGCCGAAGTTTGAATGGGTAAAGAAAGTTCTGGTTCTGGGAAGTGGCGCAATAAAAATTGGCGAAGCCGCAGAGTTTGATTATTCTGGAAGCCAATGTCTTAAGGCGTTAAAAGAAGAGGGGATAGAAACAGTTCTCATCAACCCCAATATAGCTACGATACAGAGTGACCCGCGCTTAGCTGGGAAAGTTTACCTACTTCCAGTTGAACCCCAATACGTTGAAGAAGTCATCAAAAAAGAGAAGCCTGACGCCATACTGCTCGGTTTCGGAGGTCAAACAGCTCTAAACTGCGGCGTTCAG
>JAVZLH010000018.1:0-15830 GCA_038883855.1 Bathyarchaeia archaeon
ATGCTTAAGCTTAAGCTCACCTATCACTCCCACCCTCACACCTGTCTGTCTGAGGAATACTAAGAGGAATCTATCCCTCAAGCTCACAGCATAATCAAGCATCTTTCTGAAATCCTCCTCTGAAGGTTGAAGCCTATAAGCGTCTAAGAGGCTATTATCATCTTGAGGCTCATCAGTCTGCAAGGCTATCCTTCCAGCATGCTTAAAAAAGCTTCTTATCGCAGTATAAACTTGCTGAGCAGTTCTCACCTTGCCTCTGCTTAGCCATCTCTCACTAAGAAAATCATCAAGCTTACTCTCTACGAATTTGCCATCATCCTTTTTATAAGCTTCTAAAAGCTCATCTGGAGTTAAGCCAATATAATCGCAAAAGAGCTTAAGGCTTCTCAAGTAATAAAATTTCGTATGCTCTGACTTGCTCTTTTTAAGATAAACTCTTTTGAGCCATAGCTCTACGGAAGCATTCTTTTCAGCAAGAGCCTCTAGCTCCCTTTTCGTCTGCTCACCCATTCTTATTATCGCCATGCGTCTCACCATGTAAAGATATAGCAATCAAGTATTTAAGCATTCAGATAAAGATTAATGAGCATTTCTGAAAAGCTTGGTTACCGTTATTCTTTTAAAAGCTTGGAAATCTCCAATAGCAACCTTGTCAAAGCCATAAAAGAGACGGATCTTCACACGTTGGTTTTAGACCACCATTTTCTACGCGACCTAAACTATAAGATGCGGATAAAGCATGTGTACGCAGAAGCGGAGAAACGCGGTGTTAAGGTTGTTACTGCAGCAGAGTTTGCTGGAAGAAAAATTGAAATGCTTGAAGCCTTGAGAAAAGAGCTTTACGCAAAGTATGGAGAAAAGGAGTTTAAGGCTGAGAGGCGACGGCTAAGAGAGGAATAGCCCTTTTTCTAAACGAGGAGGACAGCTATTATCCCGCTTAGGAAGACCCCATCAAATGTTCCAGCTCCGCCTATACTTGCTATTCTAGCACCTAGTTTCGGAATTTTATGCAAATTAGTTATGTCCGCGCCTATTAATGTGCCGAGAACGCCTGAAACGTAAGCCACAACTGCTGGTGCGTCTGAAGGTAAAATATAAGCCATCAACGCGGCTGCTAGCGGCGGGATGAGTGCTGGCGTGGCTATTCCTAAACCTCTTACTGGTCTTGCAACAAGATGCGTTATTACTGCAACTATTATGGTTCCGATTAAGGCGTAGTGCACTGCTGATGGCAATTTCCAAAGAAGATAAATTGACACTAAGGTAGGGATTAGGGCGCCGCCCACATTTACGGCAACAATTGTTTTAAATTCTTCGTATTCAAACTGTGGAATTCTAAAGACCATGCCGAAGAAGCTTACGTACTCTTCCTTAACTATTGGAATCGTAGCCTTAAGCCTCAACAATGGAATATTGACATAACTTCCAGCAAAGGTTGCTATGAGAATGAGCATAGTTAACTGTGGGCTAAAGCCAACTTGCCTAACGGCAAGGCCTACTGCCCCAACAAAAAGTAATCCTATAACCAAAACAAGAAGTAAAAGCAAGATTACAAATATGTTGTAGCTGTGAAGGCAGTAGATGGTTCTTTTACTCAATAAATTACACCGCAACTTTATTGCCATTTTATTGTCGAATTATAAAAGGCTTGCTGAATTTAGGCGGATAATGGAAAAGCTAAAATAACAAGCTAAACAGTTTGGCTTAGGGCGTCCATACATGAATCTTTGGAAGGATATTCCATGCGGAGATAAACCGCCAGAACTTTTAAACATGGTAATTGAAGTTATCAGCGGCTCGAGAGACAAATATGAATACAACATTAAGTGGGACGCCTTTACCTTAGACCGCATAATACCTTCATCAGTCGTTTTCCCAGTTGAGTATGGGTTTGTTCCACAGACATGGTTTGACGACGGAGACCCGCTGGACATTATGGTTTTGAGTTATGAGCCACTTGAGGTTGGATGCATAGTTAAGGTCAGAGTTATAGGCGCATTAATAATTGAGGATGAAAAGGGCGAGGACCCGAAAATACTGTCTATTCTTGTGAATGACGCGCGGTTTGAGGGCTACAGAGACCTAAGCGATGTCCATCCGCACAAGCTTAGGGAAATTCAAGAGTTTTTTGAAATCTATAAGCGGTTGGAGCCGCATAAGTGGGTGAAGTTTAAGGAGTGGAAAAACGCCGAAGAAGCCATGAAAATCGTGGAATACGCAATTAAACGATTCAAGGAACTAAATGATGCTAGTTTAGGCTAGTTTTTGGCTTAGAGCTTCATGCTCCTTTTCTGAAAGCCAACCCTCTTCCCTTAGCTTTTCCAACCCTTTCATAATTGATTTTCTTGTGGAGTTTGCCTTTAGCATGTCGGTTCTGTCGCCGAGTTCATGCATTTCCCTTGCCAAGGCTACATCCTTCTCGATTGACATTGGAAGTTTTTCCAGTAATGAGGTTAGTGCCTTGAACCTTGGGGTTAGAAGTTGTTTGACTTTCGCCTTTCCCAGTGCACTCTTAATTTTTGCTGAGAAGCCTATGCTGTTCGCTGCCATGGGCGGGAAAACCACATAACGCTTTTTCATTCCAGCTTGGTAGCAGACAAGATAGAAGGGCATGTAAACCAAGTTTGAATTTGCGGTTTTCTGTTGAATCCCCAATCTTTCGAGGTTTACAAGATCCGCCTCTCTTATTTTTGTTACGTTATTTATTTGTTGAATTATGCTTGCAGTTAGGCCTTCAAGTTTTTCAATTTCTTGCCTGTAAATTTGGATTTTGGCGTCGCGGGATGCCTCAAGCTCAACTAAATCTTTTCTAGCCTCTTTGATTTTGTTTTCCCACTCTGACCTTAACCTGAAGGTTTCGGCGGATTTGTTTTCCTCTATCTCCTTAATCTTGTCTTCAATCTCCTCTATTTGCTTCTCTATTTCTGAAAGTTCCTTTTTGGTTTCGTTAGCTTTCTCTTTCCATTTCTTTTCGCCGACGGAATCCTTGTGAGCGGCGCATGTTTTGGCTTCTATGTTGCAACGTTCAATTTTTCTGAGCGCCTCTCCCTTTTCTTTTTCAAGTTTAACTTTATCCTTCTGTAATGGGAGGAGTTGTTTCTCAAAATTTTTAACAAGTTTTAATGTTTGCTGGTCATACTCCTCATTTATGCGACTGATTTTTTGGGCTGCAATCTCCTCTTGCTTCTTAATTTCTGAGTCTAATTCTTCTTTGACGGTTTTAATGTTGCCACGAACTGTCTTGACAAAGTTGCGGGTTGATTTGTTAAGGAACTTTATGCTTTCATGAAGTATGTCGATGTCGGCTTTGAAACTGGATTTTAGGCTTTCCAGCTCATGGAGCATCGACGAGATTAATGGTTCATCTATTATTGAGGATAAAAGCGCTGTTTCTGACGCAGAAACATCGAACTCTCCTGCTTCTGAAATGTATTGGCTGAACTCGTTGAGAAAGTTTGGTTCGGTGATTAGGGCGTCTATCATCATGATCTTTTCTTCGGAAGGCGTTTGGAAATAGTTGACATTGTCTGATAGGAAGGTTATGTAGGTCTCCATAGTCTTTGAGCTTCTATGAGCGTTTTCTAGGAAGATTTTTGCGTCTGGAACGCTCTTATATGTTAGCGTGTATGTGGTTGTTTTTAATCCGTCGAAGACTAGGTTTAGCTCATCCCACGGAAAAAGCCAAAATGGATAGAAAAACTTGGCTAGAAAGACTATTTTCTCTTCGGGCTTCTTTAATATTAAGCCTCCACCCTTTACACGTTCCATCTCTGCAAAACAGTAAATTGCAGCTTTCTCCATCTCTTCAGTGAAAGGTTCCTTGCGGTTTTCAGCTAAAACCGAAAAAGGAAGGGTTAGTTGTGTAATTTTTTGGGACAAATCTTCACCAACTATTAGATGTTGGTGCGACTGGTTTAAATATTTTAAAAATCGCAGGCTTTACCAGACGCATTAAATGCCATAACCAGCTATTCCTAAGGACAGTTAAAAAGGTGAAAAATGGGGATTTTCAGTTGTTGCTGCCGCTTTTTTACTTATTTTTCTCTGTCTTCCCCTTTTTCTTCTTTGATTTGCACGCAGACACGAATGCGACCTCAAACTTATAATCGTGTGCGTTTTCTTTAAAAATTTTCTGTCAAATTGCGGTACCGACTTGTTTTCTAGAGAAAATAGAGGGTTATGGCGGTTATAGGTTTAAGGGCAATTTTGTAAAGAGGAAAGGTTATTGAAGAATAAACCAGAATAGAAAGACAAAATAATGCAGAAAAAGGAAGGCAATCCCGTAAAGGAGTCTTCGCGGGGTTTTTCTAACTGTAGGGTTAATGTAGATGTTTTGATGAGTCCTTTTTGAGACTAAAATTTTATAGCCTATTTTGACTGATGTAGGTTTCAGAGTGAAAAATTTGAGTCCCAAAAATTTTGTCTTCCAAAACTTGTGGCGATAATAGGCGGTTTCATGATGCTTGTTGGAATAGTTTCTCTGGGCTTAGCTGTTTTAGCTTTGTTGGGCTACTTGAACGTTGGTTTACTGTTTGAACAAAAATACGTGCTTATGCTTGCCATCGCCATGTTAGTTACAGGCTTATTCGACGTAATTGCGGCTGTTATTATGGCACGGTGGTGATTACCAAATGGCGAATGTTAAAAAGGCAATTTCGCAGTTTATTGGGGGAATCCAATGCGTCATAGGCGTGTTGGCTTCGGTTTTTGCGTTTATAATTTACACAAGTTCCTCAATGCGTGAGACATTGGCTATAACCTCAGAAGGAGAAGTTTACCTTTACATGTTCTTATCCTCAATTTTAGCGTGTTTTCAATTTTAAGCGGATTACTTCTTGTTGGTGGAGAAAAAACAAAGGAGGACTGAAATGGGAGAAAGGTGCCTTAAAAGAGAGCTTGGATTGCTCCAAGCGACAATGATGGGAATAGGAGGCGCAATATCCGCAGGTGTTTTTGTAACGTTAGGTTATGCTGCAACTCTTGCGGGAACAGCGCTCATAATAGCCATGGTTTGATGCGGAATCATAAACTTGTTCACAATACTTAGCTACGCAGAACTTGGCGCTGCCATCCCAAGCGCTGGCGGCGAATACACTTTCGCCAAAGCAGCGTTCGGCGGTTTCCTATCCTTCGCCACCGGATGGTTTGAATGGGTCAGCAACATATTCTTCAGTTCACTTTGTGCGGTGGGATTCGCATATTTGGTTTCCTATACAATTCAAGCAGCCAACTTGCCAATACCTGTTAATGTTCCAGCCATCGCAGTAATAACAGTGGCGGTATTCACCATAATTAACATCAAGGGCGTAAAGGAAACGGGAAGAACAGAAACCGCCTTAGTAATCGTTTTACTGGCTCTTTTAGGCATATTCGTTTTTTGGGGACTGTTTAGCAGTCAAGGAACTGGCAGCCTAGAGCTTTCGGCGCCTGGAGGTTTTTTAGGAATTTTAAAAGCGACAGCCTTCATATTTGTGGTTTATTTGGGTGGAGAAGCCATAGCAGTTGCGCAGGCGGAGATAAAAGACCCTGGGAAAACGATTCCACGCGCAATATTATTGTCCTGTATAGCCTTAATCGTCATTTACACTGCTGTCGCCTTTGTCGTTTTTAAGATTGTTCCGCCTGAAAATCTTGCTGGCAAAGATTCGCCTCTTGCCTATGTGGCAGAACAGTTTATGGGACCCGTGGGTGTTGGCATAATAACGGTTGCTGGAAGCATTGCCGCCTTGTCTTCGGTTAACACTTCGATTATGGCTCAGTCAAGAGTTGCTTACGCGTTAGCCAGAGACGGGTATTTTCCCAAGAGTTTCTTCAAAATTCATAAACGTTTTTCAACGCCGCACATAGCAATTTTTGCGGGCTCACTTTTTGCGGCGGCAGTTGCGGCAACGGGTGTTGTGAATTTTGTTGCTTACGCAACTGACTTCGGCTTCATAATAGGCTTTGTTTTTGTCAACCTTTCCTTAATTAAGTTGCGAAGGGAAAAAGTGAACTTGTATAGGCCGTTCAAGGTTCCGTTTTATCCATTAACTCCTATTTTGGGCGTAATTACATCACTGTTGCTCATCGCTTTTTTGGAACCAAGCACGTTGTTCATAGGTGCACAACTGTTTATTTTCGGATTATTAGCATATTACATTAGGATGGTGGGGCATTATCGAATTTGCCTTGCGATGAGCGGAATGAACCTTGGCATAAGCGTGTTTTCAGCTTTAATTGCCTTCTTAATAATAACAGGTTCTTTGCCGCTGCCACTTCCTCAAGACACGATTTCACTGCTTTTCTGGACTGCTCTACTTATCAGTTTAATCTATTTAATTGCTGGTTTGCTTAATGTCACAAGAAAAGAAAGAGGGTGAGTGCAAATGTCTGAAGGAGAAGAAAAATATCTTTTAAAAAATACCATAGAGGAGGAGCGGTTCAGAGTTCGCAACATCGTTCGAAAACTCGGTTCAAAAATAAGCGGGTTAATGATTACATGTGGTTTCTTGTTGTTTGTCTTCAGCATTTACATTTTGATATTTCCTCAAGACCCCAATCTTTCAGTGAGATTAAACATCATATTTACTGGCGCCTTAGGATTTCTTGGCGGCTTAAACATTCTAAGTGGCTTGTTACTTTTATTGGGCGAAGACTAAAACTGCTTAGTTCCAAGAAAATCCGTTATCCTCTTTTGGAAAAGCGCATTCTTCAAAAGCACACTTCGCATAATCCACCGTTGAATTGGAATTTGGAATCTGCTTGCAACAAACTTTAAGGCTTCATCCAAAGTTTTAAACGTGAAAGGTTTTTGGCGTATGGCATTTCGGACGTTCTCGCGGACTTGCCAAACGCCTACGGGCATTATGTAGCCTGGATGCGCTTCGCGGAGAACTATGACTGTGGCTTGGCGGCGTTCTTTCACTAGTTGTTCGCAGACAGCCAAGCGCGCAGCGTAATAGCATCCGCCAATCTCCGCGTAAGTGGTTCTTCCCTCGTAGCCTTCCCAGTCCGAGAACATGACTGTTGTTTTACCGTTTGGGTTCCAAACGGTTCCTGGATACAATGCCTCTATGGCTTCATAACTCCATTTGGTAGGAATCATCAAAACTTCGAAGATGTTGTCTAAATAACGGGATTCGTAAACGCGGAACTCGCTTATTTCGGGAAAAGTCTTCACTTTCTCCATCAACGCCTTTGATATTGCGCTGTCAACGGCTGTTATGCCCCAGCGTGTTGGCACAAGACGCCTGTTCTTTTCTAAGCCGAAAGCGCCTACGCTGAAGGCTCTTTGAATTTTTGTCACCAAAACGCCTTTACTATAAAGCTCCAGAACAGCCTCAGCAGCCTTCAAATCAGTGTCGCCATAAGCCTTTTCAATTTGGTGGTCCCAGCGGGTGTTTCCAACACGTAAATCGCGGATGGGCGCTGAAGGACCAAAAGGCTGAACCTCATCGTCTAAGAGGAGGAAGCCTCTAGGCTTTTTCTTCAAAATAAGCTCAACATCTACGGGGTTGACTGCCAAAGCCAACTCGCGGGTTTTCTCAATTATTTTTCCAGCTTCCTCAAACCTTTGCACGTGAACCCGGTGTTTTCCGCGGATAAGCAAGGAACGGAAACCGACAATTTCGTCTATAGGTTTTCCAAACCAGTATTCCGGCAAATCATAGAGGCTTGTGTCCTCTTGAACTGGAGGCACAAGTGGTCCAGCATAAACGTATGGATAGCCTATTCTACCGATGAAAACACTTGGAGGAGAAGCGCCTGCAACGTCTTCGCTCTGCATTAGGGGAACGCTTTTGAGGAAAAAGTTTGCTTTAACAATAATTGGGCATCGGGTTTTGCCGCAGAGAAACCTCGCGCCCTTACATGCCACGCATAAACCGCTTTTTGAGGCTTTTACAAGAAATTGGCTTTCACCATAGCTTATGTCAGACGCTGCACCAGAACCTTTCAGAACATCAAGTAACCAAACGTTAGGAGAAGCCCTGTCCAAACGCCCACGCGATAGGCTCAAGCCCAATCATGGAATTGTTAAAAACATCAGCCTCATATGCTTTTTTAGTTTCCCTTCAAAAAGGTTTAAGTGCCCATAATGAATGAGAGATAACAAAATTTGCAGCGATATGAAGCGGGTTGTTTATGAAAGTTGACAGATTTTTGGTTGAACGCTTCATGGACGCCCATGAACATGACGTAGAACTTAATCTTGCGGAAACTTGCGTTAAATTCTTGCAATTGCGAGAGAACAATCAATGGTTGCCAGATGTCGACGAGTTATCTGAAAGCGTAGCCTTCCTTCGCTACAACTTTAAAGCTTCTTCAGAAGATTGCTTGTTCCAAGTTCATGTTTTTGGATGGATAAGTATATACGAGTTGGCTTCGGAGGCAGGACTGAAACCTTAAAGGAAGGCTTGTCGCGTTTCAAAGACTTTTTAAACTTTTATCATTAAAACTGGAGTTAGGTGGTTTTGATTGAAGACTAAATATAGGTTCCAATTTTATAAGGAAATCTACAAGAACATACCGAAAATTCACCAAGAAGCCAGGGAAGCAACGAGGGAAATAGGCCTCGAAAAATTGCGGGATGGAGTTGGATTATACGTTGGCAGTTCAAGCTGTCCTAGTCCTCTTCCAAAATACGTGCTTGACGCCATTGTCGAAGCCAACAAAATTATAATCCATCCACTAAGCAAAGTGGAAGACCAGCTTAGAGAGTTGGTTAAGGACATTTACGGCGATGAATATGATGTTGCAGTAACAAATACATGCGAATCCGCTTTACGCGTATCCTTTGAAGCGCTTTTCGCTCCGCCTGCAATGAGGAGGGGTGACGACTACAGGGCAAGGTATATTACGCCATACGGCGAAGACTTCGACTTTTCGGAAGCTATGGGCGACCATTTCCACCACGATATAAGCATTTAGCCAGTGACCGAAGCACCTCATCTGGAGAGTTAGCCGTTGAAGCCAAAAGTCTCACGAATCTAGACACAATTTACGTGCGTCTAGTTGGAGCAAAATATGAACCTCATGAAATTTGCTATAATGTGTGCCCATTGCTTTTGACAACACGCGCGAGGGAATCCTCTGAGAGAATAGCTAAGGTTGCAGAGAGACACGCTAATGAACTAGCGGGATTTGTAACTATAGGTTATGACACACCTGGCTATGGCCATGCCGAAAAGGACGAGAACGGAGCACCAAAGCTTATGAGGCTTATAAGCAAAATTGCAACAGAATTTGACGTCCCATATATAGTGGATTGTGCAAGCGGTCTGCCAGTCATCGGATCATCTCCAAAAGATATTGGCGCCAGCGTGATGATGTGGAGCATGGACAAGGTGGCACGCTCAACAATCTGCGGCCTCGTGGTAGGCGAAGAAGAATTTATGATTCCCATACGCAAAGGCTTAGGCGTCGGCGGAACAAAATATGGTGAACCCTCATCCCATTATAAAGGGGTTTTCTCCTTCGCCGATCCGGGGAGAGACTCCATGATAGGATTGATAGCGACTTTGAAGGCGATGAAAGATAAGCCTGAACTGTTCAAAAAACCCATCGACAAAATGCATAGAATAATTGAGGAAGAGTTTAAGGCGTTTACACCAAGCAGATTTAGAGACGGAATCGTGATAACCAAATCCTACACGTTCGGCGGAATAGAGCTGAATTACGAACAGACATGGAAGGAAAACGAATACGGAATACCAATTTTCTCGCTTGAAGACTTATTCACAAACACAAACCCTATCATGTCTGCCCTTGACGAAATGGGAATATACCCTCCAACAATTTACAGCGGAAACAGTTTCATATCACCAGGCATGGGAACAGTCGACGAAGACGGGGAGCTAATAGAAGAAAACACAAGATTAGCAGTAAAAGCACTTGTCCAAGCAATGGAAATCGTCTGCAAACACGCAGGACTCACAAAATAGCCAAATGACTTCTTAGAGACAAATTGCATAGCTTATTCTTGATAATGGCGCCCTGGCCGGGATTTGAACCCGGGTCCAGCGGGCGACAGCCGCTTATACTAGACCGGACTATACTACCAGGGCTGTCAAGGCCACGGCGCCAAAGTGAATAGAGAAAACGTTTAGTTTATTAAGTTTTCTTGAACAGTTCTTGCTGTTTGTGTTTTGATGTTGTTTTCTTGTTTAGTTTACATAAAACATATTGAGAAAAATAAGGGTAGGGGAATATGCTATCTCAAGTCCCCTTCCTCTATTCCAGCAAGAATTTTTGCAAGTTTCTTTTTGAAGTCTATGTCTACTCCCCGTTCAATCATTATTCTCTGGGCTTGAGGTGAACCTGCACCATGTATGGATTCCGTCATATAGGCAACCGCCCCCAAACCCATAGAAATGTTTTCTATTAGCCTAAAAATGCGCAGTCTATGTTCTGTTGGAACCTTTTCCACGCCTTTCAAGTATTTTTCCACGTATTTTCCAACTTTCGGACTTCTCAAATCCTTTTCTGATGGAGCAGTCACCATCAAACCGCCAGCTATGTCATCTGCTAACCTAACAATTTCATATGGAAAACGCGTCACATTCAGCTTACATATGTTAGCCAGCAATATGTTAACTTGGTAAGTTCCAGAAGGCAGTTTGTAACCTTCCGCCGAACACGCTATCCCACAAGCATATAGTGTCTCGTTTAAATGGTTCATCTCAATAAGTTTATCCCTTATATGAGAAGCTTTTTCAACACCGTTGTATTCGGCGATGGTTGCTGCGGCGCCTATGAGAACGTCGCCCACTCCGGGTTTGCATCCACCGTAGCTTTGGCGGTGATAAGCCGCGAATCTTTCAACCAACGGCGCGGCAAACTCGTATTCTTCAGCCATAAAAACCCTTTCCCATGGAACAAAAACGTCGTCAAATATTACCATGGCCTCTTGCCCACCGTATTTAACGTTGCCTAAATCCATTTTTCCATCTTCAAGCTTCCTTGTGTCGCATGACTGCCTACCATAAATGTATATTATGCCTTTCGTGTCGCTTGGAATTGCGAAGGAAACGGCGTAGTTCTTGTCTTTTTCGGTCATCGCCCTTGTCGGCATGACAATTACTTCGTGGCTGTTCACTGAACCGGTAATGTGAACCTTCGCGCCTCGCACGACTATGCCATCCGCCCTTTTTTCAACTATCCTCAAATACAAGTCTGGGTCTGCTTGCTGGCTAGGCGCGAGGCTTCTGTCGCCTTTCGGGTCTGTCATGGCTCCACAACAGAACAAGTCATTTTTTTGTATGTGCTTTAAAAATTCTATAAACCGCTTGTAGTATTCTGTTCCAAGTTTCTGGTCCATTTCGTATGTGACGCTTGACAAGGTGTTTATGGCGTCCATTCCAACGCATCTTTGGAAGCATGTGCCAGTCTTTTGCCCCAAAACCCTTAGAAGTTTCACTTTTGTTATTAGGTCTTGGGTGCTTTGGTGTATGTGATTGAACCTGTTGACTTTTTCTCCTGTTATGTGGGATTTTGCGGTTGCCAGCTCCTCATACTTCGGGTCGTGAGCTACGTCGTAGGTTGCTGACGCAGCGTTTATTGAAGGCTTTATAATTGGGTGGTCAACTGGGTTTTTTATTTCCTCTCCGAAAAGGTAAACTTTGATTTTTCTCTTGCGTAAACTTTCGATGTATTCTTTTCCGGTTTTAACCGCCATTTCAGCTTCTCCTATTTAACATTGAATTAATACATGATCTGAAAATGTAATTATTGCTTATGCTATAGAAAAAGCGTTTGGTCAAACATGGTTAATTTGTTGAATGATGATAGGGCTTTGAAGAGTTCACCTAAAAGATATGCATTAATCCTTTTTCTTCTCTTTTTCTTCGCTTTTCACGCCTTTAACAATACCCTTTCCAACACCTTTCACTATGCCGAAGCCTTTCTTAACGCCTTTACCTACAACTTCGCCTGTTTTTTCAGCTACTTCTTCAGCTTTACCCTTTTCCTCCTTCTTCTTTTCTTTCTCGCCCACAACAATCACCCCCTCAAAACTAAACAACACTTTACTTCTCTATAAGCTATTGACAGTTAAAACTTTCGAAAAAGCCAATTATCATGACAAGTGTTAAATATTTACAAAAACAGAATAAAAAAGGGTAAGTTTATGCCTAAAGATGAAAAAATTTTAGAAGTTCTGAAGGAAATCAAAGCATTATTGGAGCCTAAGCCGACGCCGCCTCACCGCCACCACCTAAAGGCTTATGGAACGAGTTCATGACTTCCTATCAAAATATAAAGTGATGGGACTTGCTGTTGCTTTTATCCTCGGCTTATATTTGGGCCGTTTGGTTGAAGCGCTTGTAAATGCCCTAATCATGCCAATAATAACGCTGATTCTGCCAGGAGTACAATGGGAATTATATGTGCTGGGACCATTCCGTATCGGACAATTTGTAGGCGCTTTAATCACCTTTATTCTAGTGGCTTTTGTGGTATTTATAATCGTGAAAATAACTAAAAAATGGGGCATTGAATAGCCCTTTTAGGCTTCTCTGAGAAGCCATGTTCCGTCGCACACCGCCGTGTTCAAGTAGTTTAGGCCTTCTCTGCATGTGCCAAATTTTAATCCGTATTTTTTGGCTAAAGCGGCAATGTTTTCCATAAGCTTTATCCTTACGCCTTTGGGCAAGTAGGCGTATCTCGCAATTTTTTCACCCTTCTCAAAGTAAAGTGGCTTCAGCATTTTCGCTGTCCCTGGCATGGCAAGACTTAACCTCTGCCAATTATCCATCTTAACCTTATATGTGGAGGCTGTTACATGTTTGACGCCTAGGGCTGCCAATGTTTTCATTAGGTTTTCTTGGTTTTCGTTTACGTAGGGGATTACGGGGTCTATGCGAACTGCCACGGGTATTCCCTCATCTATCAAGGTTTGAATAGCCTTTAGGCGCTGTTTTGGTGGTGGAGCGTTTGGCTCAAGAACCTTCGCTAAATCCTCGTCTTCCGTCGTTATCGTAACTGAGACTACTGTGGGGATTTTTGTCAAGAGGTCTATGTCTCTCGTAACTAAGTCGGATTTCGTTATTATCTGAATTTTGCAGTTATGCTCTGCCAAAATTTTTAGGCATTGGCGTGTTAGGGCTTTCTCCGCTTCTATTGTTGGGTAGGGATCTGAAGAGTTTGCTATTGAAACAATTTCGCCTCTAAGCTTTTGGGCTTCTCGCTCCAGTCGCGTTAACAAGTCTTTTTTGGGGCGGCAATCATAAAATTTTGGAATATAGCTTGTGGCGTAACAGTAAAGGCATCTGTGGTCGCAGCCCGTATAAGGGTTAAACGTAAGTTTAGGCGGGCATGTGCAGAGTTTTGAATGCCACGGGTCGAAAGGCGTTATTAGACTCAAGGCTTCTGGCACACTCAAGAGTTTAAACGCTTACAATGAAGCGTTTGTAAGTGTAAGTTTAAATTTGTTTAGGGCATAGAATGTTTTGGTGTGTTTGGCGCTTGGGTTTGGGTAAGCCTACTGAGATGAGTTTGCGGGATTTGTTGGTTGAGGAGCTTAAGCGTAGAGGTGTTGTGGTTGTTCCTGAGGTGAGTTTTAGGGCTGTTGATGGGCGGCGTTTGGTTCCTGATTTGGTTTTGCATGATGGGGCGAGTTATGTTGTTGAGACTAAGTTGGGGGCTGAGACTAAGCTTTTGGATGCTATGGTTCAGTTATACGATTATAGTAAGCATATTGGTGAAGCGAAAGGTGCTTTTGCTGTTTTGTTTCCGGAGGAACTGCGGAGGCCTTGGTCTTCTGATGTGATTTTGAGTGTTGCGCGGGATGCGAAGACGCAGATTAGTTGTGTTGGGATTTTTAAGGATTTGAGGCCTAGTCAGCAGTTTAGGGGCAGCCTTTATGAGGTGGCTGATTGGATTGCTGGGCATGTTTTGAGGCCTTTGGTTGTTGAGGCGGATACTGGTTTTGCTATTCGGGTTTTGAGGGAGGTTGTTGATTATATTGGTGCTAGTGTTAGGCAGTTGCAGGGTAAGGAGCTTGAGGATATTTTTGGTGGTAAAAGCGTTTTTGAGAATGTTTTGCAGTATGAGGAGGGGCGTTATCCTTTAGAGGAGATGGGGCATGCTGCAGCTTATTTGTTGGTTAATCAGTTGTTGTTCTATCATGTTTTGACGCGGGTGGATGCGAGTTTTCCGGTTATTGATGAGGATAGGGTTAGGCATCCAAGCGATTTACGGGCTTATTTTGAGCCTGTTTTGAGGCGGGATTATAGTAGTGTTTTTGGTTTTGATGTGGCTTCGCGTTTGCCTGATTCTGCCGTGGATGTTGTGCGGAAGGCTGTTGTGGCTGTTAAGGCTTTGGCGCCTGAAAAGATTAGGCATGACTTGTTGGGTAAAGTGTTTCATGAGCTTATTCCTTTTGAGGTTAGGAAGGCTGTTGCCGCGTTTTATACGAATAATGAGGCTGCTGAGATTTTGGCGCAACTGGCTATTGACCGGGCTGACGCTAAGGTTATGGATTTGGCTTGTGGAAGCGGCACATTGTTGGTTGCAGCTTATAGGCGTAAACGCGAACTGCTTTTGAAGGAGAAGGGAGAGTTCACCTTTGAAGACCATAAGAGGTTTTTGGAGCAGGAGTTGACGGGTATTGATATTATGCCTTTTGCCGCGTATATGGCGGTTGTGCATTTGGCTTTGCAGGCTTTGGCTGCTGGGCATGAGGCGGAAAAGGTGCGTATAGCGGTTTGGGATTCCACTGAACTGGAACCTGGGCAGACTATTCCAGCAATTTCTAGAGAGTTAAAAGCTGCCTATAAACGTCCGACATTGGAGTTGTTTATGGAGGGCAAACCGCCTAGGGAAGAGGCTTATGTTGAGAAAGGAGCGGTAACATTGGAGGGGATTGGTGGGGAACAGATACCGCTGGAGAAGGCAGACGTAGTCATAATGAACCCACCCTTCACAAGACAAGAAAGACTGCCAAAAGAATACAAAAATGCTTTAATGAAACGACTAAAAGGTTATGAAGACTATTTGCATGGGCAACTTGGACTTTATGGATACTTTATCTTTCTAGCGGATAAGTTCACAAGAAACGGTGGAAGAATTGCACTAGTTTTGCCAGCCACAGTTTTACGAGTTAAATCGGTGGAAAGTGTTAGGAAGCTTCTAGTAGAGAAGTATCAAATAGAACATATTATCACAACTTGGCAAAGAGCTACATTTTCAGAAAGTGCACAATTCAGAGAAATTTTGTTAATTGCTCGAAAACTTGGAGAGAACAAAGAAGACAAAGAACGCTGGTGTGTTATTACAGTTTTAAAGAAATTGCCTATAAGTCTAGATGAGGCAAGGATCTGGGCATTAAAAATTAAGAACTTTGCTCAAGAAAAAGGAATGTATGATGATGAAAATCTTACTATTTATGGAGTGAGCTACGAACAACTTAAAATGACCATTAGAAACATGTTTACTTTAATTTCAGCATATACGCCTTACTAGCTGAGTTATGGTCTAAAATAGTACTGAGGGACGCTGAAAGACTTACGACTTTTAACGAGTATCTTAAATCCGTAGATGCCAAAATAAAAAGAGGCATCGAGACTGCGCGAGGAGAATGGATATTTCAGCTGTAGGTTCTAGCATGATGGCATTTTATTCGTTTATTCCCTTAGCACCACCTGGCATATCATGGTCTATCAAGGTACCATCAAGCGAGGATGCAAAAATTCTAGCTTTATGGTTTAACAGTACAGTGAATATATTACAAACGCTCATTAACAGAAAAGAAACGAGAGGCGCATTTTTGCAGATCGATGAATATACTTTAGAGACCTTTAATGTGGTAAATCCTATCAAACTAAGCAATGTAGAAAAAGAATTGCTATTAAAGA
>JAVZLH010000019.1:0-15617 GCA_038883855.1 Bathyarchaeia archaeon
GTATTCCTAAATCTAGATAGTCATAAAGTCCATTGCTGTCCGTGTCAACACCTGAGTCAATGACTGCTCCCGTGAATGTTGCTCCCACATCAAACAACGTATAATCGTATGTCATAGTCAAGTTGATTTCTGACAAGATGCTTAAAGGATTCCACTCTGAGTCATAAAAGTATACGTCAACTAACTTTGTTACGTTGATTCCGCTTCCATGTATGACTATTCCGTTGAATTTTATTGTAATGTTTTGTATTCCTTCTTCAAGGTGAGTTTCGTTGGAAACAGAAAGCCACACATATTCATAATCGTATTCGCCCCCAAGCCTATGCACCTCAAGGCGGTAGGTTCCAGCCACTGTTACGCTAGCTTCTACTTCAACAACTAAATAATTGTATAAGCCGTCGCCGTCCGTGTCCTCGCCATAATCATAAACGTTTCCAGTTAAATACGCGCTTAGCTGCGCTTTCGCCGTGTTATTAACAAGCAATGGTGCAATCGTTGCAAATGATAGGAAAGCGATAGCAATTAGAGTTTCAAACTTTTTTCTTAACATTTTACATCACGCATAACCGTTCATGCTTAATGTGTGAATGTTTTATAAATACTTTAAGCGAATATGTCTTTTAAAATGAGACTTTTAACACTCTGCTTCCGCAACCTGTTCAGAAGAAAAATGCGCACAAGCCTATGCATAGCAGGCGTGGCACTCGCAGCAACTTTTGTAGTCGCGGTTGGCGCAACAACAACGCGCTATGTAAGTGTGATTAGGGAAATGAATGTCTTGTTCAGCGGACAAATAATGGTTGTAGGCAAAAACGCAGTGGTTATACAAGCAATTCCGATAACCCGCGGCTCCTTTCAGGAAAGCCTAGCTGAAGAAATAAAGGCAGAGATCGAAGGTGTCGAAAAAGCAGTTCCAGTACTATTCATAACCTCCATAAACCTTGACCAACTTCAGCTTATCCCCCCAAACTTTACACTTGGAATACCCGTTGAAGAGTGGGGCTTCATGCTTGGACCAACACCGTTAAAAAACGGCGTCGGGCACTTCCCAACAAGCGAAAGCAGCAATGAGGTTGTAGTGGGCGCTTCACTTGCTGACCAATATGGCTGGGTTGTAGGAGCCAATGTGACAGTTAATGGTTACAATGTGACGGTTGTTGGGATTTTGGACACGAGGCTGGCGATTTTAAATCGCTGCGTCATCATGTCCCTCAAACTCGCACAGACAATTTATAACTATCCCAATAGCGCTAACATGATTACTGTTAAACCCGTCCAAGGCTATCCAATTGCGAACTTGACAGAAACCATAGAGAAAGAATATCCCAGCCTTAAAGCGTTAACGGAAGAGGAGAGAAACGACATCATCCAACCCGTCCTCGACCAAGTAGGATTATGGAGCTTCGGCATACAAACAGTTGTTTTCGCCATAAGCCTAATCCTCGTCATGACAGTCACGCTAATGAGCGTTTCAGAAAGACGCCGAGACTTCGCAACCCTAGACGCCATAGGCGCGCCAATAAGCTACGTTTTCCGCATAGTCCTCTTGGAAACAGTCTTAATCGGAGCCATTGCAGGAGCCATAGGCATTGCTTTAGGTTCCATAGCGTCTCTTGTCTTGGCAAGCCTCTATACAAACATTCCCTTAGCCCTATTCTTCCCAAGCATATTCGAAATTGTCCCACCGCTTTACATGATTGAAATGTTCACGGCAATAGTCGCCACATGCTGCCTAAGCGGAGTAATCCCAGCCATAAACGCAACAAAAATGAGGATAGCTGAAGTTTTAAGGGCTGAATACTAAATGGAGATTAAAACAGAAAACCTAACAAGAGAGTTCAGAATTGGCTCTTCAACAATAACGGCTGTTGACAAAGTGAATTTCGAGGTTAAAGAAGCAAGGTTCATAGCAATAGTTGGACCGTCTGGTTCTGGAAAATCCACATTCCTAAACCTTATAGGGTTAAACGACTATCCAACTGACGGAAAAATCTTCATCGACAACCTAGACGTTGCACTCCTATCAAGCGCTGAAAGAAGGAAAATTAGGCTTCTGCGCATGGGATTCGTCTTCCAAACTTTCAACCTAATGCCCACACTTAACGCCTTAGAAAACGTTGAACTCCCCATGGCTTTAGCTGGAAAATCAACAGAAGAGCAAAGGGAAAAAGCTACAAAACTTTTAGAAGCCGTAGGTTTAGGCAAAAGACTTTTTCATAGGTCTAAGGAGCTGAGCATGGGTGAAATGCAACGCGTAGCCATAGCTAGAGCCTTAGCCAACAATCCAGAAATAATAATCGCCGATGAGCCGACGGGCGAACTTGACTTGAAAACTGCCAAAGAAATAATCGCCCTACTTTATGAAATAAACCGAAGAGAGAAAACAACTGTGATTGTGGCTACGCATGATGAAAAAATTGTTGATGTGGCGGACGCCATTTACGCCATGGAAGACGGAAGACTAAGGCTTAAAGCCTGAAGCAGTTATTTCCTACAGCAACGCAAAGTCTGTTGACCTTATTTTACCCTTCTGGTCTACGACAACCTCGAACCTTTCAGCCCATGGATGCCCTTCTAAATCTATTGGGCATGTTCCCTTGACCACCCACATGCCATTCCTCTGCTCCACTGTGGAAATGTCAATTTTGTCCGTGTTCTTTCTTTTCCTAAGAAAATCGACAACTATTTGTTGAGCCACCTCATTAGGCACGCCATTTGCCATATTTTTCCAACCATCGCTTTTTATTTTTATGAGGATGGCATTAAATGTTGTGAATACAGAATCGTAATCGGAACTAAACATAGATAAAATGCGCACACATCCATTTTGACGATAAGTTAATCAACAAACCCCACCTCTAAATCTAACAGCGAAAAACTGGAAAAGAACAAGGATGACGGAGAAAAAGAGGATAATACTCCACATAGACATGGACCACTTCTTCACCGCCATAGAAGAGAGGGAACACCCCGAGTTCAGGGGAAAACCAGTCATAGTGGGCGCAGACCCAAAAGAAGGAAAAGGCAGGGGAGTAGTAAGCACATGCAATTACGAAGCCAGAAGATTTGGCGTAAGGTCTGGAATGCCCATATCAAAAGCTTGGAAACTCTGCCCAAACGCCATTTACCTACCAGTCAACTATGAACTTTACACGAAAGTATCAAACCAGATTATGAATATACTGCGTCGATACGCAGATAAATTTGAGCGGTGGGGATTAGACGAAGCCTTCCTAGACATAACATCACGAGTTAAGGATTTTTCAGAAGCTGAAGCTCTAGCCCGCCAAATAAAAAAGGAAATTTACGAGAAAGAAAAGCTCACGTGTTCAATAGGAATAGGTCCAAACAAGCTTGTAGCCAAAATAGCCAGCGACTTCCAAAAACCAGACGGCTTAACAATTGTTAGGGAAACGGAAGCGGAAAAGTTTCTCGCTCCCCTACCCGTGCGGAAACTCCTTTGGGTTGGTAGAAAAACAGAGCAGAAACTGAAAGCCATGGGCATCGAAACAATAGGCGACTTGGCAAAGTCTGACCCAAATGTGCTTGTGGAAACGTTCGGCTCTGTTGGAACCCAGCTTTACTTGATGGCACAGGGAATTGACAAAAGCGAAGTTGAAGAAGTTGAAAGAATAAAGTCGATAAGCCGCCATATGACATTCGAAGAAGACACATCAGACTTCGAGTTCGTTCTTGGAACTTTGGATAAGCTTTCAGAGGAAGTGCACAGCGACGTTTTGAAACAGCATGTCTATTTCAAGACTGTGACTGTGATGGTTCGTTACGAAAACTTTGAAACCCACACCCACAGCAAAACATTGCCCTTCATCACAAACCGCCTCCAAGACCTGAAGAAGACAGCAAAAGAGCTAATCCAAGCCTATCTAAAACCGGAGAGAAAAATAAGGCTTGTCGGAGTGCGCGTCTCAAACCTCATCTCAGCAGAAAAACAAAAAACACTAACTTGACACAAGATACAATTTGTTGGTTTTCAAGCTGGCAATTGCTTAATAGTTGGCTATGTTGCAAGCCCAAAGATAATTTTTCTAATTTCAATGCCTGGCGGGTAATAGTATAATCTATATCCGGTGTTGAGGACCTATGCGGTAACATCCATGTGGCTGTTGTTGATCTTTCAGTAAATGCTCCTTTTTGATGGAAATTGCTTTGGTTGGTTTAACCGTTTGGATTCCTCCAGAAAAGTGGCTAAAAGCTCCTTCGAACAAAACTGTATTAAGTATTGGAAGCTTTTGAGGGTGCTGCATGAACGGAGTTGCACACTTGGCTTGGCTCTAAAACTGCTTCAAAATCCAAAAATTCACATAAAATGCAACCTTTTAGGGCTATTTTTGTGGTTCAGTTTTCTTCTTCCAAGACTTTACAGCGCTCTCATAATAATAGTGGATGATTAAATGACCTATTCCTGGAATTTTTGCTAAGCGCCTTGAATAAGGTTCTTTGGAAGCCTTTTTAAACTCTCTTCGAACTTCTTCGATTTTTAACCCTCTAATGTCTATTTCATCTAGGCTTATGGGTCCCAAGCCTTTTTCAAACGCTAACCTTAAGTGCATTATTTTCCTAGGCTCAAACCCCATTACATTAGCCATTACGGCGTCTGTTGCTACCGCGTTATCACCGGCAACTATCATGTTTAGCTGTAAAGGTTCGCCCTTGAAGGGTCCTTCACCTTCAAGGCATGTGGTTGCGTCTACAATGCATAATGCTGGCGGCAAAGCTATAGCGATGTCTGTAATAATAGCGTCGATTTTCGAGTGATACTTGCCCTTTTCCTTTCAGGTAGTGCCCCATACATATTTTTAAGGTTAAGCGTCACATCAGTTGTTATATGCGTCTTAGCCACAGGCATTGATATGATCTTAGTGGCTTCCAACAATGTTCGGCTTACTTTTAACGATTCAAAAACGTAGCCATCCTTAACATTTACTTCAGTCATTTCTCCCTGACTTAAGTTTACAACTTCGATGCCTAAATTCTTAGCAACCTCTGAGATGCCTGTTTCCTTCAACATTCTATCCGCCGAATACATTGAGGAATCAGCTTCTCCAACAGCTATTCGTCTAACTTTACCCTTCAAAAAGAGACGCTATTGAAGAAACCACTTCAACACTTGTGAAAGTACCAACCTTCCCGGGAACACCACCGCAAACATTAGGTTTAATGAAGACAAAATCATCTGAGCCGAAAAATCTATTAACCCCTCCTAAAAGATCCACAACCGCTTTAACCATTTTGGACATGTTTGCACCATGCACAATGGAAACGATGGGTGTACGTTTATCCATAAAAGCCATCTCCTTTTACCAACGCTTACACACTCTTAACATGAAGTTAAACTCCACCAACAAGTAAAGAAGCAGCTCAGATGCTCACTTCACATGCCAGTAAAGTTCATTTAAATTGTGAGGAACCTCTCTAATAAAACTTACGTTAAAGTCTGCAAGTCTAACCAATGCAGCAAACCATCAAAACAGGCAAAAGTCCACCTTATTTGGAGTCGAGTTAACATGAAGTAAATTGATTTTAAAGCTTCTTTTAATGTCTCCTAAGAAAAACAAGGGTAATAGATATCCCATTGTTTGGCAAACGCTGTAGATGCTTCCACAAGCCTTCTCTAAATGCAAGGCGAAAAATGGAATCTGCCACCTACATAAAGGTGAGGAATCACTATTCATTCCGGCTGAACACGATGCCAAAGGGCACGGACACAGCAAAGTATTCAGTAATAACACTGATGTGATGAGAAGAAATTTCACATGCCAACGCAAAAGAATAGCAGCCAGTTCAAAAACCCTGAATAAACCAAATAACATTTCATACCTTCAGACATTGGAAAGCTACAATGGAATACCGCAAAATCAAGGATATCCTCTATGTCAAACAACTTTTGGGAAATAAATCCATAAACAATACTTTAATTTCCACTCAGCTTGTCAGCTTCGAAGATAACGAGTTTATAGCGAAAGTAGCACACTCAGAGAAGGAGGCGTGTGAACTCTGGAGGCAGGGTTCGAATATGTCTGCGGCTCCAACAGTAACAAAATCTTCAGAAAGCGTAAATAGCCAAGCAGAAGCAACCACCATACCGGGTTTATTCCAATGGACCGGGGGGGATTTGAACCCCCGACCTCCCGAGTGCGAGTCGGGCGTTCATACCAAACTGAACTACCGGCCCATCTTTGTGAAGAGAACGGTTTATGATGGAATTTAGAGCTTTCGGTTCATGTGCCTTTTTGCTTTGCTTGGCATGTTGTGGCTTCTTCGGTCACGAAGGTTATTCAGGATATTTGGTTTAAAGGAAGATTTAACAATAGGGTGCAAGAAATTAGGCAATTGATATGTAAACTCTGTTTTCGTCAAGTCGGTATTCCTGCCATTCAGCCTTGACTACTTCTCGTTTCTCATGTAATTGGATGCTTTTGGCGCGGACAAGCTCAGCCATATTCCGTAAATAAGGCTTTACAAGTTCAGCATCTTTTTCGCCGAGTCCTGCTATGTGGACAACTTCTAAAATGTCCGTCGGCATGTATCTTAATTCCTTCCTTAATGCTTGGACGCGGCGGGCTATATCCCGCATCAACCCTTCACCTACCAAGCTTTTGTCGCGCTCGATGTTTAAGAGCACTTGGAGCTGTTCTTCAGAAGCGGAAACCCAACATCTCTGCGAAGCATATTCTGGAATTTTTTCTGCGTACTCTACATTTTTGACGTTTGCCAACTCCAGCATGAACTCTTCAAACTTTTTCAGGGCATTGCAGATTTTTTCTGAACCAACAACAACCATCTTGTTTAAGGGCCATCTTCTCTTTATTCTAGCGGATTGCCTAGCGGAATAGACTAGTGAAACGCATTTGAGGAGCAGTTGGAACTCTTCTTCTAGAGTTTTGTTTCGCATTTTCTCTTCGGGCGTCGGCCAGTTTTCAAAGTTTACTGATTCTGGCAGCGTTGGGTCAAGTTTTCTGTAGACTTTTTGGTATAAGGCTTCGCTTAGGTAAGGCGTTACTGGGTTGAAGAGAAGAGTGGTTGTTTTTAGAACATACCATAGGGTTGCGTATATCGCTAGTCTCCTGTTTAGGGTTTGAGGATCGTCCGTCCAAAGTTCCTTTCTAATCATCGGCACGTAAACTCTGCTCACAGAATCTATCACAAAATCTTCTAGGGTTGACAGTGCGAAGTTGAATTCGCATCTTTCAAGTCTAGCCGTACACTCGCTTATTGTTGCCTGAAGCTTTGAAAGCAGCCAAAGGTCTGGGCTTTTCAGCTGTTTTTCTTTTAAAGCCCATTCAAGTGTGTGTTTTTGCGGGTTGAAGTTGTCGTATTCGGCATTTTGCAAGAAGAATCTGTTTAGGTGGTATAGTGTTGACAGCACTTGGTGGGGACGGCGGTTCATTTCTTTAAGGTCGAAGTTCATGAAGTCTACTGGCGAGCATTTCCAGAGCATGTAGAATCTGGATACATCAGCGGAATGCTCTTCAAGTAGCCTATTAACCTCTATAATGTTGCCTAGGCTTTTGCTCATTTTTCTGCCTTTAGCATCTTGCGTTAACCCTTGAAAGAGAAAAGCCTTGTAAGGAGCCTCAGCCTTCCCCGTCAATATAACATGTTCCAGCAGAAGCGAGTTAGCCCATCCTCTGGTTTGGTCTATCCCCTCTGTTAGGAAGTCTGTGGGCACGTATTTTGCAAATTCTTCGTCTGTGAACCTCGCGTAAGGTGAGGCCCCACTGTTGTGCCAAGTGTCCAAAACATAATTTTCTCTACGCATTATGCCTCCGCATTTTTGGCATTTGAAGGTTACGCGGTCAATCCAAGGCTTGTGAAGTTCAAAGTTTTCTGGGGGCTTCTCTATAGCTTTTTCTAAAATTTCTTTTTTGCTTGCCACAAACTTTTTTTCTCCGCAGTTTTCGCATTTCCAAATTGGCAGCGGCGTGCCCCATACTCTTTCACGGGATATGCACCATGGCTTTCCCTCTTTTAGGAAGGATAGGAAACGGTTTTTGGGGCTTTCAAAGAAGTATTCAACTTTCTCCGCGGCTTCAACGATTTTGGCGTTTATCTTGTCTGTTCTAAGGAAGTATTCTTTTCTGGCAAGCCAAATAAGCTTATGGTGAGAGCGCCAACACGTTGGATACTCATGTTTCACTGTTTTTGCTTCAACAAGCAATCCTCTTCTACGCAGTTCCTCAATAACCATTTTGTCAGTATCTCTTGCAAATATTCCACTGAAAACCCCCGCTTCGCTTGTAAATTTAACTTCGTCGTCGAAGGGAGCGAAAACTGGAACTCCACGTTTTTGCGCAGCATAAAAGTCTTCCTCACCGTTTCCAGGCGATAAGTGCACGACGCCAGTAGCCGTGTTCACATCAACAAAGTCTTCGCATACTACCATGTGAACTAGGGGGTGTTTGTCAAGCTCTGCTTGTTTTGGAATTATGTCTTTGAATGGGTAGTCGTATTTTGTTCCTTCCAAGCTTTTGCCAGCAACACTCTCTACTATTTCATAGTCTTTTACGCCTAATTCCTGCATGACTGGTTCGACGCGCAGCTTCACCATTATCCACTTTTCGCTTCCAACCTTAACTTTTGCATATTCGGCTTCAGGGTGAACAGCAAGCATCATGTCTGTTATTACCGTGAAGGGCATTGTTGTCCAAACCAAAAAATACTCGTTTTGGCTGTTTGCCACTTTAAATTTGAAGTAGAGAGACGGGTCTTCCACTTCCTTGTAAGAGTCTTCGTAGCCCACTTCGGCGCTGCTTAGGCTTGTTTGGCATCCTGGGCAATAGGCAACAACATAATAACCCTCCTCTAAAAGCCCTTGTTCCCAAGCGCGTTTCAAATATTGCCATTCCCGCTCGATATACTCATCCTTATATGTCCAGTAAGCCTTTTCTTGGTCTATGAAGACGCCGAGTTTTCTGTCAGCTTCAACCCACTCCCTATGATATTTCATAATGGCCCGCTTACACTCTTCTATGAAACGCTCTTCACCAACTTTTTCTAAAAGCTCCCGCTTGTTTCTAACTCCTAAAAGCTTCTCAACTTCCAACTCAACTGGCAAGCCTTGACAATCCCATCCAGCCCAGAAAGGCACAAAAAAGCCTTGCATTGTTTTCCATCTGTAACGCAAATCCTTTATTACACGTCCTCTGGCATGACCTATATGCGGTATGCCATTCAGCGTGGGCGGTCCTTCAACATAACCCGCAACGCCAACGTGATTTTTCTCGCGTAAATCCATGAGCTTTTTTTGTATTTGGTTTTTCTCCCAGAACTCGCGGATTTCCTTTTCAAGTTCAAGCGGGCGGTAATCTGGCTTAAGCGTTAAATCAAAATTGGTTTTGAATTTGACAGTCACCTTTCATCCCATTGCACCCGCAAATACACCAAAATACCCCATGCAACATATAACCTTTACCCACGGCTAACTTTCTAATTTTAGGAGTTGCGCACGGTGTTTTAATGTTTCCTTTTTGTTTTAGGTTTTAATTTTATAAAGATTACAGCAATAGTTACTATGCCTATTAGGTGTGGTCTTATTGGCTCTGTTTCCGTGCATGGCCGTATAGGTATTAAGTAACCTCCAACAGGGACTATTGCACTGTTATGCAGGCAGAGTCTGATTTGGCGGTATTGGCTTTCGCATTTAATATTTTTATGATATCTCTATTGCCCTTAACCCCTCAAAAACCTTATTCAAAAACTGTAATAAGATGCTTCCATTAGTTGCTGTTAATTGAAAAGGCAGGCTCTAAAATGTTCTGAATCGTATAAAGAGAACGGTTTAGAAAAAGAGGAGTTTTGTTGAAAGATGTTTTTGTTTGCTTTGTTTTGGTTAGGGCTGTAGCGGCTGCTAGGGTAAGCAGTAGTAGTGAAAGTATTGGGTTGAGTGGAATTTCTGGTATTATGGTGACTTCGTGTTCTGAATGTGGATATGTGAAGTAAATGTAGGTGTTTTCTGCATCTGTCCAGTTTCTAAACTCTACTGCCAATCCATTAACAAGTACCACATAGTTGCCGAGCCATAACGTGTTGACAATAGCGTTTGGGATTATGATTCTGCAAATGCCCGAGCCTGCTTCGCCGGTGACATTGAAGCTTATCACTTTTTCTGCCATGCTTACTTTGAAGTTTGAAACTGTTGAGTTGCTTATTACTTCGATATAGCGGCTTTCCATATCCCAAATTCCAGCGTTGAAGGTGTTTATTGGCGCCATAAGCGGATAACCATCCGTGTTATTCATGTTGATACTATGTGCAGTGTCACCTATTCCATCGCTTCCAGTTTCGTTCTGGAAAGAACCACAGTTAAAATCAACACCCGTGTAATTGCTCCAGTAATTGCCGCCTGACGGATAACCATTATCCCATGTGCTGTTTACGTCGGTGAGAACGTGTTGCGTGTTGTCTATGAAGTTGTTGTGAAAAATCTTGTTATTGTAGCAGTCGTAGGTGAGGGTTATCCCTATGTTGTTTATGGTGATGTTGTTGTTTGAGATTTTGTTGTTGGAAGAGTAATAGTGTATGATTAAGCCATCGTTTGTGTTGGAGGAAACAATGTTTCCGAAAATTGTGTTGTTGGATTGGGTGAATCGGATTCCTTGAGAGTTGTTTAATACTGTGTTGAAAAGGATTTTGCTGTTGTTTGTGTAAGTTTCAAGGGTTATTCCTTCGACGTTTTTGAAAAGCGTGTTATTAATAACCGTATTATGCATGGAGCCGTAAAGGTAGATTCCATAGGAATTAGCGGAAACATTGTTATTCATGATGGTTTGGTTTTGGGAATTAGAGCAATAAACGCCATAAAGATTTGAAACAATAGAATTATTGGCAATGATGTAATTGCGGGGCGCGCCGCCACTATAGCCAGCAACAAGAACCCCATAGGTATGCTCTTTAATGGTGTTGTCGCCGATGGCAACATTTTCTGAGGTGCTATATACTCCATATACACCGTTGTTTAAGGCTGTGTTATTTATAGTCGTAATATTTTTGGATCCACGAATGTAAACGCCCCAGCCATACCATGTTGACGACGTTGACTCGTATTGTTCGTTGTCATAAATCTTATTGCTATCTATGCATGTGTCATTAGACTGCCCGATGTCAATTCCGCATAAATTATTTGACAAAGTATTGTTGAAGACGATGGTTTCATTTGAATTATGAATTGCAATTCCATACCCCTCCCAAATAATTTCAAAGTCCGGCTCCATAATATAGAAGATTTTGTTATGTGACGCGTTATTTCCAGTAATCGTAATCTTGGTTGAAGAACGCACGTATACACCTATGAAAATTTTTCAACTACGGTGTTTTTGATGGTGACATTATTTCTACTGGTTATGTTTATTCCGAAGCGTCCATACTCTTCTGGTCCGGATATTTTGAAATTGTTACCGTCAAATATGATGTTGTCCCTTTCTATGATAATGGTTTTGTTGTAAATGTCCGCTGTTAAAGAGTAAGTCACGTTTTCAGCGTCTTTCGAAATTGGCACATCCGGCGGGTTAATACTTCCATCAGCCTTAATATATATGTAGCCGAAACCGTCAGTTGCTTTGGCTTGCCGAACATTTGTTGGCAACGTTAAAATCACAGCCAAAAACACTATAAGCACTATTATTGAAACAGTTTTTATCTTCATTTTACATCGCTACATTGTCGTATGCAACAGTTCTTAAAATTTATGGAAGATTCTCAAGCCCCTAAGACTCTTAGTCTCAAAGAATTTTAATTTTGAGCTGTCACAAGTACTTATTAAACCATTCGAGGCTTAGATTAATAGCCCTATCTAAATGCTCAACCCTAGAAAAAGTGTGATCACCCCCATCTATGATTTCAAGCCTTTTGGGTTCTGGAGCGGCTTCATAAATTTTCAATGCATGTTCCACAGGGACAATTTCATCCATGCTTCCATGGATTATTAGTATTGGAGGAGCCTTCTTCACAGCTTTCAACAAGTCATACTTTTCTAAATCTTTGAAGAACTTATCCTTCAGCCTTCTACCCGACGGGAGCTCATAAATGCCTAGCTCCCGAGAGAGCCTGGACTCGCCCAAAACTGGAATCTTATAGGGGGTAGCCATAACAACCATTGCTTTGATCCGCTTGTTTTGCGCTGCCAAAGCCACCATTCCACCGAAACTTGAGCCGATGACACCAAGCCTATTAACGTCCACCTCGCTACTATCCCATAGAAATTTTATAGCAGCCCTGTAATCTTCAATCCTACTCGTTAGGCATGTTTCCTCAAACAATCCCTCGCTTTTTTCCAACCCATTCCCACAACCTCTAAAATTAAACCTTAAAAAAGCGTAACTCTCCCTGCAAAGCTTAGAAGCTATGATGGGCCATTTACTACTATCCTTATCGCTTTCAAGACCATGCAAGGCAATAATGCAAGGCGCCCCTTTATAGGGTAAATGAAGATTTCCAAAAATTCGCCTACCACCACAATGGAAAGTTACCGATTCCATTTTTGCGCTCAAATTTTAACCCTCATCATCCCCATATGGATTTCTAGCGTCAATATGTTGTGGTTAGGCTGCAGCTATTAAAGCAAATCCTAAAAAGGAATTAACTTTACTTTGAATTATTTGGGATGGATGGCATGTGTCTTTTGATGATTTCGTAAATTGAGTAACCGCCAAAGATTGTTACGGTGCCTTGAAATATGTTGAAGACCCCTATTAGCAAAACCACTATAGCTAGCATTCCTTGGACTTTCATCACTCCAAAAGAAATAAGTAACAGATTGACAGGTAGCATCACCAAAACTCTCATTACGAGCCCCATGGTGAACATGAGGGCTAATCTGATTTTTTTGGCAGTCTTAAGACCTATAGCCATCCCCACTATAGTGGAGAACTCAGCGATGGCTTTCATTGACGCTCCTACAATGTCTCCGCTGCGCGCCAATATGGCGATTAAAGCAATTATGGATGTGAAAAAGCCTGGGATTAAACCGAAAAGCAACATGGCTAAAGCGATGGGTACGCCTGTAAAGTCAAATTTTAAAACGGGCATCAATGGAAAGGGTATTTTTAGGTTTGAGTATTTTAATGTGTAATCGAAAACAACTACGAGAGCGGCTAAAATTGTTGTACCCGCTAATGTTGTTGTATTGAGTTTTATATGAAACCCACCTGTGACCGTTGAAGTGTATAGTGTTTGTGATAAAATTATATTTAAATTTTGCTAACTTAATTTAGTAAATTAGTTAAATTATGTTACGATTTTCGCAGCATCATCTTTGCTAACTCAATTATCTGTTTTATTACATCCGCATTTTTAGAGTAGAGTACACGAGACCGTCCCACCTCATAAATCCCCAGAAGACCGCTCCGCTCAAGAATTTTCACGTGGCGGTAAACTGCAGCATAATCCATCTTCAAAATTTTCGCAACAGCCTTGATGTGGAGAGGTCTTTCAGTTTCGTTAACTAACATCAATATTTTGAAGCGCACCGGGTTGCCAACAGCCTCAAACACAAGTGTAATTTTACTTATCTCGTTTTGCTCAAACATTTTCCACCAAATATTATGTTATGCAAGGATTTAATTTATGACATTTTCGCAAAACATTTCAGACTCGGCGGTTGCTTTCTTAACCAGACGAAGCAAGAGTATATTGCTAACAGGATTACTGTTGCGTCAACAAATATTGATGCTTGTCCAATGTAGAACGGGTTGCCATACGCTATGGGATATATCACATAAGGCATGTCTTTATGGGTGAACATGTCCAAGAAAACGTGGCTGAAGCCTCCCAGAAAACTGTTCAAATAAATAGTCCCTAAAGGATAGCGCACTTTGACGGGTTCAAGCCGCAACCTACCATATGTACGCCACAACCTTTCCTCAAATAAGTGCTCAATGGCATAAACTCCAAAAGCAACCAGTATCGGGTAGATTGTTAAGGCTAGAAGGAAGCCGTGCAAAAGCCTATGGTCTAATGGTTCCCAAATAAGCAAATAGTAAAGGGTTTCTAAATCTATGAATGTTGTTGAAACCGCCAAAGCCAACGGGTCAACTTTCCGCTTATACCTAAAGTATAAGAACATGAAGGCGAGTGCGTGAAAGGGAATAAGCGCCATATTATTCCAGCGGCATCGGTTTTCCGTTGAAGTCCCTTTTTGAAACTCCAAACTCGCCTTTAATCTGCCTCAGCTGATTTGAATTGAAAACTGGGCCGTCTCTGCAAACGCGATACTTGCCTACAACACAGCTTCCACATAAGCCTATAGCGCAGCGCATCAAACGTTCCAAACTTGCCTCTAAAAGTATTCTATGCTCTTCGGCTAAATCAAAAACTTCCCGCATCATTTTTTCCGGTCCACAAGTGTAAATCACATTAAAGTTTTCCCTAGCTAAAAGTTGTTTTAGGGGGGTTGTTGCTAAACCTTTGACGCCGTAACTGCCGTCTTCAGTTGTTGCAATAAGATTTTCTTTTCCGCATATTTTTTCGATTCTTTCTCTGAAAAGCAGCTCATCCTTTGTTTCGGCGCCCATCACAAAAAATATTTTCGCCTTTTCAGCAGCCAACTTTTTAGCTAAAAACAATAACGGGGCTAAACCAGTTCCTCCGCCGACAATTAAAGCTTTCCCATTTTCTAAAGTGAAGCTGTTTCCGAAGGGTCCGCGAACACCTATGATTTCGCCCTCTTTCATTCTGTGAAGCATTGCTGTTGCCTCTCCAACTTTTTTGACAGCCACAGAAACTTCGCCGTTCTCGTTCATGTCCATTATGCTTAATGGTATTTCGTCAACCTTTGGAATCCAAAGCATGAGAAACTGGCCTGGTTTAGCTTTTGCGCATGCTTTGTCTTTGAAGGTGAAGGTTTTCACTTTTGGGCTTTCAGTTTCCACGCGTAGAATCCTTGTTGTTCTTAATTTGTTAGCTGCGATGCGATAAGCCGACAATTTCATTCACGCTCTTGAAACCTTTCCGTTTAAGGTAAGCGTCTATTCCGCGGGCTACAGCCTTAAAAACGCCTAATCCTTTTAGGGCCACGGCTGTTCCAATTTGCACTGCTGACGCGCCTGCCAACATAAATTCTACAGCGTCACGCCAGTTTGTTATTCCGCCGCATCCAACAATTGGCACTTTTACTTTCTCGTAAATCTCGTATACACATCTTATGGCTATGGGCTTTATGGCTGGTCCTGACAACCCGCCGATTTTATTGCTTAGAATGGGTATTGCTGTTTCCGTGTCTATTGCCATGGCTTTAACCGTGTTTATGGCTGTTAAAGCATCGGCGCCAGCTTCCACAGCTGCTTCTGCTATTTTCACTATGTCAGTTACATTCGGGGATAACTTAACGAAAACAGGCTTGTAAACGACTGATTTAACGTTTTTAACAACTTCTTTCACAATTTCTGGGTTTTGCCCGATTTCGGAGCCTGTTTCTTTAACATGGGGGCATGAAATGTTAAGTTCAACAGCGTCAGCACCAGCAGCCGCAGCCTTCCAAGCTACTGTTGCATACTCTTCTTTTGAGTAGCCATACACGCTGACAATTAAGGGGGCTCCTAAAACCTTCTTTGCCTCCTCGATTTCCTTGTCGAATTCATCTATTCCAGGGTTTGGAAGCCCTA
>JAVZLH010000020.1:0-13148 GCA_038883855.1 Bathyarchaeia archaeon
TTCTCCAACCCTGCTGGCGGCTAAAAAACAGTCAAAGCCAAAGCCAGAGCCAAGGTCAACAACAGTTTCTCCCACTTTTAAAGACGCCATAGCAATGGGGTTCCCGCATCCGAGGCTTGGGGGAACTGTTTCAGTGCAGCAAGTTCCTTTGGGTGCCGGGGCTGTTGGGCTACAGCGTGAGCATTGGCTTTTTGCTATTTTCGCATAACCTTTTCTCACGGTTTTCTTAACTTTTTTATTCCCCTGAGGTGTCTTCATTTGAGAATCTCCTTTAAAATTGGTTCTAGAGTTTTTTCACGGGCTCTTCGAGATTCTCTGCTTTAACCATTATGAGGCAGCATACTTCACTTTTATCTTTTTCTTGGCAGCAGACAACAGCCAATTTGTCGTTGGGCTTTAATCCTGCTTTTTCCCTAATGTCCTTTGGGAGAACTATTTGGCCTTTCGAGTCTAAAGTTATTATTGCTTCAACTTTACAGCATCCCATACTGCTCATACAACCAGCCATTAGGAATTATGGAGTCAGTCAGCATATTAAAACTTATCGGATTAATCAGAAAATTCAGAAAAATCCAACAAAAATTACACGACAATATAAAGAAACGAAGATTAAAGAATCCTAAAGCTTTTTGTAAACTTTGTCCTTCTCCCTAACCCTTTGAACAACCTTCAATCCTATACTTTGTCCAGCTTCAGCCCTCTGAATATTCTTGTGTTCAATCTGCATGGAATCAACGGTTTGCTCAAAATCCGTTGTAGGTCCCTTAATTGCTATGGTGTCTCCAACAGCCAAAGGCGCGGTAAGCTCAATTACGGCAACGCTGATTTTTGGGAAGAAGTGGGTTACCCTTCCAACTTCCACAAAGTTTTCTTCACTCAATATTTCATCTCCGAACTAAATTAGTGCGTATCTGCATAAAAATTATTTGATAATTTCGCCTTCTAAATGGGTTGAAAAGGCTCTTAGAATCTTCACATGCAAAGTTTTGCCGAGTAGATTCTCAGCGCTTTTTATTGCAATAGGTTTGTAGGCAAAGTTGCGTCCAACCCATGAACCAGGAAACTTTCCAACTTCATCAACCAAAACTTCCCCAGACCAGCCGACCCAACGTCTATTCCTTTCTAAGGCAATTTTTCGGGCTAGGTTGCTCGCTAAAACACTTCTACGCTTAATCTCTTGAAGAGGCACAAAATCATCTTTCATTTCAGCTGCTGCTGTTCCTGGTCTGGCAAAAAACTTTGAAACATTTACTATGTCTGGCTTGACTTCTTCAATCAACTGCAGCGTTTCCTCAAATGCCTTCTCGTCTTCGCCGGGAAAACCGCAGATAATATCTGTTGCCATGGTTATTTCCGGAAAGACTTGTCTAAAAGCATCCACGATTCTTTTGAAGTCACTTATAGAGTAGAATCTGCGCATGTGCTTCAAAATTTGGTCGTTTCCACTCTGCACGGGTAAGTGGATAAAGTTGAAGATTTTTTCGCTCTTGAAAGCTTGAATTAACTCGTCCAGCATATCTGCCACCATGTTTGGAGTCATCATGCCAACCCGAACCTTGAAATCTCCTTTTATGCTGCGCAAGGCATTAAGCAACTCCGCAAGGTTCGCACCTAAATCTCTTCCATAACATGCCGTGTCTTGCGAAGTAATCCAAAACTCCTTAACACCCTTTTCCAAGTCCCCTTTCATCCTTTCAACAATCTCTTCGACACTATAACTTCGTAAACGTCCCCGAGCGAAAACCACGCAGCAATAAGCACAAGAGCCTAAACAACCATAGCTTATCGGGATTATGCTTACGACTGGATTTAGCTGCAGCCTAGGAAGGTTAAGTCTCGGTTTAGCGTTAACTGCCTCCTCCACCGCCACAACCTTTCCGCCTTCAAAAACACGCCTAACAACTTCAACAATCTTTTCGCCTGCTGCAGGTCCAACAACCCCGTCAAAACGTGTTTCTCTATAAAGCCTTTCATAATTTATTAGTGGCAGACAACCAGCAACAACAAGTTTTTTACTTGGCGGAACTCGCTTCAAAAGTTCTATCATCCTGTTTTCCGTGGGTCCTTTAACAGCACAAGTGTTGTAAACAACGAGGTCTGCGGCAGAAACTGAATCCACAATTTCGTATCCAGCCTCAGCTAAACAACCAGCCAAAACCTCCCCATCGGCTAAGTTCGTTGAACAACCGAAACTCTGAATGAAAACGCGCATTACCTTCCCATCACAAAACATTAAATGCTTCAACAACCAATAAAAACATAGAGATTTCCGCAAACGCGAATTAACAGAAACTTGAAACGCTGATTCTAAAAAGCTTATAAGGAAATAAACCAACATATTTAAAACATATTTAAAGCATGTTACATAGATATATCCATTTTATTCGCTCATTCTGAAGCTTACCTAGGAGGGAGAGTTTGAATGAAGTTAATTACGCTCTATCTGCCTGAAACTTATTTAAAGGCTTTAGATCAGCTTGTGAACGAGAAGTTCTACCCCAACAGAGCTGAGGCAATTCGTGTAGCTATCCGTGATTTGATCAATTCTGAAGTTTGGCGGAGGACCAAGGTTGGCTAAAATTTACCAAACAGAGCATCTGCTTAAGTACAACGGACATACTAGAATAGAAAGCAACATCCCGCAGATTGCAAACTGCCGAATAATGGTTGTCGGCGTCGGAGGGGCTGGCAGCAACACGGTAACAAGATTAATGGAGATGGGTATAACTGGTGCAGAGTGTGTGGCAGTAAACGCGGACGCACTTCACTTAAGGAATTCAAAGGCTCATCGGAAAATTTTGATAGGCGAAAAACTTACGCGAGGATTTGGAGTTGGCGGCGACCCGAAGCTGGGGAAAGCGGCAATAGAAGAGTCTAGAAAGCATATCGAGGAACTGTTTTCAAACGTTGACATAGTTTTCATAACAGCTGGACTCGGCGGCGGAACAGGAACAGGAGCCGCGCCAGTCATCGGGGAAATCGCGAGAAAAAAGGGTGCAATAACAGTTGGTGTGGTTACAACGCCTTTCCGAATTGAAAAGGGACGCATTGAGTATGCAGCTAACGCCCTAACAGAGATGCGAAGACAATGCGACACTGTGGTGGTTATAGACAATAACAAGTTGATGCAGCTTGTGCCCCACTTGCCAATAAATGAGGCTTTCAAATTTGCAGACCAAGTCTTGGCGAACATGATTAAGGGAATTGTGGAGACAATTTCGGCGCCAAGCCTCATAAACCTTGACCTCGCAGACTTCAAAACAATTGTTAAACGCGGCGGGGTGGCGGTTATAGGCGTCGGCGAATCAGATGCGCCAAACCGCGCGGAAGAAGCAGTGCGAAACGCCTTAAGAAGCCCATTCTTAGACGTGGATTATGCTGGGGCAACTGGAGCCCTAATACATGTCACAGGCGATGCGCACATGACTATTGAAGAGGCAAACCGCGTTGGAGAAATCGTCACCGAAATGATGGATGAAAACGCCCTTGTCATCTGGGGAGCGCGGGTTAATCCGGAGGAAGACGGAAAACTCAAGGTCACTTTGGTTATGACGGGCATAAATTCGCCGCATATCTTAAGCGGGTTTGGAACAATTGCGCCTCAATTGTACAATTTGGAGCCCTACGCTGAACCGGAAAAACCTTTGGGAATAGAGCTTAACCTATACCAGATGGAAAATTTCTAAGAGGTCTCCTTTCTCCATTATTATTTTTCCTAAAGCCTAAACCTCTTTTTAAGGGAGAGAAATTCTCTTTTCAACCTTGTCCCTAAGGGTATTGCGTTGCCGAAAGGTTCACATAAGCCCTTACTTATGGCTTTAACAATTTTGTCAGTATCCAGTTCTGCGTCAACAACTGTGTAGGCGCAACCTATCTCTGGACCATAATGGGCGTCGCTTCCAGCAACCTTGACAACTCCAAGAATGGAAGTTATTTTCTGGCTTCGCTTTACTGAACGGTTGAAGGGAATTGAAGAAGAATTTATCACTTCCACAGCATCGAACTTGGCGTTAGTATGTTTTCCCAAACTTTCCTTAAAAAAGGCTGAGGGGTGACAAGCCACGGCTATGCCGCCTGCCTCATGGATTCTGTCAACAGTTTCGGCTACGCTGAGTTTCGGCGGAATCTGCTCCTCAATGTTAAGTCCGATGACATGCCCATCTAAACTTGTAACTTCGATTCCAGGGATGACTAGGCAGTCGGTTGTTCCTGCCATTTTTATGGCACCTTCAATCGTGTCATGGTCTGTTATGGCTATTCCATCTAGTCCACACTTTTTCACGTAAAAAACCAGTTCTTCCGGCTTGATTATTGCATCATAGGAGTAATGCGTGTGAACGTGGAGGTCTATTTTGACTTGCAGAAGCCTCACAACCATCTAAAGCCTTTAAGGAGATGTTGCTAGTTTTTTCCTAACCTTTTCCAGCATCTCGTCTAATTGGCGTTCGTCAGCCTCTATTTTTCGGAATAAGGGTTTAGCCTCAGCTATTATGTGATTTGGCGGCAAGGGTTCTAGTGCTTCACTCCATCTATGGTTGAAGACGCTTCCCTCCAGCCTCAAAGTTTTCCAAATTTCCTCTGCTGTAAATGGAATGAAAGGAGCTGAAACTATTGCCAATGCCTTAACAATTTGTACAGCCACATAGATGACGTTGGTTGCTTTGGCTTCGTCTCTTTTTATTAGTTTCCATGGCTCCTTATCGTTTAAGTATTGGTTTCCCAAGCGACCTATGCTCATCATGGTGTTTGCTGCTGCTTGAAGCTTGCATTCCTCGATTTCTTCTGCAACCTCATTAACCTTTTCTTTAAGCATTTTCAGAATCTGTTTTGCATCTTCATCTAAGGTTTCAGTTTTCGGGATTACATTTTTGAAGCGCGTATTAACGAATTTCAGTGTTCTGTGGATGAAGTTGCCGAAGGTGTCGTTTAGATCTGCATTAACTTTTTCAATGAAGAGTTCCCAAGAAAAGTTTGTGTCCTTCGTTTCAGGTCTCGTCGATATTAGAAAGTACCGCCAATAATCCGGCGGGAAAAGCTCTAGGGCTTCATCTATCCATATGCCGATTCTCTGGCTTTTTGAAGCTTTTTCGCCTTTAAATTGGAGAAATTCTGTGGCTGAGACGTTCCATGGCAAGTTGTAATCTTCGCCTGAAGCTAAAAGCAGCGCTGGAAGAATTATCGTGTGGAATGGAATGTTATCCTTCCCCACAAAGTACAAGGTTTTCGCATTCTTGTCAAACCAGTATTCCCTCCACCCTTCGGGTTCACCATGATTCCTAAAGTACTCTATCGTTGCTGAAACATAACCCAAAACAGCCTCAACCCAAACATAAATCGTCTTGTCCTCCGCACCGGGGAAAGGTGCTGATATCCCCCATCCAACATCTCTTGTTACGGCTCTTGGCTTTAGCCCCTCTCTAACAAGGTTTATGCTGAAGTTTTTTGTACTAGTTGAAAACTGCCTATTGTTCTCTAAGTATTCCGTAAGCTTATCTGAAAGTTTTGAGAGGTCAATGTACCAGTGTTTTGTATTTTTCACTACGGGCTTACCCTTGCAGATTACACAGTAGGGCTCAATCAATGTTGTGGGTTCTAAAAGTCTTCCGCAAGAGTCACATTGATCTCCACGTGCACGTTCATGACCACAATAAGGGCATTTTCCCTCAACAAACCTGTCCGGCAGGAAACGCTTACATTTTTCACAGTACAGCATCGGCGTTTCCTGCGTGAATATGTAACCATTTTTGTATATTTTCAATAGGTGGTTTTGGACGAACTCCTTATGCACGGGGCTTTCTGTTCTTGTGTAATTGTCGTAGGATATCCCCCATTTTTTGAACAACTCTGACACTTTCGCGTGGTTTCTATCCGTCAACTCTTTTGGATGTATACCAAGCCTTACGGCTTCAACTTCTATGGGTGTGCCGTGTTCATCTGAACCGCTGACAAACAGAACATCTTCACCTTTTAACCTATAATATCTGGCAACAACGTCTGCGGACAAGACAGACCCTACTAGGTTGCCGAGGTGAGGTGTGACATTTATGTAAGGCCATGCGGATGTGACTAAAACTTTTCCGAGTTTTACGGCACCTCCAAACGCTTTGAATTATAAACATAGATCTATTACTTAAACAAAATGGAAAAAGTGTTGGGAAAAATGTGGGTTATTACTCTGTTTCTTCAGTTTTCCAGGCAACTTTGGATTTGCGGCCTGAGAGGAATATTGCTGCAGCAAGTATTATTGTGCAGACGATCACTAGCACCACCAGAATTGTGAAGAGCATTACTAAATCATCCATGTTTTGAAGCGCCATTGGATATGGCGTAACGATGCTTAACGGCACACTGTCTGTATGGGAGTATATGTTCCCTCCAAACTCGTAATAGACTATAAATCTGATAGCACCACTAACTGCCCTTGAATCGTCCGGTATTTTGAATGTATCTGTAGCACTATAATTTTCATCTTGAGAAATTACAACATTTGCGATCGTGACAGTTTGGTTGCCCCCCCAGATGGGACTGTACCATGGATATTCTATTGTAATGTTTTTGAGAATGGCACCATCAGGACTAGAATTATACACCCAGAATTTTAATGTCCCAGATTCTCCTGGCTTATAGTATACTTTGTCGACGTAGCCATAAACGTCCAAGCTGGGAGCAGCCTTGGTTAGAGATACAAAAGCCGGCATCGACGCTAATATAATAGCTACCGTAAAGGTTAAGATGGCTTTTTCTTTCATCAAATCACCCGCTTTAGACTTTGTTAGTTCTATGTTACTATTTAAAATTTGTCATGTAGCGTTTAACGGTGACGCTATGTAGTTCTTGTAACGTTTTCTTCACATCTACAGATGGCGCATTTGTCTTTATTCCCTTTGGATTGAAGTGGGTAAGCGTTGACTGGAACCCCTTCTCCCTTAAAGCTCTTATAACCTCTTTAACTGACGGAACCGGAAAACCCAGTTTATCACATATTTTGTCTATTACATAATAATTTGGCGGTGCATCAACCTCATTTCTTGCTAATGACAAGATTTTGCGGATTTTTTTCTTTTTTTCGAAATCTCTATTCCTAACATCTTCTTCCATTAGTTCACAAAAATCGAAGTGAAAGATTTTTCCAAGCCATAGTGGGCCGGCAAAGTCCATTTCTGAACCGCATTCTGGGCATACGCTGCTTGTGTTGTTTGTAAAGGGTTTGCTTACAGTTTCTCTATGAAAACAATTGAAGCAATGTAGTATGTAGCCCAGTTTCCCAACGCTTTCATCAGCTTTTGTTGCACCGTAATTTACTTTTGCGTAGATACGAACATAATGATTTGTGCTATGGCTAAAAAGTATGTTTACGCCCATGTCATGTTTTGCCGCCGTGGTTGCTAGACATCCAGCCACGAGTCTAACGGCTATTTCGTGGCAATATTCCGTATGCAAAGGTTTTCCGCCGTACTTGCGTATGCATGCTTTTGGGTGGACGCCGCAGAGGGGCGCCATGTCCGTTGCTGTTACAGCTAGAAGACCATCGTCACGTAGGGCTCGAACGGCAGAATCAAGGAATGGTGCAGGTGAACCGAAGGGGTCTATATCTATGGCATCGAATCTTTTGCGCGGAGCGGCATAACGGCTCAAAAAGAGATTTGCATCTTCATTTTTTACAGAAACACATTTGGTTAAGGCGTTTAGCTGCACATTGTATTTTGCCAGTTCAGAAGCTTTCGGATTAATGTCGTTGATTAAGACCTTTTTGACACCATCAACTTCCGCTGCAAAGCGCACCCCTCTAACACCGCAGCCGGTCAAAGGCTCACATACGCAGATTTCGCGGTTCACCATTCTTTGATAGGCTTGCAGAGCTAAAACTGCTATGTCGCGGTTTAACTCCATAACTGGATTGTAGAAAACTGGAGCCTTAGAAGGCGCATATTCACTCGGTTCTTTTACGAAAGCTGAAAGTCTTGGAACCAGAACTTTAACTCTGCCTTCCTTAACAATTTCTGTTGGAAAATCACTCTTTGGTTTTTCGCTTTTCATGCAGACGCTATACCCCATTCCAGCATGGCTGAATGTATCATTTGCGAGGCTATCGCTGCTAATATTACGGCCATCACTCGACTTGCCGCTTGAACGCCGTTATTGCCGATTGCGGACACAAGCAGAGGGGCAAAGTGGAGCGTAAGGTACACACCTATGGCAGCCATTAAACCACCAATTAAAACGTTTACTATAGTGTAACTACTTGATAAAACAATAAGAGTAGTCATGGTTCCGGGTCCAACAAGAAGTGGAGTAGCCAATGGCACAACTGCTACCTGTTTTATATCTATCGTCTTGGACCTTGACATTCCGCCAAGCATGTCTATCGCCAGTATTAGCAGCAAGATTCCTCCACCGAACTTGAAGTTTGTAACGGAGACATCCAAAGCTGTCAATATTAATGATCCAAAAAGGGTAAAGGTCAGTAATAGGACCATAACTATTGTCGTTGTTGTGCTTGTTATTTTGCGCCTTTCAACATCCTTAAGTTTACCAGTATATGTGAGAAACGTTGGAATCGTGCTTATCGGGTTCATTATCGTGAAGAGTTGAATTGTTGTGTCGAAAATGGCTGCAGGGTCTATTTGAATCCACTCTTTTAAACCGCCCACCGTAAACCTAAAAGACGTTAAGAAAACAAGCAGAATTATGGCCAGTAACAAAGCTAAGCGAAAAACTTTGCCATGCCTACGAGTTATCCATTCACTAAGTTGCCTTTCAAACGAGGAAACTATATCTTCGCGTTCCTTCTCGCCGCTCATATTAAAACCTTCAGTCCATAGCAACACTTTAACTAGGATAAACAGTTTTAAGCTGAATATTAGATTTCTGTTTTAATAGCCTAAAACCATTTTAACATATTAGGACAAATGTATAAGCGGGGATTCATGAAAGCGTTTATTTCAGCTGAGTTAAACCTTAAGGGTTTTTGCACAGGTGTGGAAGGTGGCAATTTTGAGAAAACGCATTTTCCTTTTGACCGGAAATCCTGGAATCGGTAAAACAACAGTGTTATTAAAAGTTGTTGAAGATTTAAAAACAAAAGGCTATAGTGTTGGCGGGATGATTAGCCGTGAGGTCCGCTCTCGCGGCGCTAGGGTAGGTTTTGAAATCTTAGACTTAAGTGATGGAAAACGGGGCTGGCTTGCGCATATCAACCAGAAAACTGGTCCACAAATTGGCAAGTATCGCGTTAACCTAGAAGACCTAAACAGTGTTGGCGCTGAAGCCATTTTAAAAGCGATTAAAGAATGTGCGGTTGTAGCCATAGACGAGGTTGGGCCCATGGAGCTTTTCTCAGAGAAATTTAGGGAAGCCGTTGAAAGGGCTGTTGAAAGTGGAAAGCTTGTTGTTGGCGTTGTTCATTGGAAAGCGCGAGATAAACTTGTAGAGAATTTAAAAGAACGGGAAGACGTGGAAGTGATAGCAGTCACATATGAGAATAGGGATAGACTGCATCAAACCCTCATAGAAAAAGCAGCAAAAGTTCTCGCATCAAAATAGAGAACGAAACTCATAATACCAGAATTAAACATCACCATGAACGGGTTTATCATGCTAATAGCTGGAGTTGACGACGCAGGAAGAGGTTCGGTAATTGGACCTTTAGTCATTGCTGGCGTTTTAATGAGCGAAGATGATCTGCCAAAACTTGTGGAGTTAGGCGTTAAGGATTCAAAGCTCTTGTCTCCGCAAAGACGGGAAAAACTCACTGCGGAAATCAAGCGCATCGCCAAAAAATACGCTGTGATTAAGCTTTCTCCAAAGGATATTGATGCAGTTGTTCAAAGGGGCATAAAACTTCATAGGTTGAATAGGTTGGAGGCTCAGACCATGGCTAAGGTTATAGAAATGCTTAAGCCAGATGTCGCTTATGTGGACGCTTCAGATGTCTTGGAAGAACGCTTTAAACAGCATATCCTAGAATGTTTGCCGTTTAAGGTTGAAATAATTTCGGAGCACAAGGCGGATAGGAAATATCCCATAGTTTCAGCTGCATCGATAATCGCAAAAGTGGAGCGTGACAGCGAAATAGCTGAACTAGCGGAAAAATACGGCGACTTCGGATGCGGATACCCAACAGACCCAAAAACTATAAGCTTCCTCAAGGAATGTCTACAGAAAACTGGCGAATACCCAGATTTTGTTAGGAAGTCTTGGAAGCCCGCGAAAAGAGTGAAAAGCGAAAAAGATTCGCTTCAGAAAAAACTTATCTAAACATTAGCTAGAAGGTCTTCAGGTGTTCTAACTCTCAGAAGTTCCTCTCCGCCTATGCAATATATATCTTTGTCAATAACCTTTTTACCATCAGTTACCAGCACAGGGTGCGCCTTGGCAACACGGCTTACGCTCAAAATTTCATCAACCCGCCTCTCTAACCCCTGCTCTCTTTCATCTGTAACCCCGCCAACAATACGTGTTTTTTCATTCGGAACTGTTATGACGAAGTCGAAGGGAGCACGCCTAACCGCTGTAATTTCATAGCCAACAAACTTTCTGAAAATCTTCTGAAGAAGCTTATTTCCAGAGATAACACGTCTAGCCTTTGACAGAAAACGCTTTTTTCTTCTCTTCGTCTTCTCGAAGATGTCCACAGACTTAGCAACAGGAATTCCCAAAGCCCAAACAAGCTTATATGCAGTTGTAACAGAAGCCTTAGCCATACCTCTCTCGTAACCGTAAACAGTTCTCCTAGATATGCCGACTATCTCAGCTATGTCGCCAACGGACAAGCCAAGTTCTTGCCGCCTACGCTTTATAGCTTCTCCGTCAATTTCAACATAATACCCTCCGGGACCGGCTTGAATCAACGGGTAAACTTGGCGGAGCACAATATCTTCAAAGGTTTTTAAGGTTACGGCAAAAATATCGTATCGAGAATACGCCGTGTCATCTTCCAGCGGTTTTTCTCGGGATTTTTCGCTTATTACAATGGATGCTGCTGAAAAACATTTGGAAACATTCATAAGCTCATGCGAATCTGTTGGGGAAAAATTGTCAATGTCTGGTTGAATCTTTATAAAGAGGAGATTATCGTTCTTTCGGGCTACAAAGTCGAAACAGCTTGGGCGGGAGCAACATATCCTTGAAAGTGTAAAGTTAGCTTCCCTAAGCACAACCTCTGCAGTTCTAACTTTCTCCATCTCCATGTAGGTCATTTAGACCTCACAAAAACATCAACAACATCCTTGGATATAAACAGTGCTTCATTCCGCAGCAGCCACTATCATAGCGTGAGCCTTATCATAAGGCTCTAGATGAATGACGTCTGCTATGCGGAAACCGCGACTTTCCAAAACCTTAACCTCACGCCTAAAAACCTCTGAAGGCTCCTTCGTTACATCTATACTCTGAGCTTTAACGGCGAGCATAACCCAACCAGAATTTTTAAGGAATAAATCGGCGTTATCCGCTAAAACCTTAGCTTGTTCAGGCTGGGCTATGTCGCAGTAAATGTCGTCAACTTTCCCTCGAATGAAAAGGGCGTATTTTTCTGGGAGGCGAGCATCCTCGAGCAGAGGAGACATATTACGCCTATAAGCGCAAACGTTGCTTACAAGTTCCCGCATGGCTCTTGAAGCGAACTCCACACAGTAAACATGCCCATTCTCGCCAACTATGTCTGAAACGTGGCTTGCTGTTGTTCCAGAAGCTGCCCCAAGGTAGAGCACTTGATGACCTGGCTTTATTGGAACAGTCTTCAACCCTTTCAGTATAGCTGCTGCCAGCTTGCTTCTAAAAGCGTCCCAGAGGCGATATTCAACGCCCTCGTAATGCACCAGCCTTTCGCCGTAGACGTTCCTTCCCGGTGTCAAATTTTTGGTTGCAAGTCTTTGGGAGCCGTCTTCTAGGGTAGCCACGTAAATGCCTTGAAACTGGGGGTGCTGTTTAATCTTTACTTGCATGTCTCCATTTTCTCCGTTTTTCCTTGCGTTTTGGCTTTTTCTCTTGAACTTTAGGCGGTTCGGAATATTTTTGGTGAATTTCTTCGATTCGCTTTTCTAAATCAGCCTTTAACTCTTCGCCGATGTATCTTCCTCCGAAGGCGTCTGTTCTCGCGGCTATGGCTAGTTTGCCAGCTAAAGCCCTAGCGATTTTCCCCCTCTGCCACTTCTTTGCTTCATGCAATAGAGTGTGCTGAAAGATTATCCCATGCTTCGGCGGTTTTGTTCCAGTTTTCAATGAGCGGAATAATGCTTTTTCCGCGCCTAAAACTTGGATTGTGCTTGCTGGACGTCTAGCCAAGTTTGTTAGTCCACCTGCGATGGCTATTAGACGTGCACCTAGAAGCGAGCCCACCAAAGCCTTTGTGTTTGGTGCAACCTCCTCCATAACTTTGTCCACATAGTCCTCTAGGGATTGCCTCAGCTGATATAGGCTAAGAACGTTTTTGCACAGCGCTTGAATTTGCGCCATGTCTGTTTCCGGCAAATCCGCGCCCATTGACGCCTCAGCCTTCTTAACTATTTGTTCGGCTTTGGCTTTTGGAATTCCCTGCTTTTCTAGGTTTTCAACATTGAAGTTTTCTCTGCTGCCCAACTCTACAACCAGACGAGCGTAGGTTTCATGTTTCTCCAGTAGGCGGTCGAGTTCTGGGAAATGGATGCCGTACCATTCTCTTACGCGGCTCATGAAGAGGTTTATTGTCTTGTCCAGGTCGTCAAGCGTCTGGATGGCTTGAGCTATAACTAAATCCCTCCGTTCAACAGCTCCCTTAACCCTCAACTTTGCAATTTCCATCGTAAGGTTATGCAACCAACCGTCAAAATCTTCTAGGCGCTTTACAAATCCAGTTTCAACAGCAAATTTTCCAACGTTTGAACGAACAAGCTCACCAGCCTTTGTCCCTCTAGAAACTTCAACAGAAACTCCGAGGCGCTCTTTTGCTTCAGCGGCGAGGCTGGAATCCTCGAATGTAAAGATTTCGTAACCTTTAGCTTTGAGCGTATTAATCAAATTTGCAACTTCATCCACAACTTTTCCAGATTCAACCTTCACTATTGCTTTAGCGGCTTCCTCGGGCTTACTGGAAAAAAGAACTTTATCCACAACCTCGTTTTCTTCGTTAAAAGCAAGAACCCCAAAGGGCGTTAGAATTATTGTTGCCT
>JAVZLH010000021.1:0-13138 GCA_038883855.1 Bathyarchaeia archaeon
ATAGACAGAGCAGAATTTGTAAACGAAATTGTAGATGTTAAGCATCCGAAGGAAACGGTTACAACAAAAGGAATACAATATTAATTAACTTAAAAGGAAACCTCAAAATGTTTGAGGGAAAGGGGGATTGGCTGAACAACAAAGGGCGCAAAAAATAGAGGAACTAAAACAAAAACTTTCAGGTTTAAGAGAACGAGCGAACAAGTTAAAAACTGAACTGAACGAACTTGCAGAAAAAAGAGACAAACTTAACAAGCAGTTTCAGAGTCTACGCTTAGAAATAGCTCAGCTCAAAAAGGAGAGGGATAAATTCAATGAAACAGTGAAAAGGCTGAAACAGCGGCGAAATGAAGCGAGAGCCAAAGCTCAAGAAAAACGTGAAGAATTAAAAAAGTTAGGCCAAGAAATCAAAGTTTTAAGCGAGAAAAAGCCTTCAAAAAGCCTTCAAGTTCTAAAAAAGGAACTTGAAGAAATTGAATGGAAAATTCAAACAACACCCTTGGATCTAAAGGAGGAAAAGAAACTTGTGGAACACGCTGGAAAACTAGAAGCTAAACTGAACATTTACAGAAGGCTCGACCAGTTAAAACAGAAAAGTCTTGAGCTCCAAACTGAAATAAAAACCCTTGAGGCTGAAGGCGATCTCTGCCACAAAAAATTAGAAGAAAACGCGCGAAAAAGTCAAGAAATCCACGAGAAGATGCTGGAAAAAATCAATGAATCAAAGAAAATGAAAAGCGAGGCTGACACCTTGCACAGTCTCCTTCTACAATCAAGGGAAAGGATTAAACCAGTTCAAGAAGAAATCATGAAAATTTTAAATGAAATGGCGCAGTTGAAAAAGGAAATCATAGAGGAAGAAGAAAAGAAAAGAAGGACAAGCGAAGAAGCCCTCAGAGAAAAACTTGAAAAAGAGACAAGGGAAAAACTGAAGCGAGGCGAGAAACTAAGCTGGGAGGAGTTTCAACTTCTAGCGCATAAAGATGATGAAACGCAAGATTAAAATGAAAACTGCATAGATAACTATTGGAGAACAGAGAAAAAATGGCAGTAAAGGAAACGGAGGAAAAAAGGCAAAAAAGAATTCTTATTTTATGCGTTGACAGAGATGGGGATTTGGGAGCAAAAGCTGAAATTAAAACTCCCCTAATCGGAAGAAAAGAAAATCTTCAAGCTGCCGTGGAACTCGCTTTGCGCGACCCAGAAGAGCCAGATGCAAACGCCATGTTCGAAGCCATACGCCTCTATGACCGCCTAAAAGGCGAAAACAAACAAGACGAAATCTTTGAAGTGGCGACAATTTCAGGCTCAGAACTCGGCGGAGTTGGAGCAGACAGAAAATTAGTCATGGAATTAAACGAGTTACTAAGCTCATTCCCGGCGAACGAAGTAATTTTGGTTACAGATGGCTACTCGGACGAGGTGGTTCTCCCGCTCATAGAGTCTAGAATTCCAGTCTCATCCATTAGGAGGATCGTTGTTAAACACAGCGAATCAATAGAGGAAACCGCCGCATTATTTGGAAAATATCTAAAAATGATTGTGGAGGATCCACGCTATTCCCGTATCACCCTAGGATTGCCAGGACTGCTGCTCGTAATACTGGGGGTGCTCGCAATTTTCAATCTGGCGCATTATTACCTTTTGGCGCTTCCCATTTTTTTCGGGGCTTTCATGCTCTTTAAAGGCTTTGGAGTTGACAAAGCTCTAAGAGCTTTTTACCAATGGATCAAGGAATACTCCCCTCCACCGCTTCAGATACAAATTTCAAACTTCTCTTTAGGTGTTGGCGCATTATGCATAGCTGTTGGCGTTTATTTAGGTTTGGTGAGAATTCCCCTGCAACCAGACCTTGCAACATGGGTTAGCAACTTCCCATTAATCATGGGTTATCTTATTCAAGGCTCTGTTGACTTAATAATAGTAGGAGTTTGCGTTGTCCTATTGGGAAGGGCTATACGCTGGTACATGGAACGTGACGCCAAATTGCTACGCAACATAGCCTTAATAGTGTTAATCGGTTGGTCCAGACAGATACTTTACGCCACCTCAGACCTTCTAATAAACCCGGCAGATCCAGCCCGGGGAACAGAAAAACTTGTTTTTTCAATAGCTGTTGGCATCCTGATAGGCGTGGCAGCCATTCTAGCAATATTTGTCATCCACAGATCAGCAAAGGAGTTCTTTAAGGAGACTGAAGAAAAAGTTGAGGAGCTTAAAGGAAGTTAAATTTGCAGTTATTGGTGGAACAGGCTTTGAAAAATTGTTTAAAGACATCAAAGAAACTCGGGTTAGAACACCCTACGACGCCACACCACTTGTATACATTGGAGAAGTATATGATAAGAAAGTGGTGTTTCTCCCTAGACATGGTCCAAAGCATCTTACTCCCCCACATAAGATAAATTATAGAGCAAACATTTACGCACTATATAAGTTGGGTGTTGAGCGAATTTTGGCCGTGAACGCTGTTGGTGCCATAAACCGCAATTTCAAACCAGGCGACATAGTTGTACCCCATGATTTCGTGGACTTTACAAAGCTTCGCTATACAACATTTTATGATGAAGCTCCCGTGACACATATTGACGTTTCCATTCCTTACTGCCCAGAAATCCGTAAACTGATGATCGAAACTACAAACAGCATGGGCATACGCATGTGGGATAGGGCGGTTCTCGTTTGCACAGAGGGGCCGCGTTTTGAAACCCCAGCTGAGATCGAAATGTTCAGGCGTTTAGGCTGCGACATTGTTGGGATGACTGGTATTCCAGAGGCTGTTCTGGCAAGGGAACTTGAGATGTGTTACGCAACATTATGTTTTGTTTCCAATATGGCTGCGGGTATGCAGGAACGGTTGACGCCTTCGGAGGTTGTGGAAGTTTCAAAGCAGATTATGCCGAAAATGGAGCAAATCTTAATTGAAACCATTAGGGCTTTACCTCTTGAACGTGGAAAAAACTGTCCATGTGCAACGGCGCTTAAAGACGCGAGGTTAAAGTAGTGCTCAAAAAGTTCCTCTCCATAATTGGAGCATACAAAATATACGAAAAGTGGCTCTGGCATCAGGTCAAAAACGGCGAAAAAATTGAACATATCGCAATAATCCTAGACGGAAACAGAAGATGGGCCACCGAAAAAGATCTTCACCCATGGCTTGGCCACGAAGCCGGTGCCGAAAAAGTTGAGCAATTGCTTGATTGGTGTCAAAAGCTTGATGTCAAGTCGATAACGCTTTACGCGTTTTCAACAGAAAACTTTCGCCGCCCAAAGAATGAGGTTGAAGAGATCATGCGCATCGCAGAAGAGGAGTTCAGGAAAATTCTGGTTGATGAGCGCATTCATAAGAATAAAGTGCGGGTTAAAGTTATAGGAAGAGTAAAGCTTCTTCCAGAAAATTTGCAACAGCTTATAGCGGAAGTGGAAAAGGCAACGCAAAACTATGATGGGCGATACTTAAACATCGCTTTCGCCTATGGAGGAAGAGCGGAGATTGTGGATGCTGCTAGAAAAATTGCCAAAAAAGTGAAAAATGGGGAGATAAAGCCTGAAGATGTTGATGAGCAATTGTTTGAACAATTTCTTTACACTTCCCACATGCCGAAACAAGACCCGGACCTCATAATCAGAACTTCCGGGGAAGAAAGGCTGAGCGGTTTTCTGCTTTGGCAGTCTGCCTACAGCGAGTTCTGCTTCCTTGACGTCTACTGGCCTGATTTCCGATTAATAGACTTGTTGAGGGCTGTTAGGATTTTTCAAAAGCGTAAGAGAAGGTTTGGCACTTAAGGTTTGGGCCGGTTAAGCCCGTTTTTTGGCGCTTACAATTGAGATTACGTCTCTATCTTTAAGAATGTAGTCTTCTCCAACTCTCTTCTTTTCTCTGGCTTCTATGGCGTAGATGAAGTTTTCTCCCAACTCTGTGTGGATTATGTATGCGAGTTCGCGAGCCGTTGTTCCGTAGGGGACAAGGTAGACGTCTGGCAGCACTCGACCATTATGGTCTGTTAAATGCTCTATATCCTCCACAGGGTAAACGGTAATCATGTTTAGAAGCTTGAAGTAGGCTATGTTTACGGCTTCTTGAACGCCCGTGGAACCATACTTTAACAAAACTTTTTCCCTAATTAGTTCTAAGGCTCTTATTTGGCTTTCACTCAGTTTTTCAGCGTCTTTAATTTTGAAGTTGCAGTCTCCAGGCTTATAGTCTATCAGTTGTTTTTCCGCTGCCCTTCTCAAAATTAGTTCTGCCTCCGCAGAACATGGAACAACTGGATAGCCCACTTTTTTTAGCCTTTCAAGATTTTCTTCAGCTGTTGGTACATCTATCTTGTTCGCAGCTATCAGCATTGGCTTTGCAATTCGCCTCAGCGTATCCACAAATTTTAGGAAATCGTCTTCACTCCATGCTGTAGGTTTTTCGGCATTCAACTCCGCTCTTCTCACGGCGTTAAAAATGTGGTGCCTTTTTATTGCCAAACCGCTTAGTTTTTCTTCCAACATTGAAAATAGGTCTCTAGACTCAGACTCGGCGGTTCTGGCTATTTTTGGCCAGTCCCTTTTGAGTATGCTTGCCATCCACATGGTTATCTCATACTCTAGAAACTTCACATCTTCCAGAGGGTCGTGCTCGCCGGGTTTACAAAGGTTGCCTTCGCTGTCTGTTCCGCCGGAAGCGTCAATTATGTGGATTAGGGCGTCAGCCTTTCTAATTTCGTCCAAAAACTGGTTGCCTAAGCCTCTTCCTTGCCAAGCTCCGGGCACGAGACCAGCGCAGTCGATTAATTCTACGGGTATAAGTCTGATGCCATCTAGGCATAGGGAGTTAACTGGATTATCTTTAACATTGAATTCTTCGTGGACGCATGGTGTTCGCACGTAGCCCACGCCTCTATTCGGCTCTCTTGTTGTGAACGGGTAGTTTGCGATTTTAACTGGAACCATGGTTGCTGCGCTGAAAAACGTGGATTTTCCAGTGTTAGGTTTTCCAACTATCCCCAGCAGCCTCGAATAAGATTTCTGCATCTAAAATACCTCTCGAAGCCCTTTTGACAGTTCCTTTTTCAACCATTCGCCTCGCACTATAATTTGTCGTGTTTTCTATTATTGTTTATGCTGCTCGCCTTTCCGAGCCTTCCAGCGGACTCTATCGTGTTTCATAAAAAAGACAACGACTACCGTCATTATAAGTGTTAAAATGCTTAAAAAAATTGATAGCAGCTTGATAATTATCACCCAGCCTATATGCAGCGCTTTGTCGGCGTTTTGGGCGGCCTCGGTAGCATTTAATAGAGCCATTTGCAAACTTTCCTCTAACGATTCTATTGCGTTTTGCAGCAAAATCATGCTTTCTTTAAGACTTCTTTCCGCTTCGTTGACTTCTGAGGGAAAAATTGTTGAAGCCCCGAGAATCTTTCCTAAAAACACCACGTTTTTGGCTTTTACAATTTTTGCAACAATGTCCGCCGCATCTTCTACAAAACTATTGTCTAAACTTGTCTTTGGCAACGAGCTTATTGAAAACCACTGCTTTTCACTGACAAATTCTTCTTCAGGACCGCTGGTGTAGTTAAAGAAGAAGTTTGAGTAGGGTATGACGGTGGACATGCTCCTTAAAGAACCGAAATGCAAATAATCAAGAGCGTTAAACAAGCGCCATGTTGCGTCTACGGGCACCCATCCATAATTTTCGATGTAGTATTCAGCCCACATGTGTCCATCCTCCACAACCGAATTTTCATAGTGGAAGGCGAAGCCAGCTTGGACTCTGGCTGGGATGCCGGCGGCTCTGCATAAGGCTACGAAGAGGTAGGAATATTCGGAGCAGTCGCCAACGCCGTTTCTTAAAGCCCAGAGCGCACCCATTTCTTCTTCTTGAGCCTTATACTTAAGATGCTCAACCACGAAGTTGTAGATTTTGTAAACTTTTTCATGTGTGTCATTTTCATTGCCAACTATATTTTGAGCTGTTGAATTTATCTCTTGGCTGCTGGATTCTATCAGTGTTTCTGGTTGCGTATAATTCCAATAAAGGCTTGAACTTTTATTGTAGTCTTCCACCAGATTTGGGTTTATTTGATATCGAACTCCAAAAGAGGTCACGTTATAGCTTATTTCAACAGTGAAACTTTGCCCACCGTAAATTCTTAAATTGCCCCAGACAGCGTAAAGGTTTCCAAAATCATCAACCAAAAAATCAGGCACCCAAGCCGAGGAAATATTTGAAACGAGTACTAAATGACGAGAAGTCTCGTTCCTAAGCAAGGGAATAAAAAGTCTTCCGCCAGTTATGGCTTTAGTTGCCAAATTGCTGATTTGAATCTTATGTTTGATGCTTCCAGCGAAAACCGCGGTCACCTCATACTTAAGGAGCGTGGAATTTTCATCCAACAAGCTTGTTTTGCTGGATAGAGAAAAAGCGAAAATCGCAAATAGAATAATCGTTAACAGCAGAAGGAAAATGACTGGTTTTTTCAAACTTTTAAGCATTTACCATCAGCAATAAAAATGATAAAAGAATATAAAAGCGTCAAGGTGTATTAAAAGCATAAAATGCCATGGATGGAAAATATTTGGCGACAAACCTAACGAAAAATAGGCTTAGTGAAATGCTTCGGAAGATGCTTGAAATCCGCTTTTTCGAAGAAAAGGTCTTCGAACTTTACGCTCAAAACCTCGTTCCAGGAACAATCCATCTTTATGCTGGAGAAGAAGCGGTAGCCGTAGGAATCTGCAGCACCCTAAGAAAAGACGATTACATAACAAGCACCCATAGGGGACATGGACACTGCTTGGCAAAAGGCGCGGACCCGAAAAGAGTTATGGCTGAAATATTAGGCAAAAAGACTGGCTACTGCAAGGGCAAGGGAGGCTCAATGCACATAGCAGACTTCAGCATAGGAATGCTTGGCGCAACAGCTGTGGTAGGCGCTGGGATACCCATAGCGGTAGGCGCAGGCCTCTCCATAAAACTTAGAGGAACAGACCAAGTCGTGGCATGTTTCTTCGGTGAAGGCGCATCTAACCAAGGAACTTTCCACGAAGGCATAAACTTGGCTGCCGTATGGAATTTGCCAGTAATCTTCGTCTGCGAAAACAACCTTTACGCCATGGGAACCCGCCAATCACTGGTCATGAAAATCGAGAATGTTGCAGATAGGGCGGTTGCTTACGGAATACCGGGCAAAGTTGTTGATGGAAACGATGTTTATGCTGTTTACGAAGCTGCTAGCGAAGCGGTCGAAACGGCTAGAAAAGGTGGTGGTCCAACGCTTATTGAGTGTAAGACGTATAGGCATAGGGGGCATTCTAGGGTTGATCCAGCGCGTTACAGACCTAAAGAAGAGGTGGAAGCGTGGCTGGCTAAAGACCCTATAAAGCGCTTTAAAGAGAGACTTTTACAGACAAAGGCACTTACCGAGGCTGAAATTGCAAATATTGAGAGGGAGGCCTCATCCAAAATTGAAGAGGCGGTGAAGTTCGCCATGGAAAGCCCGTTTCCAGCGCCTGAAGAAGCCTTAGAAGATGTTTACGTTTGAGTGAGGGGGAGCGCCATGCGAAAAATAACTTACAGGGAAGCGCTGTGGGAAGCCCTAAAAGAGGAGATGCGTAGAGACCCTTCAGTGTTTCTTCTAGGCGAAGACATTGGTAGGTATTGGGGAGGTGCCTTCAAGGTCACAGAGGGCCTGGCGGCGGAATTTGGAGACGAGAGAGTTCGGGATACACCTATTTCAGAGTCTGCTATAATCGGCGCTGCTATAGGCGCGGCTATTACGGGTATGCGTCCAGTAGCCGAAATCATGTTTGGAGATTTAACGGCTTTAGCTATGGACCAGATTGCGAATCAAGCGGCAAAAATACATTACATGTTTGGTGGTCAAGCGAAATGCCCGATGGTTATTCGAACTCCGTTTGGGGGTGGAGTGAATATTGCTTCACATCATTCACAGAGTCTTGAAGCTTGGTTTATGCATATTCCAGGCTTGTATGTGGCTGTTCCCTCAACGCCATATGACGCTAAGGGCCTTTTGAAAGCGGCTATCCGCGGCGATAATCCCGTTGTGTTCTGCGAGCATAAGCTTCTTTATCCGCTGGAGGGTGAGGTTCCAGAAGAGGATTACACTGTCCCTTTTGGCGTTGCCGACGTAAAACGGGAGGGAGAAGACGTTACAATTGTTGCTACGCTTTACATGGTTCATAAGGCGCTTAAAGCGGCTGAAAAGCTTGAAGAAGAGGGCGTAAGCGTTGAGGTTATTGACCCGAGAACCTTGACACCTTTGGATAAACAGGCTATAATAAAATCTGTCAAGAAGACAGGTAGGCTAGTGGTTGTGAGCGAAGACTGCAAAACAGCGGGCGTAACTGCGGAAATTGCTGCTGTTGTGGCTGAAGAGGCGCTTGATTATCTAGATGCTCCAATAAAGCGTGTAGCTGAACCAGACACGCCCATACCGTTCAGTCCTCCACTAGAAAATTATGTAATCCCAAACGAAAAGGCTATAATGAAGGCAATAAGAGAAATTATCTAAAATAACGCATGAAAAATTGATAAATCAGAATTACTCAGTTCTATGTTCGGTTAAAATGAAGAAATCGCCTTCATAATCATGTTATGCTTTCTCATATTTTTAATTCAAATTCCAAATTGAAAAATCGAAATAGGTAAAAACTGCAAAGTTGTCCATTAGGTAGATGGAAGTATGAAAGTAAATGAGTGGAGCTGGTAAGATGGAAGGAGTTTTCCCAAATCGATGTTTAAACCAAAATAGGGTCGTATCCTTTGCCCAAAATGTTCAAATTTCTCCGAAAGTGAAATAAGAGGCAAAAGCGTGATAGTAACGGCGGAATCACCATGGTTACTAAAGTTGTCATGCCAAAACTAAGTTTGACTATGAAGGTTGGCACTGTTGGTAAATGGTATAAGCGAGAGGGAGAAAACGTCGAAAAGGGCGAACCAATTGTTGAAATAATCTCTGAGAAGGCCACTTATGATTTGGAGGCGCCAGCTCCAGGCATATTAAGAAAAATCTTGGCGGAAGAAGGCGTAGACGCGCCAGTCAACGCCGTCTTAGCCATTATAACAGCTCCAAACGAAACCTTTTCAGAGGCTGAAATCCTCGCGGAAACAGTGTCTAAGGAGGAGGCTGAAGCTGAAGAGAAAATTCGCGCTTCTCCAGCTGCAAAACGTCTTGCAAAGGAACATGGCATAGACTTGTCAATGGTTGTCGGAAGTGGCCCAGATGGGCGAATAGTTGAGGAGGATGTGCAAAGGTTTATAGAGGAATCCCGCGGGCTATTGCCGAAAGTTAAGGAAATCATCCCGCTAAGCGGTTTCAGAAGGACATCCGCTGAACGGGTTTCTGCAAGCTTTAGAACAGCGCCCCACAGTACGGTGATAATGGAAGTTGATGTTTCAAAAGCCGCTGAACTGCATGAAAGGCTTAAAGTGTCCTATACGGCTATTATTGTGAGAGCTTCTGCTAAAGCGCTTAAAGAACACCCGATAATAAACTCAACCTTTGACGGAGACAAAATAAGAGTTTTCGAAGACATAAATGTCGGCGTTGCTGTCGCCACAGGGCAAGGCTTGGTTGTTCCAGTAATACGCAACGCTGACAAAAAATCGCTTAAGGAAATAGACGAAGCCATAAACGCCTTAACCGAGAAGGCTAGAAGAGGAAAACTTTCCAGAGAAGAGGTTAGCGGCGGAACGTTCACAATTTCAAATTTGGGCATGTATGGCGTGGACTTTTTCACGCCGATAATTAACCCGCCGGAAGCCGCTATCCTAGGCGTTGGAAGAATCACCGAAAAACCAGTTGCGGTTGAAGGAAAAATTGAAGCGAAACAAGTTATGAATTTAAGCCTCTCCTACGACCACAGAATTGTTGACGGCGCTCCAGCAGCCGAGTTTCTCCAGAAAGTGAAGCGTTACATAGAAGCGCCAGAAAACCTCGAACCCTAGCCTAGTCTCTTGGGCTTTGAGAAGTGAACTCTAAGGCTTGAAGGATTCCCCGAGCCAAAGACAACAAGCAAATCACAATCATCAACGCCAGCAAAGGCACAAACTCAACAGTAAACTGGAATTCTTCAAAATTGATTGTCAGAACGCCAAAGTTTGTTGCGTAAGAGAGATAAATTATTAGGAAGAAGGCTTGCGCAATACTAAAGAGATATTTGTAAATTGTGCCTTCGCAAACTTTAACTGCAAACGTGAAAAAGATTGTTGCCCAAGCCAAAATCGCAAAAGACATCATGTACTCTGGAAAGCTGGAAAGAAACATGGAAATGAAAATCCACACGATGAAAAGAAAGACGGCGACAACCGCAGTTGCAAGCGTCGCCTTTGCAATTCTAGGAATAAGCTTTCTATAGCTCCTTTTTTCCGCATTTTCATCAGCGGTCATGAAGTCCACTCTCCCTCCCAAATCTGCACTTCTTCAAAGTATACGCGGATTAAACCATTGGCTGTCATTTTGGAAGGCTCGTCCACTGTTACCTCGAAAACGTTGCTGAAAGCTTCCCCAGAAAGAACATTTACAGGTTGGCTTGTGTTACCAAGAAATTCATCGTCAACATTGTACAGCTTAACTGTAAGCGAACCATAAATTGGAAATTGAGCGTGATTTTCAAAGCTCAACAACATGTAGAACTTATTGACGCCGTCGTAAGCAAAGTTTGACGCCGTCAAATTATGGAACGGCGCACCCCACGACGTAGGAAAAGCCATGGAAACTCCCAAAACTATCACATAAGCCACTTTAAAGCCTAAACCAGCATCCACTAAAAGTTCAGTGTCATTCGTGAAAAGCCCCCTATCTTTTGAGGCTATTTCTTCTAGGCTGACTGAGAAGTCGCAGCTAGAATTAACCAGCACGCCAGCGGGAACATTTGGAAGGTGCGCCGAAAACATTGAGATTGTCTTATTTTCTTTTCGGATATGCACGTTTACGCTTATGTCTGAAAGGTCGTAAAAGCCAGTATTATTCACGTAGAAAGGCATAGATACGGAGAAGTTTCCGTTTTGGAAAGAAAATGTGGGTTCTTGGATGCCCATGGCTTTTGATTTGAGAAGCTCAGCCAACGATAAGCCTACTGTAACGGGTAATAGGATTGTGAAAATCCATAGAAACGCAATTAACCAGCCAATAGCCCTAATCGTCTGACGCAAGACAACGCTTCCCTCACAACACTACAGAGTCTTTGCTAAGCTTTTTCAGACTTCCTTTCTTCCTCAGCTTTCGACGTAGCTGCTTGCGGAGGCTGCTGTCGCGCCGCAGACTTAAACTCTTTATAGAGCTGTATACCCCTTATTGTTGCGATAGAACCAACCCAGCCCATAACACCCAAATACATTATCCTTATTAGGGCTACAGCGATTGGTCCAAGAATTTCGCCTAAAGCTTCTGAAAGGTTCAGCGCTGGCAAAAAGTTTGGGTCGGCGATGAGCATTATGTAAGCCATGATGAAAGTGAATATCAGCAGCACCAAGCCAACAATTATTAGGATGTATGCGACGAGTTCTGGCTTTTCAATTTTCATTAACATCACCACACGTTTAGGCTGATTTTCGTTGGAACTTGTATAAAAAGCATATCCCAAACCCTTTAAATGTTGATGTTTAATGAGTCGTTTGTTGTGTTTCAGTTTCTTTTGAGTTGTGGTTTCATTTTGTTTGCTATGTTGTTTTGAGTTGAGAATCTCCGTAGTTTTTGAAATTATCTTCATAGTTTCGTAATGGAGATTTTTGTTTTTGATATTTGTTGTGAAATTATCTCCGTTAAGTTTTGGAGAATCTCCATAGTGTTTAGTTTGGTTTGTTTCATGTTTCGTTTCTCATTTTCGTTTAATAAATTGTGTTTCCTTTTCAAATGGAAAATTGCGTTAGCTGAGAAACGACATTTAAACAGTCTTCTCAATTTGAACCGCTCTTTGGAGAAGTTCTTTTTGGAGTTTGCGGATTATTCCTTTTATGAGTGAGCGGTAGGCTAAGAACTCAGCTATTTGTCCATCCTGAGAGCCATAACGATAGACTATCCTAGGTTCTGGCTTGTCTTTCTTTGTTGAAACCCTAAGAGTTGAACTTCCCTTAACGCATTGCATAATAAATCATTTCTGAAGGTTCTTGTTTTGACTGAGTAGGCTAACCCAAGCCATGATTTTAACGTTTTTCTCCCATGAAACCTTCTTGTCGAAGACTACATGATAGCTCTTTTTTGAGCTTTTCAAAATAATGAAGCCTTTAAGCCTAAACCACCTCATTGTCCGTATAGCCCAATATTTAACAATCTTGAAAGGCGTGTTATCAAAATCTAATTTTACCGTGTTTCTGTCAGTGAATCCCAAAATGAAAGGTAAACTATTTTCAGTATTCGACTTCCTTTTCAATCCATTCACCTTCATAACCGTATTTCTCGGGGTTCTCCAGAAACTTCTTAGCTGAAATGTGGACAAAGCCTCTAGGCATATATTTGGTGAGCCTTAATTACGGCTTTGTAAAGGTCTTTCCCTTTGCCATGAAACTCATATCTACCACTTTGCACAACTTTCTTGAGTCTCTTAGTCTTTTTCCAATATCTCTGCTTCACTCCATCTTTTCGAACTTTCCAATACCTTTGTTTAACAGGAATCCAAGCCTCATAACTACCGTAAACCGCAATCTTCTTAACCATGACAAACCACTCTCCTTTTTCCCTTCTTTTCCAAAAGCCAAGCTTCAACGTCTCTCAAGAAATCAGCAAAGTTAACGTAATGCGTGTTTTGGAATTTGCAAGTTAGCCATTCTTTGAGTTGTTCAGTTGAAAGCTCATCGTTAAGCCACTGTTCTACCCAAGTCTGCTTTATAGCGTTAGGAATAGGCTCGACAATCAATGCTCTTCTAGTCTTCAAATCAACCTTGATTAATGGAATGCTGTTCGCTTTCATGTATTCCCTTAAAATGGGTTTCACTTGTTCAAAGCAAAGGGCTAATGTTTCCCGCTTCTTTGCACTTGTAGGCTTGACCTTCTCGAAAGCTGTAATAGTGAGAGTTAGAGCGTTCTCTATGCTCATTTTACATCACCTCAATGGGTTAAAGCGGAAGTTCATGAAGTCGGTTAACTCGAGAAATTCTTTGAATTCGGCTTCAGAAACCGCTTCTTTC
>JAVZLH010000022.1:0-10654 GCA_038883855.1 Bathyarchaeia archaeon
TGGAATTTTAGTGAGAACACTGATTTGAGTGAGGTTCTTTTGGTTGCTAGGAAGAGGAGAAGTGGTGAGAAATCTGGGTTTACGTTTTTTGTTAATTTGTGGAAGAAGCCTTCTAATGAGCTTGAATCAATTTATGTTGGCTCGCAGTTGAAGCATCTTTATGATAGTGCCAAGCTTTACGATATTGAGAATTCGAATGCCTCACCATATCATCTTAAGCTGCATGGGAAAAAGGTCGGCGAAGTTTATTCTGCTATGTTAGAAGATAACAATTTTGGAGTGTACAACATTTTTTCCCAGATGGAACTTAATCGAGTGATGCTTTTTCTAAGGAAGGGGATAGTTTACCTTCCAGACCAAGGGGTAATTGACGGGATTCGATTAACCAGTTTATCTAAGCTTGAAGCAGAGATAGGGCCTGATGTGCGTCAAGTTCACGCAGCCTTTAAGGTTGGTGAAAGTGAGAGGGGTTCGGTCTATAGGGCTTTTTGGGGTTATGATTCAAGCATTGTGAACGCTATTTCACAAAAGCCTAATGCATATTTGGAACCGAAAAATGCGGGACAAGCCCGTGACCTATGGAAAAAGCGGGGAAAACTCCTAATAGTCGAGCGGGCTCGGTTAAACACCTACACTGTCTTGGCAGTTTACTTGGACGAAGAAGTCCTATCGAACGTTTGGTGGCCTATTAAATTGGACAACGATGCTGCTAAGGCTCTTGCGGTCTGGATAAACTCAACATTTGGTTTCCTATTGCTATCATCTATAGCAGAGGTTACGCAAGGACCTTGGGTTAAGTTTAAGAAAGAGCATCTTCGGGAACTGCTTGTTCCCGACTTCAACAAGCTTGGACGAAAGAAAAGGGATGCGCTCCTAGACTTGTATGATAAAAATTTCGACGGCAAAGAAATCAACAAACTAAAGTTTAAACCACTCCCAAAGGAATTCGCAGAACCCTCAGCCAGAAAAATCATCGATGAAGAAATCTGCAACATTTTAGGCTTAGAATTGAAACTGGACACGCTTTACAAAATGCTTTCAAAAGAACCCATGCTAACAGGATAAAACAATTTAAACAAACCCTAGTATGCGAAAATACAAAGTTATCAAAGAATACTCTTTATACTACAGAGCAAGAATCGACTAGTTAATAGCAAGTTGTCTGCTTTGAAGTTTATGTTGGGATTTCCTTGATTTCAACTTTCTCCGCCGCTTTCCTGTCACGAATTTCTTCTTGCAATTTCGTTAGTGGATATTTGCATTTTGACACGTCGGCTATGACTATCCACTCTGCAAGTTCTCCCCTCTTAAGCGTTCTAGACGTAGTTGCCAACAAGTCAACGTTGTTTTCAGCCAAAACAGAAGCTGCCTTCGCCAACGCGCCCGGCGCATCAGGTATTGCGAGATGAAATTCTACAAGTTTGGCTTTCGGGTCTGCGAAAGGTATTATCCTAACCTGTTTTTCCTCCATGTCCGCAACAAGCATCACATACATTCCCTCTGAAAAGCCCGCAGCTTCACGGAGCGCGGATGGTAATGTTACTCTTCCCCGAGAGTCTATTCTGACTATTTCTGACACGCGCATATGGTTTGTCCCCGTAATGTTTATAAGTTTGGGGATTAATATGGGTTGTGACCCACAAATTACCCACTGGAGGACTTACGGTGAACGGGAGGGCTCAAGTTCACGAAACTGCAAACGCCAGAAGGAACACGCGATTACCTACCAGAGGAAGTTGAACAATACCTCCACATTGAAAGAACCTTAAGAAGAATTTTCAAACTTTGGGGCTATGAAGAGGTTCGCTCCCCAATAATAGAATTTGTTGATACCCTATCTGTAGGCGTAGGCTCAGACCTCATCGACAGCATGTTTAAGTTCCAAGACAGAGACGGCAAAATTTTGTCTCTAAGGGCTGAAATGACAACGCCCATAGCCAGAATAGTAACAACAAAGATGGGCTCTAAACCAAAACCCCTAAGGCTTTTCTACATTTGCAACGTTTTCAGATACAGCCGCTCATACTTCGAAAGCCTAAGAGAGTTCCACCAAGCTGGAATCGAGTTAATAGGCTGCAGCAAACCTGAAGCCGACGGCGAAGTCATAGCATTGCTTCTTTCATCATTCGAAAAAATGGGATTGGACAATGTTCGCGTAGACATGGGACATGCTGGCCTACTAAGGGAAATCCTAAAAATGATGCGGCTTGAAGAACAAGAAAAAGAGGCTTTCCAAAAAATCCTAAAATCCAGAAACACTGCAAAAATCGACAAGTTCGCCGAAGACTTCGGCGTCTCGCCTCAAATCAAAGATTTAGTGCTACAACTCCTAAACTGCAAAAGAATAGACGAACTGCAATCCATAAATTTAAGTCCAAAGCTTTCTGGAATTAAGAAATTTTTAAAAGAACTCTTACAACTTGACGACATTTTACGCGATTACGGGGTTGAAAAAAACATTTTCTTCGATTTTTCGCTTACAAGAAAAATTGAGTATTACACTGGAGTTGTTTTCGAAGCCTCAATCCCAACCATCGGGCTTCCGCTGGGCGGGGGAGGACGCTACGATAATTTGATGGAAAAGTTTAATGGCGTAAGGCTTCCAGCAACCGGATTCGCGATTGAAGTTGAAAAGTGTCTTTGGGCTTTGAAAAACCAAAAGTTCGAAATCCCAAGAAAAAGTAAGCCGAAAGTTCTTGTTAAGTCGAAATCCAGAAAAGCTGGAGTTGAAGCTTTAAAGGTTCTCCGCGAAGCTGGCGTGGCTTGCTTCTCCAACTTTGATAAACAGGAAAAAGGAGCGGTTATCGAGTACGCAAAGCAACTTGGAGTCAACTACGTGGTTTCCGTCGGCTCTTCCGTTAAAGAACCTTTGGAAATTTACGATGTGAAGCAAGGCTCAGCCAAAAAATCAACACTTCAAGGCTTTATCAAATCTTTGGAGGTTTCCTAATAATTGGATAGGAAGATTCGTGTGGCTTTGCCAAGCAAAGGGCGTCTCCGCGACTCCTCCATTGAAACAGTTAAGAAAATGGGAATACGCCTAAACGAAGACACCAGGTCTTACATTGTGGAAGACGCGAAAGGCAATTTTGAAATCGTTTTCGCCAGAACTTTTGACATACCCTTATACGTGCACTATGGAGCGGCTGACTTGGGAATCACGGGCTACGATGTTATCGTGGAAAGGGAAGTTGACGTTTACGAACTGTTAGATTTAGGCTTCGGAAACTGCAGCCTAGTAGCCGCAGTTCCAGAAAAATCCGAAATAAGATCCCTCAAAAACCTTACAGGAACGCCGAGGGTCGCAACAGAATACCCAAACATCACCCGAAAACACTTTGAAAGCTTAGGAAAACAAGCCGAAATACTGACTGTGCGAGGAACAGCAGAGCTTGCGCCCAGACTTGGACTTGCCGAAATAATAGTTGACATTACCGAAACTGGAAAAACGCTTAAAGAAAACGGCTTAAAAATTATCGACAAAATCCTTGATTCCTCATGTAGGCTGATATGCAACAGAATATCCTACCGAGTTTTTGAAAAGAAAATCAACGAAATTGTTGAAAAAATAAGGAGAACACCCTAAAATGAAGGTTTTAACAGCAGAAAAATTCTGCGCAAACATTGAAGGAGACGACGGTGACGCTTGCCAAACTGGAAGATTTGTATGCGCACGTGAAATCCGTTCTTGTGAGGGATTCAAGAGTTGAAAATTGAAAAACTCTTACGCAAAGAAGTCTTAGAAGTTCCAGTTTACGAGGCTGAATACCACACTTCCACAACAAAAGATGAAGATCTGGTTAAGCTCGATCTTAACGAAAATTTCGTTATCAAAGCAGATTTTGTTAAGAATTTATTAGCTTCCACGTGTAAAGAAATTGACCCCCGCCTTTATCCACCACCTCGAAGCATTTTAGCCATCAAAGCAATTTCGAAATTTTATGAATTTGACGAAAAAATGGTTATTTCAAGTAACGGTTCAGATGAAATCCTAGACTTAATAGCTAAAGCCTTTGTAAAACGCGGAACAAAAGTTTTGATTGCTGAGCCAACATTTCCCTTCTACACCTTTTTCGTAAAGCTATATGGAGGCAAGAAAAGCGAGGTTTTCCTCAGACCGGATTTTGAATTAAATGTTGAAAAAATTCTGGAAATGCAGAAAGGTGCTTCTCTACTTATCTTCTGTTCTCCCAATAATCCAACCGGCAAACAGTTTAAGGAAGAAAGCGTTAAGGCTTTACTTGAAGAATTTAAGGGTTTAGTTATCATCGATGAGGCTTATGTAGACTTCGCCAAATACTCCGTATTAAAATGGATCAGGGAATTTGACAACCTGATCGTTTTAAGAAGTTTCTCTAAAGCTTTCGGTTTGGCTGGAATACGCGCAGGGTTCGCTGTCTCCAACCCATCTATAATAGAATCCCTTAAGCGAATCACTTTGCCCTTCAACATGAACACTGTGGCCCAAAAAATGGTTACGCTTGTATTGGAAAATTGGAAATTCTTCAACGAACAAATCAACCAAATAATTAAAGAACGGGAATGGTTGTTCAAAAAATTAAAGGAAATTGACGGAGTAACGCCCTTTCCCTCCGACGCAAACTTCATACTTTTCAAAATAACCAAGAAAGGATTAAACTCATCAACCGTTAAGGAGAAGTTACGGGAAAGGAAAGTTTTAGTAAAAGATAGAGGAATGTTACCGCTTCTTGATAACTGCATCCGCGTCTCGGTTGGAACACGCAAAATGAACGAAACTTTCATTCAAAAATTAAAGGAAGTTTTAGAGGAGAATTAAAGATATGAAACGGAATAGAGAAGCAAAAGTGGAAAGGAAAACGGCGGAAGTCGAAATCTCGGCTTGGATAAACTTAGACGGTAAAGGAGAAGTCCAAATAGACACTGGAGTGAAGTTCCTAGACCACATGCTTTCAACAATGGCTAAGCACGCTCTTTTCGACTTAACCGTGAAAGCTAATGGAGATTTGAAGCACCATGTATGCGAGGATGTGGCATTAACACTGGGAGAAGCTCTCAACAAGGCGCTTAAAGAACGCAAAGGCATCAGACGATTCGGCTTTGCATACGTGCCAATGGACGATTCGCTGGCTAGGGCAGTGGTGGATTTGGGAGGAAGACCATACATATGCCTCGACTTAAAAGTTGACCAACCGCAAGTCGAAGACATGAAAGTTGAAGACCTCAAACACTTCTTTGCATCTCTTGCACAAACATCAAAGTCAAACATTCACTTGGCGGTGGTTTATGGCGAAAATCTACACCACAAAATTGAAGCTGTTGTAAAGGCTTTGGCAATAGCTCTTAAAGATGCTGTCAGCCTAGAGCCTAAAATTGGAGATGTTGTTCCAAGCGCGAAAGGTGTCATTTAATGCTGAAGTTCGCAATAATTAACTATGGGGTTGGAAACCTAAGAAACGTGAAAAGAGGATTCGAAAACCTCGGAGTCAACGTTTCAATAACAGACAACCAAAAAGAAATCCTAGAATCCGATGCCATAATCTTCCCAGGAGTCGGCGCATTCGCAGAAGCCATGAAACATCTTTCACCCATAAAAAACGAGCTAAAGGAAACTATAGTGGCGGGAAAGCCTGTTTTAGGAATATGCTTAGGGCTTCAGCTGCTTTTCACAAAAAGTCATGAGGGCGGAATAAACTATGGTTTAGACTTGGTTGAGGGAGAAATAGTGAAAATTTCGGCGAATGTTAAACTCCCCCACATCGGATGGAACACCATAGAAATAATGCGAAAAAACCCGCTTGTGGAAGGAATACCGAACAATTCATTCATGTATTTCGTCCACACCTACATTCCGCAACCAAAAGAAGAAGAGGTAATTGTCGCCGAAACAGAGTATGGAACAAGATTTCCATCAATAATTGCGAAGAAAAATGTTTTCGCCACGCAGTTTCACCCAGAAAAAAGCGGCAAAACAGGATTGAAAATCCTCGAAAACTTTGTTAAAATCGTGAAAAGGTGACGGATAATGCTTGTAATACCAGCAGTTGACATAATGAACGGTAAATGCGTCCGCTTGGTTGAGGGCGACCCTTCTAGGCGGAAGGCGTATTATGAAGATCCCGTTGAAGCAGCCAAAAAATGGGTTAGTGAAGGAGCCGAACTCATACACTTGGTTGATTTGGACGCGGCTCTGGGCAGAGGCGAAAATATGGATATAGTTAAGAAAATAGTTCAGAACGTTCCAGTTAAAGTGCAGTTTGGCGGCGGCTTAAGAACCTTTGAAAAAGCCGAGGAACTGTTAAAACTGGGGGTTTTCAGAGTGATTTTCGGAACAAATCTGCTCTCTAACCCTCAAACAATAATTAAAACTGTCAAAAACTTTGGTTCACAAAGAGTTGCAGTTTCCCTAGATTTGAAAAAGGGCAAAATCATGCTTAAAGGATGGAAAGAACCTGCAAAGGCGGATTTTGTGGAGATGGCGCGTTTTGCTGAGGAGACACTAAATGTTGGAATGATAATTTTTACTGCGGTTGACCGAGATGGCACCTTAAAAGGGCCATCCCTACAATACGCTGAAAAACTTCTGAAAACCGTTAAAGTTCCAGTTGTTGCCTCTGGAGGAATATCCAGCCTACAAGACCTTGTAAGCCTAAGCAAGGTTGGGGTTTACGGTGCCATAGTTGGCACGGCGCTTTATGAAGGAAAATTTTCGTTAAAAGAAGCTTTTGAGGCGGTGCAAAATGCTGACTAAAAGAATAATTCCATGCCTAGACGTTAAAGATGGGAAAGTGGTTAAGGGCGTGCGATTCAAAAATCTGAGGGTTGAGGGCGACCCAGCGGAACTCGCAGCAATATACGAGGAAGAAGGCGCTGACGAAATAGTTTTCTTGGACATAACAGCGTCGCATGAAAAAAGAGAAATCCTATTAGACGTTGTGAGGCGAACTGCAGACAAAATATCTATTCCCTTTACGGTTGGCGGCGGAATACGTGATTTGGAGGATATTCAGAAGATACTTAACTCTGGAGCAGATAAGGTTTCGGTGAACACGGCAGCCGTAAGAAATCCCATATTGGTCAAGCAAGCAGCGGATGTTTTTGGAAGCCAATGTATAGTTGTCGCAATAGACGCCAAAAAAAATTCTTTAAGCACGTCGTTCTGGTGGGAAGTTTATGTTGAAGGCGGGAGACTGCCGACAGGCTTGGATGCTGTTTCATGGGCTAAAGCTGTTGAAAAACTCGGTGCAGGAGAAATACTTTTGACAAGCATGGATTATGACGGAACCCAGCTGGGCTATGACATTCCACTAACCAAAACCATATGTCAAACCGTGAACATTCCAGTTATCGCCAGCGGCGGAGCTGGAAACCCAGAACACATATATGTAGTTTTAACTGAAGGAATGGCTGATGCGGCTTTGGCAGCCTCCATATTCCACCGTTTTCAGCATCCAGTCAAGAAGGTGAAGGAGTATTTGGCTGAAAGAGGAGTATGTATACGTCCAGTTTGAGGTGAAAAGTTGGCTCTAAAACTAAGCGAGAAAGAGGCGGACGACTTCATCGGCAAAGTTGACTTTGATAAGGCTGATGGGCTGGTTCCAGTTGTCGTTCAAGACGCTTCAAACGGCATGGTCTTAATGCAAGCTTTCATGAATAGGGAAGCGTTAAAGTTGACTTTGACTACTGGAAAGATGCATTTTTGGAGCAGGAGCAAAAAGAGAATCTGGATGAAAGGCGAAACTTCAGAAAACTATTCAATAGTTCAAAACGCCATACTCGACTGCGACAACGACGCCATCCTATTCAAAGTTCAACAAATAGGCGTGTGCTGCCACACGGGCGCGTACTCGTGCTTCCACAAACCATTAAAGACGGAGAAAGAAGCGAAAACAATAGATGCCAGAATACTGGAAAGAATATTTGAGGTTATAAAGGATAGGATAAACAACCCGAAACCAGACTCCTATGTCTCAAAACTGTCAAGCCAAGGCGAAGACGCCAACCTTCAAAAAATAGGCGAAGAGGCAACGGAACTCGTTTTAGCCGCAAAAAACCAGGACAAAAACAACATAATCCACGAGGCTGCAGACCTAATATTCCACACAATGGTGCTCCTCGCACAAAAAAACCTTGAAATGCGCGAAGTCTTCGAAGAACTCGAAAAACGACACGCACAAAAAACCCAACAGAAAACATCGAAGCAATGAATATAAAGCGAGAAAAACCTCTCTACTCTAAATGGAGGGGTAGTCGTCTAGCTTGGTCAAGGATACCAGCCTGGGGCGCTGGCGGTCCTGGGTTCAAATCCCAGCTACCCCACCATAACACCAGAGGCCCCATCTATAACATTCTGTCATTTGCGTTTTCTAAAGAACAGCAAGCCATCTCTTTCGCATACATATTCAAATCCCGCCTCTACAAGCTTTTTTAACTTCCTCCATGCTCCAATTTTACATGTGAACTCGTCTTCTCCGAAATTAGCCAGCTGTGTATAAATCATTGTGCTTAGAATGCTTGTATGACAAAGCAACTCTTAACGTAGAGGATATCCTTAGTTCTATGGTATTTCATTGTTGCTTTCCACTGTTAAAGTATGGAAAGTTATTTGATTGACCTTGAATTTCAAAGTTTTAAAGCTGCTTTCCTCTATTTTTGGGGTCTACTCTTACAAAGCACTGCTTGAAGTCAAAGTCTCCCTTTCTCTTAGAAAGGTCGCCATCGGAAATTCTACGATTTTACATGAAATTTTAAAGATACAACGTATTAACAATAATAGCTTTGAAGAGCGTTTAAATTGGGTGTGCGCACTCTTCAAGGCTCGAGGATTTCCAATGACGGCCTTTATTTTAACGGTGCCTTGCTACATCACCTCCTATAGTATATATAGGGTCAAAGTATTTTGAGGTAATTTTCAAAAAAGAAGCCATAAAAATGGGGATTTAGAACTGCTCCCTCTTTAATTTAACAATACCCTATGGGGTGCGTAAACAACGGATGCCCTTAGCTTTCAGAATGTCCCAAATATCATTCCAAAGTTTTAATGTAAGCTTCCCAAATTATCAACTTAAGATACCGTCAAGACGGGTCAAACGTTATTCCCATGAGCTTAATAAACAATGTCAACAAGAACAGCCATAACGTATTCAGGCCTTTTCCCTTGAATATGTTCTAACCGGTCTGATAAAGAGCCTCAACATTGTCACGTATAACATGCGGTACGGTTGAGTCTTCAAACCATTTTCCGATTTCCGGTGTCTAGCACCCGTCACGTTTGTAAAAATGCCATAGGTCGCTTTGTTTCGAGTTTGTTTCCGTCTGTAAACTCGCCGAAGTTTTTGAAGGTATGCGAGACAATTTCTCGATATCCTCCATAAGAATCATCCAGTTTATACATAGCCCTTCAGCGTTTTCAAAGGTGCACTACATACTTGTGCCAAGCCGTGCAACGCCTTTTCGGATAATTTGTCCCTCATCTGAACATGTGTAAACTTTTTACGTCTATAACCGCAAATCCTACAATATTGATAATCAACTTCGGGCTTCATTTTCGCGTTGCATGTGGGGCAGCTGGGTAGAACTTTAAACGGCCAGTTTAACTTCTCATCTCTAAATCAACAAAAATGCCTATTTAAAAACTTTATACAAACTTTATGTTAAAATCGTATTAAGTAAAGTTTAAGTGGAGTGCTCATACTGAACTATTTAACGCATTTAGTTTGCGTCAAATTTAGCTAATTTTTCTTTCGAATAAGACATTTCAAAACGATAAATTTAAATATTTTAATATATTATCTCATTCGCTAAGGTGAAGGATATGAGTGAAAGGAAATTGCCAAGATTTATAATGTGTTTCTGTACTGGTGAATGTCCCGGATTCGCAAAGCTGAATTTGTGGAAGTTGATAAACTTTGTTAGACATGAACTTGACGTAGAATACGCCATCGTCCATCCACAGCTATGCGTTGATGATGGCGACCGCTTTTGGAAGGATTATCTCCGAGCAGGCGATAAGGACGTAATTTACATTATTGGTGGATGCGACCCCAAAATGCAGAGGAAAATGTTTAAGGACGCTTTTGCTGAAAAGGGCTTGGACTTTGATAAGCAAGTGATTCCTTTAGATTTGAGGAATATGGAAACGGCAGAGGCCATGAAGAAGATTGAGGAAACTGTAAGTAAGGTGGTTGGCGCATAAGATGGACGAAGGGCTGCCAAGAAATGAGATTAAATGGTTTCCAACAGTTAATTATGAGCTTTGTATTGGCTGCGGAATATGTGTGGAATTCTGCCCCAAACATGTTTACGAAAAGCAGAGCGACAAGGCAGTTGTTGCCAGACCTTACGATTGCGTAGTGGGATGCGAGTCATGTAGTAAGCGATGCCCGGTGGGAGCTATAAGTTTCCCTTCAAGGCATGAACTTAAGCAGATGCTTAGAGAATTGCGAGAGAAATACGGTTACCGTTAAGGCTTGCAAAGTCTTACTGAAACATACTTTCAATTATCTTTGGATTCTTAACGCTGTAGTATACCCATCTTCCCTCTTTTCTGCCTTTAACCAGCCCAGCGTTTTCCAGTATTTTTAAGTGATGCGAAGCTGTTGGCTGGGTTAAATCAAGGGCTATCATAACCTCGCAAACACACATTTCTCTAGCGCTTAAAAGTTTCAAAATCCTA
>JAVZLH010000023.1:0-9153 GCA_038883855.1 Bathyarchaeia archaeon
CCTTTAAAAAGCCCCAATCCCCCACAAATATGAATAAAAAATCGAGAACGAGAAAGGCGAGAGGAGTAAATGATAAAAAATTTAATTTTTAACATCAAAAATCAAACTATTATTTTTGGTAGCGGGGGGTCGATTTGAACGACCGATCTCTGGGTTATGAGCCCAGCGGGTTAATCCTGGCTACCCCACCCCGCTATGTTTATGCTGAATACATGCTTTCTTAAATGTTTTTAGGAAGTTGAGAAAGGTTTATTATTGCATATACCCTTTATCGAGTTTGGTTCAACTCATGGATAAGCCCTATTTCCGCCAGTTCCACAATCCAGTTCTTAAAAATCCTGTTTTCGTTCAGGGTCTCCCTGGCTTTGGCAACGTCGGCAAGATTGCGGTTCATCTTTTAATTAAGTTTTGTGGGGCGAAGCCTTTTGCCGAGTTATATTCGCCCTTCTTCCCAGATTATGTTTCTGTTGACTCTAAAGGCATCTGTCATCTGCCAAAATACGAGTTTTATGCCGCACCTATGGAAAAGAACGACTTTATATTAATGATCGGGGATACGCAACCATCAATTAATGATGTTTTGGCACATTATGAGGTTTGCAGCGAAATATTAAGTTTCATCAAGAAATTTGGCTGCAGCTTTCTTGTTACCATAGGTGGAGTACCAACTTCGGAAGAAAAAACACAGATATATGTAGCTGCAACTTCGCCTAGATTGGCTATGGAGTTTATGGAAAAGGGCGCAGTACTATACAGCAAAGGTAGAATCATCGGAGCCACAGGTTTGATGCTGGGACTGGCAAAAGAACAAGGCTTGGAAGGCATATGCCTTTTAGGTGCAACAACAGGCTTTACCGCTGACCGTGGCGCCGGCTTCTCCATTTTCAAATTCTTAATGAAAGCCTTTGGAAACGAGGTGAAGGAAGGGTTATAAGAGAAATCATCGTATAGAAACTGTGCGGGAATATGGAATCATGAAAAAATTTGACATAGACTCAAAAATGCGGAAAACTTTATTGGTGTTGTTAGCGGCTTTACTAACTTTTGCGGGACCCACATATGTAGTTTATGTGCTTCACGAGGTTCTTGAAGTAGGCTATGCAACATCAATGCTTTCTGGACTTGTTCTGTTCGCAGCTGGTTTAATTCTCATTTGGTACTTGATTAGAAAGAAGATTATTTCTTAGGGCGAAAAGTTGTTTGTGCCTCAGATACCCCAGGGTGCATCATCTTTCAGACAGGTAAATTCTTCATCGGCACTTTTAGGGAAGAGTGTTTTGCGCCCTAAAAATTATTCGGTCACTGTTCTAAAACGTAGAGTTATCAATAAAGATGTCATTAATGTAAGCTGCGTTAAGGTGAGTTTATGAGTAACCTGCAAAATTCTCTTCTGAAACTCTTGTTTGCGGCATTAACTTGTGGAGTTATAGCCTCTCTGGCTACCGGCCTCTTTGAAAATAAAGTACAGATTAGCATACCCGAAAACAAGTATTATGGTTATCCCCTTATTTGGCGAATAACCTCTCTAGACGGTTCAACAGAATATGCGGCAACAAAATTTGCATTAAATTTCTTGTTTTGGTTTGTTGTTTCTTTTCTAATTCTGTTTTTTCTCTTGAAAATTTTGTTCCCCAAAATAGGAGTAACCGCAAGCTACAAAGTTTTCCTTTTACCCGCAGCTTTATTCGCTCCTATAGTAATCGTGGTGGATTTTGTTCACGAACTTGGTCACGCATTATGGGGGGTTCTTATGGGTGGGGCTCTCACTTACATGCAGATAGCCTGCTTCCAAATCTACCCTCAAATTGCCATAACTTCACACTTCGTTCTTGGGTCAACAATGATTGAAGGGCTTGCTTACGGTTCATATGCATATGGCGTAATGCTTCTTGGGGGATCATTAACAACAAGCATTGCTTCATGGATTTTAGCTCTAATCCTACTCCAAAAAAGTTTTGGAAACAAAAAACAGACATTATTAAAAATTTTGGGCTTGTTTTGGGCGGTAGATCTTCCGTTTTATGTTGTTTTCCCGCAGATGGGTCTGGGTCACTGGATTTTTCTAGGAGGAAATACCCCCGAACCGCTAATAGGTGCAAGGATGATGGGTGTTCTTGACAGTGTATTTTACTTTTTTGTTGCAGTTTCAACGTTTGGGTTAACTTTGCTTTACTTCAAGTCCATTAGAGAGAAGTTTTTGGCTAAATTATTAGCTAAATTAAAATGATTAAAAAGTCGGGTTAATGGAGGATTTTCTCTAAATTTTTCTTTACAGCTTTAATGAACTCTTCGGTTCCGACGGTTGTCTTTATTGGTGGTTCAGAAATTCTGGCGATATCAACTGTCATTACTCTATCCTTTTCTATCGTTAGCCTAACAGCAGTTTCCAGTTTGTTAGCGAAATCAACAAGCTCTTTAATGTTGTCTAACTCGCCTCTTTTTTTCAAAGCGGCGGCCCAAGCAAATATTATAGCTGTTGGATTTGTTGAGGTTTTCTCACCTTTCAAATGCTTGTAGTAATGTTTTTGAACTGTGCCGTGTGCAGCTTCAGACAAGAAATAGCCTTCAGCTGAGAAAAGCACCGATGTCATTAAGGCTAGGCTGCCTACATAAGCCGCAGCTACAAAATCTGAGAACACGTCACCGTCGAAGTTTTTGCAAGCCCAAACAAACCCACCATCAGACCTAACAGCTCTGGCCACAGCGTCATCTATCAAAAAATAACAGTATTTTAACCCAGCCTCTTCATATTTTTCCTTAAACTCCTCTTCGTAAACACTTTGAAATATTTCCTTGAATCTTCTGTCGTAAACTTTCGAGATTGTGTCTTTCGCCGCAAACCAAATGTCAAACTTGTTTTCCAGCGCATATCTGAAGGAGGCTTTAGCGAAGCTTTCAATTGAAGCGTCAATGTTGTATATACCTTGAATTACGCCAGCTCCACTTATTTTGGGAAATTTAACCTTAAGCTTCTTTCCATTGCTCTGTTTAACCACAACTTCTGCCTCAACTGGGCCGTCGAATCTAACGCCTATTCCGTCGTATATATCACCGAAGGCGTGTCTTGCAACAACTATTGGTTTTTTCCAGAACTTCACCGCTGGCGGTATGTTGTTTAGGACTATGGGCGCTCTGAAGATAGTTCCATCAAGTATGTTCCTAATTGTGGCGTTTGGGCTTTTCCACTCCCTCTTTAAATTATATTCTTTTACACGTTCAGCGTTAGGCGTTATCGTTGCACATTTGACACCTACACCCCACTTCTTAACGGCTTCAGCTGCCTGCACCGTAACGCGGTCGTTGGTTTCATCTCTTTTCGTTATGTGAAGGTCATAATATTCAACCTTCAAATTTACGTAAGGAAGAATAAGGCTCTCCTTTACCCAACTCCACATCACCCGAGCCATCTCGTCCCCGTCGATTTCAACGATAGGCTTATCCATCCCTATCTTTCCAGTCAAAAGGCTTTGCCTCCGAACATGCTTATTGCTTACACCGATTATAAGGGTTCCCCCAAAAACATGTGCAACTTCTCAACCGTGGTTTACAACAAGTTCAAATTTTTTTCGGCAATTTTCGGGTGATCCAGTTGACAGCAATAAGGGCAATGGATAAGTGCTGTATCTCCAGTTGACCTCCACCTCTTTTTGCAGAATGGTGTTGAAACCACACTGTTTTTCCGAAAATGAGTAGCCCTTGTCAGCTTAAAATTGGTAAGCTTGCTCCTGAAATCAAAATCGTTTCCTAATAGAAGCCAGAAAAACCTATGGACTAAACACTTCTTTTCCTTAAACCTTGCACGCAGATTTTGGTAATAACGTCTTTGTAACTTGGTCATTTTTTATGCCAGAATAAGGCTTTGGACAACGCTTGTCTACTTCATGGCTGAAACAGAGTCAAAAAGCGTTGGGGATTTAATAATTTATTGCTTGTCTACTCCAAGAAGTTTCAGCAATTCCTCAGCTTTATTAGTTGGAGGCATGCATATTTGATTACGGCACACGTACGCAGTAGCTTTATCCTCAATTTTTTCGTAACCCACTTCGTTATTTCGCTTTAATGAAACAGTAACGTTCGGTAGACATCGTGTTTTTAAAGCTTTTAACATACTGTGCATACTTTTTTCATCGAGGTCGCCGACTAAGGTGACTTGATAGGTTGGTCCAAGGGCAAAATCCAAGCCAATAAGCATGAAAGTATGCGCTGCTGGCGCTTGTTTTATTTCCTTTGAAAAGACTTTTATGATTTGGATGACCTTAGCTTCATATTCAAATTCTCCGGTCAGCCGTGCTAAACGCAATAAATTTAGTAGAGCCACGGAATTACCCGAAGGAATAGCGCCATCGTAAACTTCCTTTATTCTGGGGAAGGCGTCATTTACATCTTTTGCCGTGAAGTAGAAGCCGCCATACGATTTATCCCAAAACCGTTCAATCATTGTTTTGGTTAATTCTAACGCCGTTTGCAAGTATTTATTCTCGAAACTTGCCTCGTAAATTTCGATGAGGCCCCATATTAAGAATGCATAATCATCCAGAAATCCTTCTACCGACTTTTCGCCTTTTGTGTAAAGATGATAAAGTTTTCCATTTTCACTCTTCATGTTTTTAAGTATGAACTCTGCGGCTTTTATTGCAGCATCCATATATCGCGGTTCGTTCAAAACAAAACTTGCTTTTGCCAAAGCAACGATCATTAAACTGTTCCAGTCTAATAAAATCTTGTAATCTTTTGCTGGATGTATGCGACTTTCTCTTTTATCAAAAAGCGTACGTAAAATCTTGTTTAGCTTGAGGGTAAGTTCGTCAAGACTTAGGTTAAATTCTTGAGCAATTTCTGTCAGTGGTCTTGCAATGTGAAGTATATTTTTGCCGTTTCGATTTCGGATAGCTTCAGCATAGTTTCCCATAGTTTTGATTCCGAAAATTCTAACTGCTAAGTCTGTTTCTTCACGTTCTAAAGTATTTCTAATTTCTTCCTCAGTCCACAAGTAGAATTTGCCCTCTTCTTCCTCACTGTCAGCGTCTTCAGATGCGTAAAAGACGCCTTCGGGTGAAGTTAAATCTCTCAAAACATACTCTACAACCTCTTCAGCTGTTGATTTAAACATTTTCTCACCAGTTGCTTGATATGCCTCTGTATAAGCTAACACCAACAACGCTTGATCATACAACATTTTTTCAAAGTGCGGAACCAACCATTCTGTGTCTGTGGAGTAACGATGGAAGCCAAAACCTATCTGATCGAAGATGCCGCCTAGCCTCATGGCACGTAGGGTCTTCCCAACAATTTCCAAAGCTGCTTTCTCTCTGGTTCTGTTCCAGTATCTCAACAAAAACAGCAAGATATTAGGAATAGGAAACTTTGGAGCACCATTGAAGCCACCATGTTCTGCGTCAAAGTTTACTACACACCATTTGTAGGCATAATCCAGCACATCCTTTCCCAAGTCTCCTTCCGCGCTTCTTTTCTCCAAGATTTCGATTCTATTTCTTATCTCGGTTCCTAAAGCATCTAATTTAGACCTGTTAGTCTTCCATATTTCTTTAATCTGAGGGATAAGATCCATCATTCCAACTGAACCAAACTTAGTGTTTTTAGGGATATAACTAGCAACAAAGAACGGTTTTTTATCCGGCGTCATTATTATATTAAGAGGCCACCCGCATTTTCTTCCCATCAATTGGCATACTTTCATGTAGAACTTATCTATGTCAGGTCTTTCTTCCCTGTCAACTTTTATACACACAAATGTATCATTCATTAGCATAGCCACTTCTTTATCATCGAAGCTTTCCTTTTCCATGACGTGACACCAATGGCATGAAGAATAGCCTATAGAAACAAAAACAGGTTTATCTTGTGCTTTGGCTTTTGCAAAAGCCTCTTCACTCCATGGATACCAGTCTACCGGGTTATAAGCATGCTGAAGCAAGTAGGGACTCTTTTCATATATCAATCTGTTCGGTTTTCTTTCTCTATTGCCTTTACACAAAAATCATTCCCAGCTAAACGTGTAGCTAGCAGCGTTCTCTTTTATTAAGTTTCCGCAAAAGCCCGCCGTCAACAATAGAAGCAGAGTTTGGCCATATGTGCGAAATGGAAGGCTTCAAACTTTTCCGCAAACGTAAATAGCTACGCGAGCGTCGCGGTTTTATCCGGAATGATGGTGCTCCGGCCGGGATTTGAACCCGGGTCCGCGGCTCGAGAGGCCGCTATACATGGTCCCTTTACAAGAGGCGTGGTAAGGTTTGACCGGACTATACTACCGGAGCTTTGAAAATGTTTTCTCTTTAAGGGGATAAATATGTTTTTGTTGTTAAAAAGAAATTGAGCGTTTGTTGAGAAAAAGTTGGGGGTTAATATTCTTCGCTTTCGCCTTCTTCAGATGGCGTTTTTCCTGGCTTTTTTTCCTCTTTCGGTTTTGTTGCTGCTATTACGTCATCTATGCGTAGTATCATGGATGCGGATTCTGCAGCGCTTTTCACTGCTTGTTCTTTGACAATGACTGGTTCGACTACGCCGTTGTTTAGCATGTTTTCTATTTTTCCTGTAAAGACGTTTACTCCCATGTATTTTCCGTCTGTTTTTTCGTGGGCGGCTCTGAGTTCAACAATTATGTCTATTGGTTCTAGGCCAGCGTTTTCCGCTAGTGTTCTCGGTATTACTTCGATTGCGTCTGCGAAGGCTTCTATGGCTAGTTGTTCTCTTCCACCTACCTTTGTGGCGAAATCGCGTAGTTCTTTGGCTATTTCGATTTCGACAGCGCCTCCACCAGCAACTATTTTGTTGTTTTCTATGACGTCTGACACCACAGAAAGCGCGTCTGTCATGGCCCTTTCTGCTTCGTCAACCATTCTTTCGAGTCCTGCGCGGATGAGGATGGCGACTGAGCGGGGGTCTTTGCATTCTTCGACGAAAATCATTTTGTCTTCGCCTATTTTGCGTTCTTCGACGAGTCCGGCTTCACCTAGGTCTTGCGGAGTTAAATCGTCCAAATCTGTGATTATTCTTCCACCCGTGGCTCTCGCCAGTTTCTCCATGTCTGACTGCTTAACTCTTCTTGCTGCTAAAATTCCTTCTTTGGCTAGGAAATGCTGAGCCATGTCATCTATGCCTTTTTGGCAGAAAACAACGTTTGCGCCTGAAGCCTTTATTTTGTCAACCATTTCTTTGAGCATTTTTGTTTCTTGGTCTAGGAAAGCTTTCATTTGCGTTGGGTCTTTTATTCGTATTTCGGCGCTGAACTCTGTTTTTTCAATTTCTAATGGGCAGTCGAGCAACGCTATTTTTGCCCTTTCCACTTTTTTGGGCATGCCGGCGTGGACAACTTCTTTGTCTATTATTACGCCTTTGACGAGCTTAGTTTCGAGGAGGCTTTTTCCTGTTTTCTTTATTATTTGGATGTTGTCTATGTCTGCTATGCGTTTGTCGCCGCGTTGTTCGACTATTTGTTTTACGGCGTCTATGGCTATTTCCGCCAAGTGCTCTTTTGCTGGTCCGACGGCTTTGCTTGCCATAGATGTCAGTGCCACTTTTCTCAGTGTTTCGCGGTCTTCTATGTCTACTGGCATGGCGATTTTGTTTATGATTTCCATTGCTTTTTGAGATGCTTTTCTGTAACCGCTTACGATTATTGTTGGGTGGATGTTTTGGTCTAGGAGTTCTTCAGCCCTTTTTAGGAGTTCGCTTGCTAGGACGACGGCGGTTGTTGTTCCGTCGCCTACCATGTCGTCTTGAGTTTTGGCGATTTCAACCATCATTTTTGCTGCTGGGTGCTCAACTTCTATTTCGTCTAGGATTGCTGCGCCGTCGTTTGTTATTGTTATGTCGCCTAGGCTGTCGATGAGCATTTTGTCCATTCCGCGTGGTCCAAGGGTTGTTTTTAATACCTCGCCTATTATGCGGGCTGCCATTATGTTATTTCTTTGGGCTTCTCTTCCGCGACTTCTTGTTGTTCCTTCCTTGAGTATGAGGACCGGTTGCCCCGAAGCTGTTGTTGTTAAGTAAGCCATATCAAATCCTCCTTTTAGGGTTAGAATGTCACTTTCTACTTCGAATAGCAAAATGCCCTAAAATATAAACCTTACTTTATGTTTAAACGCGATAGCTTATATGCTGCGATATTAAGCCTAAATGCTCAATCACTATTTTTGTTCCTATGACCATTAAAATTAAGCCGCCCGCAACCTCAACCTTGTTTGAGAATGTTTCGCCTAGTTTGTTGCCGAAAAGGGCGCCGAAGAACGATAATGCGAATGTGACTGTTCCGATGACTGTTATTGCTATGAGGATTGAGATTTTTAGGAATGCGAAGCTTATGCCAGCCGCCAAAACGTCTATGCTTGTGGCGATGGATAAGAATAGTAAAGTGTAGAGGTTTAGCTGTTTCTTCTGCGGTTTTTCTTGTTTTAGTGCTTGGTAAATCATTTTACAGCCAATTACGCTTAAGATAATGAAGGCTGCCCAGTGGTCAAATCCAGAAATCAAATCTAATAGTTCGATTCCCGCAGACCAGCCTATTTAGTGGCATTATGGCCTTGGAATGCTCCAAAGGATGTTGCCATCTTTAAGGCGACACTTTTTGTTTGCATTCCGCTTGCTATTGATACACTGAAGGCGTCTAATGCTAGACTGATAGCTATGGCGAAAAGCGTCAATGCATCCATTTATACATCGCCTCTCATCCTTGTAGGCTTATTTACATGTAACAGTTTAAATTTTGGCTTGCAAAAGTTATTTTTGGTGCGTGAACCATGCGGGTTTCGGTGCGTTTCTTCACTACCTTAAGGGAAATTGTTGGCAAACGGGAGGAAACCTTAGAGTTTCCAGACGGCGAAAATGTTACGGTGGATGCTGTTCTTAGGCGGTTGGCTGAAGCTTATGGTAAAGGCTTTGTGGATTATGTTTATGACGGCAAGACTGGCGACGTTAAGGGTTTTCTGCAACTTCTAGTAAACGGCAGAAGCGCTTCAACGCTTGACGGGCTTAAAACAAGGCTTGTTAATGGTGATGTTTTGGCGATTATACCTCCTGTTGGCGGAGGCTAACATTTATTGGAGTTTTCGGGTTGCAATAGGCTAGACCCCTCTAGGTTTTTGCGTCAAATTTATCAGCGTCGGCTTTTGTAAATTGGATACCTCTCTATAGGTT
>JAVZLH010000024.1:0-7699 GCA_038883855.1 Bathyarchaeia archaeon
ACCATAACCGTCATGCTGAACCCTGACTTGTCGTAAGTTGTAGTCTTCTTCTATCCACTCGCGCATTATGCCAGGTGCAAGGTGCCATTCAGGACCATAGCATGTTGTAAGCTCTTGGTGGAAGAAGTGGGCGTAGCTTCCATAGCTTGGCGGTGGACCAAGGTCCCACTCTTCCCTGTTGCTGAACTGTATGTCAAGCGGGGATTCAAGTTCCTTGCCAGTTATCACTTGCTTAATATCCTTGAAGATTATAACTTGCTTCTTAACCTTCTCAAAGATGAAGGTTAATACAACATCAACGATTGGCCATGTTTCATCTGGGTGATCAACAACCCCGTCCTGGTCGCTGTCAAACCAGTCGTAGAGATGAGTTACTGAAAGGGCTACATAACGCCTAGGCCCATTATATAGCACTGTTAACGGCTCTGTGTAGGCGTAACCCGTTGTCTTCCTACCACCATGAGGCGCCAAGTTAAACGGGTATGAATGCCCAACAAGCCAGTCTCCACCATAAGCGGCCATGTCAGCGAACATCGCCATTGCAAGAACATGCCTGTCCCTATAAGTTCTATGGGTGTACCTTATGTCAATAAGCCAACCGTTCAGCCAAAGCTTAGGGTCAATATATTCATTGGCGAAGGGGTCTCTAGACGTTCCAGCTTTCTGGTCGTACGTTCCAACACTGTCATAGCCTGGATATTGTAGACCAACACCCACACCTGTTGTAACCGGGTAGTCTATCATTTCGCCAAACTTTGAAAGTCCAAAGTCTATGCTCTTCGTTGTGAATGGATAAAGCGAATAGTAGTCGCTTGTCAGAACACCATTAACTTTAGTGTACCAGCTTGCCGGGTCTGCTGCTGTTACTGTTACGAAAAGCAAAGGCGCAAAAGCTGCTGTTGCAATTATTATTGTTGCCAATAACGCAAATAGCTTTTTCCTTTTTTCCATTTTCATTCCTCTTTTGGGTCACGTATGGAAAGGTTGGCACGTTTATTAAAAATTTTTTAGAGGTTCTGACTCAGAATTAGAACAAAAACCAAGAAAAACGTCAGAACAAAAATTTAATTCAACATTTCATGTTTTATCTTCTAAAAAATTTCAAATGTTTAGGCGTTTCTCCCTTTTCGCTGATGGCGAAAACCTCAAAAAGTTCAAAGCTTGCCCCACAACCTTTACATTGGACATAAGCGTGATTGCGCCTCATCCCAAGCCAAAAACCTTCCCTAGAATTACATTTTGGACATACATTGAACTTGCTTGCCACAGCTAGGATTTCATCTAATTTCAAGGCTTCTCCAATCTCCAAAAATAAATTATATGCCTTGGAATTTATGAGTTACTATTCAAACGGAAATATTCCTCTGCAAACATGAATGCCAACAAGTTTATTAAATGAAACGAGTTTTCAAAAGGCTGTTCAGAAATGATAATCCAAATGTTCACGGTTGGCAAGCTCTTCACAAACTGTTACATTGTTGCATGCTCAGAAACAAGAGAAGCTATAATCATAGACCCCGGATTTGATAGCGCCTCTGAAGCGGAAAAAATATTCAAGTTTATCGAAGAAAAAGCCTTAAAGCTAAAATACATTGTGAACACCCACGGTCACCCAGACCACATTTGCGGAAACGGAATAGTTAGAAAGCAGTTTCAGACGCCAATTTTGGTTCACGAAAAAGATGCCTTTATGCTTGGAACCTTTGGCAAAGTAATCGCAAAATTTTTTGGCTTCAACAGTTCCTCACCATCCGCAGACATCCTCCTAAAAGACGGAGATCATGTAAAGTTTGGCAAAATAGCCCTCAAAGTTATGCATACCCCGGGACATAGTCCGGGAAGCATATCCCTACTAAGTGAAAACGAGGTTTTCACCGGTGATACCCTATTTGCTGGTTCCATTGGAAGGACAGACCTTCCACAAAGCTCAGAATCAGACATGAAAGAATCACTAAAGAAGTTGGCAAACTTGCCTGACAGTTTTAAGGTTTACCCCGGCCACGGTCCAACAACAACTATTGGAGGAGAGAAACAGAGTAACCCATTTTTCATCGTGGAGTGGTGAAAAGAAGCGTTTAAAGAGCCTCTCTAAACAAGTCCTCGTCTTTTCTAATTTTCAGTTCTTTTGCGCTTGACTTTTCACTGAATTCTACAATGCTCTTTAAGCCTTTTAAGATCACCACTGGCGTGGCTTCTTCGGCTTGTCCCATAAGGAGCTCCGCTGCAGCAGCAATTTCATCAACAACAGCCACATTCTTAACCTTCAAAACGTAACCGTAAAGGTCCCTTTTACCCCTATAGTCTTTGAAGGGTTTGATTCCAGCTAACCCTATGGCAAAGTTTACTTGCCCACGCCTAAAAGGTCGGCTATAAGTGTCGCATATTATTACTGCTACATCTTTCCCAGTTAACCTTCGTATTTCTCTTCGGCACTTTTCTGCTGAAGCGTCTGGGTCTTCCGGCAGAAGCGCGAAGTTACTTTCGCCTTCAATGTTTGACTTGTCTATTCCAGCATTTATGCAAACTAAGCCGCGAGTGTCCTCCACAAGAAGGATTTCATTAGAAGCTTTTATGATCTCCTTTGTTTCCCTCAAGACAAGCTCCACAAACTTTGGGCTTTTTCCAGTTTTTCTTGCAATTTCTTTAGCTTCTTCAGACGGGACAACTTCTTTAATGTTGACGATTCTCCCCTCAGCCTTCGAGAAAATTTTTTGAGCAATAACAATTATGTCTCCATCCTCAATTTCCAAACCATTTTTCCTTGCAGTTTCAACAAGTATTTTTGCTATGTTGTCTCCGAGTTTTATAAGGGGGAAGTCTTCAAGGGCTATGGCTTTAAACTCTTTCAAGGTTTACGCCAACTTTTATGTTTTCTAGATGATGTGCCTTCTCTATGTTAAAACTCTTGCTTTTTAGTAACTTCCAGAGCAGACTTGTATGATGTATTTCCAAGTCTTATTTCAGATTCATAATGCTTAAGCAAGCCTTGGCGAAAGGATAGTTTAACCACAATATATGGATGCATCCATATGAAAAACAAAATGAAAATCTTAGCCTTAATCCTCGCTATAATGTTCAGCTTATCCATTTTCCCGTTTAACAGTTTACTCCCAATTGCGAAGGCAACCTATGTTGAAGGAGAAATCACCATAGACACTGTTTGGACCCTCGTTGACAGCCCCTTCATCCTCTCTGGGAACGTCACTATCCGTGAAGGAGTAACATTAACCATTGAGCCAGGAGTTGAGGTAAAATTTGGTGGAAAGTTCTCAATAATAGTTAATGGCAGACTCTTTGCAAAAGGAATATCGGAATTTAATAGGCTAATAAGATTTACCTCAAATAAGGAGATGCCTGAACCTGGAGACTGGGGAACACTCTATTTTAATGGAACTGGGCAACCTCCTTCGTTGCTGGAAAATTGCATAATAGAGTACGGATCAAACGGCACAACAATAGCGAATGGCGAACTAACAATTCGAAGCAGCGTTATACGCTTAAACTCTGGAAATGGAGTAATGGCGTTAAATGGCTCAGTGACCGTTGGACATAACAACTTAATATGCAACAACACTGCAAGCGGCATCTACATATCCGGAGGCAACGTAACAGTAGAGACTAACATTATAGAGTCAAATGGAGACGGCGTAGTCTTAACGGGAAATCTAACAACATTCAGCATTAACATAACAAGAAACAACGTAAGCCTCAACGGAAAAAGCGGAGTATCTTTCTTAATGGAAGATTATAACCAGAATGACTTCGTTGTAAGAAACAACACAATGGTCTTAAACTATTACGGGTTCTATGTTTCTACAAATGTAAGCACAGTTATATCCCGAAACTACATTCTCCAAAACGAGGTCGGAATCTTTTATGAGCTTGGAAATGGGCACAAGGCAAATTTCAACAATATTATTGGTAACGTTTTAGGCATGGATGTTTCGGCTAACGCCACAGTAAATGCAACCCGCAATTACTGGGGAGACCCAAGTGGACCATACCATGAATGGTTAAACCCTAATGGAAAAGGCAACCCCGTAGGCGGTGACGGCGTTAACCTTGATTTTATATTCTTCCTAACGGCGCCAATAGATTACATTAATCGTCCGCCAACGGCTATTCTTTGGACCGACAAGACTACGGTTGCACCTGGTCAAGAGGTTGCTTTCGTTGGCTTTGACTCTTCTGATGAGGGACGAGTTGACCAGTACCGTTACGACTTCGGAGATGGACACACCACCGACTGGACTACACTATCAATTTTCTTCCATACCTACACCGCGATTGGAAACTATGCTGCTCGCCTATGGGTTATGGATGATTTTGGTGAGATTAGCAGTCCAGCTTCTATGGCTATTTATGTAGCGAATTTGCCGTCTTTAAATGTAGAGCTTATTCCAGAAGGCAATGGAGTTCCATCTGGCGGAGAAATTTCAATAACGGCGTATGTCTCACTGGGTGGAAATCCTGTGGAAGGTGCTAATGTAACCTTTTTCTCTATTAAGGGAGGAAGTTTTGAGCCACAGCATGGTTTGACAAATTCTTCCGGTTACTTCACAACATCGTTTACGGTGCCAACCGTCGAAGAGATAACTGACGTTAGGATTATAGCCAGGGCTTCAAAAAGCGGGTTTGCGGAAGGCTCCGACCATAAGTATTTGACAGTTGTTCCACCTCTCCAAGTTGAAGTGGAAGCCCAACCATCTGAAGTTTTATCAGGTGAGAATTTGACGGTAAGCGTTTATGTTTCTTGGGTTGGTTACCACATCGAAGGCGCCAATGTTACTTTATCCTCAACTAACGGTGGAAGCTTCACTGAATCTTCAAAGTTAACGGATTCTAATGGCAGAGCTTTATTCACTTTTAATGCCCCTCAAACGTCAGAGGAAATCATAACGACAATTATAGCACATGCTTCAAAGGAAGGTTTTGCTGATGGTGAGGGACAAACAGTCATAACAGTCCAGCCAAAAATGTTTCAGATAACAGTTACCGCAGAGCGCGTCGAAACAGTTTCAGAGGAAACAGTGACGGTAACAGTTCACGTTGAATACAATGGAACATTTGTTCAGGGAGCCAACGTCACTTTGTCCACTGATGATGGAATAATTTCACCATCGTTTGCCTATACTGACAATTACGGAAACGCCATTTTCAGTTTCACAACACCGCCAGTTTCGGAGGAAAGAAACATTACCATAACGGCGATTGTTTCAAAAGTTGGGTTTGCTACTAACACAAGCTCATTGATGCTGACTGCTAAACCCGGAATCTTAACAATAGTTATTGTTCCAAGGGCCTATTCTGTGCCGTCGGAAACCCCAGTTGAAATCGATGTTTATGTGACATGTGATGGCAGACCAGTGGCTGACGCAAATGTCTCAGTTGCTCTTAGCGCTGGAACGCTGATTTCACAACCAGGCATGACGGATGCGAATGGTTATTGCATGTTTTCCATTTTAACGCCGAGAACTGATAAAACAATGGACTTAATGATCACTGTGAGTGCTGAGAAGTTTGGGTACGTAGGCTCACCTACTGGTGTCTCTCTAACTGTTGTTTCGAAAGCTGGTGGGGGAATGCCTTGGCTTACAATTTTGCTTGTGCTTATTCCAGTGTTGCTTGTGATTGTGTTTGTTGTCTTGGTGAAGTTGAAGGTTATTCAGGTTTCGTTTGGCGAGGAAGAAGAGGAAGGTAGCGTTTCGTAAGACGTAATATTTAATAACCAAAGTGTATAGATATATAACATAAGTACAGGAGAAGACACATGACCAAACTACACCTCAAAGAAAAACTCGCAAAAATCAAGAAAATAAGAATAAAATTCAACATTGGAAAACCCAAAAAAGTGGCTATTCCACCACCCCCACCAAAGGCTATTCCTAAAGGCTTTAAGGTTGTGGAGCGGTATCCGCTCTATGAGCCCTTCGCCCACGTAGCTATAGCGCAAAATCCAAAAACTGGCGAGTACAAGTACATTTTAGACGAGTTGCAGCTCGACCCCTTGGAAAGGAGTGTTTACAACCGCATCCTTGAGATACTCCTCGCAGAAATAGAGTCTCCTAAAGAGGAAATAGCCGACCCAAGAAAGTTCTTTGCCGAAGAGGCCAAAAAAATTGTTGACAAGTACCGCATAAGTCTAGGATGGCTTCCAGACGTTTCATGGTACAAGATTCTCTATCATGCTGAAAGGGACCTCGTAGGGTTCGGAAGAATCGACCCGTTAATGCGGGATCCGAACATTGAAGATATTTCATGTGACGGAGTGAACAAGCCCGTTTATGTTTGGCATAGAAACTATGAAAGCATAGAAACAAACCTAGAATTTGAAAACGACGAAGAACTCGACAACATGGTTGTTAAGCTTGTGCACATGGCTGGGAAACACGTAAGCTCAGCCTTCCCAATTGTGGATGCATCGCTTCCTGGGAAGCATAGGCTTGCCGTTTGTTATAGGCGTGAAATTACGCCTTTCGGCACAGCCTTCACAATTAGGAAGTTTAGGGAGGACCCATACTCAATAGTAGACCTCATAAACCTTGGCACTTTCTCCGAGGAGATGGCTGCCTACTTCTGGCTGTGTCTGGAAAACAGAGCTTCAATAATGGTTTTGGGAGGAACAGCAGCCGGGAAAACGACAGCTCTGAACTCTTTGGCATGTTTAATCAGACCTGGAAGCAAGATAATCACGATAGAGGAGACGGCGGAGCTTAACCTTCCCCACGAAAACTGGGTTTCCCTAATAGCCAGACAAAGCTATGGGCTTGGCGGAAGTAGCGTCGGCGAGGTAACCCTCTTCGACCTCGTTAAAACCTCTATGAGACACCGTCCAGACGTGCTAATAGTGGGCGAGGTTAGAGGACAAGAAGCCTATGTGCTTTTCCAGGCGCTTGCTACTGGTCACGGTGGCATGTGCACAATGCACGCTGAAAACTTAGACTCTGCCATAAAGCGTTTAACCCAGAAACCAATGGACATTGCACCAGCTTACATTCCACTGATGAACATTGTCTTGTCAGTTCAGAGGGTGCACCTGCAAAAGTCCGGTGAGAAGAAGGCTTACAGGCGTGTGATGAACGTGAACGAGATAGCCGATTATGAGGACTACCGGTGCACATTCAAGTGGCACCCAGTGAAAGATGAACATTTGCCATCGATGAACAAAAGCATAATGTTGGCTGGAATTTCAGAGCGGCTAGGAGTAAGTAAGAAGGACTTACTGGAGGAAATTGATAGGCGTAAGCAGATTTTGCAATGGATGCGGGAGCGCAACATAAGAAGCTACAGAGACGTAGCCGCAATAATCGCCGAATACTATGCTCGTCCAAAGCAGTTCTTTGAAAAAGTTCTCGCCGGGGAGGAGGTGAAAGCTGTTGCCGTTTCTAGAAACCCTTGAAGCGTGGTCCTTCCGCATCTTCGGACGGTTAGCGCCTTTCTTCCTAAAGCATGTTGTTGAGTTCAAAGACTATCTGGAAAGAGCGAAAATCAAAATTTACCCTGAAACATATGTTTCGCTAATGCTTTTCATATCTGTCTTGACAATCCCAGTAACCATAATCTCTCTAATCCTGGTGTACCTCGGTTTTCTACCAGCCATATTCCTCGTGCCACTTCCAATTTATGTGATGATAGGATTCTTCCTAATACCATTGTCAAGGGCTGGCGAGAGGGCTTCCAACCTTGAAAGGGAGATGCC